>CABKML010000009.1 GCA_902373515.1 uncultured Eubacteriales bacterium | reverse complement strand
AAATAACAATCTGACGATTATCATTTTTTGTAATTAGTGATATTAGATGTGTTCACGGCAATATCCTCTGTGAGTACATTTTAACGTGTTTAATCACCATTAACAATGATTTTGATTACTTAAGGTTGCCTCCTTTAAGGTAATATAGGCGCAAGCATACCATATTCCGCCCGGACAGTTTCTGTTATTCGTCACAAAAGTTGCGAACAGCTCTATAAGCGTCGACCGGCAGCTGAAAGTCAATTATTTTTCTTCTGTTTCTCTCCGAGCCTCCACGCTTTGAGCACTGCTTCTATTACTCCGTAAATCAATGCGGCCAACGGCCAAACGATCCAGCTTTTTCCCCAATCGGACGTGATGAAACTGTAGGCTAAATAAATACAGACAATTATAAGCCAGTAAGCTTGGAGCAATAACCTAATCTTTTCCGGATAGACAGTTTTTTTCTTCGGCTTTAATAAACAGTAATAAGACGAGCGGATAATATTCGCCTGCACGAATAAATAAACAGCTACTGCCACCAAAGCAATCGCAATGACTACAAAAAGCCCGGATGAAAGTTGATAAAACTGCGGCACTACATCCGAAATTATCAGAAAAATAAAGGCAACCATACATAAAACGACGCCGCTGACCGTCTGCAGCAGATATGACGGCAGGAAACGTTCCAAGCGTTCTTTGAGCACACTGTCAACGCCGTAAGCCGTTTCAAAGTCCTCTTTTTCCAAATATTGATAACGCTTTCCGTGGAAACTCTGAATAATAAAAATAGCTACAGCTACGGTAACAATCGCAACGCTAAAGGCTAAGCCCAAAGTTTTACCGACTTGCGCATTTACGGTGGGAGAAAGCAAAAGCTCGCTGCCGATCATGGGGATTGCCGCCAGAACACAAAGAAGAACGCCTAAAGCAACATAGGCGGCAAATGATATTCTGTGAGTAATATAAGCGGTGGCTTCTTCCAGCTTAATTACCCGCATGCGAACACCGGCTTCTTCCTGGCAGGCATTTTCATCTGCGTCGACGTTGTTCCCCATAACATCAATTTCATCTTTTACCAGAAGATCTGTACTAACACCGAACAAACGGCTCAATGCAATTATCCGCTCCATATCTGGGATACTTTGTGCGCCTTCCCATTTGGAAACAGATTGGCGACTGACGCCCAATTTGTCCGCCAATTCCTCCTGCGACCAACCGTTTTGTTTACGCAGTTCCAATATTTTATCTGCCAAAATCATAAAAACATCTCCGTTTCAAACTCGAATTCATCATGATGATTATGGCGAAATTATAGCTGAAACAGCAGTTGCATAGTAGCAAGTGCGATTGACAATTGTCGCCGAAAGCGCAATTTCCGGCGACAACCGGGCGCAACCGACCGCCAATTCAAATTTTCATAACAGCTTCCAGACATAATTGCAAAGCGGGAGCAATCGAATCTTCACCCCAATTGCGTCCGTCATAATTTGCCGGATCGTGCAAAGTATCGGCGGTATATAAAATTTCTCCCCAAACAATTCCCCGCATTTGAGCGCAGGCAGCCAAAGCGGCACATTCCATTTCTACAACCCGGCAGCCTTCCGCCTTCCGACGCTCGACTTTAGCTGCAGTCTCCCGGAAAAAGCCGTCCGTCGTCCAAGTTTTAACTTCATTGTAGGGCAGGTTATGCGCCTGCAAAGTTTGCCTGATGGCATCTACTGCCTGCCGGGAAACAGAGACGGAGCGACTCGGCGGCAGATAATGATACGATGTTCCTTCATCGCGCACAGCCTCTACGGGAATAAGGAAGGAATTTTCCGCCCAATCGACCAACACGCCGCAGGAGCCGGCACTGATAACTTCTTTAACCCCGTAAGCAATTAACCATTCCAAAATCTGCACCGCTGCCGGGGCACCGACGGGCGCTTGTACCAGACAGACTTCCGTCCCCTGCAGCTGCAACAAATATATAGGGTAGCTTTTAGTTGCTGAAACAAAGTTCGCTGCAATTTTCGCATTTCGACTTTGCGCATAACGATCAATTTCAGAACCTAAAAAGGCGAAAATGGCCTTAGGCGGCAAGTGCAGTTGTAAGTTATCGTAATTCGGCATAAGTACGGCATTTTTATCGTCATCATATTCCAGAAGCGGCAATTCGTTTTCTCTCATTTTCACACCCTCTTTTTCTTACTTATCAAAGCTCCGGCTGTCCCGAAGAGGAACAGAGCAAGCAGCTTGGTTGCAGCTTTACTTTCACCGGTTTTGGCGACTATCAGTTTATGCATCTCACTGTTAGGCAGGGAATCTTCTTTTTCCGGCCCAGGTGCCTGTGTCAGGCCGTTTATCGGCTTGTTTGTCGGCTTGACAGTAGGTTTCTTGGCTGAAGGCGTCGGTGCGGGTTCTTTTACCTGATAAACGTTGGTGAAACAGAATAACCCCGGCTGCACAGTTGCCTTGGCAGAAGCATCCGCTGTCGCTTCCACCTGCAAGTTCCCGTCTGCCTTTAAACTTAAAGTTAAAGCGAAAGATTTTTCATTTTCCGCATCATTCTGCACATCCTTGACAGTGCCGCTCTCCGTCACGGTATAAGTGAATGTTTTGCTCTGAGCGCCGGCCAAATCTTCATACTTGAAAGTAATCGGGGAAAACTTGATACTGCCGTCAGCCTGATTTTCCGCCTGCAGATTATCCGGCAACGGAGCACCGGCTTCTCCTGCCAGCTTAAACTGATATTTACCCGTAATTTCCGGCAATTGAGCTTGGTCTTTGTTCGCCTTTAAGAGCTTATGCCCCTTAATCTCATATTGAACCGGGGCTGCTTTTTTCTTCCAGGTATTTGTCAAAGCCAAGTTGGCCTTAAACGGCGTTGTCTGGTCCAATTGCAACTGACCGCCTTGACATTCCCAGCCATCTTTCGCTGCGGTTTCTGTCAGTTTATAAGTCAATTCGCCGTCCTTATCTGCTATGGGCAAAGTTTCTTCCTTTCCGAATTTTTCCTGCCCGGCCGCAACGACATAACGTTTGTATTCCTGCCAATCATCTTTGCCGGTATGAGCTTTTTGTAAAATCAAAGTCGCACCGGGATACTCGTCCATTTTCAGCGTGTCTTTTTCCTTAGTAAAGGTCTTACTTATGCTTGCTTTGATATTCAGGGTGTTGACAATCTCAACTTCCGTCGGCTTGACATTAATTGTTGTCGTTGAGTCGGCAAAGCCCGGCTCTGTCGGTTTTTCTTCCGCAAATGTGTATTTTGCCGCTTCCGCCCCGATATAAGCAGGCAGTTGCACCTTCTGCTCCCACTTGTTTTGCGCTGAAAGGGTGACTGTTTGCATCACCTTTTTCTCCGCCGTGTTAGCTTCTTTAATTTGAATTTTGACTGCCGGTAAATCTGCCGCTCCCGTATATCCGGCTTTAACTTTGTTATACCACTCGGCACCCTGCCAAATTTTCTTCAAAGTATACTCTTTCGGCATGATAAGTCTGACGTTATTCGCCTCTACTAAATTAGGCTGTTGCTCTACCTTGTAAGCAAAAGAAGCAACTGCCACATCATTAGCCTCAGCTTGCACGGCTTGTACCGGTGCCGTGATGAGCAGTTCGGAATTGACAGCTAATTCCGTCTGCGCTTGCGCTACCAACTTAAAGGCTTTAACCTGACTCCAATCAGTTACATTTTGCGTCCAGGAAGATAAAGCCAGCGCCTCTTCCGCCTTTTCCGGCGGATTTTCCGTCAAATAATACACATCATAGCCGGCGGGGGCCTTAACCGCTCCTGTCAAATGCAAGTCCGTACTGCTGCCGCGCGGCGAATAAACTCCTGCCTGATTCGGCATGATGGTCTTATCGTCCTTATGCGGTAAAGTTGCATACATTACCAAACCTTTTTGCGCTGTCCTCAAAGAATTATTTAAACATAAAGCCAGAATCGTCGGTTCATTCGCCTGCAAAGCGATACTGTCGGGCGATAAGCCGTCTTCCGTCCTCCCGACTAAAGTTCTCGCCCATAAACCGCGCGTCAGTTGCGGATTGAAAGTAACGGCGCAAGTGGCAACGAGGTCGTCTTTTTTGCCGTTATCATTAATATCATATTTATCGGCAACTTTCTCCGCATTATTATTAAATAAAGCAGACGGCAAATTAGTCAATTCCGCCGTTTCCACTCCTTCAAAACTGTAATAAGCACGCAGTTCCAAGCTTTGGCGCCGATAAAGGTCCTTGACCGCAAAGCGCATACTGATTTTTGCTTCCTGATCATCAACTAAATTTGTTTTGGCACAATCGTTCAAAGTATAAACAAGTGCCGTCTTTCCTGAAGCGTGATAATCGGGGATAATTTCTTTTTTGAGAATTTTGTTGGCATAAGGATATATTTCCGCACTCCACAGATCGTAACCGGTATAAGTCAGACCGTCAGGAATAATAACAACAATCTTCCGTTTCTTCGTCTTATCCTGCTCCGGTACTGTATTGGCAAATTTGATTTCCGCTTTTATTTCTTCGCCGTTACTCACGCTTTGGCCGGCTTTTTCTGATGTGAGAGAAAAGCCGAAAGGGGCGGAGAAGGCTTGCAGTTTGAAGCTTGCTTCAACCGATTTGTCCTTGATTTTTACTGTATTCTTGTAAATATTCGCCGTATCGTCGGCTTCCGCCTTGATTTTATCAGGCTCCCGGAATTTCGTCTTAATTTGCAAAATCGGAGCATCGTTGCCGAATTGCTGCAGATTGGGCGGCAATTTCTTAAAGCTGATTCTCAAAGCCTGATATTTGCTCGCATCCTTAATTTTGTACGTATTGTCGTCGCCGAAAAGGAAGAAGCCACTGCTTTCTTTCTCGGCTGTTTTCCAACTACCGTCGGCTAAGCGTCCTTCAACTTTAGTAATTGCCGGAACGATTTTAGTCGGATAGCCTTTGTCTTTTATTTCAGTAATATACAAACGTTTATCAGGCTCTTCCAACAGGCTCACATTCTTTAACTCCTGATCCGCCTCATACCTGACGGTCCACGTCTGTTCCTTAGCTTTCTCCGCTGTCGTATCCTGGACTTGATCTTTACCGGCATATTTATAAAGTGTGATATTTACTTCCTTTTGCGCTGCTACGGGAATTAAAGTCACTTGACAGAGACTCTCGCCTGTATAATCGTTTTCACCGGCCTGTTTAGAGCTCGGAATCAGCTTATAAGTTGCCTTGTTGCTGACTGCCGTGTTTAATTTTGCCAGCGGGAATTTGAGATACAACGGTGCAACTTTGATACTGTAATAGGATGTAAAACCGTAAAGTTGACCCCAAGGCTTTTCAAATTTGTAGACAGCAGTTTTTTTGTCCGCGCTTACTTCCCAGCCTTTACTTTTCGCCGTATCTACTTCTGCTACTTGCAATTGCCCGTTCTTATCTGTATAGGTCGGCAATGTATCTGTAATTTCGCCGGCGGTAATTGCGCGGTCGATGTCCGTGCCGAACTCCTTGCCGCCAAAGTTAAATTTGAACGGAATTGCCTGCTCCGTCCCGCTTTTTACATAGCCGTTATCATCTTCTCCCGCTTCCTGTTCATTCTTGTCAACGCTCTTGGTAAAAGTCGGCTTATTCACCTCAATCGTATACGTTAAAGCTTGCGACTTGACCAGGCTTTTGCCTTTAGCGTCAAACAATTCCGCCTCCAACGGAACTTGTTGCTTGTCGGGGGTAAAATACTCCCGATATTTGCCTGTGACGAAAAAGCTGAACTTATCGCCGCCCTGCAATTTAGCGAAAGTTATCTGCAAGCAGGTATTATCGCCTTCTTTTACTAAGCTTGAAGTATAAGAAGACTTGGAAGGAATATCGGCGACACTCAAGCTCTTAATAAAAGCCTTAGGTCCGCGAATACTGATATAGGGTTTTTCCAAACTTGTGCGGCTGCCGCTGATATCAACAGTAACTGACGTCCTGCTTGCAGCAGCTATACTGAGTTTATTAATCGGCTGTCCCTGCTGATCATCAGTGTACTCCAAGTTTAAAGTATATTTACCGGTATCGGGCTCTTGCGCCTTAACCGCAAAATTGCCTAAAATACCAAAAATCATAGCTGTAATCAGGGCGAGAATAACCGCCGTTTTTTTCAACTTGCTCATCGAATCACCACTTCATATTAATTTTCCCTTCCAATTATCGCTTATTTGCACTGCCCGCGCAATCAGCCGGCTGTAACATTCACCTCCGCAAAATATAAAAAAAGAGGGAAACACCGGGCGCCGACCGGATTTCCGCTCCTATAAAAATAAATGTCGCAGAGAATTAAATCAGATTGTAAGTGGCAATGCCGTTCTCGCAGTAAACCCGATATTGCGCCGGACTTGCCGCTGTTCCTCCTATAGCTGCCGCATCCGGCAAATTATCCGCCGCATAAAGCTCCCGCTGCTCTTCTTCCTCGCTGTCCGTCAACCCGTTTTCACAAACAACACTGAGCTCATAAGGAAAATTCAGTTTGCCGCTCAACTTACTGACCCCGTTATCGGTGCTGATTTTACACAACTTTCTGACAATAATATTTTTGCCGTTAGCGATGCCGTCCTCGCAAAACAATCTCACCTCATCCGCTTGAACATCTTTAGCTGTCGCCGTCCCGTCACTAACTTCAACCTCTAATTGCTTAAGTTGCAGACCCTGCACAATAACAATGCCGCTTGCCGCTGCAATCCGGCAGAATTCCAAACTCGCCGGCAAAGTAATTTTTACTTCGCACATGCCTTCGATAATCCACGTGTGCCAATTACGATTAATTTGCACTCTTTTTTTCTGAATAAGTTTAATCGTGTCGCCGACTTTTTCAATCGCAAAATCGGCTGCATTACAATTAATAAAATCAGCTGTAAAAGTGTTTGCCGCTTCTACGGTCAATTTGACGTCCAGAATTTCCGCCTGAAATTTCTGATAATCACTCATAAATTCTACCCCCATGCTCCTAAATTCCGGCAAACAGCAATATTAATGCCTGTCTGCCGCAGATTCAAATTAATTGTATCATAATTATACTTTAATCGAAGAAGGTAGAAGGCGCCCCGTCCTATTTTTCTTGATTCAAAGCTTTAACTGCAGCAAATTCCTGTTGGGAAATATGACAATAACCTCCGGGATTTTTCTGCAAATAATCCTGATGATAAGTTTCGGCCGGATAAAAATTATGCATAGCTTCAAGTTCCGTGAAAAACGCCGGATGTTTGAGGCGCTCGGCGGCAAAAAAGCGGGCACAGGCAGCGGCAGTTTGCGGGTCAATATAATAAACACCCGTCTGATATTGCGTACCCGTGTCATATCCCTGACCGTCTTTCTGCTCCGGCGTAATACAAATAAAAAATGCCCGCAAAAGCTTCTCAAGCGTAATAACCTGCGCGTCATAGATAACTTTAACCGCCTCTTTGTAACCGGTGGTATCGCTGCAAACAGCCTCATAATCGGGATTGGCTGTCTTGCCGTTGACATAACCGACCGTAGTCTCCTTCACTCCGTCCAACATTTTAAGAGCCTGTTCCAAGCCCCAAAAGCAGCCGCCGGCTAAATAAATCGTCTCATTTTGCGCCATTGCAATATTACTCCCGTCTTAAATAATATCCTTATGATAAATGATATTAAGCCATTTGAAAACGGCGGCACATCCATGTGCCGCCGGCATAAGTGCTCGAAGCCTTATTTTACAATTTAAAATCGGCATCCTGCACCAAGTGCATTTTCTTACAAATACTATTGATAATAACAGCAATTACTGCCGGTAAAACAAAGCTGATCAGAATTAAGCCGAGCCAATCAAAAGGTGTGATTGCCGCCTTTACACCACCGGCAATATCCTTGACCCAACCGGTAAATACCCCGATTTGGCCGCATAATCCGCAAGTTCCCATCCCGGAATTGATCGCTGCACCGTTCATTTGCAAACCGAAGACGCAAGTTGCCAAAGGGCCGGTAATAGCGGATGTTATGGTCGGCGCCAACCAGATTTTCGGATTTTTCACAATATTGGGCATCTGCAGCATCGAAGTTCCGATACCTTGCGAAACAATTCCGCCCCAACCGTTAACTTTGAAAGAAATAACGGCAAATCCGACCATTTGCGCACAGCAACCGGCCAATGCCGCTCCACCGGCCAAACCCGTTAAACCCAAAGCAGCACAAATAGCGGCGGAAGAAATGGGCAAAGTTAAGGCTACGCCGACCAGAACGGAAACTAAAATTCCCATCAATAAAGGTTGCAATTCCGTCGCCCACATAATTACTCGTCCTAAAGACATCGCCAATTTACCCAGAGACGGGGCAATCAACCAAGAAAGAAAAGTACCTACGGCGATTGTGACCAAAGGGCTAACCAGAATATCGATCTTGGTCTCTCCGGCCACCAACTTACCCACTTCAGCCGTAATAATAGCCACAAACAAAACCGCCAACGGGCCGCCGGCACCGCCTAAAGCATTGGAGGCGAAACCGACTGTCGTCAAGGAAAACAGAACCAACGGCGGACATTTCAACGCAAAACCGATTGCAACGGCCATAGCCGGGCCGCTCATAACCATCGCCAAGCCGCCCAAAGTGTAATTAACTTTTGAAATGGTAGCAATAGTTTGCGTGAGAAAAGGCAACTGAAACAGTGTGCCGATTGTGTTAATAATTGTTCCGATCAACAAAGAACAAAACAAGCCTTGAGCCATTGCACCCAAAGCGTCAATGCCGTAGCGTTTCCAAGAAATAATTACATCTTTTTTTCGCAAAAACGTCTGTAATTTGTTCATACAACCTGCCTCTTTTCCCTGCCAACCGCCTAATTTCGGTTCGCAGCAATATATCGCCAACCATATTAGCACAAAAGAATAATTTTGTAACGGTAACTGCTATAACCATTGGAAAGTCTTAAGTTTTATTTATATGCATAGAGTATAAAAATACTTCTCTCCTTCAAGTAAAAGGCGGCCGGAACAGCGCTGCCACAACGGCTCAAGCTTTTTTCAGAGCAAAAATCCGATCGGCGATTGACAAAGTTGAGCGTCTGTGCGAAACCAGCACGATAGTTTTATCGCTTTCCGAGGCGACAGCGGCCTCCAATGAATCGAGGATAATTCCCTCGTTCAGGGCATCCAGATTGCTTGTCGGCTCATCCAGTAAAATCAAATCGGCTTCATGCAAAAAAGCTCGTGCCAAACCGATTCGCTGCTTTTCCCCGTCAGACAGTGTATCTCCTAATTCGCCGATGTGCGTGCGGTAAGCCTGCGGCAAGCTCAGCACAAAGTCATGCAAACCGGCTTTTTTCGCTGCCGCTTCTACTTCCGCCGTTGTAGCGTTTAATTTAGCAACCTTAATATTATCAAGAATTGTTGTAGAAAAAATCTGCGTTTCCTGAGTTACATAGCTCATCATGCGGCGCAAAGAACTTGTGTTAATCGCTTTAATATTTTCCTGTGAAACGAGAATTTCGCCGCTATTCACATCGTAAAAGCGCATTAATAATTTTAACAGGGTCGACTTGCCCGAACCGCTGGCACCGTAAATTCCCAATACTTGCCCTTGTTTAATTGCAAGTGAAACATCGCTCAATACCGGTTTTTCCTGATAAGCGAAGGAAACTTGCTTAATTTCCGTGCCGGTATAATTCACCTCCAAGCCCTGTGTCTCTTCCTCTACTTCCGCCTTTTCCTCCAACAAACTCAAAACACGTTCACCGCTTGCCAAAGTCTGATTTAAGCCGTTAGAAAGCGAAGATAGAGCCGCTAACGGTCCAAAAGAACTGAAAATAGCCGTTGTCGCTAAAAGTACGTTGGTAAAAGATACCGTTCCCTGCTTGTAAAGCACGCACATCACGAAAAACAGCAGCCAGGAGAAAAATTGAATAATCAGATTTCTGATTGATTTTTCCGAACCACTAAACTCACTCATTTTTTGTTGATACTGCGACAATTTTTGCGTTTTTGCCGTTAACTTCGCCTGTTCCTGCTCTCCCTGCCCGTACTGAATTATCTCATCCATACCATATAAACTGTCGAGAACAAAAGTGTCCAAATCAGCTACCGTATTACGCAGAGCCAGACCGTTTTGCGCGCCGCGTTTGCCGTTCCACAAGGGGAGAATGACGCCGACAACAATATAAGCGACCAGCGCGATTATTCCGGCCAGCCAATGTTGCGCCCCGATAAACAGCAACATGATCAACGAGGTCAAAAAAGCTATCGCAATCGGTGAAATCGTATGGGCGAAAAAGACTTCCAACAATTCGATATCTGCTGTGATGATGGCTATTAAATCGCCCTTATTTTTGCCCTCCAGCTTAGCCGGGCACAATTGGCGCAATTTGGCAAAGACCTGATGCCGAATGAGAGCTAAGAGCCGAAATGCTATGTAATGATTACAATATTGTTCGCCGTAATGCAAAACGCCTCTTAAAGCTGCGATAATTACCATTATCAGCACTATTTGCCGCCATGACAGTCTGAAGGCAAAAGGCGAATTTATATATTCGGCTGCCGTCGCTATCTCACTAACAGCTGCAGCTCCTAATATCGGCAGAAATATCGCGCACAAAAAGCCTGTAACACCTAATAAAACGGCTAAAGTCATCACCCCGCTTAAAGGTTTGACCAAAACAATCAAACGCCGCATAATCGCTAAGCCCGATCTTCTCTCTTTCATGCCTGTTCACCTTCCTTTGTCGTATTGAAACGTAAAAGCCTTTTTTGCTCCGTAAACAATTTATAGTATGTTCCCTGTAATTCCATTAATTCCGCCTGTGTCCCTGCTTCTGCAACTTTACCGTTCTGCAGCAGATAAATTTTGTCGCTGCCCGCAACATTAGCTAATTTGTGTGAAATAAAGAGAATTGTTTTCCTTGCTGCCAACTGATGAATGACCTGCATAATCAGAGTTTCACTTTCCACATCCACGTTGGATGTCGCCTCATCGAAAATATATACAGGCGTGTCATGGAGCAAAGCCCGCGCCAAGGCCAAGCGCTGTTTCTGACCGCCTGAGAGATTGCTGCCGTTGGTCATAACGGGCATATCCAAGCCGCCTCTTTCTCTGACAAAGTTAAGCAAATTAACTTCTTCTAAAGCTTTTTCCATCTCCGCCACAGTAGCTGTCGCTTTCCCCTGCAGGAGATTATCTCTGACTGTCCCTTGAAAGATCCAACTGTTCGAGCCGACTAAGGTAATATTGTCCATAATACTGTGACAGGTATAATCGCTCAGTTCAGTGCCGTTAAATTTAATTTGACCGTTATATGTCCGATGCTTACCCATTATTAAAGATGCAATTGTCGATTTACCCGAACCGGAAACTCCGACTAATGAGATAAATGAACCGGGAGCAATCGCAATATTGACATCTTGCAAAATTGTCCGCGACGGCTCATAAGCAAAGGTGAGATGCTGCAATTCAATTGCAATCCTGTCCGCCATTAATTCTTTTTCTCCCGTAGTCGGTTCCGGTAAATCAAGGAAAGCAAAGATCCTGTCTGCGGCTTTGATTCCATTCATGCCGATATGAAATAAGCTGCCCAGAGCCCGCATCGGCAAGAAAAATTCCAAGGCTAAAAACAGCACGACGATCGCCTCCGCCAAGGAAATTGTACCGGCGGCAAAGAGATGCAAAGCTACAATTATGCCGCCGCAAGCACCGACATAGGTGATCGCGTCCATTACTGAAATGCTGTTTAACTGCATCAATAATACTTTCATGGTAATTTTGCGGAAATTTTCCGCTTCTTCGTCCATGCTCGCCGCTGCCGCTTCATCCGCCTGATAGATTTTCAAGGTTGTCATGCCTCTCAGCTTCTCCAGGAAATTGCCGCCTAAGTTGTAATAAGATTTGAAGTATTTACTCAATAATTTTTTGGCGACAATCATCACAATCATAATTACCGGCGGAATCAGCCAAACTGTTACATACAGGGTAAGCGCAACTTTCACGCTGACTGTAAATGACAGGTAGGCGAATAAAATTAACGGCGCTATCAGGGCATAAAAAAATTGACTGAGATATTGCCCGAAATACGTCTCCAGCTGTTCTACCCCTTCTCCTGCCATTTGCACAATGGCGATACTTTTGCTCTGCTCTTTGTATGACGGGCCCAAGCGCAGGACTTTTTCGTAAATTTTCTGTCGCAGCAGGCGTTTAACGTCGCGTGTCGCCCGATAGCCGGCCCGAGAATATAAGCGGTGCCCGAAAAAGCAAATGCTGCTGCCTATTAATATTGTTATTAATGTTACTGCTATTTGCTGCCCGAGTAGTTCCTCTTGCCTGATGGCGGCGATAAAATTGGCCAAAGCTTGGACTATCACTATTTGTGCGATAAGTACCGCAGTTTGCCAAATGATTTGATATATTATATTTTTTCCTGCTCCTTGCAAGAGCCGGACAAGTCGCATTTTAATCATGCTTTTCTCCTTATTTGATGAACTTTCAGAATTCTGCGTAGTGATATTTACAGCTTCTGAAATACAGCCTTTAAATTGTATAACAAAATAGACCTTATTTCTTTGGCGTTAATTACAAAAACTGCCTCATCGGCCGTGCTCCGCTCCCGGCGTTTGTAAATATGTATTGTCAGCTGATTATTCAAAACTTATCTTTCTTTCATACACAACGCTCCTTTATAATAGACTTAAAATTTATGGAATAAGAGGAAACAAAATGACGGAAGAAAGAAAGCACGATCAGGAAGTAGATCAGGAAATATTTAATTTAATTGCCGCCGAAAGTAAAAGACAGGAAGAGGAAATCGAATTAATTGCCTCCGAAAATTATGTCTCCCGTCAGGTATTGCAGGCGCAAGGCAGCGTCTTGACCAATAAATACGCTGAAGGTTATCCGCATAAACGTTATTACGGCGGTTGCCGAATTATCGATCAGATCGAAGAACTGGCGATTGAACGGGCCAAAAAATTGTTCTCCGCCGAATATGCCAATGTCCAACCGCATTCCGGCTCCCAAGCGAACAATGCAGTCTTTCAGGCTTTTTTGCAGCCGGGAGATACTTTCATGGGGATGGATCTGAGCGCCGGCGGACATTTAACCCACGGTTCGAGTGCCAATTTCTCCGGTAAACTGTATCACGCCGTCAGTTACGGCCTTGATCCGGCAACGGAGCGAATTAATTATGCTAAGCTGCGCCAAACCGCCTTGGAATGTCGTCCCAAAATGATTATCGCCGGTTTTTCCGCTTACTCCCGCAAGCTCGATTTTGCCGAATTTCGGCGGATTGCCGATGAAGTCGGGGCCGTTTTAATGGTGGATATGGCCCATGTAGCCGGTTTGGTTGCAACAGGACTTTATCCTAATCCTGTACCTTTCGCCGATGTTGTCACCTCTACCACGCACAAAACTTTAAGAGGCCCGCGCGGCGGCCTGATCCTCGCCCGGGAAAAATACGCCCGCAAACTGAATTCCGCTTTATTCCCCGGCTGTCAAGGCGGACCTTTAGAGCATGTAATTGCTGCCAAAGCTGTTGCTTTTTATGAAGCTTTACAACCTGAATTCACTACCTATTGCCGCCAGATACTGCAAAACGCTCAAGCTATGGCGAAAGTTTTTAACGGTAATAATCCGGCCAGAATTATAACAGGCGGAACAGACAGCCATTTAATGCTGCTGGATGTTACTAAATTTAATTTAACCGGCAAAGACGCAGAGGAAATTCTCGGAAGTATTCATATTGCCGTGAACAAAAATACGATCCCCGGCGAAACACAATCGCCTTTTATCACCAGCGGTATTCGGATCGGCACACCGGCGATTACAAGCAGAGGTTTTAAGGAAAAAGAGGCTGAAAGGGTAGCTGAAATGATTGTGACGGCTTTAAGTAATCCGACTGCATGCAGCGTCCTGACGGCGTTGGCGGCCGAAGCTCTGGACTTAACGGCAAAATTTCCTATCTACGCTAAGTAACTGCGATATTGCCCGGTTACCCGGTAAAGAAAAAAGCTTGCCTTCATTCCGTTAGCGGAACTATAAGCAAGCTTTTATTTTGCGTATTATTTATGCTCGGCCCGTAATTTTATTTTACGAGCTTATCTTTTTTTCCTTTAATTACAGCTGCCCCGAGCAAGCTGATAATTCCTATGAATTCGGAACCGAAGCTTGTTGCAAGTTCACCGGTTTTGGCAACCTGTTTTTTCTCTTTGTCCATCTTCATGCCGGCGAGATTATCGGCAACAACGAAAGAGGCTGTGCCGACACTGTTAGTAAACTCAGCAGTCAACGTGTGTTCACCGGCACTCAAAGTCTGCACATAATTCTTGGTCAAAGTAATTATGGTACTGCCGCGTGTAACTATATAATCACGGCCGCGGTTAAGTTTTTCACCATCGACTTCGACCGCTGTCAAATCTGAAGGTTCAGCGGCAAAACGGGCCGTGAAAAGGTTGTCCGGCGTTACCGGTGTGGAAGTTTTTTCCAATAGTTCGACGCTCTTATCGCTCTTATTGCCTGAATCGCCGGTCACTTTCGCTGTTTCAGTTGTGTCAGTGGGTGCCGGTGAAGGTGAAGGTGCCGGATCGCCGGGGTTTCCCTGTCCCTCGGCATTCGGATTTTCTTTATAAGCCTTCAAGGCATTCTTCAAGGTAGCAGATAGTTTGCTGCTGAAAGTTGATGCAGCCTCGCCTGCCTTCTTAATTTCAGCCGAAGTGAACTTCGCCACTTCTTTATTACCGAAAGAGGCTTTGACCTGCAGCAACTCCTCGGCCGCAGCTTTCTCCGCTTCGCTTGCTTTAACTTTGCCGTCGACAATCAATTGTGCCGACTCCACAGCTTCCTTGTAAGACTTTTGGTGTTGGGCGTACTGATGTTGAATCGGGACGTCCAAGAATAATTGCATCTGGCGCGGAGAAATTTTTTTATTTTGTTTTCGCAAAATTTCTTGAAATTCTTCAAGTGAAATACCGGAAGCGGCAAAGGCCTTAACTGCCTCATCGGTTAAATCGGTCTGTTCAGCTGTCACTGTTTGCGTCTCTTCGGCCGCTACTACTCCGGCCCCGCCGAATATACCGGCTGCACCTACTAATACAGCCAAACTCAAACTCAACATGGATACGATTAATCTGCTTCTTTTCATCATCCACCTCTATCATCTTTTCTACAATTTTACTTTCATATTTTAACAAGGGCGCTCGCCCCATTGCAACGCAAAAAAATTTACAGTCTTTACATAAAGCCGAATTTTCGGGCTGAATTTGTTCGCTGTAATCAATATGTAATATGAATATCTGCCGGTTCTTCCGCCTGCTTAAACTGCGCATTGTAAAGCTCGTAATAAAAACCTTTTCGCGCTATAAGCTCCTCATGCTTACCCGTCTCGATAATATCTCCGTCTTGCAGAACCAGAATCAAATCGGCATTCTTAATTGTCGACAATCTGTGAGCAATGATGAAGCTGGTTCTCCCGGCAGTAACTCTGTCCATCGCTTCCTGAATTAAACGTTCCAGGCGCGTGTCGACAGATGACGTCGCTTCATCCAAAATCAAAATATCCGGAGCAGCAAGAAGTGCCCGGGCAATAGTCATAAGCTGTCTTTGCCCTTGAGACACATTTGCCCCGCCTTCTGTAATTTTCATCTCATAAGTTCCCGGCAAAGTTTTTATAAAACTATCAACATTAGCTATCCGACAAGCTTCCCTGACCTCCATATCGCCGGCAGTTAATTTACCGAAGCGAATATTTTCCATTACAGTCCCGGCGAAAAGACGGGCATCCTGCAAAACCATCCCCATATGCGAACGCAAATCGGACTTATTCACGTTTTTTATATTTATCCCGTCGATATATATTTCCCCCTGATCAACTTCATAAAAGCGCATCAACAAATTGACCAAAGTAGTCTTACCGGCGCCCGTCGGCCCGACAATAGCGACTTTTTCACCCGGATTTACCTTGAAAGAAACATCCCGCATCAATTTTTTATCCTGACGATAACCGAAAGCGACATGGCGAAATTCTACCGCCCCGTTCACCTTCTGCGGCAATTTTTCACACTGCAGCTCCGACGGCATCTCCTGCGTTTCCAGGAAATCGAAAATTCTTTTACCGGAAGCCGAAGCGGCCTGCAGCAACGGAATCAAACCGGTAGAACTGTTAATTGCTCCCTTGATATTGCCGACATAAGAAATAAAAGCCTGCAAATTACCGATTGTAAAGAGACCGGCATAAACCATTTTCGCACCTATATAAAAAACAACAATATACGCCAAATTCAGCACCAAAGAGCTCAGCGGACTTATTATCTGCGAGAAAAAGGTGGAATTACGGCCGAGCAGAAACAATTTTTTATTTTTCTGCACAAAAACCTCAAACGAGAGTTGCTCCTTATTAAACGCACAAATTTCCGCCTGCCCGGAAAGCTGCTCCTGCACGAAACCGAAAAGTGAGCCCAAAGCATTGGCCTGCTTTTGAAAAATCGGCTGAGAAAATTTTATGATATATTTTCCCAACAAAAAATTGAGCAGAATAGCCGCTAAAATCAGCAAGGAAAACTTCAGCGAAAATATAGTCATCATCAATATGGACGCCAAAATGGACAAAACATTCAGCATGATATTGACCGCCCCCTGCTGTAAGGCATTGGAAATAGTATCAACATCATTGGTTACCCGGGAAAGAATATCGCCCAATTTATTGCTGTCAAAATAACTGACGGCAATTCTGTTTATTTTCAGCGAGATATCCCGCCTTAAATCCCGCATCGCTTTCTGCACAATATCCGCCATAAGTGAAAGGCTGAAAAAATTGGTCAGAACATTTATTATTCCGTTAAAAAAAATAAGCAATAAAATTTTTCCTAAATAGCGGAAGTCAATGCCGCTACGCAAGCCCGCATGCACCTCCATCAGGTCTTTCCCGATGCCGGTAATGGCCAGACCGATAATATAAGGCTGCAAAACACTTGAGACGGTCATAAGCAAAACGCAGGTCAACGAAATAAACAAACGTAATTTGTATTGAAAAATATATTTGGCAAGCTTGCGCATTATTCCCTTCGAATTAGGCATTTAATTCCTCCTCGCTTAACTGTGAGTGTGCAATTTCTCTGTATAATTGCGATGTTTGTAAAAGCTCCTCGTGCCGACCCTGAGCGGCAATGGTACCGCGATCCAGAACGATTATTTTGTCCGCCTGCATTATTGTCGCAATTCTCTGCGCCACAATAATTGTTGAAGCGTTTTTTATACGTTCATGCAAAGCTTGGCGCACCTGAGCATCGGTTTTATAATCCAAAGCGGAAAACGAATCGTCGAAAATATAAACTTCATGCTCGCCGATAATCGAACGGGCTATAGATAAGCGTTGCTTTTGCCCGCCGGAAAGATTATTGCCGCCTTCGGACAGATAAGTTTCAAACCCCTCCGGCGTTTTGTCGATAAATTCCCGTGCCTGTGCTATATCAACGGCATACAACATATCGTTTATTCCGGCAAATTCATAACCGAATTTCAAGTTATCCTGAATTTCCCCGGTGAATAAATTGGCCTTTTGCGGCGTATAACCGATTTTTGCCCGTAAAACATGTAAATCCAGGTCTTTAATATTAATTCCGTCCAACAAAATTTCGCCGTCGGAAACATCATAGAAACGGGGAATAAGTTTCACAATAGTCGACTTGCCCGAACCGGTGGAACCGATAAAGGCCACCGTTTCTCCCGGATTAACCGTAAAGCTTATATTGCGCAAAACCGGCTCCTGCGCATCGGGATAGATGAAATTCACATTCCTGAATTCCAATCTGCCCGAATTATCCGTCGCCATAATCGGGGCGGCACAATTTTTAATTGAAATTTCAGTCTCCAGTACCTCCCGCAGGCGGTCGGCCGAAACCATAGCTTTCGGATACATTATTATAACGTTAATAAATAAGGCAATAGAGAATAAAGCCTCCATGACATATTGAATAAAAGCAACCAAGTCACCCAATTGCAAGTCGCCGTAAGAGATAAATTGCGCCCCGGAAAAAATAACCAAAATAAGCGAAAGGTCGATAATCAGCCAGGCAGCTGCCGGCGGTACGGCCAGAATCTTGAAAAGTTTCGCGGTTAAGCGGCGATAACGTTCATTGATCAGCGCAAATTTCCCGGCGACATAATCTTGCCGATTAAAGGCCCGAACGACTCGCAAGCTGCGAATTGCCTCTCTTTGATTCCGGTTAATATCATCAATAGTTTTCTGAGATTCGCCGGAAATAGGCAAAGTTACTTTGCTTAAAAGCCAAATCATCAAAACGAAAACCGGCAAAGTCGGCAGAAGCTGTAAACCCAAAGGCAAAGAAATTTCGGCAATCATCCCGATCGCAAAAAGCATCACCAACGGTGCCGTCAATCCCAAGCCGAAAATATTCTGCACAAACTGCAAAATAATAAAAGCATCGGTAGTTATCCGGTTGCTGAGCGTTGATACGCCGAACTCCTGAAACTCGTGCTGTGACAGGTTAATCATTTTTTGATAAACATCGTTGCGAATATCCCGCGTGACACCGGAAGACAGAGTTGCCAGACCGTAACGTGAAAGCAAAAGAAAAATCGAGCTGCCGACAACCAGTACCGTCATTTTAACAATTGTCGCCTGCAGAATTTTTTCATCATGCAAAATAATTCCTTGATCGATGAATTCGGCTAAAAGCAGCGGCAATCCCAGCAGAATTGCAACTAAAGCTATAGCTCCGCCTAGACAAAAAAGCACTTCTTTTTTATAATTTCTGACGTACTTAAAAATAAATCTCATTATTCAGCCTCTTATTTTATATATTAAAATTATTTTTACAGTAAAAATAAATAAAGGAATCTCAACGTACCTTTAATCCGACCTCATAGACCTATATTTCAGGCACGAATACCGCTAATCCAAGCTATTCTATATTCCTAAAAACATTCAATCTGAAGTTAACTGAAACCTGTTCAATTCATTATCCGGTTCACATCAATCTCTTCAATATTTATATTAACACTAAACGTGAAACTTACAAGGTCTCCGATCACTTCTCGGCGCGGGTTTTTGAGCCGAAAAAAGCCCGGAAGGGAACGGCACCTGAAGCAAGTACCGGATCCGACCCGAGCTTTTTTATGTTAAAACGTTTCAGCTGTCAAGCTGCCGCCTTAAAATTTTTCTTTCTTATGTTTAATGACAGCAGCACCCAAGAGGCTGACAATACCTAAAATTTCCGAGCCTGCAGTTGCGGCTGTTTCACCCGTTTTACCGACTTTTCCGGTATTAGTCGTTTTTTGGCCGGAAGTCTGTGAGCCTGTTGTCTTAGTTGCAGTCGGTTCAGTTCCCGCCTTTTTCTTATATTCCTGCAAGGCCTTCTTCAGTTTTGCCGATAACTGTGAATTGAACTTAAGAGCTTCACTGCCGGCTTTATTAGCTTCAGCGGAAGTAAATTCGGCAAATTTTTTCGAACTGAAACCGGCCTGCACCTGCAAGAATGCGCGAGCTGCAGATTTTTCAGCTGTTGTCGCTGCTACCTTGCCTTCATTAATAATCCGGGCATTTACGACTGCCTCCTCATAAGGTTTTTGTTGAGCTGCCCGATGAATATTCGCCCGCTTAACAAATTCCTGCCGTTGTTTTTCAGTAATAGTTTTATGTTGGTCTTTCAACAACTTATCCAATTCCTGCACAGATAATCCCAAGTCACCCAGGGCGCCGACTGTTGTATCGTCGATCGGAGCATTCTGAGCCACGACAGGCTGTTGTTTGGGAACCGGTTTATCAGCTTTGGCAGCGACTTTGTTCATCCCGAAATTCAAGCCTGCTGCTAATGCCAGCGCCAAACCGAAACTCATCATTGATTTTGCTTTTTTGATTTTTTTCATAATATCCACTTCCATTTCTCCAGTAGTCCGTATTATAGTTCTCTGAGGGAAAAGCGAATCACCTGTTAAGCAATCTTTACATTTATTTATTTTAAGATTAATAAAAAGCGAGATAAAAAGTTTCAACAAAAAAAGTCAAAGTGTGTGCTTTCTCCGTCCCTGCCCGTACCTGCGCCGATTGATTTTATCTTTTATTCTGTTAACAGCTTAACAACAAATTTGCAGCGAGCACTTGCACTCGGCCAACAGTAGCAATATAATTGTTGCTAAATAAAACTTATGGGCTTGTAGCTCAGTTGGGAGAGCGCTGCGTTCGCAATGCAGAGGTCAAGAGTTCGATCCTCTCCAAGTCCATTTTTTTATTTTTCCCTGTTTGTATACCGACCCTGATTGCGCCTCCATATATTGAAGGTGCATGGCGCTTATCTACTTAACCTGCATCAGCAGTTGAAGCTAAGGAGTTTATATGGCAGCAACTTATATCCCCCCGCATTATCGCGCATCCTTGAATTTATACGAAACTCAGGCAGCTATCAGTCTGATCAAAGCCGATTTTGAAGAAAATTTCGCCCGCGCTTTGAACTTGCGCCGCGTCTCGGCCCCCTTGTTTGTCGACCCGAATTCCGGAATTAATGACGACCTGAACGGGACGGAACGAGCTGTAAGCTTCGATATCAAATCTTCCGGCAAAACTGCTGCCGTTGTCCATTCCTTAGCTAAATGGAAACGTCTGGCCCTCTACCGTTACGCTTTTCACCCCGGCAAAGGTCTTTATACAGATATGAATGCTATCAGAAGAGACGAAGAAACGGACAACATCCATTCTATATATGTCGACCAGTGGGACTGGGAAAAAGTTATCACCCCTGAAACCCGTAATCTCGATTATCTCAAAGCCGTTGTCCGCGCCATTGTCACCGCCATAATCAGGACCAACGAAGCTCTGGAAGTCAGATATCCGCAAAATCGCTGCCGTTTGGAGCAGGAGGTCAAATTTATTACGGCGGAAGAACTCTTGCAGCTTTATCCCGCTTTGTCTCCGAAAGAAAGAGAACAAAAAATAGTTAAAGAATATAAAACCGTCTTTATTATCGGCATCGGCGCACCTTTAAGCAACGGTTTGCCGCATGACGGCAGAGCGCCGGATTATGACGACTGGCAACTTAACGGCGACTTATTAATGTACCACGAGCCTTTGGATCTGGCGTTGGAAATAAGTTCCATGGGTATCAGAGTGACTCCGCAGAGTCTGCAGCGACAACTGGCCGCCGCCAACTGTTCGGAGCGTTTGCAGCTGCCCTTCCACAAGCAATTGGCCGACGGACTTTTACCGCTGACTTTAGGCGGAGGTATCGGCCAATCCCGTCTGTGTATGTTACTTTTAAAGAAAGCGCATATCGGCGAAGTGCAATGTTCCTTGTGGGATCAGGCGACTTTGGATGCCTGTGCGGCTGCCCATGTACAGCTGTTCTGAACATTTTTATAAAACTCCGTAGAGGGCGGACACGGGGGCTATTCTCCCTGCTTTCTCGGGAAAGTTGCCGCTGTCGCTTTTCTTAAAGTCAAAAGCAACAAAACAATTCCGCCGCCGACAAGTACATGAGAAATACCGGCAAAGCCCGCCAAAGCTGCCGACAGTCGCTGCGAAACTGTAATTCCCGCGACCTGAATGATGCCTCGCATGGTCATGGTCAATGCCAACAAAGGCAGGCCGAGATTATAAATATACAAAAAGAGGCGAAAAGTTTTGCTTTTCTCCAACACTTGCGTCCGGGTAAAGAGAGCTAATTGCAAAAATACAAACATGCCTAAAATAAAAAGATGTGTATGCACTTTACCTAAACTTGTCACCCCGCTGAAATTACAGTATTTGGTAAACTCACGATAAAAAACGCCGGCAACTGCCGCCGCTATCGCATAACCCAAAGCTAAATTAAAATACTTTCTGTTCATAATAAAACTTCCTTTCTCTCTTTTTTCCAAGATTTATAAGCAATCTGAACTAACCACATATACGCACAAGTTTTCGGAACCATCAAAATCCCGATTGCCGGGAAGGTCCCGGATGCCACGACTACCGGCAAATAAAAAGCGAAGCTGAGTGCAATTGTCAACCAAAGATAACGAAAATCCGCATCTTTTTGCTGCCGGGCGGAACGGTAAAACAGGACAAGCAACAGCAAGCCGAGCAAAGTAAAAGGGATATTGCGATAAATCCCCCAAATTAAAGGCGGGTTTGCGCTTAACCACTCGTTTTGCGGTAAAAGCACCAATAAGATCCGCAACGCCGCCAAGAACAGCACGAAATAAGTTAAGCCCTGCCGGCGCTTAATTTGATAGCGTTCCCGCCAAACGTAGTAAAGCAGCAGATAAAAGACCGTCATGGTCAAAGACGTGATCAATTTTCCGCTACCCAAGGCTGCCGGATAAGCGGCTATACCGACTGTATTCAAGGCAATTATCCGCGGTAGCAGATGAAAGGCATCTCCGCCCCCAAGAACCAGCGCCATAATCCCGAACAAACGGAATTGTTTGCTTTTACCGGCTGATTTAACTAACTTAAGGCCCGCACAAATTACTGTTACCAAATAGGCCGTATCAAAAATTGTTTCAAAAACAGCTTGCATTTTTTCCTCCTCATTATTTGAACGTTGTTCAATTTGCTGTAAAATAAAATTTTCGCCGTCAGCCGAATCGGAAAACGGGAAAATTCTCAGTTGCAATAAATAATTCGTCTAATTATTTCAGTCAAAGTCGTACAATCAAAATTTTTCTGCAGTAACAGCGAAATCACGTGCATAATAATAAAATCTACAAATTTATCTTCCGTAAAAGCAGCGCTGAAGGCATCCGGACGTACCGCCTGATCTTTTTGCAAAACCTGCAACATATGCGCTTTCATCTTCGCCAAATATTTTTGCATTTTCGCCCGGCCCTCGGCCTGTCCTCGCGTAGAAAAACTGAGCGAATGAACCGTAAAGAAATTGGGATATTTCAGGATTCCCCGCTTAATATTTTCAAAGAAATTCGTAATATAGCGATCAAACGGTATAGCCGCATCCGTCGGTGCTGCACAGTTAAAAATATCGTCCCAAACACTCTCGACGGTCGCCAATAGAAGTTCATCTTTAGAAGGAAAATAGTAATACAGCGAACCTAATGCCACCTGACACTGCTGCGCTACTTTTCTCATATTGACAGCGGCCAAACCGGATGCGGCGACAAGTTGACGGCACACGGTAAGTATCTCTTCTCTTGAAGTTACAGCTGTATTCATTTTTCACCTTTCTAAATATTTATTATTTTCGTTTATCTGCCGGCTGTAAATAAGCTTCTACGCCAAGTGGGCAGTGATTTTATTATTAAATTTGCTGCGCCGGGTTGTCGGAGCTATATTGAATGCCGGTGCAGTTGTTGAACGCCGTTCGAATTGATTAATTAAAATTTTAAGCATTCTGCAGCTCGCTGTCAATTCTGTTTTCCCGAGTCTGCGATTGTAACGATTGCGGCCGGCGGTTGCGAGCACTGAATAAGGAAGGTAAAAAAGCAGCGAGACCGGAAGCTGTCCCGCTGCTGAATCAGTGATTAAATCTCTCTACGCTTTAAAGCTGCTAAAGCTGTAAGTGCCAAGATGACTAAGCTTAATGAAACAGAAAATGCTTTTGTTTCTCCTGTTTTAGCAACAGTATAAGCTTTATGCCCGGCACTAACTTCCGGCTCAGCGTTTACTGCGCTCGACTGCAGAGTAGACGTTTGTGGCGTTAGCTGCTGTGGTTGCAGCTGCGGCTGTGGCTGCGGCGTTACTGGCGTTACCGGCGGAGTCACAGGGTTAGGTGCAGGTGGAACAACAGGCGGCTGCGGCTGTGTGGTACGTTCCCAAACTGCTGTCAGTTTTTGCTCCGGCGCAGCAAATTTAATAATAAACTCATCGCCGGCTTGATATACCTTGCCGTCTTCCGCTTTCCAGCCCTTGAACTCGAAACCGTTTTTAGCAATAGCGGGTGCTACCTGCAATTTTTTATCCGTTTTTTGTTGCGTCATATTTGACATATCCAGCCCGAAAGTACCAACTTGCGCCTGCGGCGGTGTTTCACCTCCGTTCGCATCGTAAGTCAACTGGTACGTTTTATCCCAAACTGCGAATATTTCTTTCGTTTTTCTTTCTTCTTCTTTTCCGGTCAAAAGATTATATTTTGTCAAATTTTTTCCTTTAGGCACAGAATAAATCGAAGTATCCAACGGGTTTTTCTCATTGTTATAAACGGTTTGTTTATTTAACCAACCATTTGAATAACTATTCGGTTCGTACCAACAAACAAATTTGTAGCCATCTCTTACAGGTAAGTCTTCAATAATAGGTACGTATACATCACCACTCAACTTGTCCGAATACTGCTTATTCTCTTCATCTTCGTAAGTATCGTGGCCTTTTATCTTTCCGCCGTTAGCATTATAAGTTAAAAAGGCGGAATATTCATTAGGTACAACTTTGATTTTATAACCTAAATAACCTCCACTTTCAATATTTTGTCCATTTTCCGCGATGCCATGCAAATAGTAGTGGAAATAAATGTAAATGTACTCATTGCCGGTGGATTTAACACCTCTGAATGAATATTTAATCGGGGTTGTTCCGCCGGTCTTCGTCTTCAAATTATATTGCACATCAAAAGTTGAATTATAATCAGGAAAGAGATTATCCGTATATGCTGTTACTAAACTAGGATCATTCTGAATATCGTTATAAACATTTTTGTAATAGCAACCGGAAATTGAAGTAGAAAAAGTTGTCGTGCCGTACTTTAACCGTCCTGCAACAACTTCGTCTCGTATGAAAGTATTAATAAAACCTTCGTCTGTAACTGTCTGACCTTCGGCAACAACAATTTCTCCTACATTATTTTCTATGCCCAAAGGTTTCGTTGTACCGATAGTCACGGCACTTTCCCTTGATTTATCGGCGTTGAAAATACTGCGAATTACTCCCGTTTTTTCTCCTGTCGGCTCCGAAGCGCCAACATTGCCCGGTCTGCCCGTAAAAATCAGCAAAACTGCCAATAAAACCGGTACATAAGACTTCACTACATTTTTCATAATAACTCCTTAAATTTACAATAGCGTTTAATCTTATTGCGCTATACCGATAATGTCAACAGTAACAAGCACAAAAAACCGAGCCGCTCGAGGCAACTCGGTCCAATCTAATTTACTTAACGCCGGAATAAAGACAAAATCCGACTCAGTGCCTTTCAGTTTCAGCTTCAGGCGGTAAATAACTTAAAATGTATTCTTGTGCATGCTGCAAATGTTCTCTGACTTTAGCCTTAATCAAATTCTCATCCCCGGTGCGCATCGCTCGGACTATTCCTTGATGCTCCTGCACGGCCAGCTCGCGCCGCCGGGATTTTTGCTCGAAAGAGAGCGTGCGGAAATGCAGCAGATATTCTCTTAAAGCTTCCTGCAGCAGATGCAAGCGCGGCATCGAGCAGAATTGATTGATTTTAGCGTTAAAAGTTCCTGAAAGCGCGTATAACTCTTCAAATTCATTGCAGTTGCCTCGACAGGCAGCCAGCGCCGCTTCGTTAATCCGATCCAGCTCGGCAAAATCATCTTCCGTCATTTTAACGGCCGCTTCACAGGCAGCCAAGGTTTCCAAGGCTGTACGAATCTTAAAAATCTCTTCTATATCCCGCCGGCTTACAGCCTTAATAAAGTAACCCCAATTTTTGCTGTAATCCAGCAAGCCTTCCGCATATAGCGCCTCCAAGGCCCGATGTACGGGCGTCCGGGAGACGAACAAATCAGTTGCAATCTGCTTTTCGTTAAGTCGCATAGCAATCGGCCATTCACCGCTGATAATCTTGCTGCGCAACTGCACATAAATGCTGTCGGACAATAAATCACTCTTTTGTAAAGCTGCGGATTTGCTTTTCTCCAATTTCTTTGCCATTTTTATTCCGATTCATAAAATTATAAATATAAGGAGCTGTCACACTTCAGCCCCTTATTTACAATTTTAACTGAAAAGATTCAAAAGTAAACCCGCTGCCACTGCCGAGCCTATAACACCGGCGACATTCGGGCCCATAGCATGCATCAGGAGGAAATTACCGGGGTCTTCCTGTTGGCCGACTTTCTGTACTACACGGGCGGACATGGGCACAGCGGATACACCGGCGGCGCCGATAAGCGGATTAATTCTGCCGCCGCTGAGTTTACACATCAATTTTCCCAGAAGCACACCGCCTGCAGTTCCGGCGGAGAATGCTACCAAGCCCATGGCAACAATACCTAAAGTCTGCAAAGTCAAAAAGCGTTCGGCCGAGGCTGTAGCTCCGACTGTCGTACCTAATAAAATAGTTACAGTGTACAGTAGGGCATTTTTGGCCGTTTCCACCAAATGCGGTACAACTCCGCTCTCCTTCAACAAATTTCCCAACATCAGCATACCGATTAAGGGCGCAGCTGACGGTACGAGCAAAGTAACGATAATCGTGACGGCAATCGGGAAAATGATTTTTTCATTTTTACTCACTTGACGTAAGTTGCTCATATGAATTTTTCTTTCAGCCTTAGTTGTCAGAGCTTTCATGATAGGCGGCTGAATGACAGGCACCAAAGCCATATAGGAATAAGCAGCTATAGCAATGGCTCCCAACAGATGCGGGGCCAGGCGTTGCGTCAAATATAAGGCTGTCGGGCCGTCTGCTCCGCCTATGATGCCGATAGATGCCGCTTCTCTCGGGCTGAAGCCCAGACACAAGGCGCCCAAAAAAGCAATTACCACACCTACTTGCGCCGCCGCCCCCAATAACATGCTTTTAGGGTTGGCAATTAACGGACTGAAGTCGGTCGAAGCGCCGATACCCAGGAAAATAAGCGGCGGATAAATACCGTACTTCACCCCCAGATATAACAGATTCAGCAAGCCGCCTTTGTCCATTAAACCGGATAAAGGCAAGTTGGCCAAAAGCATGCCGAAGGCGATCGGGATAAGTAGATAAGGTTCATATCCGCGCTTGATGGCTAAGAATAGGAAAAAACAGGCCAGAGCAATCATCAAAAGTTTGCCCCAGGTCAAAGCCGCCACGCCGCTTGAACGGGCAAAATCAAACAACATATTAATCATACAGTCACCTACATCAAGCTGAAAAGCGGAGCGTTGTTGTCAACCTGTTGTCCGGTTGTTACCATAATTGCGGTAATTTTGCCGGCACGGGGCGCCGGAATCTCATTTTCCATCTTCATCGCTTCGATAATCATGACTGCGTCGCCCGCTGCGACTGTATCTCCCGGCTGCTTCAACAGCTTAAAAACTGTTCCCTGGATTGGGGCCTTGACAACTTCACCTTGAGCCGTTGTTTGGCTGCCGGTTGCCGGCGTTGCCGCTTTCGGTTGCGCAGCTGTCGCTGCCGGAGCATTCTCGACTTCTTCCAGCTCTACTAAATATTCTTTACCGTTTACCTTGACTTTGTATGTTTTCATTTCTTACTCCTATCTCTTACTGCATTACTTTATCCGCTTGCAACTTATAATCCGAACATCTTTCTGCAACGTCCGTTTCGCCACACAGGCTGCCGTCAATACCGCAACCATATATTCTTCCCGATCCGTATCACCGGCAGCTGCCGCTTGCGCCGTTACGCCGTCTTTTTTCGCTTTTTCGGCAGTTTCAGTGCCGGCTGCAGACGGTAAATACTTCAACAAACTGAGGATCAGCGAGAGCAGCCACAGTATGAGAAAAACAATCAGGATAATAAATAAGGACAGGACGAAGCCTTCAAGAACGGTCATATGATTCAAATTGATCATGCGAAATCTCCTCCTTCCGGCAAATACAAATTAAAAGTTTCCGTCGCGCCCGCCTCGTTTTTTTTCGTTTCCTGTCCGGCGGAAGCAGCCTCCGTTTGATTGCGTGATTTTAAGTAAGACAGAACTTGTTGCGGGAAAACAATGTAGCTGACAACTTCTTCCTCACTTACCGGTCGTCCCAATTCAGCTGCCAATTCCGCTTCAGCTGCCGGATAAGCCGACGGCAAATCGTCCACGGGCACAGGCACTTCCCGTTTTACTCCTTTTAAGATTTTTTCTTTGACTTCCTGATTTAAAGGTGCCGGAGCCTGACCGTAAAATCCTTGACAATAATCTTTAATTTCTTTAGGTGCCATTTTATAACGTTCACCTAATAAAACGTTCAGAACCGCCTGCGTTCCGACCATTTGCGACAAAGGTGTGACTAAAGGCGGATAGCCTAAATCTTTTCTTACCCGCGGCACTTCCTGCAGCACTTCTTCCAAGCGTTGAACGGCATTTTGTTGCTCCAGTTGGCTGATTAAGTTGGTCAGCATGCCGCCGGGGACCTGATAGGTAAGGATTTTGGGATTGGGTATTAAAGCTCTGGTCCGATAATCGCCGCGCTTAATATACTTATCGGCTAATTTATTGGCCAGGTCATAAGCCTCGGATAAAGCTGACAAATTCAAGTTACAGCTGCGATGCGTTAATTTGGCAATTTCCAGAATGGTTTCTTCCGCTAAATGCGCCGTACCGCCGGAAAAAGGTGAAATACAGCCGTCCACAATGTCCACGCCTGCTGCCAGCGCCTGCTCCATCACCAGGCTGCTTGTATTGGCTGTCGCATGTGTATGCAAGTCCAGCGGCAAATCAGTAATTTTTCGCAAGCTGCTGATAAGCTCGAAGGCATTTTGCGGGGTAAGAATACCGGCCATATCTTTAATACAAATAGAATCTGCACCTAATGCAATGTATTTTTTAACCAAATCGGCATAATAGTCATTATTGTGTACCGGACTGAGTGTATAAGCAATTGCCGCTTGCACTTCGCCTCCATGCTTCTTAATAAATTTAAAAGCGTTTTTTACATTTTCCGGATCATTCAAAGCGTCGAAGCAACGAATAATATTCATGCCGTTATGAATTGCCAGTTTGATAAATCTCTCTAAAGTATCGTTGTCGTAATGGCGATAACCGACTAAGTTCTGGCCGCGCAAAAGCATAGATAATTTAGTATTGGGGCAAGCTTTTTTGATGGCCCGCAGATTATCCCAGGCATCAGTATGTAAAAAGCGATAAGCGGCATCAAAAGTTGCACCGCCCCAAACTTCCAACGCATGGAAACCGACTTTGTCCAATTTGCCGACTAAAGCCAGGATATCCGCCATTTCCATTCTGGTTGCTAAAAGCGATTGATTGCCGTCACGCACGGTAACATCATTGATAAAAATTTCTGTCATAACACTCCTTCACAATATAGCCCATAGCTCCAAGCAAACTATGGGCTGATAACAGTTTACAACATAAAGGCAAAGCAAATCGAGCCGATAATCAGGATGATTGCGCCGCCCAAACGGCTGGAGAGCTGAGCATAAGCCATTAAGCCCATTCTTTCAGCAGCTCCCAAAACAGCCAAGTCTCCCGAACCGCCGCGGTTGGCCATGCATAATCCGGCGGTGACGGCTGTGTCAATCGGGTAAAATCCGACAAAATATCCTACTACTGCCGAGCCGATAATTGCGCCGATAACAATAAACAGCGGAATTACAATATTGCTCAAGGAAGTAACAGCGTTAATCAATTCGTCGATACTCATATCGACACCGACGCCGACCATAATAACCAACGTCATACTGCCGGAGAAGAAGTTTTGAATTCTCTTAGCGCCCATCCGTACACCTTCCGGCACTACACCGGTCGCTGCTAAAATAACAACCAATAGAATCATACAGGCCAAAGCGTGAATTTTTACTGCTTTGCCGAAGAGAGCCGTTGTTACCAGCGGCAAAATATATTTACTTAAAAGTAAACCGGCAGCATAAGCGGTGAAAGATAACAGGAAACCGCCGGCGATATCGGCAAGACTCGGAACAATTTCCTCTTTCTTTTCTTTAACAGCTGCCTTGTCATTACGCAATAAAGTGAATTTATCACCCGTCAGGCTTTTCTTATAATTACCTAATTTGTTCAAAAAAGCAGCGGTCAAAATGGCGTAAATATTCGCAATAGTCAAAATGATAACGGCAAAATTATAATATTCATCTTTACTTCTGCCGGTAACACTTTCATACATTTGTGACAGAGGCACAGCTCCACCGCCGTTACCGCCGCCCATAATCGGCAGAACATAGTGCGTTATAATCCGATAAGGGCTGATATTAAAGAACAGTCCGGCTATTATTCCGCAAATCATAGCCGCCGCCACGCCGCCTAAAATTGCCGGGAAATAACCGACAAAGCTTTTCAAAAGTGTATGCCGATCTAATGACAGAACCGAGCCGGTAATTAAAATGACAATAAAGACTGTCAGAAAACCGGTTTTGCCCGTAAATACATCAATAGATTTAACGTATTTGTCCGGAATAACCGCAAAATGCGTCAAAACCGCCGTACCTAAGAAAGCTAATAAAATACCGCCGCCGATATAGCTGTTCCAAATAGGAATCCGTTTACCTATTTCATAAAGAGGTACACCGATCGCCAACATCAAAGCCATGGTTGACGACATATCCGTTCCTAAAACACCGGTAAACATAGCGCCCCAAACAACAATACAGGCAACTATAGTTATATACCACGGTGCGCCGAAAAGTTTCAAACCTTTGGCTGCATTAATCCTCTTTTCGTCCATAAAATCCTCCTGCACAATGCAGCTGACCTCCGACGCTGCATGCGTGTTTTTTCTCAATCTTTCTTAATCAAATTATTTTTTTACCTGCCGAATTACATCGATCAATGTACCGTCACGATATTCGACTAAAGCGACAACCTTATCCGTAAATTTAATCGGTTCCGGCCGACCGCAGATTTTCTCCGCCGTCTCTACCAGTTCTTCAATCGAGCATAACGGTAAATCGGTCTTTTGCAGTTGCTGTAAAATATCCTGTCTGCGCGGATTGACGGCAATCCCGTAATCGGTAACCAAAACATCTACACTCTCACCCGGAGTAGTAACGGAAGTTAATTCTCTTCTGACGGTAGCCAGACGGCTGCGCAAAAGCGGGGCAACGATAATCGTACATTTTGCTCCTGCTGCCGTATCCGGATGGCCGCCGGGTGCACCTTGAATCAAGCCGTCTGAGCCTTGAACAACATTCACATTAAAGTTAGTATCAATTTCCAAAGCGCCCAAAATTACATAATCAAGGTAATTGACATAAGCGCCCTTATTCAGAGGATTGGCATACTCGGAGCAGGAAATTTCATAATGGGTCGGATCGCTATGCACCGATTTGACTGCCGGAATATCGAAAGCCTGATCATCCAATAAGGCCCGAATATATCCCTGATGCAGCATATCGACCATCGGCTCCGTAATGCCGCCCATGCCCCAGCCCATTTTGATATTCGCTTCGTCCATATAGGAACGCAAAAATTGCGTCACGGCCAAAGAGGCACCGCCGGCACCGGTTTGGAAAGAAAAGCCGTCCTTGAACCACTGCGTTGCTGCTACAACCTGAGCACAATATGCAGCCATTTTCAGCTCGCGCGGGTCCTTGGTCATGCGAATGGCACCGCCGGCAATTTTGGCCGGGTCACCGACTTGATCAACTTTGACGACATAATCGACATCAATTCCTTTAATGGAAGCCGGCATATTAACACCGGGAACGACATTATCGGTAATCACCACAACTTTATCGGCATATTTAGCATCAACATCGGCGTAAGATAAAACGCCGCATTCGCTCTTGCCTCCTTTGCCGGAAGCGTTGCCGTAAACATCACAGGAAGCCGCGCCGATAAAAGCCACATCAATCTTAATCTGCCCCGTTTCAATGGCTCTGACGCGACCGCCGTGGGTGCGAATCCAAGCCGGTTCAGCTAATTTGCCTTCCGAAATGGCCCGTCCGATTTCGTCCCGAACGCCGCTGGTAGATATACCTGTAATCGTACCATCCTCCAACATCGGCACTAAATTAGCCTGAGCTTTACCTAAACTTGAGGCACAGATAAACAAATTTTTAATTCCCAGTTCGTGAATAATCTCCATAACCTGCGCACAAATGTAGTCACCGTTTCTAAAATGATGGTGAAAACTGAGCGTCATCCCGTCTTTGAGATTCAAAGCGAGAATCGTTTCTCTTAAACTGTTTTGCAATTTATTGCGATCCGGTTTGACATAAGCTCTAACTGTCGGTGCGGCTTTAGTATACTCATAATTATCACGATAATATTGCCCTTGAAAGACCTCAACTCCATTTTGCAAAAACTCTTCCGGTATTTCACGCCCGACTTTATTTTTCATACTAAATCTCCCTTATACAATCCTGTCACTTTGGCAAGTTTAAGCGTTCTTTCGGCGCCTTCCTTCATAGCAATATCAATCATCTTGCCGTCAACAACCATGACACCGATACCTTTAGCCTTATTGGCACTCAGCGCCAACAATATATGTTCGGCATGCTTGATTTCTTTGGCTGTAGGATTGAAAACGTCGTGAATAACGGCAATTTGTTTCGGATTAATTACCGACTTGCCGTCAAAGCCCATATTACAAATTAATTCCGTTTCCCGGCGCAAGCTGTCCAAGTCATCCAAATCCGTATGCACCGTATCAAAGCACATCACGCCGGCAGCGCGGGCCGCTAAAACAATTTGACCGCGGGCGGCAAACAGTTCCTCGCCTGTTTTGGTATGTTTGGCATGCATTGTTCTGGTAAAATCGCCGGCCGACAAGGCAATTCCCATCATTCTGGGAGTAGCTGCAGCAATAGAGAAAGCATTCAGTACACCTTTAGGTGATTCCAAGGCCGCCATTAAAAGCGTACTACCTACAGGCAGGCCGAATTCTTCTTCCGCCGCACTGACCAGATTTTCCACGACTTTCACGTCGGCTGCCGACTCACAGACAGGGATACGAATACCGTCGGCTTTACCGGCAACTGCCGCTCGAATATCTTCCTTGAAATAAGGCGTATCGACACCGTTAATCCGTACCCAGCGTTCTGTTTGGCGATAATCTAAATATTTCAAAGTATTGTAAAGTTGGAAACGGGCAGAATCTTTTTCCTGCGCCGCAACGGCATCTTCCAAATCCAAGATCACACAATCAGGTTCATAAATATAAGGATCTTTAACCAGAGAAGCTTTTTGGCAATTCAAAAACATCATGGTTCGACGAATTTCTCTTCTCATAATTCAGTCCCCCACGGTAAATTCTCCGTTTGCCCGCTGGCACGATATAACGCCGTTTCTATTCTGGCACGCAAAGTACAATCCAACGCACCCTTGTCCTGAATATGCACTTTAGCACCGCTGACAGCTAATTTTGTCAATACATCATATGCGGTTTGCCGAATTTGTTCACCGAATTGAGCGTAAACGGAACTATCAATCTCAACCTCATTCTCCTCAGCTTTTGCCGGTTCCACAGTGACTAAAGCATCACTGGATTCCAAGGTACCGGCCATTGAAGCCTGCAACAATTTCATAATTTGTTGCCTCCTTACAAGTATTTGTGTCATTTCATTATAGAGAGAAATACCCTTATTCAAACGGAGCGACAGCAAATATGTCTGAGAAAAAGCATTGAAAAAACACGGCTTTTGTACAACTTGTCTAAAAAAAGAATTTACTTAAACAATCCGTCCCGGCGACAAATTAAATCAATTTGCGCCTGCATTGCCGCTACCGTATGTTTCCGGGAGCGGGCACAAACTTTCGCTTCCTGCTGACATAAAAAGCAACGTCTGGGCGCAATACCCAAGTCTTTGCGGCTGAGCGCCCCGTTAATTGTCAGAACGTCGATATCCAGCAGGCGACCGGCCGGCGTAGCTGTTTCCAAATTTATCGCCCACTGTTTCCAGGCCGAAGCGGCGCCTTGCGCCCACCAGATAAGTTCCGGTCCGGTAATTGCCTTGCGCCAATCTGTCATTTGTTGATAAGTCAATCCGGCTTCTGCCGCCGCTTTTTCCGCCTGTAGCAGCAATTTATCGAAGCAGTGCAGAATTAAATGATTATTTTTAATTGGACCGGGTAAATTAAGTTTAAGAGAAATAACAGTAGCTGTCGGCACTTTCCGCCAGATTGCGGCATATACGGCCACTCTTTCTTCCCGACGCTGCAAAACCGTCAGTAAATCCACAGCTTCTCCTGCAGCAAAAAGTTCGCTTGTCATGTAATCTCTCCTTATGTTAAATTATGAAAATCAGTATAGCAAAGAAGGCAAATTAATGTATTTATCTGTTCCCGGCTCAAGCTCAAATTCTCCTGTCGGCTGCCGAACTTCCTCTTTGAAAATTTTCATCGCCGCTTTGGAAAACGCTTTGACGGCAGAATTACTGCGCAATTTGTCTTTCGGTTGTGTAAATTCGGTAAGTTCCGGCTGTCATACGGATATGGACTTTCAACTTTTTCAGCAATCGGGGCGCTTTATCTGTCAGGAATTGGCAACAATGCCGCAGACGGCTGCCGCCTCTTTTCTTACTTTACGGCAAGCGGGGCAGGACTGTGAGCAGCGACTGCTGCAGTTTACCGGCGGCGTCAATACGCAAAAAGGTTTACTTTTTCTCGTGCTTTTCCTCTGGCAGGCTTGGGTCACTAATACAAGTTGGACGGCACTGAGCGAACACATCAGCAATTTCGCGCAAGATTTACAAAAAGACTATGTGCAAATGCCTTATTCCAGAAGCAGTCTCTCTCACCGCGCCGGTTTGGCCGACATTCGGCATTTGCCCCTCACCGGTTTCAGACCGTTACTTAATACTGTAAAACTGTATCTGCAGTCCGATTGGTCCGATTTACAACTGACACTTTATCTCATCGCCACAACGGACGACACCACGACTTTCAAACGCGGCGGTTTGGAAAAATTGCGCTATGTGCAGCAAACAGCCGGACAAATTCTGCTTTTAACAGCAGAAGAACAAATAAAAGCCGCCGAAGACTTGAATAATTACTATCTCAGTAACAATCTGTCTTCCGGCGGCGTTGCCGATTTATTCAGTCTGACCAAATGTTTGGCCGAATTAAAAGACCAATGGCTTTAAGCCCTTATTTTTGCAAAAATTTCAGTTGCGGCAAACATTTATAGACATAAGCCGCCAAAAGTAATTTCACAATATCACCCGGAATAAATAACAGCATGCCGACTTTCAACAACGTAAAAGCGCTCAAATTTTTAGCAAGGTAGACATTCAAAATCACCGTCATGTAAGGTAAGCCGATGAGATACAGGATAATCTCGCCTATTACCAACAACCCGACAGCCTTGACATAACTCAATTTTTTATCGCCCCGAACCTTACTTATAACAACAGCCGCCACGATAAAAGCAATAAGGAAACCGAAAGACGGGCTGACAACAACGGCAAAACCGCCAATCAGCAAGCGCAACAGCAGGCATACCACCATGGATAGAGCCGCAAAATAAGGGCTCAGATAAAGTCCGCTCAGTAGAACGAACAAGGTTTGCAACGTAATCGGCACCGGATACATGGGAATGGAAATATACGTTCCGAGGAAGGTTAAAACGCCCAAAATTGCCGCTAAAACCAATTCCCGGGTCCTGCTGCTTTGCGTATTAGAATTACTATTTGTCATAAAAAAGACCACCTTCATTAATTAATTCACATTTACCAGTTTACACCCTCATTGCCGTCCAAACGTAAACTCACCTCTCCGGAATTGATTTTTAGTTGCTTTTTCCCTTGATAAACAAGCAAGGAACCGTCATTATGATCCACTCCCTGCAAAAGAACTTCTCGCCCGTCGGACAAAAGGACCTGTTCACCCTTTCCTAACAGTTTCGCCTCATACAGCTCCATAAAATCGCCGGCAGCGTCAATCCGTTGCTCCTCATACTGCTGTAATTTCGTGAAAAACTCAAGTAATAACTCACTTTGTAAATCACTGAGATAAGCTGTCTGTAAGTTAGCGTTCGCCAGCGGTAAAGCTAAATTACCGACTCTCCCTGCAATTTCCGGCGGCAGTGAAGCGTTAAGCGGCGCACACCAATTTACGCCGATTCCGCAAACAATCTGCGGCTGCTTGGAAGCGACAAATTCCGTAATAATACCGGCCACTTTTTTCTTTTGCCAATAAAGATCGTTAACCCACTTGATACGGCAATTCCTTTGACAAACACTTGCCAGACTCTCGCTCAGCGCCGTCGCCAATAAAGGCGTATATAAGGCCAACGGCAACTTTCCCGGCGGTAAAATAAAAGAAAAGTAAAGACCGCCTAAAGGGGAAAAGAAATGTCTGCCGTATCTGCCCCGGCCTTTTTCCTGCCGGCGCGCTATAATCAGGTTGATGTTTTCTGCCGCTGCAGCTGCCGCCTCTTTGGCGCGATATTGCGTGGAATCGATGTTCTGCCAATATTCCAGACAGGCTGCTGCCCGGCGACAAATAACAGAATCGGCGGTAAAGGTCGTCGACACGTCGACCGTTGAAGACCTTGCTCCCGTTTGCACGGCGTTAGCAAATTGCAACAGCAAATCTTTATAACACTCACAATATTCTGAAAAAGGAAATTTCATTTCTTCACTCCTCATGTTATGATTACGGAAAATCTATCCTCTAAATTATAAGACACTCACGGATAGATGAAATGTGAAGGATACAACTGATGCTTGATTTACAAATACGCCGCATCTTGCCTCAAAGTCGGCAGGAATATGATGAACTTAACAGACTGTTGCAGGAAGTTAAAATCAAATTAGATCGCAATTTGGATTATATTTTAGGATTATATACACCGGAAGATGAACTTGTCGCTACCGCCGGCTGTTTTGAAAACACGCTGCGCTGCCTGGCTGTGAAACCGGCTTGGCAAAATCAAGGATTATTGGCTCCGCTTGTCAGCGCCATTATGAAGCAACAATTCACCCGCGGCTACAAACAGCTTTTCGTTTACACCAAGGCCGAAAATCTCGCTCCTTTGGAAAATCTCGGTTTTCATCTGCTGCAGACTGCCGCCGACGGTATTATCTTCATGGAAAATCAGGCGCACGCCTTTGACACTTATCTCAACAAGCTTTTGCAGGAAAGTCTTGAGGTCGACAATTCCGCTGTTTCTGCCGGGATAAACGCCGGCGCAATCGTCCTCAACGCCAATCCCTTTACTGCCGGGCATTTGTATCTTATCAGCAAGGCGGCCGCCGAAGTCGACCTGCTGCATTTATTTATAGTCAGTGCCGACCATAGCGTTTTTCCCTTCAAAGTGAGAAAAGAATTGGTCCGGAAAGGAACTGCCTCTATTAAAAATTTAGTCTATCATGACAGCGGCTACTATATTGTCAGTACAGCAACTTTTCCTGCTTATTTCCAACCCGATTCTGCGGCGGCGGTAGAATCGCAGGCGGAAATTGAGGCCGGTATCTTTTGTAAAATTGCTGAAAAATTGAAAATCGGCAAACGCTTTTTAGGTACTGAACCGCTAAGTAAAACCACCGCTATTTATAATCGGGTTTTAGCCGAAGAATTACAGCGTAACGGCTTAAGTTGCTGCATTATTCCGCGCAAAAAAATAGGGTCGGAAATTATCAGCGCTTCTACTGTCCGCCGGGCAATCAAAGAAGACCATTATGCCGTTCTGCAGGAAATGCTGCCACCAAGCACCCTGGAATTTCTGCAAAGTCCGGCTGCCTCCCCTATAATAAACAAAATTAAAAACGGCGATTAACTTCATGTAGAAGCCTAATCGCCGCTTTAATCGCCGCTTTTTTAACGCCATTGCAAATCGCTCAGAAGCATTCTGCCCGTTTTATCGACATTCACCCCGACCAAATTCGGACGTGTCATAATCAGAGCGAAACGGGTCGTCAAAGGCAAAAGTGCCAGTTCAGTCGGCAATTTCTGCCATAATTGCTGCAATTCCACCTCCTCCGCGTCACTTAGCTCACCTGTCGGCCAAACAGCCTGTTCCGTTTTCTTATCAAGTTGCAACATATGTCGTAAAGACCAAAGTTGCAGCAGACTGTCCGGTGAATCTGTCGGCGCCTGTTCCGTACAGTACCTGAAATCTACCGGTTTATCCGGCGGCGCAACTCTTAGCAAATGGAAACGAATCCGCAAAGCATTCAACCAATCTTTACTGACGCTGACCAACAGACGATTCTCCAGAATTGTCTGTCCGCCTACACCGACTGTACTATTATCGGTTAAGCTCTCCAAGTCGGCTGCAGATAAACCTTTTTTCAAAGTTTCCGTCGCCTGCTGCCGCATTGCCTGATCGGGCGTTAAGCGTTGCGGCCAAGCCGCCGAACCGTCCTGCAGAATAACACGGGCCTGAAAAGGCGCATCCAACAAGGTATACAAGGCCTGTCTTTTTTCTGCTGCAGCAAAAAGCGGATGCTTAAGATTTTCCAACTTTATATAACCTAAACGAGCTAAAGGGAAAGTCAGATGTTCCGCGCTGCTCACGGCCGCCGCCCGCCGATCTTTGGCGATAGCATAAAACGGCTCACCGATAAAATCAATTATTCCCGTATGATAAGCTTCATAAGCCTGAATTTCATCCGGAATAACCTTAATATTGATATCTTTCAGCCAAACATTTACCTCATCCCAGTAAAAGCGATTAGCCTGCAATTTAATATCTTTCTCACTTACACTGCTCAATTGATAAGCTCCGTTATATAAAGCTTTACCGTCAGCAGTAAATTTACTCGGGCAAAAAAAGCTCTGTGTCAACCAGGCCGGTAAATTCGGCAGCGGACGTTGCAAAGTTAAAGTCAAAGTATCGTCCTGCGCCTTAATTCCCACCTTTTCCGCCGTAACTTTTCCTTGAGTAAACGCTTCAGCATTGAGAATAATCCAAGCCCGATAAGCTTCCGCCTCAGGCTCCGTCAGATAGCGCAACCAACTTTGACGATAATCTTCCGCTGTAATTCTACTGCCGTCCGACCAGCGCAAATCCTGGCGCAATTTAATTGTCCAAACGGTTTTAGCGGCATTGGACGTGATTTTTTCCGCCTGTTGTAAACGGATTCTATTATTGTGAAAAGTTACCGGGCCTTCATACAACTGGTCAATTAAAGCTTTTTCCGTCAAAGTTTGGGCAAATTCCGGGCGCTGATGGCGCGGTAAGGCGGCAATAGCCACGTTAAGGTCCCGCCGCTTGACCGTTTGCTGCTCGATTGTTCCTTGATCTTTTCCGAGTTTTTCTTCTATTGAATTTAATTTATTTTTCTGACAAGCTGATAAAATCGTCGAGGCCATAAACAGCAGCGCCACCAGCACAATTGCCGGCTTTCTGTAACTTGCCGCCGCTCTTGTTTTTCGCCGTTTTGTTATATAAAAGCTTCTCAAAGTACGAATAAATCTCATCATTAATCTGCTCACCTGCCCTGAACGTGCGACTGCTGACAAGTAACGAACTTGCCGCCGGACAACTCCAAAACCCGATCGCCGTAGCTCAGAGTATCAGTTTCGTGCGTAACGACTACCAGGGTCGTTCCCTGCCGATTAATGCGCTGAAACAGCTCCATAACTTCCTTCGTCCGCGTCGGATCCAAATCCGATGTCGGCTCATCCGCCAAAATCAATTTCGGCTCCATCATCAAAGCCCGGGCAATTAAAACCCGTCGTATTTCGCCGCCCGACAAAGTATGCGGCAAAGCTGTCGCCAAATCGCGAATGCCCAACTCGTCGAGCAAATACCAGACCCGACCGGCAACATCGCCATCTTTTTTAGCCAGATACCCTGGTAAAGCGACATTATCAAAAACATTAAGCGCCGCCAACAACGTCGGCATTTGCGGAATTACACCGATATTATGATTGCGAAATACCGCTCTCTCCTCATCCGTCAAAGTCGAAAAAGGGGCAGCAGCAATTTTAATTTCGCCTGCATCAGGTGTTAAAAGTCCGGCAATCAAACTCAAAAGGGTCGATTTACCGCTGCCGGAATGACCGACAATATGCACAAACTCACCGTCGGCCACCGTCATACTTAAATCGCATACGGCCGGAACAATTTGTTCGCCCCGTTTGTATTTTTTCGTCAAACCGTTAATTTCAAGCATCAGTCCGTCTCCCTCATACTGGTATAAGCATCCCGCTTACTGACTTTCACGGCAGCAGGCAATGAAGCCAAAGGCCCGACTGCCATCCCGACAATCAAAGTAAAGCAGGCAAAAAGCAAATATGTTGTCCACGCCGGCTGCGGCAGAGGCATCGCCCAGCGATTTGCCAACAAAGGGAAACTAATCAAAGTGACAAGTAAACCGCAAAGAGTTCCGGCCAAGCTGCCGCTGAAGCTTAACTGCCAAGCTTCAGCCAGAACAATTTGTACCAATTGTTTGCGCCTTGCCCCTAAAATTCTTAAAGCACTCAATTCCCGTTTGCGCTCATTAATCATAGTTGTAAAGCTCAACGCCAAAATAACAAGTGCCATCACCCATAAGCCGACTAAAGAAAAGCGAATGAATCCCGCCAACAAATAAAGCTTATCTGCCAAATCGTTGACAAAGCTCTTGCTGGCCATAGCGAAAATCCCGCGATTACTGCAATTTTTAGAAATAATACCGGCGACCTTGATCGGGTCCAAGCCCGATTTGACCTTGACCATCACCACGCTGACCTGACTGTTATCTACCGCCTTTTGCACACCTTTGGCCGCTCCGGCCTGAACCAGCTTTTTCGCTGTATTCATATTAACAAACACTGTACCGTCGAAGCCCATACCGGTTTTGCTCAGGCGTCCGGCTATTTTTAACTCTTTACCGAAGAATTTGATTTTTTCTCCCGCTTCACCGACAATGTTGTAGCCGACCAGCGCTTCATCATCCTGCAAAGTGCGGGGCAAAGTCTGCCTCAGCCATGGCTGCACCAGAAAATCGCTGGCCGTATCAATGCCGATAATTTGCAGCGGATAAGAACAGCAGGAGGCGGATAAGGTAGCGATATACAACTGCGGTGTGGTTTTCAGCACACCCGGTTGCTGCTTGAGCACCTCCAAAGTATCCTGCGGCAAATAAAAAGTAGAAGGTTCCCCTTTAAGTAAAACTGCTTCCACATTTGTCTTATAACCGGAAGGTACAATCATAATATCCGCACCCATCCGGGCGGACACCTGCAACACGCCGCCGGAGAGGGCATTAATGAACAGAGAGCCGCTGAAAACTGCTAAACTGAAAAGAAAAACTATCAGCAGTAAAAAGAAACTGCGCAGGGGTTTGTGCTGTATATTGGCTTTAGCCAATTTATGGAATGAAAATTTATTTTCCATCACTTCACCTATGTCTATAATACCTGTCTCCGGTCCTTATCCCGGACCGGAAACAACAAAGAATCATTCTAGTCTTTCTTCATCACATACTGCATTGCCAAATAAACTAAAGCGATTATGACAATCAACAGCAGACAAATACTGGAAGCGCGGAAGCTGTTCCAACAGGGCATCGGTTTCATGCACAGACCGATAAATCTGGTATGTCCCTGCATATTGGTGCCGATGGCAACCGGAATAATTTTACTCGGAATCATATAAGCTAAAGCGGCGATAATAATCTGCACTAGGGCAATTAATTTATTCCAACCGTCTTTTTGCAGGAAATAATTCAAAGCAGCTAAAATCAAAATGATAATGCCGCTGCAGGTCACTAAAATTCCCGTATAGAAGCAGGACATATGCATACCGTGCATGGGCGGACAAACAGGGACTAAAATGAATGACATTGCTGCCAAAATCAGGCCCAATAAAGCTTGAATCAAGCTGACAATCTTTAAATATCTATATTTGTGCATTTCGCACCTCCAAAAAACAATAATTTTCAAGAAGCCTCGTAACTTCTCAAATCCTTAAATTATGTCCGGCTCGCCAATCAAGTCGCAGATCACCGGTTTTACAGCTTTTGCAGCCGCAGCTGAAGTGAAATTAGGATAATTCTATAACATCTTTGATTCGCCCGTAATCAAGAATCACTTTACGTTCCGCTTCTTCACCCACTTCCGGATCATGCGTGACCACAACAATTGTCGCGCCTTCCTGATGCAGATTACGCAAAATTTCAAGCACCATTTTCTCGTTCGTTTCATCCAGATTACCTGTAGGTTCGTCCGCCAGAATAATCTCCGGGTTATTAATCAAAGCTCTGGCGATGCAAACTCTTTGCTGTTCGCCGCCTGATAATTGGTTCGGTAAATGCTTCGCCCGATCCTTTAATCCTACTTTGTCCAAAGCGGCTAAAGCTTCTTTTTCATCCGGCATACTGTGATAATATTGTGCAACCATCACATTCTCCAGTGCCGTTAAATATTGAATCAAGTGAAACTGTTGAAAAATCAAGCCGATTTTTTCCCGTCTGATAGTTGTCAGCTCATGCTGATTTTTCTTCGTCACATCTTCGCCGTCAAGATAAACTGCTCCGGCCACCGGCTTGTCCAAACAGCCAATGATATTCATCATTGTCGTCTTACCGGAACCGGAAGAGCCCATAATTGACAGCCATTCGCCTTTGTGCACGTCCAGATTTATATCTTTCAAAGCATTAACATTGGCATAAATCTTCGACACATCCCGCAGCGCCACCAGCACCGGGCGCGGATCGTGATCCGTCGGCAAAGGCGCAATTACCGTCTTCTGCCCACTTACTTTTACTGCCGCCGGCAGCTTTTCCGGTTGCTTTTCTTTTATATCATTTGCCATAATTCTTACCTCTTATTATTATTCGCCCCGCAGCACCAAAGCCGGATCAACCTTCGTCGCCTGTTTAACAGGCCAAATACTTGCCAACACCGTAACAAATACTGAGATAATAAGTGTTACAGGAATTATCCACCAGGAAAATTCAATTGCTCGCCCGAAAACACTCAAACTGACCTGTTGGGCGAACAGGAAGCCGAAAGCGACACCCAAAGCACCGCCTATAACACCGATTCCTGCACCTTCGCCGATAAATTCGGCAATAATGCTGCGATCCGGCGCTCCCAACGCCTTTTTCAAGCCGATTTCCTTGCGGCGTTCCGTCACCACGGCAATCATTGTTGTCAACACCGAAATAACCGTTAAAAACAGCACAACCGTATCAACCAGCAGAACCAGAATTTGTAATTTTCCCAAAACAATATCCTGCGACTGCGTCACTCTTCTGACCGGACGACCGACTATACCGGGTAAAGCCTGCGTAATTTCCTTAGCCGTTTTCTCCAACTCTCCGGCATTCGCTTCGATACTGCACTCGATACCGTCTAAACGCATCTGCGTATCGGCCAACAAACTTTTCAACTTGGGTAAGTTCAGAAAAATAAAGCTTTCTTCCGCCCCGCCGGTCGTAATAATGCCCTTAACTTTTAATTTACTGCGATAATAATCCTTAAAAGCATCTTTTTTCTTATAATCTTCCGCCGTATGCGTCACTTTGGAAGCCACAACATCCCGCCCGTAAAGGACACCCTGGACGGTAAATGTATCACCGACGGTCAGACTTAAAGTTCGAGCAACCTCTTTCCCGATCATAACTTCATCGGAATCTTGACTGTCGGCCCATTCACCCTCGATGTACCAGAACGGACTGTTCTTCTTCGCCTCGTCCATGTCGGTTCCGGCTAAAATATAAGGATGCTGATTAATTTTCGTCGTTTCATAACGATAAGGAGCCATGCCGACCAGCTTTTTCGTCTGCAAAATTTCTTTTATCGTCGCAAACTGGTCTGCCGTAATTTTGGCGTTATTCTCCGACAAAATCATGAAATTGGCACCGTAAGAACGAAATTCCTTGCCCAATTGACGCGGAATATCGTAGTAAATCGTAATCATACCTGACATTATTGTCGAACCGATGGCTACGGCCAACAAAGCTATCAGCATTCTGGAACGGCGGCGCAATAACGAACAGAGAATCATCTTTAAATACATTGATTTTGTACGCATATTTTACCTCCCGTGCAAAACTTCCGTCGGCTTCAAACATAACAGATAACGAATTGCCGGAATACTGCCCACCAGAATAACGGCCAGCAAAACAAGCAAATCAATCGGAATAACCATAATCGCCAACGGTATCGTCGTGCCGAAGACCGTCAAACCGATAATTTGTGCGAATCCCAAGCCTATAACATAGCCGCAAGTACCGCCGATGAGACCGGTAAGTATAATTTCGGTCAAAATCAAAATGATAATCCGAATATCACGCCCGCCGACGGCCTTAATCAGGCCGATTTCCTGGCCCCGTTCCATAACCGACGCTGTTACCAGATTACTGATTCCCAGAGCCGAGCCGATAGAGCTGAGAACAGTAATTAACAGCATCAGCAATTTGGTTTTATTAAGAATTGTTCCCTCCGATTCGGCTACCTGTCTTATAGGCTTGGCAACGCCGTCACGCACGACCTCCTGAATTTGATAACAAATAGAGCCGGTATAAGCCGTGCAATACCAGGTATCCCTTTCCGTCGGAGTCAAAGAATCGGGATTGACCGAAGCTTTGCGTGCCAAAGCATTATCCGGAGTGGTCAGAGCCGACACGTCAATACCGGATATTTTGCCCTCCAAATCCGCCAATTGCTGCGCTGCCTGCAAATTCGTATAAATGCGCTTATCCTCATCGCCACCGGCATTCAACAAGCTGCGCACAATTAATTCCTGTTGCCGGCCGCCTGCTTCTACCTTAATCCGGCTGCCTATTTGCCAACCGTTCTGTTGAGCCAACAAATAGCCGACAATTGCACCCTTAGTATCGGCATCTGCCGGCCAGTCGCCCTGCAAACGCCACCAGGTCTTCAAATTCCGCACTCCGGCCTGTAAAGTTTCTCCGGTCGGAATCTTCAGCTCTTTCGCAAACCAGGTACCGACCAGCAGAATCTGATCATCCGTTCCGACTATTTTCGCCCGGACTTTCAAATAAGGGGCAAAATCCACAATATTGTAACCCCAGAAAATCTGCTTGATTTTCGGAGCATCAGCCTCGTACAAATATTTATCGTTGACTCCCGCACCTTCCTGCAGACCGTATAAATCGTCAAGCAGCGAGGCGTCCTTGGGCACAACTGAAATATTGGCACCGTAGACCTTTAATTCTTTATTAATCTTATCGCCGACTCCCAACATGACATTCATCAAAGCGGTAGCCAGTGATATACCCAAAGCAATCGTCATGGCAACCATTGCCATTTTTTTCTTTTGACGGAAAAGTGCTCCGCCTACCATTCTCCAAAACATTTTATGCTCCTATGGGGAAACGATTTGCTTCCTTTTCCAAATCCGCCTTGTTAATTATAATTCGGCCGTCCTGTACAACATAAGGAAACGGTACCGGATTACAGCCACCTAAAAAGCCGATGGTCGCCTTATTCATCACGACATCACAACGCTTACAAACAACATTATCGCCCCGTTCGAAATAACCGGCAATACCGCAGATAGAACAGGCATCCAGCCCGACTCCGTAAGCATTGCTGTTCGGTTTACGGACAACAATAAAACGAATGTTATGCTGTTGATAATTATAGGCAAAGCGATGCAAATGTCCGTCCTGCACCTGCTGCAGGTCGATAATAATTTGATCACCTTCCGTCGTATAATTTTCCGGCGGTGTCAATTTGACCGGACGTGTAATATAACTGCTGACTGCAGTCAACGTCAATGTACAAAGTAAAGCGAAAACAGCCAAACTCACAGACCAACGGCGACAGTTACGTTGCCACCAGGCCGCTTTCCGGCGTTTAGCCGGGGTCGGAAACTCACCTTGTAATTTTCTGTGCGCCGCATAGACGCTTACAGACAAAAGCAAGGCCATAAGCAAATAAATCGTCGCGAAATAAGGTAAACTTCTGTCTTCAAAAACCATAATTGCAAAAACAAAATTATTGCGACTTGAAAGCCAGTTCAAACGCGCTGCACCGCTGATGCCGCGCATACCTAAATCCAGCAACAACAATAAATAGTTAAGACAGGCAAAACCGTACAGACAGCCTGCCGCCAAACGCTTATACACCTGGAACAAACTCAAACCGAACAAAAAAGCCAACAGACAGCCTGCAGCATAGCCGATTAAGCGGAACAAAGTGCCCGTGCTGATCGACTCCTCGTTAAACGCTACAAACTCTGCCGTTTTTAAGAACATTTGCGGCAATAAATAGGCAATAAGCGGTATCAGACTCAGCGAAAAGCCGGTCAAAGCCGCGAAACGCAAAGTCCTGACAATCTGAAGTTCCGACTCCTTGCTGTCGACAGTTCCGCCTGCAAAGCGGCGGCAACGATTAAACAGCAGCGAAAACAACAACAAAAGCAGGGCGACCAAAACAAGAACACTTGCGACGGCCAATAAGCGACGATTCAGAAGTGTTAAAAAGCGCAACAACTTCTTCGGCTCAACACGCTTTGCCACATAAATAGTTATACCGGCCAGAACGCCTAAACAGGAAGAGACAGCAAAAACGTATTTTAATGACAAATCATTAATCCGCCGAATCAGAGTCAGGGTCAAGCTGAAGATGCCGGCAAACATAAGCAGCATCCCGATTACATAAACCAGAAAGTTTAGCACAAAGGCCCCCTCTCATACAGATAATATTAGGCCAAGGCCGATAATTATCAACCTTGGCTTTAAAAAGGCATATTACCTGTTACTTGGAAGCCAACTGGCTGGCATCATAATTCCAGTCAAATGTAACTTTCTGCTTCTCGTAATATTTGTTGGCTGCAGCCTTGCCGTTATCACGAGCGGCCGGAACACCTGTTTCGCTGTCGACATGCAACAAATAATCTTCCGAAGCTTTAATTTCAATAACCAACTTATACTTACCTACAGGAATTACACCCTTCTTAACATTGATACCGTAGTGCGGGCCGTCATCGGCATTCATCGGCATCAAAGAACCGGAAATAATTTCTTTTTTACCGTCCTGTGACATAACTTTATAATTGACGTTCAAATAAGCCGGCCAAATATCTTCGCCGTCACCGAAGCCGAAGGCTTTAGCTGCTTCCGGTTTCATATGAATATCAGCTTCAATATGCATATCGGACTCTTCTGCTGAAGGTTGTTTATTCTCCGGAATCATATCTACACCTTGGAAATAAACGGCTTCAACATTGAAAGGACCGGCTTCTTTAGCTTCACCGATAGGAATCTCATTGAAACCCGACTCTCCCGGCTTGGCTTGAGCTTTGTCATCTTTTTTGCTTTCTTTAGCAGCTTCCTTCTTCGACTCTTTAGCTTCAGCCTTAGTAGCTTTGGCCGCTTCGCTCTTAGCCGCAGTCTTCTCTGCCGTCTTTTGGGTGGCAGTTGATTTATTTGGGCCGGCACATCCTGCCAATGAGAGAGCTACAGCTCCTGCCAGAATCATGCTGAGATACTTATTCTTCATATATTCCTCCTATATATTGACTCAAAAGTTTTTTCAACAATTGAGATTATTATTGTTAACTTATTCTACCTTATTTTCGTCCGCTTTGCTTTGGCCATTTGTAACCGTCGCCGCCCGCTGTTGCTTAATGCGAGCGCCGCGCCGGAAGTGATTGCTCAACAACAGCCAGAGCGAAGCGATAACAATCATCATCTGCGGCAGCATAGTTTCGGCCCGATCATAAATTCCCAAATCCGGGATACTGAAACCGTGCATAAACGGCAATTTGGAAGCGCCGGAAATAAATCCCGCCTCAGTTAATTCCTGCACGCCTTTGCCCATGAAAGTGAAGCACATCAGGAACAACAGAATACTTGTGAACAGGAAAAACGGTCTTAAAGGTAACTTGACTGTCGTATAACGCATAACGAAATAAATAACAGCCAAAAGAACGGCACCGGCAACAAAGCCCAGAACCGCATACAACTTATTGGTTGTACCGCCGGCTAAAGTTGCTTTGTAAAAGAGAATCAACTCCGCACCCTCACGAATAACGGCCAAGAACGCCGAACCTATAAGGACATATGAATTGCGTTTATCAATCGACTTCTGCACCGCATTGTGAATATACTCATTCCAAGCGTTCTCCTCCGACTGATGCAACATCCAGTGACTGACGTAGAAAAGAACGGCTACGGCTAAGAACATGGTCCAGCCTTCCATCAATTCCTGACCTACACCCTGCAAAGCCAGATCAATCAGAACCGCCAACAGGCCGCTGCCGATGACACCGGCCAACATGCCGAGATAAACGCCTTTACACAAATGCTTGTTACCGGATTTAATCAGATAAGTAATAATCGCCATACAGACAAGAATCGCTTCCAGACCTTCCCGCACCAGCAAACCGAAAGAGGCGAAAAACGACTTGATATTAACCGCTTTTTCATCCACCTGCACCGTTGAACCTTTCAACAGTTGCAAGCCGGCTTCATCCGGCGAATTATTATCCAAAACGCCATCCAGCACCAACGCATCCCGACAAACGCACATAGACAAAGTTTTAATATTTTGAATAATCTCTTTGTTGTCTTTTTTGACATTGCCGAGAATGGAATGCTTAATATCTCTGAACATCGCCTCAATCTTACTTACACGTTGAGCCGAAATATTGACCATCACATATTTCTCGAAGCCCTGTACTTCATAATGCCCGAAATACGCGGTATTCATCGCGTTATAAGCTTTTTTGGCCTCACCGGCCTCCACCGCCTTTATCGCCTTTTGGAAATAAGTTTCCATATCGAGAGCTACTTCTTGGAAGTTAGCATATTTCTTTTTTCCTTTAGCTTCAGCGTCAACACTCAAAATTGAAGTCATCGCCAAAAGAAAAGCAAGCAACACTGCACATACTATATGTTTGCGCATAACATCCTCCCGGATAATGTTAGCTGTGATTCCGGAATTGCTGTCACCAATGCTAAAATGAACTAACAAAATTTACGCATATAATTTACAGCAGATGTTTAATTAATGCAAGCAATCCGCCAATAGGACTTAGCGAACCCCGTGTTTGAAGCAGCGAGATACACAAATACCTGTTTAAGCTGAAAGTTTAAGGTAATATTTAAATCACCTGTAATTATTGATAGCTACTTATTAGGAAATCCGGAAATTTCAAATATATCATCAATTTCTATACTGGAAAATTTATTCTTATATTTGCTTTTTATAGATGTAATTGATTCATTTAAAGATTGATATTCTTCCTTAGGAATAACAAGTTTAAGGACCAGTATTAAATCATGTAAATTTTTGCCGGTATATTTTTCAGCAAAAAACTTCTTAAACATAGCAGTTTGACCGGCTTTATTCAAAGAGAAAGAAAACATAACTTCGTCATGGGCACAAACATTTCTAAAGAAATTACAGATTTTAATTATGTCTATAAGTTCAGTTTTACTAATTTTTTCTTTAGACAGGTAATTTTCTTTATATCTCTCACCAAAATCTCTAGCAATTATATTTTGCAAAGATTCATCAAGGGAATTATAGAAGTAGGATATATTTCCTAAAGTAAGGAAATTTACAAGTACCCAAAGAGGTATATGGTTGTGTTTTTTTATATAATGCTTAAGTGGTTTCTTGCCATTTGAATTTTTATTTTCTCTGCTTATTGCAGCAGTTAATGTTCCTATATTTTTCAAAACATAATTTAATTGATGCTTTGATGTAGAATAATTTTCAGTTTGTAAGTAAGGATATAGACCATCCCTGTGTAAATCTGAAAAATGATAAGCACAAGATGTTTTTAAAAGTTTCTCAAAGCGGAGTAAATAGTAGAAAACTACTTTCTTTAATTCACGATCCATTTCATGAAGGGCATAAATCTCTTCGAAACTACTACCGGGTTTATATACATCTTCCACCTTGTTAGAAGATGCGTTATCTAAAAAAGGAGTCCTATAGCCATTTATGAGATTATAGTAATTTACTTGTGATAGAATAACTTTAGCATCTTTTAGATTTTCAATATATAGTCCTCTGGATGAAAGTATCTCAATTTGCTCATCATAAGTTTTAAATGGTTTGCTCATACATACACCTAAAAAAAGTGCCCCGCCACGTATGGCAAGGGCTTGTTCCTTATCTACATTGTAACAGAAAGCCCTATTAAATCAAGAACCGGAAGTTAAAAATCAATTCATATTATGAGTCACAAACGATTCGGTGAATACAGCTTCCCGCTTAATCTCAATATTTATGCTTGCAAGCAATCCGCCAAGCAGCATAATCCCCAAGCCGAGCAGTCCGTCGGTGTAAGTTTTTTCACCGGTTTTGGCTACTGTATGTTTCATCGGACTTGTGTTTTCTTCCGTCGGCGTAATTGTCGTTGCTGAAGCTGTCGCAGTTGTCGCGGTTGTTATTTTTGGTGTAGTCGCGGTAACTGTCGGTTCCGTCTTTTTATCAGCTTTCACCCAATAGGCATAGGCAATAAATACCGGTGATTCGGCTTGCAGAAAATCCGGCGTCATGCCGTACTTATTAATAACGCCGTCGCGAATAATTGTCCAATGATGGAAAGGTCTGGAGTTAGCTTTAAAGCGGATAGGGACAGGAACCCAATTGTTGTAGTCGCTATAGCATTGACCTGTCTGTTCCGGCGTCAAATCGGACTGACGTGTACATTCCAATAAGTTATAAATAGTGTAAGCGTTGGCCGTCTCATTTGGCTTACCGTCAGCACCTTTCGGGAAAAGCAAATCGTAAGCCCAGCCTTTGAAAATATATCCTTCTCTTTTAGGCTCACCTTGCGGATAAGGAATCTGATTATTGCTGCCGCGCAAGCGCTGAAATATTTTGCTGTTATCATAGACAAAAGTCTTCATATCCTTCAAAGTCGGATGATTCCGGATACTTAAAGCCTCTTTAGCATCATCCCGGGAATTAGCGAAAATAAATTCCAGAGGGGCCATGAAAAGGTCAACGTTATAAAAGCGGTCGATATGCTGTTCATAAGGTTCCGGCACATTATATTTGTCGGCTTGATAAACCGATTCCTGCTTCGACAAATCATTCAAAGTAAAAGCTATTTTGCTGCCGATAGGAGATGTATAAGCCGGATGTTGTTTACTGAAACCCAAGGCATAAGGTGAAGGCACAGTACTGCCGACAATCGTTAAAACATATTCATGTGTGGGGTCAAAGCCGAAAAACACCCGTCTGGCTCCGGTGCAAGGAGCCATTTTCAATTCCTTGATATCCGCTTTTTGTTGCAGCGTTTGATCATAAAACTCAAAGTCCACTTGGCGATAAGCTTGGAGAATTTCATCGTGTGTCTGCGAAAGTCCGCCTCTTTCTCTATTATGCCAGGATGTATCTATTGTACCTAAATCTGTATCCGGCTTAATGATATGCGAAATCATTTCTCCGCTGCTGTCATCCATGTCCAAAGCTTTATAGCGCAAAGCCAAATTAAGGAAATAGTTTTTATTAATCTCCTCTTCCGTTAATTCTACCGGTGCCCGCTTCACTTCCTGCTTAACTTCCGCTCCGTAAACGGATACCGCACTGAGCAGCAGAGCGCAGAAACACATAAGAAAAAGCCCTAAAATTCTACTCGGATGCGAGCTTCTTTCGGGGCTTATTCTCAACTTCAAAGCATCTTTATTCATAAACTGTCCTCACAACAACTTTTCTCACAAATTATAATATCTTGTTATGTTTTGCAAGCACAAAGCTGTAATCTGAAAAAGATGTCGAAGTAATAATGCTGTGTCCGGCGCTATTGTTTTCTTTTTCCGGTAGTTATAGCGGCAAGCACGGCAACTGCTATTTCCACTAACTGCAGACAAGAGGCGGCACAACTTGTTTCACCTGTCTTACTTACCGTACGCCGGGAGTTTTTCTGCGTCGTAGCAGCATTTTCTGTATCCGTACCTTCATCTGCTGTTGTTTCTTGTACTTCATATGTAACTTCCGTTTGCGACTCCTTATCACCGGTAACTGTTGTTGCAACCGGAGTAGAATTGACCGGCTGCGCGGGATCGGTATTTGCTGTATAGATTGCATATAGTGTCATATTTTCCGTCACAACAGTATCTTTAGTGAAAGTTTTGCCTTTACCGTCTTTTTCGGTGTTCCACTCCTTGAATGTGAAACCGGCTTTAGCAGGCGCTGTCGGTAGCAACTGCGTGTCTACGGTCTTGCCTGTTTCTACTTTAATTGTTACCGGCAAGCTTGCGTCACCCAACATGAAGGTTACGGTCTTTTGCTTTTCTGCCGGCGTATTGGGAACCGGCGGCTGCACAGGCTGCGGTGTAGGCGGCTGTACAGGATTATTTTTCTTCTTAACATCTGCATTTATTGTAATTGTGCCGGTATATTGATCCTTTTCTAAATCCAACTGCCCGACTTTACCCGTGTTGCTGAAATTAATTTTAACCGCACCTTTGTACGGCAACTCACGTTTGAGCGTAAATTTCCCGTCTGCAACCGTGCCGACAGCATCCCCTCCTTGAACACTGAAGCTTAAATCTTTGCTATTTTTAAGCGGCAACTCGACTTCCTCCTGATCGGAAGATAAAGAAATCTTCTGAGAAGTGTAATCGCTGTTGTTAGCTTTCAATATTGGTAATTTCTCCAACGGGGTCAAATCTGCAAGCTGATTATTCGTAATCCAAACGCCGGTCAGCGCCTTCAAGTCCTGTAAAGGTGTAAGGTCGCTGACTTGATTGTTCGACAGACTGATATAATTCAACTTCGCCAAACCTTTCAGCGGGGTCAAGTCCGTAATTCTATTGTTATCAAGCCTGAGATCATACAATTCCGTTAAATTTTTAAAATCAGGCAACTCGAGCAAATCATTATCATTTGCTTGCAAATATTGCAATTTGCTCAAGCCCTCCAATGCCGTTAAATCCCCAAATCCGTTATCGCTGACATCCAAAACGGTCAAATTATGCAGATCTTTCAACGGCGTTAAATCATCAATTTGATTGTCTCTAAGATCCAACATTTGTAGCTTATTCAGACCCTCTATCGGTTCCAAATCTTCAATTAAATTATCTGTAAGCAAAAGAGTTTTCAACTCGGTCAAACCCTGTAAAGGGGTCAAATCGGTAACTTTGTTCTTGCGCAGCCACAGTTCCGTCAAATGAGTTAAATTTTGCAGCGGTTTTAAATCTTGAATCTGATTGTCCTGAAGCTTAAGTCTTTCCAGACCTGTAAAATATTCCAGTCCGCTTAAATCGCTAATACCTTGCTTATCCAAGTCCAAAAATTGGATTTGGGCAGCAGTCTTGGCCGTAATTTCATTCACATCCTGAGGAATCAATTTATAAAAATTGTGCATCAGATCCAGAATTTTAGCTTTAAACTTCGGATCCTTAAATTCAATTACAGTATTCCCGTCAACTTCCGTCCCTTCACCGTCCTGCATCGCCGCTGCCCGATTGCCGGTATTACCGACTTGCGCCTCGACCGGCACGCTATAAAACGCAAGCGTAAAAGATGCACATAAGGCTGCACTCAAAGCAGTTGATAAAAGCAAATTTGCCTTTTTTCTCAAATTCATAGCTACTCCTCCAACACAGCAGAAAGTTCATAAAGTGTTGCGGCAAAACGGGAAAAAATTACATTTATTCTCAATTCAGTCAAATACGCTCTATACTTTTCTGTTTTTTGTCGGCAATTATAGCGCAATGTTTTTGTGTATGCAACACCTTTTTCACAAACTTATGAATAAAAGCAATCTTAAAGCACCGCCCCCCTCGCTCAGTCACGTCGCTTTTGCATATAATCGAGAAAAACATCACACAGCAGCGAATTCATCGTCGCTTTCCGCGCCAGACCGATTACCCTTTTGGGCGCACCTGTAAGAGGCACGGCGCATAGCTTGCTGCCGAAAGCATTAAAAGCATTAAGCACCAGTTCCTGTGAAATTGTGATCCCCAAATTCGCCTCCACAAAAGCAAAAATAATCGCATCATCCCGAAAACTGTAACAAACATTCGGCGAAATGCCGGATTGCAAAAGCAACGCCTGAATATCACTGTCACAGCCGGGAGTCTCACTGATCAGCGGATAAGCCAAAGCCTGCGCCAGCTCCACTTCTTTCGCGCCGGCCAACGGATGCTCTTTCGCCACCACCGCGTAAATCGGATCCTCTTTCAACGGATAAAACTGTAAATCATCCGCCACAAGAGCCGACAGAAAACCGCAATCAACCTGGCCCTTGTTAATCCACTCAATAATTTCCGTATAATTACCGTCCAAAATCTCAATTTCCACTTCCGGATAACGTTCCTGAAAATATTTAATTATCTCCGGCAACCAGAAGGCCGAGGCACTGGAAAAGCTGCCGATGCGCAAAACACCTTTCAAAGAATTGTTCATTTCATAAACGGCATGCTGTAAATTATTCTCCCGGTTAACCAGATCCTGTATATAAGGCAAAAGACGTTTGCCCTTATCCGTCAGCCGCACCCCGTTTTTGCCGCGAATAAAGAACTGAATATTCAATTCTTTTTCCAAGCCGGCTATCACATGACTGACCCCCGATTGCGTATAATTCAAGCGGAATGCCGCCTGCGAAATATTACCGCAAGCTGCCACCTGCAACAAAATTTCATAACGATTTTTATTAATTTTCACCTATCTCCTCCACCTTCCTATCCATTACCATTTGTACTTGTTACTATGAAAAACATTCTCTATTAGAATATCTTGTTTCTCTATATAATGAAAGCCATTACGCAAACGAGGTTAAAAAGCATGAGCAAAAAAACAGCAGGAACATTTTCTTCCCAATTAGGCTTCGTCCTGGCAGCTGCCGGATCGGCCGTCGGCGTCGGTAACATCTGGCGTTTCCCATACCTGGCGGCCAAAGACGGTGGCGGACTTTTCTTAATCATCTACCTCATTTTGGTCTTTACTTTCGGCTATACCCTTTTAGCCTCGGACATTGCCATCGGTCGTAAAACACAAAAAAACTCCCTGCGCGCTTATCGCCTGCTCCATCCGAAATGGAATTTTTTAGGGATTCTGACCTTTATCGTCCCCTTAATTATCATGACTTATTACGCCGTAATCGGCGGTTGGATTTTACGCTATGTCGCTGCATATTGCACTAACGAAGGCGCAGCCTGTGCCGAAGCAGACTTTTTCCCGCATTTCATCAGCAATCCCGCCTCGTCGGCAACTTACAGCATAATTTTCCTGGCTTTGACCGTTTTTATCGTTTATAAAGGGGTCGAAAGCGGTATTGAACGTTGTTCCAAAATCGTTATGCCCCTCCTGCTTTTCATCGTTATCGCTATTGCTCTTTACTCCCTAACTTTAAAAAGAAGCGACAGCGACGGTACAGTCAGAAGCGGTATACAGGGGCTGTTTTTTTACATAAAGCCGGACTTAAGGCAGCTTAATCCGAAACGTTTCTTACAGATTTTATTGGATGCAATGAGCCAACTATTCTTCTCACTGAGCGTCTCCATGGGCATCATGATTACCTACGGCTCTTATGTCAAAAAAGATGTCAACTTAAATAAATCCATTGCGCAAATCGAATGGTTCGATACTGCCGTAGCGCTTCTTGCCGGCTTAATGATTATCCCGGCTATATATGTATTTAAGGGCATGGACGGCATGCAATCCGGTCCCTCCCTAATTTTCGTCGCCTTGCCGCAGGTTTTCGCCTCGATGGGAAAAATCGGCTTGCTCGTCGCACCGGCTTTCTTTATCATGGCCGCCTTTGCCGCCTTGACAAGCTGTATTTCCGTCCTGGAAACAATAGTTGCCAACTTTATGGAATTACTGCATACCTCCCGCAAGCGCACCTGTATCGGTGTGAGCGCCTTTTATTTCCCCGCTTCTGTAATTATTGCGCTCGGTTACAGCCTGTTTTATGTCGATATTCCTCTGCCGAACGGCAGCATCGGCCAATTGCTCGACTTAATGGACTATATAAGCAACTCATTATTAATGCCTTTCATCGCTCTCCTGTCCTCAATTTTAATCGGCAGCATCGTCGGTTATCAGTGGATAGCGGAAGAATTCTGCCACAACGGCTGCAAAATGGCACGCAAACATGTTTACGCCTTTATGATTCGTTTTGTCACACCCGTAGTTATGTGCATCTTATTTTTACAAGCTGTCGGTCTTTTTAATAAGTAAGCGGAATTTAACAAATTGTGCCTAAAAGCCGTGGGGCGCTTCACCAAGTCGCGGCGGCAATTATCGCAAAAAAGGGGACGAGCTTTCGGCCCGTCCCCGCTACTGTAAGCAATTTAAATTATCTTAAACTCTCGCAGCATTTCTTCAACATCCGTACCCTTAATCATCCGTGCAAGCTTCAATTTGGCCAAGGGATTAAGCGGCAGCTTCGGTTTTTGCCCGTCCAGCAACGCCACTGTCGCATTCAACAGATATCTTAAATCGTAGCGGGAAGCGAAAACTTCCGGGACAGCTTTCTCCACCCCGCAAAGTACATAAACCGCTTCCATCGCCGTTCTACCGGAATATTCCGTCGTAAATACAGTGTCTCTCCCCGGCTTATCCAAAGTTTCGGCAAACTGCCCGATAAAAGCGAAATTAACCGCCCCATGCGGTACGACAAAAGGTCGATCACCGAATTTTCTGGGCATAAATTGCGCCGTAATATAAGGCATCATAACGGGAACTGCCGTACAACTTTCTGCAAGTTCGGCAATTTTATCTACCGGCACCCCAATATGATACAACCACTCGGCGGTAATCTCCTTGCCGGTACAATCACGCATTTTCTTTTTAACATAGTCACCCTCAACATTGGAAAACAAGCCGTACACCCAGACAGCCACATCATTTTTCGGCTGCTCCGGATACTGCCCCTGACGGTTTATCGTCCACGACATAAGCCAGGCAGAATCGACACAAGTCACTATGCCGCCTGTAACCACCTTACCGCCGTAAGGACTTCGCTTCGTTATTTTTTCAATGTATTTCGGCACGGCGTCAGTATGACAAGTAATCGTGCAAGATTCCCAGTTGCTTTTCTCCACATCGGAGCAGAAAACTTCCGGATGCCCGAAATCATCGGACTTTTTCGCAATATTTTTCCACATTTCCCAGCAGCCGCCTTGCTCGCTGTTCAGCCGGGCCGGGGTATGGTCATCGCCGTAGCTGGAATTTTCCGTCATTGAACCGTTAGTAATAAACAGTAAATCATTTTCCGTCAAAGGAATCGACTTATCGTTGCCGTAATTATCCTCGGCTATAATTTTGCAGGCAACCTTCTTATTTCCCGCAAATTTAAAGTCGACATCCGTCACTTTAGTATTGTATTGAAATTTACAACCGTGATTTTCCAGGTACTTCACCATCGGTTTCACAATTGAATTATATTGGTCATAGCGGGTAAAGCGCAGCGCCGATAAATTGGTCAAGCCGCCGACGTGATGAATAAAACGGTTCAGATACAGTTTCATCTCCAACGCCGAATGCCAATTTTCAAAAGCGAACATCGTGCGCCAATAAGTCCAAAAATCGGAATGTAAAAGGCCGTCAGAAAAAACATCAGCAATCGTTTTGCCTTCCAGATATTCATCCTGAGTTATACAAAGTTTGACAATCTCCCGCACCTGCTCCTGTGTCAGATTGAACTTGCCGTCATCATAGCGTTTGCCCTGCTGCTGCGTAATCCGGCAATTACTGTAATTAGGATCATCATAATTCGTATAATAATAAGAATCCAAAATACTCATTTCCGGGTCTTCCGCACTGGGAATCGAGCTCCAAATATCCCACAAGCATTCAAAATGCTCGCCGGTTTCCCGACCGCCTCTGGCCACATAGCCTCTTGTGCCCAGACACCGACCGTCAAGCGAACCGCCTGATATGTCCAGCTGCTCCAAAAAGGTAATCTTATTACCGGCCATATGTGCATCTCGAATCAGGAAACAGGCTGCCGTCAGCGCCGCAATACCCGTTCCTACCAGATATGCCCGCTTATTTTCAATTCCTTGCGGTTTTCTGGCTTTAACCAATCTTTGCAAATCACCGTTTGTCAGCTTCAATCTTTTATCATAAGTTTGCAGTATCATAATGTCCTCCTGAATAAGCCTAAAACTTCTTCCAAGTACATTAAATCACCTGCTGCCGCTAATAACCTCTACCAAAAGCAGCCGATTGCGTCAAATTTACTCAATTGTGCAACTTTGGGTAAATTCTTCCAACTTCTCGCTGCGTTTCAGCGACAACAAAATGTTGCCGTCCATCAATTTCCCGATTCTGCGCGTGATAACTTTCGGGTCAGTCTGCATATCGCCGGCCATCCATTGGATTAAAGCACTGCTTAAAGCGCATTGATAAAAATAAGCTATCAAGTTTATATCCGCCGCCTGTGCCGCGGTGGAGCGGGCAATTCGTCCGACATACAGACGCATAACTTCGCCGGCAAGAGAAAAAATATAATTTTCCAAGTCGAGCTTGTAGTCCGATTCGTAAAGATGTTTGACGCAAGTTTTATTATCCAGAATAAATTTAGCTGCCGAAATAAAACTTTCTTCCCAGGACAAAGTTTCATTGAACTCGGCGATGACTTTTTCCAGTTCCGCCGCAAAAATCTCCTTTATGACCTGAAAGAGATTTTCGTAATGATAGTAAAAAGTTTTTCTTTCTATATTGCAGCATTTCGCCAGTTCCGTTACCGTTACATTATGTAAGCTTCTTTGATTTAAGAGTTTGATCAGCTCTTGCACGATCAGCTCTTTCGTGTAGTTTCTCGCCACATCTCTACCTCTTTTTCACTTCTTTACAACTTGGAATGCCCTTTAATTCAAGTTGTTCCCGCCCGTACGTCGGAAATTATGCGCAATCAGTTGCTGCAAACGCTCCCGATTTCCTCGAAGTAAATAATTATTAAATGTAATTTCATAAGAATAAGTCTTCCCCAAATGATTGACGTTGATATTCACTTTATTACCTTTATCCTCAAAATTAAAGTCATAGACTTCCCGCCAGGGAATCAACAAAAAGGGGGCATTATCCGTAAAGCTCAATTCTTTCTCGTATATTCCTTTATCATCGAAATAGAGAACAAACGTTCTGCCGCTGTCTATCGCATAGAGCAAACTTGATAATAACCACCATTCCAGCAAGTCCTTGGCCACGCTATTACGTTTAACTGCCACAAGATAGTTGTCTGTTGTACCGAATTTTTCCCGGACCATATTGCAGACATCCGAGCTTTTAGTGAATAATTTCCCCATTTTATTTTTCCTCCTTAAATAGAAAAACTTCTTTGAAATCCCGTCCTAAAACTTGGCAAATTTTGTATGCCGTCTCCACCGTGGGGCTGATCGTCTTATTTTCATAAGCCATAATGGAGCGCCGTTTCAAGCCGACAGCTCGGGCCAATTTGTGTTGTGACAAGCCTAGAGCCTTCCTATATTCGCATATCTTATTGTCCACTTCCAATTCAGCCATGGAATCCCTCCTGTTTTCAGCTCTCTTTCGCCGCTCTGCGCCGTGCTGTGCCGAGCGGTAACGCGCCCGGTATTTTGGTTACATTTATAGTACCGTGTTACATTTATAGTACCAAAAAGGAATTTCAGTGTCAACAGCCCGGAGATCTATCTGCCCCCTTACTTTTAACAGCAAAAGCCGGATCCCGTCACCCGACGACATCCGGCCGAAAGCTCAAAACAACTGTCGATTTTTGTCCTGCTGCTCAGCGTTCCTTAACAAGCTTGTTCAACTCTTTAACCTTCGCTCTATAAATCCAATAATTAACCAACCAGACAAGCACAAAAACCAAAACAAAGCTGCCCATAAACAACAGCACGCCGCTTATAGAAGCTTGCATCCATCCCAAAAAGTACGCAATCGGGAACATCACAATGCAGCCAAGAGCAAAATAAACGGCAGTTTGTTGCAGAAGATTCCACTTCTCAATCCGCCAAATAATTGAGCCCACGGAAAAAAGCAGTCCGAGAAGCGCACACAAAAAAGTTTGCACAAGTACCGCATTCATCTCTCCGCCCATCCGCTCAATCAGCTGCGGGTGCACAGCGTAGTACGAACCGTCTCCGATCAAAAGAGAAACAATCAGACTAATTACACAGCCGATAAAAACACCGTCAATCACGCCTTTCCCTGCCAATTGCAACAACTCTTTTTTCATTTTTTATTTCCTCCTATTCCTAATAAATCCTTGATTTTTCCGACATACCGGCGGGAAACATAAGTCTCCCGGCCATTGGTCAACTTAACATAAATCGTTCCGGTAAAGCTGAAATCAAAACACTTTACTTTCTTCAAATTGATAATATCCGTGTTGGAAATTCTGGCAAACGCCTGATTATTAAGCATTTCTTCCACTTCGTACAAGCGTAGACGTAAGCAGAAATTGCCCGCGTCAGTTGCCGCATATACCTTACCCGCTTGAGTAAAAATTTGATAAATATCGGCAGGATCCAACACCGCCACCTCATCTTCCCGAAAACCGGCAATTACTTGCGCTTTCACCGCCGTATCCAGCTTAGCCATAATTCGGTTAACTTCATCCGAAATTTTATCAACCACAATTACAATTTTGGGTGTTTGACAGTCCGGATCTATCTTAACCTCAATTTGCATCATCTCACCTCCCTGCTGCATTTCACAAACACATTGTACAAAAGCTGCAAGCCCTATTTCCACACATTTTATCTAAGTGGTAATTATCGGCAGCTAAGTGGTAAAAATTGCCTCGCCGCCGCCTACAAAAAAGACCCCGACCATCAATTGACGTGATATGTACCCAGAATCCTGGACACATTCATTAGCTAATTAAGCTCAACACGTGGATGCTATCCTGTACTTTACAGGAGGCATCCATTTTGTTTTTGCCTGAATTCTTTTATTATTATAGTAATCT
>CABKML010000008.1 GCA_902373515.1 uncultured Eubacteriales bacterium | reverse complement strand
GTTTTATGGGAGCAATTATGAAACGAAGTAAGAAGAAAGCAAAAGCAGTTTTACCGGTAATTATAAGCGTCGGTATCTGTGCAACTTCTGTCGGTGTAAGTGTAAACGCCCTTCCTCAAGTTGCCTATGCAAGCAGTACTGCAGGTGTTGCAGGTGCACAAGCTGTAAGCGCCAACAATGCTCAGGCAGGCGAACTTCCGCCGGTGCGCACAAGCTTAACCAAAGAAGAAGCAGAGCAGATGGCAGGCTGCGAGGCCTATTTTGATCAAGCAAAGCATGAATTCGTTATTCGGCCTAAGAACGGGGCGAACGAGGGCGTTATTTCCTATTCGATCGCTAACAAAAAAGACGATTTTGAAGCAATAAGAAACGTACTTATCTTTGATGACACCAGTGGTGATGTGCCGGTACGCTTCGATAAGCGAGTGTATATTTACGGTTCTACCAATGCCTCTGCCAACGATACTTTGTTTTACCAAGCCCACGTCAAAACCATTAATATTACGGATAATTTGAGCATTAAATTTGCCAAGGATTTGGCCAAATTCTTTATGCAAAATTATAATAAGGCTGCCGATCATCTGCACTATATTAAGGGCATAGAGAACTGGGATACGTCGAAGATTGAAAGTATGGAAAAGATGTTTAATCTGGCCAGTCAGCTTGAAGGTAAGATTGATCTTTCCCACTGGAACGTATCCAATACGGATAATTTTGAGTTAATGTTCTCGGGCGTCGGCAACGATAACTTTATCCTGGATTTCAGCAATAAAAACTTTAAGAATGCAGCTAATGTTAAGAACATGTTCAATTCCTTCGGCGGCGTGCTTGTAGCAAATAATTGGACGACGGTCGATCCGAACGGCGAGAATCCGATTCAGAAGTTGCTGGACGGTCCTGATTATATGCTCACATATTATGATACTGTTGCACGTAAATACACAGGCCAGAGCAAGCACCTTTTGATCACCGACAACCCGACAATTCTTACCAAGAATCAAACTGCAAAGTACAAGTTCTACAAAAAAGTCAAAGTCATTTACAAGACAAACGGTACCGAAAAGTCGGTAGAGCTTGAACTTCCGGCTGTCTACGATTCGCGCATCGACGAAAAGGGCAACCCTGATGCAAGCAAGGCCGCTTCCAACGACCCTATGCAAGTCGTCAGACCGCAGATTGACGAAGCAATTAAAAACGCTGTTAAGGATATGCGCACCCAAAATCCTGACCTTAACTTACCTGAGAACGTTATTCCTGTACCAGTACACGACCTTAAAGATGCTACGTCACCGATTGCACTTTTCCAAGATTATTATTTGGCAACAGTAAAGGAAGAAACAATAAAAGCTAAGACAACGTACACAGCTGATCAGAACTTGAAGTATCAGGAAGTGGTTCAGGATGTACAGCCGCAGGACGGAAAGAAACAAATTATCACCGGCCAAATGGAAAACGGTGCTTGGAATCCTGATGCTACGGTGGAAAAAGAAATAACGCCCGTTCATCAGGGAAAATCCCGTGTCGGCAATAAAACAGTTGCAAGCGAGGATATTCAACCGGATACAGTCTATCAGGCCGACAGCACTCTTAACTATAAGCAGGAGCAGACGACAGAAGGCACCAAGGGCACGAAAACCACGACAACTATCTACAAGGTTAATCCGGACACCGGACTTACTAATGAAGTTGACGGTACGCCGATTGTAGAGACTGTCAAAGCCAAAGACAAAGTCATCAAAGTCGGCAACGTAGAGAAAAAGACAAGCGACATTGCTTGCAAGAAAACTTATGAGGGCAATGAGGCTCTTACCTACCAAAAACAGGAAACAAAAACTGCCGGTAAAAACGGCAAAGAAGAAGTTACTTTGACTTACAAGGTAGACGCTAAAACCGGCTTAACAACGGAAGTTGAAGCGAAAAAAGGCTTGTGCACGGAACCGGTTAATGAGGTTGTACAAGTCGGCAACAAAGAAGTTATTCAAAACAACGACGGCTCAACCACGACTAAGATTTATAAAGTCAACCCGAATGACGGCACTTTAAGTGATCCGAAAGTAGAAACGACACGCCCGTGGACCGATATTGCAGGCGGCGCATCAGTCTCTGAAGTTTTAAAGGCTAAAATGACTTATGTGGCCGATGAATCACTGCCTTACGGCCAAACGCAGAAAGTAAGTGACCCTAAAGACGGAGAGAAGATTACAACTCCGACAGGTAAAGTGGAAAACGGCAAATGGGTTGAAGGTGAACCGAAAGTCGAAATTAAGGCAGCCGTAAACGGTGTAACCAAAGTCGGCAATAAGAAAGTTGAAACCGAGGATATTCAACCCGGCGTAAGCTATCAAGCCGACGGCTCGCTTGCTTACAAGCAGGAGCAGACGACAGAAGGCACCAAGGGAACTAAAACCACAACTACAATTTATAAAGTTGATGAGAATACGGGCCTGACGAATACTGTTCAGTCCAGCGAAAGCAAAACAACAACGCCCGCTAAAGACAAAGTTATCAAAGTCGGCAACGTGAAAACCGAAACTGAAGTTATTAAATGCAAGACTACCTATATTGCGGATGACACGCTTGCTTATGAAGCAAAAGAAGACAAAACTGCCGGTAAAGACGGTTCCAAGACAGTCACAACCACGTATAAAGTGGATAAAACTAACGGTCTTAGCGCAGACGTTGAAAGCACTCAAGAAAAAAAGGTCGATCCGATAGACCATGTGGTGCGCGTCGGTAACAAGCAGGTTACGCATGAGGGCGATAAGACTATTACTACTACGTACGATGTCGATCCGAATACAGGAAAATTAACTAATCCGAAAAAGCACACCTCGATGCCTTGGGGAAATGTGACACCGGCTGATCAGTTACAAAAGACGGTAACTTTCAAGAATAGCGATGACAGTCAGATTACAAGCGTTAAGGTTGAAACGGGTAAAGCGATTGCAACTGATAATTTGCCCGACCAATCTATGCCGGCAAATCCGACGAAAGACGGCTTTAAATTCAAAGAGTGGAACACTAAGCAGGATGGTACCGGTGCAAAGTTTAACGCTGATACTGTTGTAAACAATGATTTGACCGTGTATGCGATTTATACGAAGAACCCTGTAACGCCGCCGCAGCCCAAGCCACCGGTACAGAATCAAAAAACAGTTACATTTAATAAGAAAGATGGAAGCCTGTTATCTACGGTTAAAGTGGAAACGGGTAAGAAAGTAGCGGCTGCTTCCATGCCTGCTGCTCCTGATGAAGACGGTTTTACTTTTAAAGAGTGGAACACTAAGCAGGATGGCACCGGTACAACGTTCAACGCTGATACTGTTGTAAACAATGATTTGACCGTGTATGCGGTTTATACGAAGAACCCCGTAACGCCGCCGGCACCACAACCGCAACCGCAGCCGCCGCAACCGCCGACACCGGCACCGCAGCCGCAGCCTCAATCCTCAACGCCGACCCCAACTGTTTTGGAAGAAACTTCGCCCACGCCGACAACGACAAACGAGCCGAGTGAATCTACTACAAGCGAAAAGTCCGGCAGAGCCGGGGGACATATAGTAGCAAAGACGGGCGAAACACCCACATTTGCCAACATGTTGGCAGGCATTGGCCTGGCAATTGCCGGCCTTATTACAGGCTTACACAAGAAAAAGAGAGAAGACAAGTGATCCGGATTTTTGACCGGTGAAACTCAACGCAGCAAGCCGCCGACTCAAATCGGCGGCGTTTTTTTACATAAAATCAGCCGAACTTGCGGTCCTGATCTGCCAAGCATACTTTGAGCCAACCTTGCGCCCCTGTTCGATTCCCCGGCACGCTACCGTTTAACCCTTTTACTTTCCGTTGGCATATAGACCAATTTAATAACGCCGAGAGACAAATAATTTGTTTCAAAACACATTGTAACATTTCAGGTGCCGCACCTATACTAAAGATAAATTAAAAAATCTGAGGCGATAAAATGAATGTTTTAATTATGATGGATTCTTTCAAAGGCAGCATCTCCTCTTATACCGCCGGTTGCACGGTCAAAGAGGCAATAAAAAAAATCAACCCTGCCGATGAAATTACAGTTTTGCCGGTAGCAGACGGTGGAGAAGGAACGGTATTCGCTTTTCAATCTTTCCCGAATCATCAAAGTGTGCAGGTGACTGTGAACAACCCTTTATTTGAAAAAACGCAAGCTACATATGTCATTTCGCCGGACGGAAAGACCGCCATTATGGAAATGAGCCAGGCTTCGGGCATTACGTTGATCCAAAACCGTTTGGCACCGTTGAAGGCTTCCACCTACGGTGTGGGCGAGATGATTATTGACGCTTTGAACAAAGGCATCCGCCATTTCATAATCGGCATCGGCGGTTCAGCCACCAATGACGGCGGCGTGGGCATGCTGCAGGCTTTAGGCTATCGATTCCTGAATTATCAACAAAAGGAAATCCCGGCCGGCAACTCCGGCTTAAGCCAACTGGTCAGCATTGACATCAGCAAGGCAGACGAGCGCTTGGCCCAATGCACCTTCGACATAGCCTGCGACGTTGACAACCCTTTGAACGGCGAACGCGGCTCAGCCCGTGTCTTTGCCCCGCAAAAGGGCGCAAGTGCGGAAGAAGTGGAAATCATCGAACGTAACCTGCTGCATTACCACCAAGTAACCCAAACCGTCATCCCGAGCGCCGACAACATTTATCCGGGTGTCGGAGCAGCTGGCGGCCTCGGCTATGCTTTCAAAAATTATCTGCACGGTAATTTACAATCGGGCATAGAACTGATACTGCAACTGATTCAGGCGAAAAATTATATCGAGCAGGCTGATCTGGTCATCACAGGCGAAGGCAAAATGGACTTCCAGACAGCCATGGGCAAGACGCCTGTAGGTGTAGCGAAATTTGCCAAAAAATATGGAAAAAAGGTAATTGCTTTTGCCGGAGTGGTGGACAATGACGCCGTTAGTGTCAATCAGGCCGGAATAGACGCCTTTTTCCCGATACTTGACCAATTAACAACTTTAGAAGAAGCTTTGTCGGAAGAAAAAGCCAAAGCCAATTTAAGTAGAGCTGTCAGTCAAGTAATAAATTTAATTAATTTGTGGAGGTAGTAGTTATTATGGATAACTCAGCGATGTTCAGCACCTTAGGTGCAGTTATCGGATTGGTAGTAGCGATAGTCTTAATTGTCAAAAATTATCATGCTACATATTCCTTAGTCATCGGTGCCTTAGTCGGCGGACTAATAGGCGGCGGCAGCTTGGTACAGACAGTATCGGCGATGATTAACGGATCGGCGACAATGATGAGCGCCGTCTTAAGAATTATGGCCAGCGGTATTCTGGCAGGCTGTCTGGTCAAAACCGGTGCGGCAGCCAAAATTGCCGACACGATTGTCAAAAAATTGGGCAGTAAAAATGCCTTGCCGGCAATCGCCATTTCAACCATGATTATTTGTGCAGTCGGCGTCTTCATTGATATTGCCGTCATCACAACAGCCCCTGTAGCCTTGGCCGTAGCGAAAAAAGCGAACCTGAGCAAGTCGGCGATTTTGTTGGCGATGATCGGCGGCGGCAAAGCCGGTAACATTATCAGCCCGAACCCCAACACCATTGCTACAAGTGAAGCCTTCCATTTAAGCTTGAACAGCTTGATGGCCGTCAACATTATCCCGGCAATTTGCGCCTTGATTTTCGTCGCTTTATTAACTAACGCTATTAAAAATAAGTTCCACGATTATGTGACCGAAGAAGACTTGGAAATGAATGCCGACAAAAAGTTGCCGTCGTTCTTGCAATCTATTATCGGTCCGGTTGTAGTTATTGTGCTTCTGGCCTTGCGCCCGTTGTTCAACGTGGTGGTCGACCCGTTGATTGCTTTACCTGTCGGAGGCTTCGTCTGCCTGTTGGTGACCAAAGAATTTAAGCATGTAGCTGCTTATTCTCAATACGGTTTCAGCAAAGTCATCGGCGTTTGTGCTTTGTTAATCGGTACCGGTACAATTGCCGGCATAATTTCTCACTCCAATTTGCAAGCTGATATGATCAATTTAATCGGTTTGCTGCATCTGCCGGCCTTCGTTTTGGCCCCTGTTTCCGGTATCCTGATGGCAGCCGCCACCGCTTCAACTACCGCCGGTTCCACTATTGCCGGTCGTACCTTTGCACAAGCTCTGACAGCTGCGAATGTTACTCCCCTTAATGCCGCAGCTATGTTGCACGCCGGCGCTACGGTTCTGGATTCTTTGCCGCACGGCTCTTTCTTCCACGCTACAGGCGGCTCGGTGAAAATGTCGATTAAGCAAAGATTGCAGCTCATCCCTTATGAGGCTCTGATCGGTTTGGTTTCAACCGTTGTGGCTACAATTATTTATCTCGTTTAATTCCCTGCGGATTTGCAGAGAATTTGCGGAGAAGTCGCGGAGAATTTGCGGAGGCGTCGCGGAGAATTTGCGAAGAATTCCCGGAGCTTCGACTTGAGCCCGATTCTTCGCTGCTAATCCCGACAAAAGGCGGTGTAAGCTACCAATGTAGTTTATGCCGCTTTTTCATGCCCCAGCAAAAAAGTGAACGCGTCGCTCTACAGGCAGTAAATTGTGAACGCGTCGTCGCACTCAAGGAAAAAAAGTGAACGCGTCGCTCTATATGTCGTAAATTGTGAACGCGTCGTCGTTAACAGGAAAAAAGACCATGTGTTGCGCGCCCCACTGTAAAATTTATATATTATAATTATTTACTTTTGCGCTTATATAGCATATGATAAGAGCGTGAAAGGAAACAATTTAATGAACCGATTAGAACAGATTATGGAAATTTCAACTGCAAACAATGGAGTTTTAAGAACCTCAGAAGTTGTCAGTAAAGGTATTTCTAAAACAACTTTGGCAAAATTTGTGGAGGAATATAATTATGAGCGTACCTCACAGGGAGTTTACTGTTCTTCAGATGTATGGAAAGATGAAATGTATTTGTTGCAGCTTCGTTGCCCTAAAATCATCTTTTCTCATGACACAGCCTTGTTTTTACTTGATATGACAGATCAAGAGCCGTTACAATACACCGTTACGGTAAAAAGTGGATATAATGCTACTAACTTAAGAGAAGAGGGACTTAAAATATATTCTATCAAAACAGAATTTTTTGAACTTGGGACAGTGAAAATAAAAACACCTTTTGGAAATGAAATTTTAATCTACAATCCCGAGCGTACTGTTTGTGATCTGATTCGTAGTCGTTCGCAAATTGAAATTCAAGTTTTTCGAGATGCGATGAAACGCTATATTAAGCGTAAGGATAAGAATTTGCACCTTCTTATGGAATATGCGCAAAAACTTCGTGTCAACCGTTTATTAAGCAAGTATTTGGAAGTGTTACTATAATGATTCATTCATCAATGCAATTAAAAGATTTAATACGAAACCTGTCAAAAGAAGTAGGGATAGAGCCCTATGTGTTGATTAGAAAGTATATGATGGAGCGGTTCTTGGAGAGAGTATCTAAGTACCGATATAATAGCAGTTTTATCCTAAAGGGAGGAATGTTGGTATCAGCTTTTGTGGGAATAGAAGCAAGAGCTACGATGGATATTGATACGACTATCAAAGGCGTTTCTGTAACAGTAACTGAGATGGAGCGTATGATTACAGAAATTTCAAACATAGACTTAGAGGATAATTTGAAATTTAGAATCAAGAAAGTATCGGAGATTATGGATGAAGCAGAATATTCAGGAATACGCTTTAGCATGGATGCGGTTTTAGATGGAGCGGTTATTCCTTTAAAAATTGATATTTCTACAGGAGATGTAATTACCCCGAGAGAAATATCATATTCCTATAAGCTGATGTTTGAAGACCGAACAATTCCGATTATGACTTATCCTGTTGAAACTGTTTTAGCAGAAAAATTGGAAACTGTAATTTCGAGATCTATAACCAATACCAGAATGAGAGATTTCTATGATATTCATTTGCTTTTACAATCACAAAGAATAGATGATGATACATTAGGGCTGGCGTTAGAAAGAACCGCCAAGAAACGAGGAAGCTTAAACCTTTTAGAAAATGCGGAGAATGTATTAAAAGCGGTGAAATACAGTGATGATATGAAAAAAATGTGGAATACCTATCAGAAAAAATTTAGATATGCCGGTACATACACGTGGAATGATATTATGCGATCTGTTGGGGAATTATCTGTAAAAGCTAAATTAAATGTTGAAAAACCGTCTGTTTTAGAAAAATAAAGCAGATACAAAAACAAGAAAAGACTAGTATAAGTACAATATCAAAAGACACAAATCCCTTTTCATCTTCGGATGCCTTTTATACTTTAGCTCAGGTAGAAATTTGTGAATGCGTCGTCATACTCAAGGAAAAAAAGTGAATGCGTCGCTCTATATGTCGTAAATTGTGAACGCGTCGTCGTTAACAGGAAAAAAGACCATGTGTTGCGCGCCCCGGCAGGAAGCAGCAAAAAAGAATTTGATATGTTAGAATATTAATATTTAACGGCCGACAAAACCGAATTCCGGCGCGTAACTGAAAGTAGGTACTTATGAAAAAAGCACAACACTTAAGGAACATCTTAGTTGCAGCGGCAATAACATTATCATTGTTATCTGCAACTTGCCTTAACAAACAAACAACCGGAGCGGCTATCGGCGGCGGTGGAATCGTATCAGTAACTAATGGCGCAGTTAATTGCAATGCCGGCACTACTTGCGTGAAAAAAATCGGTGATATAGCCCATCTTTCTTACACAATACAGAGCAGTAAACTTTTAAGCAGCGAAGGCACAAATATCCAAAAAACGGTAATTTTTGTCCCTAAAGTACTGCAAAATGTCAAGCTGACTTTAGTAAGCGTCCCCGATCGGGAAAAATACGAGCAAATATTACAAAATTCCCCTGCAAATGTAAGCATGACAGCTGCACCGGAAGTTCCGGTACAGGCTGTGAATAAAGAACTTAATATAGTTGAACTTAAAATTGATGCTGCAGGCAAGATTGTTTATGCTCAAGGGGATAAGGCAAACCCGCCTGCTTACGGCGGACAATTGAGTTCCAACTTACAAAATCCTAATTTGGGTGTTTTCAAAAGCTCTTCTTATGTAAATACGGAAGAGGGGCAAGTTTCCTACCTTTACTACAGTGATATAAGCAATAATATGACCAATCACGAACTGTATGACGAGTACAGTTTTACAATAAATGAAGATGGTGTATTTACATTGAAATTAGAAGGTGACGTCAAAACCGAGTCTGAACTTACCGTCCTGCCTATCAGAGTAACTAATGCAGTTTCCATCGACCATTCGGAAGGCGGCTACAATGATTCGCAAATGTTAACAGATTATTCCGAAGCGGTAAGAGGAGCTTTACCCAAATATTCACTCAGTGATGCAGCAATTAACCGAGCGTTATTAGCCCAAAACACAAAAGATGGACTTACAGGTTGTGCCCAATGTGCTGTAACTAAAGAAATTAATTCCAAGACACTTATAGGAGCCGATGTTGACGCCAAGCAAAAACCTTATGCTAAATCCTTTTTCGATTGGTACATAGAAACCTTCCAACTTAAAAAGAATCCGGCAATGTCTTATAAATTGAACGGTGTTGATGAAGATGCTTGTGATCAGGCGGCCGCCGTTATAACTTTATGCCCGGATGCTGAACCCAATCCCGGACCAAACCCCGGACCTAATCCCGAGCCGAACCCGACACCAACCCCGACACCCAATCCTGTACCGACCCCAAAGCAGACTGAAACTTCGCCTGCGCCTACAGTAACGACTACAGTAACAGAACCGACGCCGAAACATCGTGTAGTCAAAACAGGTGAATTGAGGCAAATCCCCGGTATACTCAACGGTCTGACTATTTTATTTGCCGGACTTGTAGCTCGAAGGAAAAAATAGGCGAAAAAAGTGAACGCGTCGCTCTACAGGCAGTAAATTGTGAACGCGTCGTCGCACTCAAGGAAAAAAAGTGAACGCGTCGCTCTATATGTCGTAAATTGTGAACGCGTCGTCGTTAACAGGAAAAAAGACCATGTGTTGCGCGCCCCACTTTACATTTGTCATATGTTATAATCTTCTATGACTAGATGAATGTTTGTTTTTAGAAAGGACAAATTGCCATGATGTTAAAGAATAAAGCCATCAAGTTATTGGCTGCTTTCAGCGCTTTGACAATCGGTTTAACTGCTTGCAGCAGCGCTACCGGAAAACCGGCTGACAGTCAGAAGAAGGATAGCGGAAAACCGGCCAAGACGAGTGAGTTGGTCATTTATTCCAACACGGTACAGGACGGCCGTGATGCCTGGCTGACAGAAAAAGCCAAGGCGATGGGAATTGATTTGAAGTTTGTGAAAGTTCCCGGCGGTGAGGTTTACAATCGTCTGGTAGCTGAGAAAAAAGCACCGCAGGCTGATATTGCTCTGGGTATGGATGAAGGTTATTTCACCAAGTTGGCCGACCAGGGACTGTTGGAAAAATATGAGCCGAAGTGGTTGAAAGATATTCCGAAAGAATATGTTCAGGGTAACGGCTTGTTCTCGCCGGTTTTGGAAGTGCGTATTTATTTAATGTATAATCCGAAATATATCAAGGATGCGCCCAAGGACTGGGACGATTTGATTAACAATGAAAAGTTCGTGAAAAAATATCGTCTGTCGCAGGCTATCAGCGGCGGTACGGATCAGAAGGCTGCGATGAGTATTCTTTTGAAGTATCGTGATGATAAGAGCAAGAACGGTATTTCCGATGAGGGCTGGAATCAGTTGAAGAAGTTCTACGAGCACGGTTATATGCCGCCTAAGGGTGAGGATTATGTGAAGAATTTTGCGACGGGTAAAGTGCCCATCATGTATTTCTTCTCCACCGCTGTACCGAAATCAGAGAAAAAGTTCGATTTCAAGGCTGTTCCTATTAATCCGAAAGAGGGCGTTTTCTCGGTTTGTGAGCAAATCGGTATCGTCAATAAAGGTAAGGATCATGATTACAGCAAGGCCAAGCAGTTTGTTGACTGGTTCGGCAGTGCTGAGGCTCAGAAAGAGTGGACGGCGAAGTTCGGTACTTTCCCGGTCAATCCGAAGGCGCAGGAAGCTGCCGATCCGAGATTGCAGGAGATTATGAAGGCTACCAAGCCGATGAAAGTTGACTGGAAGTTCATCAATCAACACATTGATGAATGGGTCGAAAAGGTTGAATTGGAAATTTTGAAGTAATTCAGTAAGACCAAAACGGGGAAGAATTTTCTTCCCCTTTGTTTTAATAAGGTGCAATTATGTTGAAAATTAAGGATCTGCGCATTAATTACGGTCAGTTTGTCGCCGTCGACAATTTGAATATCACGGTGAATAAGGGCGAATTTTTTACTTTTCTCGGACCGTCAGGCTGTGGTAAAACAACTACTTTGAGGGCGATTGCCGGTTTTATTAATCCGAGTAACGGCCGGATTTTTATTAATGATGAGGATATTACGGGTGTTCCGGTTGAGAGACGCGGCTTAGGCATGGTTTTTCAGTCGTATGCGTTGTTTCCGACGATGACGGTTTTTGACAATATTGCTTACGGTTTGACTGTTGATAAGATGCCCAAAAGTAAGATTAATGAGCGGGTGCTGGAGTTGGCGACGCTGGTTGATTTGGCGGAAAATCAGTTGAAACGCAATGTTTCGGAGCTTTCCGGCGGGCAGCAGCAAAGGGTGGCGATTGCCCGGGCTTTGGCGCGTAAGCCGTCGGTGGTGCTTTTTGATGAGCCTTTGTCGAATTTGGATGCGAAGTTGCGGAAGCAGTTGCGCTCGGAGCTTAAGGCTATTCAGCGAGAAGCGGGGATGACGGCTATATATGTGACGCACGATCAGGAAGAGGCGTTGGAGCTGTCGGATCATATTGCTGTTTTTAATAACGGGTTTATTGAGCAGGTGGGGACGCCGGAGGAGATTTATGATCATTCGGCTACCGAGTTTGTTTGTACGTTTATCGGTGATTCCAATCTTTTGCCGCCGGCGCTGATGGAGAAGATTAATGAGCAAAGCGGATCGAAGTTCGATTTGAGTAAGCGGCATTATATTCGCCCGGAGAAAATTAAAGTTTATCAGCTGCCTGACGGGAAGAAGTGTGTTAAGTTGCCGGCTGTGGTGCTGGCGGAAGTTTATCAGGGGACGTTCAGTACGGTTTATCTTGATGTTTACGGGCAAAAGTTGAAGATGATTAATAAAAAAGACGGTAATTTCAGTTTTAAGGTACAGGATCGGATTGAAGTGTATATTAATCTCGAGCATATTTTGGAGTATGAGGAGAAGAAGCAATGAGCGGCATGAGCGACATTATCCAAGGTAAACGTCGGCAGTTGGGGCAAGCAATTTTTTTAATTGCCGTTATTTGGTTTGCTGTTGCTTTTATGATTTATCCTTTGTGGGGCGTTCTGGTGCAGACGTTTTATGTTAACGGTCAGTTTTCCTGGCGGGCATTCGGCAAGATTATGACTTCGCAAAGGGCTTTGAAGTCGATTGAAAATTCGTTTGTTTTGGCTGTTGTTCTTACTTTTACGGTTAATTTCGTCGGGACGTTTTTGGTTCTGATTACGGAGTATTTCGATTTGAAAGGCGCGAAAATTTTGCGCTTGGGTTATATTTCGACTTTGGCTTTTTCCGGTTTGTTGATTGCTAACGGTTGGATTAATCTTTACGGGCAGGAAGGCGTGATTACCACTTATTTGGCGCGTCTGTTTCCGTCTTTGAATCGCGGTTGGTTCGTCGGTTTCCCGGCGGTTTTGTTGGTGATGACATTTTCTTTTACTTCCAATCATTTGATTTTTCTTTCAAGTGCAATTAGGGAAGTGGATAATAATACAATTGATGCGGCCAAGAATTTGGGGGCCGGTCAGTGGAAGATTTTGCGGCAGGTGGTTTTGCCGACGTTGAAGCCGGTGTTTTTGACTTTGATTGTTATGACGTTTGCTATCGGTCTGGGTGCTTTTTCGGCGCCTTTGATGGTCGGCGGGAAAGAGTTTCAGACGATTGCACCGATGATTTTGACTTTTTCCGGGCGGCCGGCGTCGCGCGATATTGCTGCGTTGTTGTCCGTGATTTTGGGTATTTCGCAGATGATTCTGCTTTTTTCGTTGACTTTGAATGAGCGGAAGGGCAATTATTTATCGACGGCCAAGACGAAGACGCGCTTGGTGAAGCAAAAAATCAATAATCCTTATTTAAGGGTTTTTACTAATGTGATTGCCTGGATTTTGTTCGCTATTTATACGATGCCGATGTTTTTCGTCGTGCTCTTTTCTTTCCAGGATACTAAAGCGATTGCGGAGCAGAAGTTTTCTTTTGCGCACTTTACGTTGGCGCACTATATTAAGATTTTAAGTGATGTTAAAGGTTATGTGCCTTTGTTGCGCAGTATTTGTTATGCCGGTATTGCGGCGGTGGCGTCGGTTTTGTTTATGCTGCTGTTGGTGCGCTGGATTATGAGACAGAAGCAGAATGCTTTTGCGCAGACGATTGAGTATATTTATTATATTCCGTGGCTGGTACCGACGATTATGATTGCTTTGGGTTATATTTTGGCTTATGACCATTCCAGTCCTCTGCTTTTGGGGCAGATGGTTGTGGGGCAGCAGTGGATTGTGCCGGTTGCTTATTTGGTGATTTTGCTGCCGAAAACGTTGCGTTATTTGAAGAGTGCTTATTATTCTTTCGATCATAATTTGGAAGATGCGTCCCGAAATTTGGGAGCTTCGAGTTTTCGGACTTTCAGGCGGATTATTCTGCCGGCGTTGATGCCGGTGGTTCTGGCTTTGATTGCTTTGAATTTTACTTTGAATTTGGCCGAGTATAATATGTCGACTTTCCTGTATCAGCCTAATCAGGAGACAATCGGTATTTTGATTCGTTCCAATTCCGATCCGGCAGCGACGGTTGATGCCAGAGCGATAAACCTTGTGTATTCCGTTATTTTGGTGGTTTTTAACGTGATTATTCTCTATCTTGTATACGGACGAGGTTCGAAGAAACAGCTGCAAAAAGGCGGCGTAACGGAGTTTTAGAGGCCGGCCGCATAAGGGCGATGTCACAACAATTTGAATCGATGTAAGCTGCGAGGTAAAATTAAAACCGCTTTTCTCAAGCAAGCGCAAGAGAAGGCGGTTATTTTTTTGTAGCAGCGAGACGGCCAATTGCTACTGTTCAGTACGGGCAATCAGGTGCCGTAGCAAGTGACAACAGCCGGCGATAACAGCCGGAAACAGCGCAAGCGACGCCGACCGGAGCCGGATAATTATTCGTTCGCTTTGGCGGCTTTGGCCAATTGCGCCTGTAAATTGCTGATTTTCTCAGCCGGCAAAAGACCGGCCAAACAACCGTAAAGGGCGGAACGACCGTTTAATTTCGGCAAGGTGATATATGTTGCTGCCGGCGGTAACGGCAGGTAATTACCGGCATAAGCTGTAAAACGCTCCTGCACTTGAGGCAAAAGCGCGGGATTTTGCATGACGCCGCCGCCCAGACAAATTCTTTCCGGGCGCAAAACAACAGTGTACGTCAGCAGTGCCTGCGCCAAATAATCGGCGATATAGGACCAAACGACATGATTGGTTCCCAGCTCCGTCGCCTGACAGCCGTAACGGTGCATAATAGCCGGACCTGAGGCCATCCCTTCCAAACAGTTGTGATGATAGGGACAGCAGCCGGCAAAATCGTCGCCCGGACAAGGCTTAACCAAAACATGCCCCATCTCCGGATGACTTACACCTTTGAAAATATTGCCGTCCTGCACAAAACCGCCGCCAATCCCCGTGCCTACCGTCAAATATAAGGTTGAGCGGGAACCTTCACCGCGACCGAAATAATATTCGCCCAAAGCGGCGAAATTCACATCCGTATCGAAAATCAGACTGTCAATCGGCAGCTGTTCGGCCAAGTTCGGCACAATCGGACAATTGCGCCAGGCAACTTTCGGGGTGTCGGTTATATAGCCGTAAGTCGGCAAATCACGATTCAATTCCAAAGGCCCGAAGCAGGCCAAACTCAGACCGTGCAATTTAACCTTACGAAAATAATTATAAATTTGCGGCAAAGTTAAATCCGGCGTTTGAGTCGGTATAGTTGTAATATTGTGTAAATTTCCTTGCGCATCCGCCTGCGCCAAAACGAACTTTGTGCCGCCGGCTTCAATTAATCCGTACATAGCAGTACCTCCGTGAAAGCTGAAATGAGCCTTTACAGCGTCATTTTAGCATAAAAATCAAGATTTAAGCGTCGATGCGGGAGTTTCACCTTTTGCCGGCAAAGACTGCAGCATTTTGTCATAAAGATATTCATAGAAAGGCGGGACACGGAGAAATTCCGCTGTCACGTAAGCCAAAAGACTGACTAAAACCAGACAGAGCATATAAGCCAAAGCCCCACCGCTGATTTCCCAAACCAGAATAATCGCTGTTAAAGGTGTTCTGACGATGGCGGCAAAGTGCCCGCACATGCCTAAAAGGACGAAGAAAAAAATCATGCTGCTGTCAATCTGCCCCAAGTTTGCCAGTAAAGTGCCGTAAATGTTTCCTAAAAGGGCGCCGCTGACCAAAAACGGAACCAGGGTGCCACCGGGGACGTTAATGCCGAAAGCCAAGGCCAAAAGCAGCAGTTTCATGAGGTAAAAGTAGATTAAAGTTGTCAAGCCGACATTTTCTTTTAACGAATATTCCAACATATTCTCGCCGACGCCGAACAGCCGCGGGTCGCAAAGAATCAGGAGAGCGATTAAGGTGAAAGGCAGGACGAATTGCCGGGGCAGGTAGCGATAAAGGAAATTGCTGTTAAGAATCAAGAAGTTGAACAGGCAACCTGAAAGTCCGGCCAAAATACCGATGAGAGCGACGATGAAATATTGCCGCAAACTCAAAAGCTGAAATTTCGGCACAGCTTGCAGCAGCGGCACATTCGGCAGCAGACAGTCGGAGGCGATGACGGCGAAGAACACGGTGACGATACTGCCGCAAACGGCTTTTTTGTTGAAGCGTTTAATCATTTCTTCCAAGCTGAAACAAATACCGGCGAAAGGCGCGTTGAAAGCGACGGCCAAAGCGGCCCCTGCTCCTGCCCCTATGAAATAACGCGGTTCGGCTTCTTTGGCATAAAGTTCGCGGACGCCTTGCCCGACCAGGCCGCCCATTTGCACTGAAGGGCCTTCACGTCCCAAAGTTAAACCGGAGCCGACAGTCAGTAAACTGGTGATAAAGCGCAGCGGCAGGGTGCGTTGCCATTTGTTCTTTTTTTTGCGGTCAATTAAGGCGTAAAGGACGGGGATGCCCGAGCCTAAGCTGTCAGGGTCATGTAAGGTCAACATGTAGACAATTAAGCCGATAAGTAGCAAGGCTAAGACAAAGAGCCAGGAATATAAAGGATTGTTCTGCGTAAAAGTCAAAAGTTGTCGCATTAGGCCGCTTAAAACTTTCAAGCCCGATTTGTAAGCGGTTATTATCAGGCCGGTGAGGATGCCGGTTAAAGCGAACAAACACAGCTCGCCCCATGTGAGTATTTCATCTTGTTTCATAAGTTTCATTGTCATTCTCCGCAACAGAATACCCGGAAATGACGTTCCCGGGCACAAAATACATATTCATTATAATTTATTTGTCAATGTTTTACAGGCAACTTGTGCTTGACTTGTCGCAGTGCCGATTCATGCGCCAGGACCATGAGCAGCAGGAAGAAAGCGAGAAAATAAGGGAAAACTTTGCTTGTGCAATAATTGGCAATTAAGCCGAAAAGTGGAGGCATCAAAGTGCTGCCGATATAGGCGCAGCCCATCTGGATACCGATAAGTGCTTGAGATTTGTCCGCGCCGAAATTGGCCGGGGTAGAGTGAATTACAGAAGGGTAAATCGGAGCGCAGCCGAAGCCGAGAATAGTCAAGCCGATTAAGGCGATTTGGCCGTTATTTGTTGTTGCCAGGATGACAAGAGCGACGGCAATCAGCCCCTGTCCCCAACGAATCAACGACGCATCTTTCAGTTTGAAGGCGATGAAGCCGCTTATAAGCCGGCCGCAAGTGATGCCGAGGAAAAATCTGTTAGCGTATTGCGCGGCTAAAGCGGCGTCAAGGTGGCAATGTAAGACCAGATAGCTGCTGCCCCACAAGGCGGCAGAATGCTCCAGGGCACTGTAACAGAAGAACGTCAGTAAAACGGCCTTGGCGCCGGGTAAACGCCACAAATCTTTGAAGCCGAAAGTCCGAGAGCAGGCGGTGGAAGTGCTCGGCTGCTTACAGGCAGTTTGCCCGGATGCGTGCTTTTTCCATAAAGGTAAGGTCAAAAGGAGGCAAAGGCAAAGCAGTGTCTGGATAGAGCCGACGATAAGATAGCCGTCGTTCCAAGGTAAGTTTTTATGCAAAGCAAAACCCAGTATATACGGTCCCAAAGAGGCCCCGACGCCCCACATGCAGTGCAGCCAGCTCATATGGGAGCTGCGGTAGTGTAAGGCGACATAGTTGTTCAAAGAGGCGTCCACGCTGCCGGCACCTAAGCCGTAAGGTAAAGCGAAGAGAGCAAGCAGATAGTAATTGTGGCTCAAGCCGAAACCGAAAAGAGCAACGGCAGTCAGGAATACGCTTATTGTAGTGACTGTACCGGTGCCGAATTTCCGGGTTAAGCGGTCGCTTTGAAAACTGGAAATGATTGTGCAGGCGGAGATAATCATGGCGATTATGCCGGCATAAGATACAGGGACGGCAAATTCTTTGTACATTAAAGGCCAGGCTGCGCCTAATAAGGCATCGGGCAGACCAAGGCTGATGAAGGCCAGATAGATGATGAATAAGAGAATAAAAGCCATATCGACTGAATTTCCCACTTTCCTGTTCTTTACAGCAGAATTATAGCAGAATTGCAGCAGGCGGCCGTGCCCTTGGGCGAGATGCTGTTTCCGGCGCCGCTTTAGCGGGCGAGCGGGGAAATAAGTGCAACTTGCTGAAAAATTGTATTTTTGTTCAATCTCAGCTCTATTTATACCACACTTTACAATTTGTTAATAAACAAATTGTTTGCAAAGATAGAATGGTCGTATATGTAACAAATTTAATAATTGCAAAGGATCGGATGCTGATGTTTATTAGGCGCGAGTTGGCTGTTTCTTTAAGCTTACTTTTTGTTCTTTCGTTGTTTTTTCCGTTAAAAGCGGTTATGGCCGCTTCTCCTGTCGCTCCGGTTCCTGCTCCGCCTGCAATAGTAGGTGCTGATAGTGATAAACAGCCAGGTGCGCCGCCGGCTGTACCAAGTGACGATAATAAGCAGCCGAGTGTGCCACCATCACCGGCCGGGCCTAAAGCAGAGGCAGGGCTTAGCCAAGAACCGAAGCAAGCTGTGTCGCCTGAGGCAGAGCAGAAAAAGCCGGAAGCACAGCAGCCAAGTGTTGCCGCTCCGCCTGTAGCCAATGAAGAAAAAAAGAACGATTCGAGTGCGGCTAAGGTGCCGGCGCAGGTCAAAGCTGCCGGGGCGGCGGCTTCGTCTGATGATGATTTGCCGCCGTGGCGGGAAAAGCTTGTTTATGAAGATTTGGAGAAGATGGCCGGCTGCGAGGCCATAGCCGATCATGAGCATAAGCAGATAATTATTCGGCCGCAAAACGGGGCGAAAGAGGGGGTTATTTCTTCACTCCCTAAACCGTATTCGTCGGGTCTAAATGATTATACTTATAAATTTGGCGAAAAGTTTTTAAATGACTCGATGGCGATGTTGGAAGTCATCAGCTCTACAGAAAGTTATACGCTTAAATTTGAAAAAAGAATTTATTTTTGGGGGATGCTTACACCCGCACTAGGTGTGGAGTTTAAATTTAATTTTTTAAATTGCAATCCTTGTCACTCCGGCTGTGTGTATGAAATACCTGTTATGGCAGATGAAGAAATACCTGAATATAAGATGCCACCACGTGATAGTGAACATTATTACAAAGTTAAATTAGGAGGTTCTACCTTGGCGTCTCTAGGAAATATTGCTGATGTTAATGCAAAATTCTTAAGCGATTTAAGTTCTTTTTTGCCGAATAGTAAAAATATTAAAGATATCAACGCCCTGGCAAAATTAAAGTGTTCAAGAAAACTATCAATGAGGGATGCTTTTACGTATATGAAAGCTCTTACAGGCTATGCGGATTTCAGCAAATTTCAGGCAGGAACTGATGAATATATTTTAGATATGTGTAGCGCGTTTAAAGGTGCGGGCACGGATGATTTCGTGCTTAATTTCAGCAATAAGAAGTTGTATAAGTTGGATCATATCAGTGATGGGAGGCAATCGCTCTCTAGCAGTTATTTAGAAGCTGCTTTTAAAGATTTTAAGGGCGTTTTAATAGCTAATAATTGGGAACATGAAAAAACTTGCGAAAGGGTGAATAGTAAGACCGGAAAGAAAATAATAAAGACAGTAAATTCCTTTTTATTTAATCCGCACAATTCTGAGTTCCGCAGTCCGCATCAGCTTTTCGGCGTAAGTAAGAAAGATGCCGAAAAAGGGTACAGCTTGAGCAGTCTGGTTGTGACGGACAACCCTGAACTTCTTAAAATCAAAAAGAATTCCAAGTATTACAAAAAAATCACCATATCTTACTTGGACCAAAAAGAAGAACTGGAACTGCCGGCAATATACGATTCCCGCATCACGGCAACAGGAGCTTGCGACCAAAATCAACCGGCTTCCGCCGATTACATGAAAATTGTTAAATATCAGGTGGATGAGGCGATTCGCGCCAAAGTGGCGGAAATCAAGCGTAAGTGCGGTTTACCCGATAATTTCCCCTTAGAGGCCGTGCCGACTAAGGCGATCAGCTCCACACCTACGTCCTTATTTCAGGAATATCGTCTACCTATTAAAATTAATGAATTAATGGTTTCCCCGCAGAAACAGGTCGTATGCGAGAATGCGGCGATTGAAAAAATTAACATCAACTTTATTTATGCCGACAATAAAAAATTGCAGCGCTTCCGACTGGATAAGACAGCACTCGAGCAGCAGTTACCGCAGGGGCTTAAACTGCTTGCAGCCGGCAACAACTTGCTTAACAGCGCTTGGCTGCACTTTTTCCCGTTAGCCGTAGGCTTCAACGGCTCACCGCTTTTACAAGTATTAACACAGCCTGTAGCTACTATCAGCGGCACGATCCAATGCGATGACAGCAAGGTAACGAAGAAGAAAGTCGACGGCAAAGAAGAATATTACGTTTATCTGACAATAAGCGGCACGGCAGAATATGCAGACGGCAGCTCCGGCGTATTAACCCAAAAGGCTGAAATTCAGGTCCTTCCTAATATCCCGGTCGGCAACAAACCGGAAACAAGCTCGACTTTAAGTGCCTACTTAATATTGGCGGGCGCCTTGAGCGTGATACTTACAGGCCGCAGCTTAGCGAAAAAATAAAGAAACAAAGGCAATGAGGAACACAGCAGAAAAAGCCGCCGGATAACCAAGCCCTCGAAACGAGGGCCGGCCGCCCTTGCCCTCAAAGCCTTCAAATTACTTAAACAATCTTAGTCGTATAATCCTCGATATTCCAAACCTTAGAAACAATATCGTTATAAAACTCAGGCTCGTGCGACACCAGAATCACCGTCCCCTTGTAAGCCTGCAAAGCCCGCTTGAGCTCCTCTTTCGCCGGCACATCCAAATGATTGGTCGGCTCATCCAGAAACAACAAATTAAACGGCCGATACATAATCTTCGCCAACCGCACCTTCGCCTTTTCCCCGCCGCTTAAAGCGAACATCATCGTTTCAATATGATTTTTCGTCAAACCGCAGGCGGCCAGCATCCCGCGCACCTCCTGATTGGAAGCGTGCGGATAAACGGCCCAAAGCTCGTCCAAAGCACTGTTTTCGTTTCCGTTATCTTCCTGCGCGAAAAAACCCGGCTGACAGAACTGGTCCATTTCCACCGTTCCGCTCAAAGGCGCAAGGTCCCCGGCCAGCGTGCGCAAAAGTGTCGTCTTCCCCAGACCGTTAGTCCCTTTAACAGCAATCTTCTCATTCCGCTCAATTTGTAAATTCAAAGGCTTAGTCAGCGGCGTGGTATAGCCGATAACCAAATCCTGCAACTTAAGCACAACTTTTCCCGGCGTTCGGGCCGACTGAAAATTAAACACCGGCTTAATTTGCTCTTTCGGTTTATCCACCAAAGCCATCTTATCCAACTTCTTCTGCCGCGATTGCGCCATATTGCGGGTAGAAATTCGCGCTTTATTGCGAGCTATAAAATCTTTCAGCTGACTGATTTCCTTTTGCTGGCGGACATACGCCTGCTCCTGCTTCGCCTGCTCCAGCGCCGAAAGACGCAGAAAATTATCATAGTCGCCGACATAGCGCTTAAATTGCCCCTGATTGACGTGATAAATAACATTGACGACAGCGTTGAGAAAGGGGACATCATGGGAAACAAGAATAAAAGCATGCGGATAATTCTGCAAAAAAGAAGTCAACCAGGCGACATGTTCCTCATCCAGGAAGTTGGTCGGCTCGTCCAAAATCAGAATCTTAGGATTTTGCAGCAACAATTTGGCCAGAAGAACTTTGGTCCGCTGCCCGCCGCTTAATTCGGCAATTTTGTGCTCAAGCCCCAAGCTGCTGAGCCCCAAACCGTTAGCCACCTCTTTAATTTTAGCATCAAGCGTATAAAAGCCGCTATGTTCCAAAGTTTCCTGAATTTCGCCGACATCTTGTAAAAGCCGCTCCAATTCCGCTCCGGAAGTTTCCGCCATCAGCTCATAATCGTGCAGCATTTCCTTTTCCAGAGCGTAAAAATCGCTGAAAGCGGAGGCCAGGACGTCATTAATTGTCTGTTCTCCGTCCAAGAGGGCGTATTGGTCCAGGTAACCTCTGGTAATGCGATTGCACCAGGTGATTTTGCCCGCATCCGGCAGCGCTTGGCCGGTAATAATGTTGAGAAAGGTACTTTTGCCTTCGCCGTTGGCCCCGACTAAAGCGACGTGTTCGCCATTCAGGAGACGAAAAGATACGTTGTCCAATATTGTTCTGCCGGCGAAAGACATGCTGACATCGCTGACTTGTAAAATGCTCATAAATTACCTCTTGTATACTTGTTGCTCTTGCTGCTGCTATTGCTGACTTGCCGGCGCACGCACGCCAAGCGGCTGCAAATAATTAGTAATATTAACATCCTGCAGTGATTTTTGCATTAAGCGCGGGAGAGAGAGGGGGAGGCTTAAGTAGTACCACGCTCGATAATTTGTGGAAGAGTAGTATATGTCTGCAATAATTGCGCGGGATTTTTGATTTTATGAATCAGCATGGAGGCTGCTTGTTTCCCTAATTCGTACAAATCAATTTCTATTACACTCGGGGTCGGGACAATTAATTGTGAATATGGATAGTCATCAAAAGTCAAAACGGCAACATCATTCGGCATCGTAAGCTTCAAATCATTGAGACAAGTGATTACGGCATAGGCAATTAAGCTGTTGTTGCAAACAATTGCATCGGGCTTTTTCCGACTTTGCATTAATTGCATAGTGCAAGAGTAAATGCTCTGTACATTCGGCTTATTATAAATAATTTGGCTGGACTTATTATCATTATATTGCAGCAAAGCCTGCTTGAAGCCTTGAATACGTTCATCGCTGATTTTATCGCCAAGCATTCCGCCCATGAAGCATAAGGCCTTATAACCTTTGTGCTTGAGAAAATTAACAGCCTTGGCTACACTGTGGCGATGATTGGTATCTATCCATGACAGCATACTGTCAAATTCCAGTTTGCCTATACAGACAGCCGGCAAATCATAACGTAAAATAATTTTTTCGATTTTCGGGTTCATACAGGCACTATTAATTAATATACCGTCAAATTGTTTAATTGCTAATTGGGCTTCCAGAATTTGATTGACAGTCTTCTTGCTTGCCAAATTTACCAAAGAAATACGATAATTTTTATTTTGCAGCTTGTTTTCAGCGCCGAGCAGAATGTTGAACATATGCGGATTTTCAAAAGGAATATTACGGATAAATTTGTCTAAATAAGCTATGTCATGTGTTTTGCTTTGAGCTAAATTTCTGGCAGTAGAATTAGCCTGATAGTTATATCTTTTAATTACATCCTGCACATGCCGACGAGTTTGCGGAGCAACATATAGTTTGTTATTCAATACTTTGCTGACCGTAGAAATAGATACCCCTGCCAATTGCGCAATATCTTTTATTGTCATACGAAAAACCGCCATTTCTATTATCTTTTATTCGGAAAACGTTTTTATAAATTGTGCATGTTGTTATATTGCATAATTTGTACCGATTTTCTAAGATGAATGTATAGATAATTATATTGCATAAATTAAAAGTTGTTAAGTGATTGTTGGCATAATTGCGTAAATAGAGCGAAATTAGCTGATGAAAAACGTTTTCTTAATTTATGCAGTTAGAAGAGGTGCAGAATGAAAAAACTTTTAAGTTTATTTGTGGTAGCCGCATTAACTTTGGGCGGCTTAACATCCTGTGCGAAACAGGAAGAAAAAAATGATTCGGGGAAAAAGCCGGTTAAATCTACTGCGGCGGGAAAGTCCGAGCCTGCAAAAGCTGAAAAAACGACGATTACGGTATGGCATTCAGCAGATGCTTCAATTGCAGACACTTTAGAAAAGAAGCTTAATTCATTGTTGAAAAATACAAAGGTGAAATTGGAACGTAAAGAAAATTTATCCGATTCATTGAAATTAGTCAGCAATGATCCCAAGTCGGCGCCCGATATGTTCTTATGGGCCCATGATAAAGTCGGTGTTTTTGCGGAAATGGGTATTATTGAACCGGTGAATAAGCTGATAAGTGACGAGCAAATGAAAGACTTAATTCCTATGACCTTAGCAGCCGGTACATACAAAAAGGAAAAATATCAATTGCCGCTGTATTTTGAATCTTTGCTCTTTATCTATAATAAAGATCTGATGAAAAATCCGCCTAAGACGACAGATGAATTATTGGCCGCAGCAAAAGCGGAAACTAAAGACAATAAATATGTATTTGTTGAACAACACTCGACATCTTACTGTATTGCCCCGTGGTTACACGGTTTCGGCGGATATATGATAAATTCGGAAAAGAAACCGGGATTAAATTTACCTGAGACACAAAAAGCCTTGGAATATCACAAACAATTCGTGAAATATATGCCTGCAGACGGCGAGTATAATACCGTGACTACTTTGTTTACAGAGGGTAAATCGGCAAGTATCATCGGCGGACCTTGGCTGATTCCGGGATTAAAAGCCGCTAAATTGAATTACGGTATAGCGCCGATGCCGAAATTACCTAACGGCGAACCTTTGAAACCGTTCTCGGGTGTTCAAGGCTTACAGGTTGTAAAACAGGCGGCCGAAAATAAAACGGCAGCAGTTAAAGAAGTTTTGGCAGCAGCGATTAATCCGGAAGTCGGTATTGCCTTGGCCAAAGTTGCCAACTGTGCGCCGGCAAACAGTCAAGCTTATAAAGATGCAGAAGTTGGCAAAAATGAGATGATTTCCACTTTACGTGAAATGGCCAAGACCTTAGTTCCTATGCCTAATATCCCGGAAATGGATGTAATGTGGGGAGCAACAGACGGTTTGTTGGCTGAAATCAACAAAAACGGAAAGGATGTAGCCGGTTCTTGTGAAAAATATCAAAAACAGGCAACAGAGCAAATTGCAAATATGAAGTAATTAATCGGACCGACAAGTATAGTCCCCTTTTATACTTGTCGGTTTTTAAAAGGTTAATGTATAGTGGAGGTAAAAATGCAGAAGATAAATAAATTTAAGCCATGGATACATCAGCTGCCCTTTCTGGTTTTTATTTTATTGTTGGTTGTTTTCCCGCTTGCTTATACAATATATATTTCTTTCACCAATATGAGCGTTTATCATTGGCAGAATTTTCACTTTGTCGGAGGCGCAAATTATGCTAAAGCCTTATTCAAGCTGGACTCGGGATTTGTGCCGGCTGTATTGCGTACTTTATTGTGGACAGCTTTGAATCTTGCTTTGATGCTGTTCTTGGGCTTTATGATTGCTTTAGCTCTGAATGCTGAAGGCTTGAACTTAAAACGTGTTTATAAAACTTTGTTGATTTTTCCCTGGGCAATGCCCGGTTATGTTTCTATTCTGCTCTGGCGAATGGGTATGTTCAATACTGAATTCGGCTTCCTTAATCAAATTGTCAAAGCGTTCGGATTACCGCCGATAAATTTCTTATCGAGTAATACTAATGCTTTTATAAGTTGTTTAGTTGTTAATTTATGGTTGGGCTTACCGTATATGTTTACGATGATTGATGCAGCTATTCAAAGTGTCGATCGCAGCATTTACGAGGGAGCTAAACTTGACGGAGCAAGTTTTTGGAAAATGCATTTCTCTATTACTGCACCGATTATTTTACCGATTCTGTCTCCGGTTATTATTATGACGGCTTTTACCAACTTCAAACAATTCGATATCGTCTATTTGATGACTATGCAAACCGGTTCCAAAACAGGAGCAGACATAAACACCATTATTACTTATGTTTATGACAAAGCCTTTATCACGAGCAATTACGGCTTTTCAGCAGCCATTACAGGCTTAGTATCATTAATAATCATAATTCTGTATTTTGCAATGCAGAAAATTACCAATAAAAAGAAGGAGGTGGCATAAATGTTCAAGTATCGTCGCTTAAAATTGTGGATGGTTAATATTTTTCTGCTGTTGATGTGCGTTGTTACCTTAGTGCCGATTGTATATGCTTTTTCAGTTTCAATTAACGGTTCCAACAGCTTATTTTCCAGTGAATTCAGTTTATTCCCCAAACAGTTGACTATTGCGAATTATATTGCAATTATCAAAGATAAGCCTTTCCTTTCCTGGCTGAAAAATTCAATTACTCTCAGTTTTTTAACAGTTATATTGACGATGGGAATTACCATTCCGGCTGCTTATTCTTTTTCCCGCTATAAATTTAAAGGTAAAACACAACTGGGAAATTTGTTGCTGTTATTAAATGCTTTCCCGACAATTCTTTCTATGTTTGCCATTTATCGGATGATGAAGATTATGCATCTTATTAATACAATGACAGGCTTAGTGCTGATTTATTGCGGAACAATAGCAATTTTTGCTTTTTGGAGCATGAAAGGTTATTTCGATAGTATATCAATTGACATGGAAGAAGCGGCAAGGATTGACGGCGCTAATGATCTAAAGTTAATTGAGAAAATTATTTTACCACTTGCTATGCCCAATATAATAGTTACCTCAGTTCTTGTATTTATTACGGCTTGGAATGAATATATTTTCGCTACAATTTTTATTACAGGTGAAGCTAATTATACTTTGGCACTCGGTCTTTTTTCCTTACAGGCAACTGATTATTCCAGAAACTGGCCGTTGTTTTCAGCTGCTGCAATTTTAACTTCAATACCTGTTCTGTTTGTTTTCTTTTATATTCAGAAACATGTAGTGTCCGGCTTGGCAAGCGGCGGAGTTAAAGGCTGATTTAATAAAAATGAAAGGGATAAGAAGATGATTAATAGACAGGCCGTACGGCATAGACCGCTATCGGAATTTGCTTATGCACCGGCAGAATATTGCTTAACAATCAGACTGCAGGCAGCAAGAAATAACTTAAAAAGATGTACTTTATTTTACGGAGATCGAGTTGACCCGCATCCTCAAGTACGATTTCGTCCCCAAAATATGGAAAAAGTAGCAAGTGATGCTTACTTCGATTATTATGAAACCACGATAAATAGTGAATATGATCGAGTATGTTATTATTTTTCCTTGGAATCGGCAAAGGAAACGTTGTATTTGTATGCGGACATTATGGCAAAAACTATACCGACTGAGCGCAGTGAGTTTTATCAGTACCCTTTTATACGGCGAGAAGAAATAAGCGATGTGCCGGCATGGTTGAAGAAAGCTGTTGTTTATAATATATTTCCTGATAGTTTTGCCGATTCTGCAAGAAATCTGAGCTGTCAAGCTCAATCCTTTTTTGACCAAAAGACCGGACAAACATTACATTCCCGTTTGGGCGGTACGATAAGAGGAATAATTGCAAATATCGATTATATTACCGAGTTGGGTTTTAACTGTTTGTATCTGAATCCTATTTTTACGGCAGCAGAATATCATCGTTATGACTTACTTGATTATTATCATGTATCTCCTAATCTGGGCACTGATGCCGATTTTAGAGAACTTGTACAAGCTGTACATGCACGAGGAATGCACATAATTATAGATGGTGTTTTCAATCATTGCAGTTGGTATTTTTTCGCTTTTGATGATGTTGTCAAAAATGGTGAAAATTCACGTTATAAAGACTGGTTTTATAATTTGCAGTTCCCGGTAAGGCGACCGGAAAGCGGCGAGAAACCGCAATATTCCTGCTTTGCTTATGAGCCGAAAATGCCGAAATTGAATAGTTCCAATCCGGAAGTTCGTAATTATTTTTTGGATGTTTGTCGTTATTGGATTGAAGAATTTGATGTAGACGGTTGGCGTCTGGATGTTGCTAATGAATTGGATAAGGACTTTTGGCGAGCATTTAGAAAAACAGCAAAGAAGGCTAAGCCTGACAGTGTTTTAATTGCAGAAATTTGGGAAAATTCTGCACGTTGGCTGCAAGGAGATATGTTCGATTCAACTATGAATTATGATTTTCGCAGACATTGTCGTGACTTTTTCGCAAGCGGTAAAATAGATGCGGCCGAATTTAACAGCAGATTAATAAAAATGAATTGGCGTTATCCTTTTCCTATTGTTCAAGGTCAATTAAATTTGTTGGATAGTCATGATGTCAGCCGTTTCAGAAGTTTGTGTATTTGCCCTGAACGTTTTTATTTGGCAGAAGTCTTTTTATTTACGGCTGTCGGAGTTCCTTGTGTGTTTTACGGTGACGAATTGGGGGTACAGGGGGAAGATGAATACTCGTGGCGAGGCGCTATGCCGTGGGATAAAGCTATAATTGATGATCGGAACTTTTTTCAGCATTTGATCCGAATTCGTCAAAATAATGAATGCTTAGTAAGCGGGAGTTTTCAGGTTCTTGATTATTCTCCGGCCGGTAATTTTGTTTTCGCTCGGGCAAGGGGGAGAAAAAAAGTAGTTGTAGCTCTTAATGTATCAGCTTGTGTGAATGAGCAATTTGTCAATTTACCCTCTGAAACACCGATATTCAGCTACGGTTACAATCAGGACGAACATACGATGATGCCATATGCTTATGCAATTTGGGAGATTGAAGAAGATGAATAAAGGAAAAATTTCAAAACTGCTAGTCAGCTTAGGGCTTGGATTGCTGGTATTAAATTTAATGATACAGCCTATTTCTGCGAAAAATAATAGTTTGCAGGGAGAACGCATATTACAATGCGATTGGTAAAATCAGGCCGCTTCCCGGAAGCGGCTTTTCTTTACCGGTCGTTAAACGTTTTGTCGCCGGAATAGCTGTTGACAGCCGGAAGTCGGAGGTATATGGTGAGGGAGTCGGGAGATAAATATATAATCGACACGGAGAGTATATGCGTAAACTTGGATTTAAGACATTCGCTTTCAGTATTGCGATTTTAATGATATTAACCACAGCTTTCATACGACCGCTTGCAGCAACAGCAACAGCCGATGCGAAAGACAAGAGCAAACAGTTGCAGAACCTGCAGTTTGTTTTCAAACAGGGCGGAGCGGAGATTGCAAGCGACAAAATAGATTGGACCAAACCTTTTAATTTGCAGTTTGCCTTCAGCTTTGCCATCGTCGACAACCGTAACTTGGAAGCCTATAAAGAACAGGGCAAAACGGCGGCCATGCAGGTTGACGAGGGAGATTATGCCGAAATAGTTTTAGGTAAGAATTTTTCTTACAAGGGAGATGCAACTAAAGCAATTCCGGTGTATTTAGCCACCAGCAAGCAAACTATCGGCAACATCGTTATCAGCAAGGATAATGACGGCGTAACCAAGGCCAAAATTAAATTCCAAAGCTTGGAAAACGACCCTAAAGGCAAGTTCAATTATGAACAAAACGCCTGGACGGAACTGACAGTCAGCTTTGAAGCCCCGTTTGCAGCGGACACTAAGCCGGATAAACCGGATGAGCCGGTTGACCATATACAGGTTTTGGACAAGAATATTCCGGTCAAATTGCCGGCAGACCCGCACGCGCCGAAAGCAACATACAGCATGAACAAAAGCGGTACAGTTGTAGATGAACATACGGCAAGTTGGACTTTGACGCCCCAAGGACAAAAAAATAATAAACAAGTCTCTTTAGCCGGCTTGACAATCAAAGAAGATTTGAGTCAGGTAGGCGATTACATTGCCGACACCTTTACCGTAAACGGCCAAAAAGTTAAACCGACTTATGATGCCGCGAACAAATTGTTAACTTACACTTTAACAGAAACTGACTCTGCCCAAGCAGCGACACCCGGGCAGCCGGAAATCAAATTTAACACGCAAATAATTTGGAGCGAGACGGATAAACAGGGAAAGAGCAAAAAAGTCGAAAATACGGCGCTTTTATTGCAGGGACAGGAACAGGTAGCGTCCGCCGCAGCTTCCATCACAGTTGAAAGAACCTTGACCGTGACCAAGAAACTGGCAGGAGTTGAGGAAGATAAAAATACGCATGATCAAATCGTCAACTGGACGGTCGATTTGGGCAAAGACAAGCAAAAACTCGGTAATGTCTGGATCATTGATACACTGCTGATTCCCACCAAAGCGAACCTGCCGAAGCCGAAAGCAACCAAATTGACACTTCAAAGAAAAGTCGTCAATAACGGCAAAGAAGAATTACAGCCGGTGACTGTTAATACCGTCAGCGAGATTCCGGCGCAGCCTGACAAAACACAGGCCTATAACGTAGGTGAGAAAGCACCGCAAATAGCCATACCGAAAGATAAAAAACTGTTACAGGCGACGGGTATATTCCTGCCGGAAATGACGGGCGAATATGTCCTGCAGATCAGCCATGTGTTTGCTCTCGACGTGAACTTGAGCCAAGCGATTTTACTTAACGCCGATGATGAGGATGATGGCCTTTACAAATCCTATGAACAGGAATTGTTGAAGAACATAGCGACAGTCGCTGTCGGCCCGAAAGAATGGGCGAACAAACCTTTACCGCAGGACGCCTTCAGCGCCGACTCCTCCGCCTCTTATCAGGCAGCACCGACCTTGACCAAAACGACGATTAACGATCCTGATGCCGACGATTTGCGCCAGGGAATATTGCCTTGGAAAATTAACTTGGAATACGACAATATGTTCCCTTCCAAGGACGGCAAATTTTACGAAATATTCTATTACGGTGATTACCAAGCGTTAACAGCGGATTATAAAAGCTCCAAAGGTCTGCAGGCCGAGGGCTTCGACAGCAAGGTGCTGAACACTTATTTTCGCTTGAGTTACAACTACGGTGATGACCCGGTAGAACTAAGCTGGCCGATTAACTGGAATATCGCTTATGTCAAAAATTCATTCGCCTCGACCACTTTGAATTTGGACAAAATCGTGCCGCTGAAGTGCGGTGACAAAAAAGTCGGAGAAATTCTGGTAATCAGTCCCAAAGCATCCGAGCAGAAAGCTTTGAAACACGAGTTTACCCTCAAAACACAGCTGCAAAATTTGCTCAGCGGCAAGGAGGGCGAATTCTCTACGGCGCATAAATTGTCCATGCAAGCTAATAACCATGATGTATATTTGCATCAGAGAAATACCGTAGTTTTCTCCAGCGACCCTTCCCTCAAAAACATACAAACGAGCGAAGAACGTTACCATCTGGAAGGCGATATTCTCAGCAAGCGAATCTTGCCGCGCAACGTTGATATTGAAAATGTCGACAGCATCAACAATGCCGATGCTGCTCAGGATAAATTATTGGATTGTCAGGATCACGCTATCTATTTCCGCGTGACAGTCAACGCCATGGGCATAAACTTTGCCGATTATCAGAAAACGCTGGCGACCGACAGCCTGAAAAATGTTGATTTCAGCCAACTTGTCCTCAAAGATAAGCTGCCTGCAGGTTGGAAAATTGCCCCGATTAAAGGGCAGGAGAATTTCGTGCTTTATCAGGCGCAAAAATCCGCTTACAAGCTCGGGCAAAAATTCTTCTTTAGCGGCCTCTACGACAACTCCAACGGTCAGTATCAATACGGCGAGGACGCGCAGGCTGTCAAACGTCTGAGTGCCGCCGAAGCAGCCCAAATTGTCGATTTTACCCCGAATACTGCAACTTGGAAATTTAAGAACTACAACAGTCAGACTTATATCCTCGTTTACAAATTGCAGGTGCCGGAGGCGGATTTCGCCGAACTTTTGCAAAATTCTGTCCAAGGAGATAACGGCAGCACCATGAGCAATGAAGTGGAACTAAGCTTCAACGACAAGTTGCCCCATACCGCCAAATGCGATTTCGATGCCAAAATGTTGTTATTGGAAAAGACTGTACCGACTTTGCAGGCAACGGATAAAGGAAATACCGTTATTACCTGGAAAATTGACTACCGTCCGTACACGGCGAATTTGGAAAAAGTGGAGCTGATTGATACTTTGGATAAGAATGTCGGTGTCTATGTTGATGCCGCCGGACAAGTGGATTTGAGCAAATTCAAAATTACCTGCAACAGTTCCCTGGAAACTTCAGGCTACGATCAGACCAAGTTCACAGCTTGTGAACTTGCGCACCAAGCGGCCGCGGGCAAAGTCGTTGTCACTTATGATCGGAAGCAGCATCAGTTGCATTTCGTTCTGCCGCAACCTGCAAACGATAAGAAGATTGCATATCATATTGAATATGAAACATCGTTGGTTCCGACCGATTTGACTGCCGATACTATTTCCAATAAGGTCAATGCTCTGGTTAACGGAAAAGAGATCAAGGCAACCGGACAAGTTACGGCCGATGTGAAAACCTATGCCGCCTGGGCGGATATGAAAAAGGGCAATTTCTTCGTCTTTGCGAAAACGAATGCGAAGGATGCTGCAATTCCGGTGGCCGATGCGCAATATGTTTTGAAGCAGGGCGATAAAGTTTTGCATAATTATACGACTAATGCTGCCGGCCGCATTTACATTTTTGATTTGGCCGACGGTGATTATGTTTTGCAGGAAACTGTTGCCCCCAAAGGTTACAAGTTGAATACCGAGCCTTTGAAGTTCTCGCTGCAGCAAGGAAAACTGAAGCTGCAGGCGGCGAATGTAAGTGGTACGGGTAAGTTGGACAGCCCGATAGGTTTGAGCGATGAACCGCAACCGCAACCTCAGCCGCAGCCGCAACCGCAGCCGGGGCCCGGACCTGCACCGCAACCTGGACCTGCGCCGCAACCCGGACCCGGACCTGCGCCGCAACCCGGTCCCGGACCTGCACCACAGCCGGGGCCTGCGCCACAACCCGGACCCGGACCTGCACCTGCGCCACAACCGGGCCCCGGACCTGCGCCACAACCCGGACCTGCACCTGCGCCGCAACCTGGACCGACTGCAGGAGAGTCCACGCCGACACAGGAAACTACAGCTGTGACTAATACTGAGAACAAGAGGAAAGCGCATGCCGTCAGCAAGACAGGCGAAGTAGCCGGCTCGAGTTTATCATTGGTCACCTTGGCCGCACTTCTGTTCTCGCTTATTTATAAGAAAAAACATTAATTTGTTAGCTAATTTGTTGATCGCTTAATCAGCGGCGTCGGGGTGAAAAATACCGGCGCCGTTTTTCTTTCTGCAACTGCAGGAAAAGGCTAGTAGAGCAGCTTAATACATTTTTCTCTCCGGCCGATAGAATCGCTGTTATGAGATTTAGGTGCAGGCACTATAGCAGGCGTAACTGACAAATTATAATAAGATAACAAAAACTATTGACTAATAAAAATCATTGTAATATTATTATCTTAATCGAAATAAGGGACTAAAAACAAGAGTAAAAAAGGTCAGAGGTAACAAGAATAACAACAAACAAGAATGAATTTAGGAGATTGGGAACCTGTATCACCGGCAGAGTTAGTTGGAGGAGAAGGGACATATGTGTTCTATAAAAATTAACTCTACACCTCCAATATCAGTGTTGCTTGTTGCAACGCTGATATTTTTAGTTGCTTGTACTCATGAAAACATTAGTACAGATAAAAAAGTCAATATAGAAAATTCTAAGTATATAGTTTCTCTTTCGCGAGCAAGGGAGCCATATTCAAAGTTGTTATTTTTGAATAGCGATGGGGCACTTCTTCAAAGTTATGCTTATAAAGGATATAGCATCAATTCAATCAATTACTTTAAAGGAAAACTATTTTTAACTTCTAATAGGCTGAATGAACATTACATATTGGATAGTAATGGTAAAATAGAAAAATATTCAAATGCAAACGAACAAAAAAACAATAAATATTCAGCATCCTGGTTTACAAGAAAAGGGGAGAAAACCCTTATTGAAACGGTTAATGTCGGCAGGATTAATAATGAGTATTTAAGTGATGTGATTTATTCCTATAAAGGTCAAAAAAAACGCTCTACATTAGTAAATCAATATTTAAACGGTGCATTAGATAAAAACGGTAAGATATTTGTAGAATCATATAGTGAAAATGATAAAAAAAACGGAATTACGATTATAGACAAAGATAGTGCTAAAACTGATAGAGTGTAATAATAAAATAGTTACTTACGGTAATGATAACTCAAACAGTTCTCAAAATGTGGCAGCCAAATCAGCAATAGGTGTTTTGAATAGTGAAACATATGAAGTGCTGGAGTATTTGTTTGACAAAGAAAAAATAATTTTTTCATATGCTTATAAGGATAATATATATACAATTACAGACAACAATAGTATTTATAAATTTAATGACAAATTAGAAATAATAGAAAAAAAGGAAATAACAGATAAAACGTTTTTTGCCAACCTCACCGGTAATAATTATACGATTAGAAAAGTTATTTGTAGCGATGGGATCGTATCTGTTCTATATACTTCAAGGAAATTTGATGTGAAAAATTTAGGGTTTATTGCAGAGTATAAATGTGATGATATTGGCTTATTAAATAAATTTAATATCAACTTGAAAAATGAAAAAATGTGGTTAGGGGAAGTTGTTGATTTTATAAAGTTGGAATCGGCGGCGTCGGGGTGAAAATTACCGGCGCCGTTTTTCTTTCTGCAACTGCAGCTGCAACTGCAGGAAAAGGCTAGTAGAGCAGCTTAATACATTTTTCTCTCCGGCCGATAGAATCGCTGTATATTGCCACTTCATCAGCATATTTCGCTTGAATTAAAGAATTAATAATCCTATTGGCCGAACGCTTGGTTAAACCTAAAATTTCAGCTAATTCAGCAGCCGTGACTGTATCACGTTTATTAATTTGTAAATAATTGAACAGCTTGTATAAATGCTTGCGCAAAATTCCGGTTTTGCCGGAAATTTCACTTACAATATCAATAGATATCGCCTGCGTATCAGCAGAAAAATTCAAACGCTTAATTTTGTGCTCCGTGTAAATTGCCAAAGGATAATCCGCATCAGTAAAAGAATGAGCGTAAATGGAGTTGGCAATGCAATTCTGAATATTGTTGCCATCGGCAATACTTATTCTCAGCTTGCTTCTATTCGCTTCATCCAGACTGTTTTGCAGATAAAGACATAATTGACCTATGTTAGAACAAAAATTACTTATTACTAAATGACGCCCGTTACTATTCAAATAAATACCTTGTACGAAAGAGGCATAATCATTGAAAAAACGCTCTTGCTCATCAGGAGAGGCAGCAAAAATCAAGTTATGAACCGTGATATTTTTATGCTTATTACTTTCCAATTCAATTTCCCGGATCAGTTTTTGAAAATCGGCCATTAAATCATATTTCGTAACCGGAATACGATAACAGGGAATATCTAAGCTCTTCAATGTATCATAAGTGTAACCGAAAGCTGTAAAAATTACGTCAACTTTACCCTGCTTATAAAGCTCAATGTAGGAGAGAAGATAGTTGCTTTCACTTACCTGTTGATCATACTCGATGACAGTTGTTTGCTTAAAATTTAATTCATATTGGGCAATCAGATATTCTACCAGCTTCTTGTCTATAATATCGAAAAGCGGTTTTTCATAGCGATTTTTACTATGTAAATAAGACACTATACATTTACTGAAACCCAAGACCAAACGTTTGGCATAAAAAATAGGGACGGTAGGATGAAAATTATTGATCACTTCGTAGTATACAGCCTTACCGGTAGCGAAGATGCCGTCAATATTAGAGGGTAAAGAGGCAATCTGAAATTTTATGTTGGATGTATCTTCAGCATAGCAACAGACAATTTCTACCGCCAAATCGGCTACCATATCTTTAATTTCCTGTACGGACTTTTTTGTTCCTATCAATAATATTCTCATGTGTGAATTATAACAAAAAAGCAGGTGCTCCGCAGTAAGGAGCTTTAATGGATAACGAAAAAATAATATTTGTGAAAATGCACAATTTTTAATTGACAAGAAGCAGCCTTTGTATATAATTTTAATTAAAGACGTAATAAAGACATATAAAAGACGCCTTTAAGAAAATGTTGCAGAAGAGCTTATCAAGGAAAGTGTGGCTGAATGTTAACTGATGTTAGAGCGTTGGCTTTAGAATATGAGAGTTTATGTATAAAATTCAGACGGGATTTACACGAAATACCGGAGTTGGAACTGAATTTACCGGAGACAAGTAAGTACTTACAAAAGGTCTTACAAGAATACGGAATTGAATATCAGCTTCTTTTGGCCGGCAATGCTGTAGTTGCTCAAGTTAAAGGCAAGACAGCTTCGGATCGACAAGCGGAAAAATGCCTGGCAATCAGAGCGGATATGGACGGATTGCCGATTAACGAAGAAACCGGATTACCTTTTGCCTCGAAACATCCGGGATTAATGCACGCTTGCGGTCATGATACGCATATGGCTGTCGCCCTAACAACTGCCGTTATTTTGCAGAAACATCCGGAATTGTTCCGCGGCACGGTAAAATTTTTATTCCAGCCGGGTGAAGAAATTCCCGGAGGTGCGCTGCCCATGATTAAAGAAGGCGCTTTGGCAAATCCTCGTCCGCAGGCTGTTATCGGTTTACATGGAGGTAATTTGCTGGAAGGTGTTCCTAACGGCAAAATTGCATTCAAAAGCGGAGCATTAATGGCAGCTATGGATAAGTTTACCTTGACCATAATTGGTAAAAGCGGTCACGGTGCCAATCCTGACAGAAGTATCGATCCGATTGTGATTGCAGCTGAGGTAATATTAGCTTTACAAAAAATTGTGTCACGTGAAATTCCACCGGTAGAAAGAGCTGTTGTTTCGGTTTGCAAAATTGTAGGCGGATTTACACAGAATATAATTCCCGATAAAGTTGTTTTGACAGGAACCAGTCGTAGCTTGAAAGCTGAAGTGCAGGATTTGATTGAAAGAAGAATCGGTGAAATTGCACAAGGCATTGCCCAAACTTACGGGGGACAGGCAGAACTTAAGTATGAACGTTACTATCCGATTTTGAAAAATGACCCGAAATTTACGCAAAGAATTGAAGAGTTGGCACGGGAATTATTCCCGGACAAAGTAATAAATTTAGAAAAGCCGACAATGGGCGGCGATGATATGGCGTATTTCTTAGATGAGATACCGGGAACTTATTTCTTTTTGCTTAATTCGCTGACAGATGCTCAAGGTCACTATTATTCCAATCATTCGTCTCACTTTGATGTATCTGAGTCAAGTTTAACTTCGGCTGTGGCTATTTATTTAGCTGCAGTTTGTGACTTTTTGCATTAGTAAATAGCCTGAAAATCTTGTCTGTTTATTGTCGTCGAGAAAACGGAAAGATGGAGCAGGTAAAAATATAGCTACGGCTAAATGAAGGAGTTTTTTATGAACAATCAGTGGTTTTATGCTAACCATCCTTTGATGTATTTAGTGTGCGGATTAGGTATTTTGCTTGTGTTGTTTCAAGCGACGATTATTCTGCAAAGGTCATTGAAATGCTCGAAGGAAATCGGAATGGATCAGCAGCAGGTAAAAAGAGGAATGAAGACAGCTTTTTTGAACTCTGTAGGTCCGGCCTTGGGCGTTGTAGGTTCCATCTGGGCGTTAATTGTAACTTTGGGCGCACCGATTACAGCTTTGAGGATGAGCGTGATTGGAGGTACAAATTATGAAACAATGGCGGCAAATTTCGGAGCGATGGCAATGGGCGGAGAATTGGCAACCAAGATGAATCCTTTGGTATATGCCAATGCCTTATGGACACCGGCTTTAGGGGTGATGGGATGGCTGATTTTCGCTTTCTTTTTCGCTCATCGGATGGATGCTGTGAATAACTTGTTGACAGGCGGTAGAAAGGCACTGTTGCCGGCAGTAAGTGTCGGTGCTATGTTAGGTGCTTTTGCTTATTTCAATGTTGACAGTATTTTAAAAATTACAGTAAAGCCGGAAATTACTGCAGCCGGAATTTTAGGTTTGGTGATTATGGTTGTTTGTCAGATTTTCGGTAAGAAAATTCCCTGGTTAAAGCAGTGGTCGTTAACCTTTGCTATGTTCGGCGGAGCCATAGTTGCTGCTTTGATAATTTGATGGAGGTGGAAAATGGATGCTTTTGCTAAATATAATCGCAGTATTGTTCGTGTAGGACGCAGTACGATGGTTCTCGGCGCTGTTGCCTGTTTATTACCGCCACTGCTTATGGCTGTATATTTCGGATTCTTCCCGGGTTGGGCAGCTGTAATTGCCGGTGCAATTTCTCAGATTTCAGTTTCAGGCGCTTTTTATTTCAGTGAGCCTATTTCCTATTACCCCATTGTCGGAACTTCAGGTTTATATCTTTCAATATTATCCGGTAATTCTGTTAATATGCGTATTCCGGCGGCAGCTACATCTATCGAAGCTTCAGGCTTTAAAACCGGGACTAGAGAAGGTGCGATTATGGGTACTATCGGAATGGCAATATCTGTTTATGTCGGCATTCTATTTGTCTTTTTAGCTACCGTTATGGGACAGACTATCATTTCCAATTTGCCGGGAAATGTGCAAAGAATTTTGGGTTTAATCATTCCGGCTCTTTACGGTGGAATTTTCGGACAATTTGCCATGAAATCGTGGAAAACGGCAGTATGGGCTCTGGGTATTTCGTTGGTTATGACTAAAGTGGTGCAGTTTTTACCGGGAAATCTTTCCTTTGTCGTTACTTTAACGGCCGTTTTCAGCTCAATTATGATTGCCAAAACTCAGATTGCAGAAATTGAAAAACATAGCTGATTGCTAAGTTTTCTTAAGAAAAGAGGTTTTTTTATGGAGAATTTGAACAAACAGGAGTTGGTTGACTTATTCAAAACAATGGTTAACATTTATTCGCCGGCTCGGCATGAAAAGGCGATGGGCGATTTCGTGATTAAATTCATGCGCGAGTTGGGCGCGGAAGTTTATGTTGATCATTCGAATGAAAAATTCGGCGGTGATTGCCCGAGCATCTTTTGTAAATTGACCGGAACAGTTCCCGGAGAAGGCGTTACAATCTCCGTTCATCTGGATGTGGTTGAACCGAATAAGGGTGTCAAATTAATTGAAGACGGCGATATTATTAAGACTGATGGTACGACAACTTTAGGCGCGGATGATAAGGGCGGCGTTGCCTGTGTTCTGTATTCTTTGAAATATCTTGTGCAGAAACAATATCCGCATGAAACAATTTGGGTAATTTTCACACCTGGTGAAGAAACAGGATTAATTGGTGCCAGAAATATTGACTGGCCTGAAGTTTATAAACATATGCAACCGAGCAAGCGTGTCATTGTTGTAGATAATGCAGGGCCGTCTAAGTATGTTGCTTATAAAGCACCGACGGCGACGAATTATCGCCTGATTGCTCACGGCAAGGCGTCCCACGGCGGAATTGAACCGGAAAAAGGCATCAATGCGATTATGATTTTAGCGGAAACAATTTTGCAATATAAGACGGCCAGAATTGATTCGGAAACTACGGCGAATATTTCAACATTCCAAGCTCAAGGACCGACAAATGTGGTGCAGGATTATGCGGAAGCTTATGGTGAAATGCGCTCACATTCAGAAGAAAAACTGGAGAATTATTTGGCGGAGTATGAGAAAATCGGTAAAGCTACAGCTAAAAAATACGGTGGTACATTTGAACTTATTAAGGAATGGCAGTATCCGACTTTAAACTCTCCTGATAATTGTGCTTTTGCGCAGGAGTTTATTGAAGTTTATAAGCGCATCGGTGTTACTGCTGAGTTACAAGTTATCGGAGGCGGTTCTGATGCCAATTTCTTCGCTTACGAGGGCTTTAATTCAATTATTATCGGTGTTGGTATGATTAAACCGCATACATTGGAAGAAGCTATTGATACTCGGGAAATGTTGACGGCTTGTCAGGCTTTGTTGGCATTTTGGAAAAAGTAAGTTCAAGCCGAATCTGCTGAACTATTTGAATAGGTCGATTGCTGCGTCAATCGGCCTTTTTTTTGCTGTGTGGCGTATACGGCGTTGAAACTGTTTTATTTGGATTTTGCCTGACTTTTTGAACAAAAATGAAATTAAATGAACAGAACAGTGGGCTGAAAAGCTTAAAAAGCCAAAAACCGTTTCAAATGTTTCGCCAAATAGTGCAATATGCTATATTATTTTTGTTGTTAAACAACAAAAAATGTGCAAAAAAGCAAGAAAGATTTGGCAAATAATTGGACTTGCTTTTAATCGGTTAGGAGGAACATATGAAGAACTTATGCCGTAAAATGCTAGCACTTTTATTAGCGGGTGCTTACGCTTTCACTTTAACAGCGTGCAGTAATTCTACCGGTAATAAACAGACGAAACAGGAGGATGCCGCGGTACAATTAAGCAAAGTAGGGACATATCCCATTGCAGAGAAACCGTTGGCTATGACTATGGTTCGCCTGTCAATGCCCAATGTTGTCGATTTTGCAAGTAATGATTTCAGCAAATTTATTGCTCAAAAGACCAATATTAATTGGACGTATCAAACAGTAAATATGGATACGGCAGATGAACAAATTAACCTCATGATGTCAAAAAAACCGTTGCCGGACGCTTTTTTGTTTTCTACACCGAAAGTCAGTAAATACGGTGTTTCCGAGGGCTTGCTTTTGCCTTTGGAAAACCTGATTAAAGAAAATATGCCCAATTTTATGGCATATATCAAAGAAAAGCCGGAATTGTGGTCTCAAATCACACAAGCCGACGGTCATATATATGGCTTGCCGACAATTAATGATTGCTATCATTGCAAGTATCGCAACAAAATGTGGGTTAACATGCGCCATTTGCGGGAATTGAATTTGCAAGTTCCGACAACAACGGAAGACTTGCGTCAAGTTATGCAAGCTTATAAAAAGGCTCATCAGCAAGGAATCCCTATGTCCGGTTCAATAGATGGTTGGGGACACCAATTCTATGATTGGATAACTAATGCTTTCATTTTAGACCCCGGAGTTCAAGCCGGTAAACTTGTTGTCAGCCCGGATAAGAAAATTGAATCAATCGCTGTAAAAAAAGAATATCGTGCTGCTTTGCAATATATGCACAGCCTATATAAAGAGGGCTTGATTGATGATAGTGCTTTTACACAGACAGCTGACAATTATCGTAAATTGATGAACAATGAGGGAGAACCAGTATTTTTCGCTCCCTTCGGTACAATTTCCGATGCTTATGATGCCAATTCCAAACCACAGGCGTATGCCGATTATCGAGTGATGGCTCCGGTAAAAGGCCCTGAGGGCAAACAGCATGCTACTTATTTCCGTTATGACGGAATTCTCGAGAATAAGTTTGTTTTAACTAAAGATTGCAAAAATCCGGCAGCAGCCTTACGTTGGATAGATTATTTTTATACGCTTGAAGGTTATTTAAGTATGCAGTTCGGTGCTGATAAAGACAAAGACTGGCGTCTTAATCCGACGGATAAAAAGGGCTTGGATGGCAGTAAAGCACTTTACGAAATAATTAATCAGTATTCTTCCGATCCACAAAACCATGACTGGCAGGATGTCGGCTTGAATTTTGCTACAGAGAAGGTCCGCTTCGGTCAAGCAACGGATAACAGTGTTGATATCAAATCGGCAGCCGGTTTGGAAAAATTGCTTTACACGGAAACTAAAGAAAAGTGCGAACCTTACGCTCAAAATCCGAAAACCGATTATGATGTTTTACCCGTACTGAAATTTACGGCGGCTGAAACAGATCAGCTGAATCAAATTACGGTTGATGTGAAGAAGTATTTGGAAGAAAATCGTGCCGCTTTCATTCGCGGCGTGCAAAACCCTGATGATGATCAGGCTTGGGATAATTATGTGAAAGGCTTCGAAGCGGTAGGTTTGCCGACTTTGATTAAGTTATCTCAGACGGCATATGATCGTACTATAAAAAAATAAGCAATGTTGCAGGAGCATTACATGACTTATAGAGAATCCCTCAAATCAGTCGTATTGTTCAGGAAAGCGCCGGGAGATTCATCTCGGCGCCTTGAACAGAAGCGTCGGTGTAAGAATTATAATTGGCAGTTTTGGTTGATTATTGCCTTACCCTTATTATGGCTAATTATTTTTTGCTATGTACCTATGGCGGGTATCGTTTTAGCTTTCAAAAATTATTCGCCGGCTCAAGGCATCTTTGCTAGCAGATTTGTCGGCTTGCAATGGTTCAGACAATTTTTGTTCGGACCGTACGGCTTTCGCACAATTATTAATACTTTGCGCTTAGGTGTTTATTCGCTGATTGTCGGATTTCCTTTGCCCATAATTTTGGCGGTGTTCATCAATGAAGTTGGTTGTAAGCGCTTCAAAAAAGCGGTACAGATGATTACCTATGCGCCGTATTTTATTTCTTTGGTTGTTATGGTCGGTATGATGATGAGCATAATGGATATGCGCAGCGGCGTTATCAATCAGATTATAAAAATGTTCGGCGGCAAGGCACTCAATTTTTTCGGTGACCCAAATATTTTCCCGCATCTTTATGTTTGGTCAGGTATTTGGCAAAATATCGGTTATTCTTCAATTATCTACATCGCTGCCTTGGCAGGTGTCAGCAAAGAGTTGCAGGAAGCAGCTTTAGTTGACGGTGCGGGCAGATTTCAGCGAATAATCCATGTCGATTTGCCGAGTATTGCTCCGACTATAGTGATGATGCTTATTTTTAATGTCGGCTCAATTATGAGTATCGGTTTTGAAAAAGCTTATTTGATGGGTAACAGTGTTAATGCTTCAACTTCAGAGATAATTTCAACTTATCTTTATAAAGTTTCGGTACAGCAGGGAAATTACAGTTATGGTGTTGCCGTCGGCTTATTCAATTCATTGGTCAGCTTGATTTTATTTGTTGTCGTTAATAAGATTTCACGCAAATTAACCGATACGGCGATTTGGTAAGGAGGTAAATATGCTGTTTAAGCACAAAAAAACGCAAATTACAGATAATTTCCGGGACCGTCTGTTCCTTTACTTTATTTACGGCGTATTGACCTTGCTTACTGTCATTATTCTTTTGCCGCTGATTTATGTTGTAGCTGCTTCATTCAGCGATCCGCAAGCTGTCATCAGCGGTAAGGTCTTTCTTTGGCCGGTTAAACCGACTTTAAGAGGCTATGAGGCGGTTTTGACTTACAAACCGATTTTAATTGGTTTCAGGAATTCTTTGATTTATTTAGTGTTGGGTACGACGGTTAATATCAGTATGACGATGTTGGCGGCCTATGCGTTATCTCGCAAAGAATTTAAAGCAAGCAGATTTTTATCCGTTTTGTTTATGATAACTATGATTGTCAGCGGCGGAATTGTTCCCCTCTATTTACTGGTTAATGCTTTACATATGGACAATACTATTTGGGCCATGATTATTCCAAATGCTATTTCTGTTTGGAATTTGATGATTGCCCGTACCTATATTCAAAATCAGATTCCGAATGATTTGTATGAAGTTGCGGCTATTGACGGCTGTACGCCATTCGGTTATTTTTGGCGTGTCGTTTTACCGCTTTCCAAACCGATTATCGCCGTTTTGTCTTTGTATTATGGCGTGGCGCAGTGGAACTCGTATTTTAATGCGATGTTGTTTATTAATAATCCTAATTTGGAACCGCTGCAGATTAAGTTACGTCAACTTTTAGTTTTGAATACGGTAGATCCGACGATGATTACCAATGTTGAACAATTAATTGCTAAGCAGGGAATTACCGATTTGTTGAAATTTTCGACAATTGTAGTCGCTTCTTTGCCGGTGCTGCTGATTTATCCATTAGTACAAAAGCACTTTGTCAAAGGAATGATGATCGGCTCGGTTAAGGGATAATATTAATCTTGCTTTTAAGTAAGACGACGGAAATAAACAAGAACTGAAACAATTACAACTACAGGAGAGATTATGCAGAAAAATTGGTTTACAACAGGAAAATTCGGCTTATTCATTCATTTCGGTCTATATTCGCTTTTAGGCGGAGAATATAAAGGCCAAAAAATCAGAGGCTTGGCGGAGTGGATATTGAACAATGCCGACATCCCTTTAGAAGAATATCGCAGCTTAGCCGGAGAATTCAACCCGCAGGAATTTCAGGCGGAAAATATTTGCCGTCTTGCTAAAAGTTGGGGCATGCGTTACATCTGCCTGACAGCCAAACACCATGAGGGCTTTGCCTTATTCGACTCTAAAGTCAGCTCTTATAACTCCGTGCAGGCCAGCCCTTGTAAAAGAGATTTCGTGCGGGAAATGCAGGAGGCGTGTGAAAAATATGGCTTAACATTCTGCGTGTATTATTCCCAAGCGCAGGACTGGGATGATCCGGACGCTTATCGAGCTTATCATGACAACAGCCATAAGAATTTTGAGCGCTATTTTTACGGCAAATGTCTGCCGCAGGTAGAAGAATTGCTGACTAACTACGGTAAAATCGGCATGATTTGGTTTGATACACCTATTGACATGAGTCAACAACACTGCCGGGAATTAAGTGAACTTGTCCATAAATTACAACCGGAATGCTTGATAAGCGGCAGAATTGGACACGGTCTAGGCGATTATATCAGCACGCAGGATAATAGAATACCGGCTGCACCGATAGAAAAAATGTGGGAAGTTGCCGGGACGATGAATGACAGCTGGGGCTTCAGAAAAGGCGACGAAAACTGGCAAACTGCGGCGACCACCATCCATAAATTACTGAAAATTGCAGCGCGCGGCGGCAATTATTTGCTGAATATCGGACCTGACGGACAAGGCAGAATCCCGGCAGCCTGCTTGACAGAACTTAATAAAGTCGGAGAATATCTGGAAAAAGCGGGCGAGAGCGTTTATTCCGCCTACACTTTGCCTTTGTATGTCTATGAGATAAACGAATACTGCTTCACGGCAAGAGACCATCAACTGTATATTACTTTCTTCAACCCGGAAAAATTGCAGGGGCGCACTTTTGACATTCCGAATATTTGCAATCATGTCGTTCAAGCAAAATGGTTGAATTTGCCTGAGTCGTATAATGAAGAACGGATGTTTCGGGAGACGTCAACTTTGGAAGGAGACCCGTGTTATATCGTTACTTTACCGAAAAATTTGCCTAATATCCCGGCGTTAACTTTGAAGCTGACGTTGGCAGAGGCTGATTATCGGCAAAATCCGCTGTAAAAGCGTAAGTTTGGAAGGTGAAAAATGATACTGGCAATTGATATTGGAGGCACCGGAATAAAGAGTGCCGTTTTTCAAGCGGGAAAATTAATGGAAAAGGCTATTTGTCATACACCGCCGACGTGGGATTTGCTTTGTGTCTGTTTGCAGGACCTGGTGAACAAATACAGCTCCAAGTATCAGATTAGCGGCTTGGCTTTCAGTGTTCCCGGAATTCCCAATCAGGCAAGCGGCAGAGTGGAGGGTGCCAGCTCGTTACGCTACATTCATCAAGTGAATTTTGTGGCTGAGTTGACGCAATTGCTGCATTTACCGCTCAGCTTTGCTAATGATGCCAATTGTGCCTGCTTGGCCGAGATGAACCGGCCTGATATGTTGCAAGTTAAAAATTTCCTGATGTTGGTTATCGGTACTGGTATCGGCGGTACTATAGTCTACGATCGTAAAATTATTGCCGGCACGCATAATTTTGCCGGAGAATTCGGTATGATGTTGGTTGACGGCCACAATGAATTGGCTATTTTAGGTTCGCCGGTCCATACGGCGGAACGGGTTTCCCGGCAAAAAGGTCGCAAACTCAGCGGCGAGGAGGTTTTTGCTTTGGCTGACGCTCATGATGCGGAGGCGGAGGCGGCCTTAGCGCAGATGTATCATTATTTAGCTTTGGGAATTTACAATTTGCAGTATATTCTTGATCCGCAAGTTATCGTTTTGGGCGGCGGAATTACGGCCCGGCTTGATTTGACGGCAAAAATTAATTCAGCGCTGCAGGAGATTATGGCTTATGGACAAAGAGCGCCGCTTACACCGGTAATCAGGACGGCAAGTTACGGCAACGATGCTAATTTGTTAGGGGCGGCTTATTATTTTACTGAGAAGTTTGAATAAGGTTTATGACATGATTAGAAAGAAATATCGGAATTACTTATGTCAACATTATATGTAAAATTATCGACAACAACTATTGAAATGCCGCCGGATTCGATTGAGCATCACATTGCTCGAATAATGTTGAAAAACATTAATAAGCTATATGAACTGTCGATAAATGAACTAGCGATATTATGCACTGTATCCAAGTCAACACTTTCTAAATTTGTAAGATTTTTAGGATTTGAAGATTATCAGGATTTTCGGGGAGAAGCATATAAACAGAGATACAAGGAAGTATACGTTAACGGCAGATATACTATGAATATTACGGATTTTGTCTGTCGCCAAGGAATGGATGAATATATAAAAATTTTATATGAGGACATGAGAAATCTGTTGCATAATCTTGATTATAAACAAATAGAAAAGTTGATTACTTTGATTCATGACAGTGAAGAAGTAGCGGCGTTCGGCGAAGTGTATTCTCAGACAGCAGCGTTGAATTTTCAATACAAAATGTCTTTTTATAAGAAGTTCGTTTATACTACCTTGAATGACCAAAAACAAGATGAATATATTAAAAAAGCAAGTTCAGATACACTACTGATAATATTCTCTAATTCCGGGAGATATATAAAGGTGAATCACCAATTGGAGCAAGAATTGCAGAAAAAAAGCTTTGAACAGACAGGTGCACATGTTGCTTTATTTACGTCAAATCAATCTATGCTTAATGATCCGAGAGTAGATACCTGTATTACTTGGAATTATACTGAAAGTGTGCAAAATCATCCTTTCCTTTATCAGCTTTTGATAGAAGAAATAGCATATTTATACAAAATGAAATATTATGCAGAAATAGAAAATTAGTACAGTTTCCAAATTGCGAACTTTTAAAGGAAATTCAAATTGCCCTATATAATCTAAGCATATACAACAAAGGAATATAGGCAATGGAAAACGCAATAAAATTTCAACAAGAAGCAAGTAACTGGAATGAAGCTCTGCCGATAGGTAACGGTACATTGGGTGCGATGGTCTTTGGTGGAGTAAGAGAAGAGAGAATTCAGCTGAATGAAGATAGTCTGTGGAGTGGAAGTTATAAAAACAGAGTAAATCCTGATGCTGCGGGTAATTATCTTAAAGTTCGAGAATTATTGCAACAAGGAGAAATCGGCAAAGCAGAAAAATTAGCAGCTCGAACAATGTATGCAACTTCCCCTCATATGAGTCATTATCAGACCTTGGGTGATATATGGTTAAAATTTTTCGATCAGGAAGGGGAAGAACTTTCGACAAGAGAAGCAGAATTAACGGATTATATTAGAAAACTTGATCTGAATGAAAGTATCGGTTGCGTTTCTTACAATTTGGATAAAATAAATTATAAACGTGAATTTTATGCTTCATATCCTAATAGTGTATTGGTTTACAGACTGTCAGCAGAAAAAAATACCATAAATGTTGAAATATCAGCTACCAGAAAAGAAAATATTTCCGGATTGGGTGCTTCCTATTGTGACGGGACGGAAATTATCGAAAATAATAAGATTCGTTTGCATGGTAGACAAAGTGGTGATAAAGGATTGCAATTTGAACTGCTTATTAAAGTAGATAGTGAAGGAGGTAGGCAATATCATCAAGGTAGCCATATTATTGTTGATTCTGCTGAAACTGTTGTCCTATATATAACTGCAAGAACCAGCTATCGCAGTAAAAATCCTTTGGAATGGTGTAAAAATGTTTTAACTAATCTGAGCCTGCAAAATTATGCGTCAATTAAAGCAAGTCATATTAGAGATTATAAAAATTTATATAACCGATGTTCTTTAGAACTGCTTGATGACAACGATTATGACAACTTGTCGACACCTGAGCGCTTGAAAAATATGCGTAACGGTTTAGTTGATAAAGGCTTGTTGAATATTTATTATAACTATGCTCGCTATTTATTAATCAGCTGTAGTCGAGAAAATAGTTTACCTGCCAATCTTCAGGGTATATGGAATAAAGATTTTGCTCCGTCATGGGGTTCTAAATACACTATAAACATTAATACGGAAATGAATTATTGGTTGGTGGAGAAAAGTAATTTAAGCTCATTGCATTTACCTTTATTGGAACATATCCGAAAAATGTATCCACATGGATGTGAAGTAGCCGAACAAATGTATGGCCTGGATGGATTTTGCTGTCACCATAACACAGATATTTGGGGTGATTGTGCGCCACAGGATAACTGTATTTCTTCGACCTTATGGCCTATGGGAGGAGCTTGGTTGGCTCTGCATATCTTAGAACATTATTTTTATACGAAAGATAAAGATTTTCTTAAGTCCTACTATGATATTTTGGAAAGCACAATTTCCTTTTTTATACACTATATGTTTAAGGATGAAAATGGAAATTATATTACCGGGCCGTCATTATCACCGGAAAATAAATATATATGTGAAGGACGGGTAGCTTCTCTTTGCCTCGGTGCAACTATGGATAGAGAAATAATTGCTGAACTTTTTCAGGAATATTTGGAAGCAAGCAGAGATGGTGGATATGAATCATCTTTAATTAAAACGGTTGAAAGATATTTAGCTTTATTGCCTGAAATTAAAATAGGCAAACATGGCCAAATTCAGGAATGGATGAAAGATTATGATGAGTATGAACCGGGGCATAGACATATGTCACAATTATTTGCCTTATATCCGGCTCAAACCATTCGCTTTGATCGGGACGAAAATTTAATAAAAGCATGTTATCGCACAATTCAACGCCGATTGAAGAACGGTAGCGGGCATACAGGCTGGAGTAAAGCTTGGATTATTAATTTTTATGCCCATTTGAAAGATGCTGAAAATGCCTGGAAGAATTTACTGGAACTACTGTGCGGTGCAACATTGGATAATTTGTTGGATAATCATCCTCCGTTTCAGATTGACGGAAACTTCGGCGGTGCGAATGGACTTTTGGAAATGATTATTCAGGATTATAACGATTCTGTATATTTGTTGCCTGCTTTACCGAAGAACGTGAGTGGAACCTTATCCGGATATGTTTTGCGGCAAGGTGCAGAAATTTCATTCAAATGGGAAAAAGGACAAGCTGAAAACATTAATATAATTGCTAAACGTGAATGCTCCTTCGATTTATATATTAACGAAGTAAAGCAGACGATACAGCTGATTAAAGGTGAACAGATTAATTTATAAATTAATTTAGTAGGAGGTTAATATGAAATACCAAAATATGTTGGAGAAACTGTTGCCCGCAATAGGTGGAAAGGAGAATATTAAAGAGGCATATCACTGCGCAACAAGGTTACGATTAAAATTATATAATGAAACACTTGTTGATGAAAAAATGTTAAAAAGTTTGCCGGAAGTGTTGGCTGTAATCCAAGCAGCCGGACAATGTCAAATCGTTTTAGGCCCAAAAGTTGCCGAAGTATATGAAGAGCTGCAATGTATTTTAGGGAATTTGCCTAAGAATTATAATTTGGAAGATTACACTGTTTATAAAGAGAATAGAAAAAAAGAAAAAATCACGAGCGCTTTTATAGACTTAATAAGTGCTGTTTTTACACCTATATTGGGTTTGCTTACAGCTACAGGCGTGATAAAAGGCCTTGTGGCACTATTGCTTGCTACTAATATTTTAGCAGCAGGTTCGGGAACGCATCAGCTGTTAAATATAGTTTCAGATTGTTTCTTTTATTTTATACCGATTTTTATTGGATATACTTCGATGAAAAAATTCGGAGGGACAACTTTCCTTGGAATGGCAATTGGAGCGGCATTGGTATATCCAAGTATTGCAGTAATTATGTCCGGTAAAGAGCTTTATACAATATTCAGCGGTACGCCCTTTGCTACTAAGGTATATTTGGAATTCCTTGGGATTCCTATTTTGTTGATGAATTATGCTTCTTCAGTTGTTCCGGTAATAATAACTTGTTTCTTTGCTGCGAATATAGAAAAGATGTTAAATAAAAGAATTTCTGATTTATTTAAGAGTTTCGCCGTCCCGGCAATCACTTTAACAGTTAGCGTAATTTTAGGCTTTGCTATAATTGGACCGATCGCAACTTTACTAAGTAATTTACTTGGCTTGATTTTCTTAACGTTATTCAATTTTAATGCTACATTGTCCGGATTTCTTTATGGATTATTAATTCAAGCTTGTGTTATATTCGGTATTCATTGGGGGTTTGTTGCTATTTCCGTAAATAATTTAGCAACGCTTAAATATGATCCCATCACCATTGCAGGTTTAGCATCAGCTTTTGGTCAAGCAGGTGTCGTCTTGGTGATTATGCTTAAAACTCGAGCAAAAAAGATGAAAAGTATTTGTGCAGCAGCAATTATTTCGGCTATGTTCGGTATAACGGAACCGTGTATTTACGGTGTTACATTGCAATTGAAAAAGCCTTTTATATTAGCTTCGATTGCTTCCGGTATCGGTGGTGCCATAATCGGATTTGCCGGAGTTAAACAATATTTTTACGGGACTAACGGGGTTTTTGGCTGGCTCCAGGTAATTAATCCGCAAACAGGCTTTGACCGCACTGTAATAGCAACGATTATAGCGTGTATAGTCAGCTTTGTTAGTGCAATAATACTGATGCTTATATTTGGAAAAAGTGTTACAGATGTAGATAAGCAATAAGTTGTCAGTTGGCAATAATCTTTCATTAAAAATCGATGTAAGCGAAATTCCTGTTTATATCGATTTTTATTTATGTCGCACTTTTATTCGTAAACGATTTTGCAACCCTCTTCACTAATAATTTGACTTAGAGTTGGTGACAACGGCTGACTTGTCAGCAACAAATCAATTTTTCTGTAATCCTCCAATTTGAAAAAGCCGCTGGTACTTTCTTTTGTGTCGTCACATAAAAGATAAATTTTTTTTGCTTGTCGCATCATTGCTCGTTTAATTAAAGCTTGAGCATCATCACCTTCAAAAATGCCACTTGGCAAAATAGCTTTGGATGACAAAAATACGGCATCGGCGGTGAAATTGCCGATAAAGTCGATAGCGTATTGGCCGATAATTGAAAGACTTTTATGTTTGACGGTGCCGGGACAAATGTAACAAGTAATGTTTTGATAGAAATTCAGCTGTTCGGCGATGTTGATCCCGTTGGTAATGACTGTGATATTTTGAAAGTGCCTGATTAACGGACATAATTCATTGACCGTGGAGGAAGAATCCAGGAAAATCACCATATTATCGTGTAAAAGCTTACCGGCTAAATGAGCGATAAAAGACTTTTTAATCAGATTTTGCATACGTCGTTTACTTATAGGCGACTCTGTAGCTCCGCTTTCCACCAAGCCCACGCCGCCGTGAAAACGTTGCACAACACTTGTTTTTTCCAAGGAAATTAAATCCCGGCGCAAGGTAGATTTGGAAATATAAAGTTTGGTCATAAGATTGTCAATGGTGGCAGAACCACCTAAATCTTCCAATAAACGAATGATTTTCTTTTGTCTGATAGTCAACATTTGTTACAACTCCTTTTTGAAACAAAGTGAACATATGTGAATTATTATGACACTTAAAGTGAAATAGAACCAGTATTTGCACCAACGGTTCTCAAAAGTCGTGCAATATGCTATATTTTTGACATGAAAAAGCATATAAGCTTGTGCAATCGGTCAAACAAAGGTGATTTAAATCACACGATTTGACTGAAGTTCAGAAAAGTTCATTACTGAGCAGGAACTACGGATCCCTTAATAAGGGTGAATATAAGCAGTACGAGAAAATCTTATGAGGAGCAGTGTATGAAAAAGATTTTAGCAATTGATATGGGTGCTACATCTATTCGTGGTATATTGGCTTATGTTGATAACAACGGACTGCAAATGCAGGAGGTTATGCGTTTATCCCATAAGATGGTTAAAGTCGATGGTTGCCTACGTTGGCAATGGTCACGCTTGATTACGGCTATTAGTGACACTATTGTAAAGTATGCTTCTGAAATAAGTGCTGTTGCCGTCGATACTTGGGGTGTTGATTTTGGCTTAATTGATACGCAGGGCAAGCTACTGGTTGATCCTATGACTTATCGTGAGCCGAAACATTTGAAGGGTTTGGAAATTTCGCATCGTTACTTTACAGATGAAGAATTATTCCGTTTAACCGGCAATCAAGTATCACCTATAAATACGCTTAACCAGTTACTTGCATTGAGAGCGGAAAAACCGCAATTATTAAAGCAAGCAGCTAAAATTTTATTGATTCCCGATCTGGTACAGTATTACTTATGTGGCGCTATTTTGGGAGAGAAAAGTATTTGGTCAACAACGGCAATGTTGGATGCGCGAAATAAAAATATTTCGGAGTATCTGTTGGATATGTTCGGCTTGAATCGACATTTGATCCCGGCATTCCGAGCGGCAGGTACAGTTAGTGGTTCAACTCTTAATAGTATTATTCCGGCTCTGCGGGCATATGATATTAAAGTTATTAATGTTTTAGGGCATGATACTGCGGGTGCCGCTTTAGTAACCAGAGCAATGAGTGAAGCGGATTGTATGTTTATTTCTTGCGGAACATGGTCTTTGGTGGGAGTTAGCACGGACAAAGCGTTTGTCGATCAGGCGGCGTATCGTGCTGGGTTGACTAATGAACTTGCCTATCAGGAACGGACTTTACTTTTGCAAAATATAACCGGTTTGTACGTTTTGGAGCAATATAAACAGCAATTAGAAAATAAAATGGCAAGAAAAATTGCTTTTTCCGAGATAACTGAGCATGTTGAGAAGCATCAAGGAACTTATTTGACTATTGATTTGGGTAACAGTGTTTTTGCTCAAGCAGATACGGATTTTGCCGCCGCGATGAAGGAGTCTTTGTGCCACAGGGCAGTAAATTCCGGTTCGGATGATTACAGGCAATATGACGATTTCGATTACTTTGGTGTTATTTATCAGAGCTTGGCGGAACAATATCGGCAAACGCAACAGCAACTTCGGCAAATTACGCAGAATAGTTTGTCAAAGGTCCATCTTATAGGCGGCGGTGCAAAATCAACTTATTTATGTCAACTGATTGCTGATACTTTGCAAACACCGGTAATTGCCGGACCTTATGAAGCATCCGCTTTAGGCAATATTTTATTACAACTGAAAACTTTGGGCGAGATTAAAGATATTGCTCAGGGCTTGGAGCTCAGTGGAAAAATTTGTCCGACTGTCATTTATCAACCGCAGATGGCAAACAGAACTGAGAACAAAAAAATTAATTAAGTATATGAGGTTATCAACCGAAATATAAAAAATAAGGAGAGCGATTATGAAACATCCACGAATTGGTATTAGACCTATTATTGACGGCCGTATGGGCGGTGTCAGAGAGTCTTTGGAAGAGCAATGCCTTAATATGGCGGAAAGTGCAAAGAAGTTGATTGAAGCTAATTTGCGCTATCCTGATGGTGAAGCGGTAGAGTGCATCATTTCACCTTGTACAATCGGCGGTGCAAAAGAAGCAGCAATTTGTGAAGAATATTTTGCTACACAAAATGTTGTAGCAACTTTAAGCGTTACACCTTGTTGGTGCTATGGTACAGAAACTATTGATTTGAACCCGAATACAATCAAGGCTGTTTGGGGCATTAACGGAACAGAGCGCCCGGGTGCGGTTTATCTGGCTTCAGTTATGGCAGCTTATGCTCAACGCGGTTTGCCGGCATTCTCAATTTACGGTCAGGAAGTACAGGATAAAAGCGATAAGAGCATTACTCCTGATGTACAAAAGAAAATTTTGGATTTTGCACGCGCTGCAGTTGCTGTCGGTGTTATGCGTGATAAATCTTATGTCAATATCGGTGCAGTAGCGATGGGTATTGCAGGTTCAGCTGTTAATGTTGATTTCTTACAGAAATATCTCGGTATGCGGACAGAGTGGGTTGATATGACAGAAGTTCTGCGCCGTATTAATTTGGGTATTTATGACCATGAGGAATTTGTAAAGGCAAAAGCTTGGGTAAAAGAGAATTGTAAGGAAGGCTTGGACATTAATAAAGGCAAGCAGTTGGCCGATATTGTTGTAAAAAGTCGTTTTGTGCCGGAAGCTGAACAATGGGATTTTGTTATTAAGCATGCAATGGTTGTACGTGATATTTTGTTCGGTAATCCTAAGTTGAAAGAAATGGGCTGGATTGAAGAGTCTCTGGGACGAAACGCTATTGCCGGTGGTTTCCAGGGGCAAAGAATGTGGACAGACTGGTTGCCTAACGCTGATTTTACCGAAGCTATTATGGCTACAAGTTTTGACTGGAACGGTAAAAAAGCTCCGACGGCATTTGCGACAGAAAATGATACTTTGAACTGTATCTCCATGTTGTTCGGTAATCTGGTTACAAATAAAGCTGCGATTTTCTCGGACGTGAGAACCTATTGGTCACCTGAATCAGTTAAACGAGTAACAGGTAAGGAACTTACAGGTGCAGCGAAAAACGGTATTATTCACTTAATTAATTCCGGCGCCAGCTGCTTGGACGGTTCAGGTGCAGCGAAGAATGAAAAGGGCGAAGGTTGCATGAAGGAATGGTGGAATTTAACTGATAAAGACGTTAAAGATTTGCTGAATGCTACCGACTGGTGCCGTGCCAATTATGAGTACTTCAGAGGCGGCGGATATTCTTCTCACTTCAGAACAAATGCCGAAATGCCGGCAACGATGATTAGATGCAATATTATCGAGGGCGTAGGTCCGACTTTACAAGTTATTGAAGGCTATACCTGCAAGATTGATGATGAAATTCATCGTATTTTGGACGAAAGAACTGATAGAACTTGGCCGACAACCTGGTTTGCCCCGATTTTGAATGAAGATACAGCACCGACAGTTTATGAAATGATGTCAAAGTGGGGTGCCAACCATGGCGCAACAGTTTACGGCCATGTAGGTGATCGTTTAATCACGTTAGCTTCTATGTTACGTATCCCGGTAGTCTTCCACAATATTTCACGTGAGAGAATTTATCGTCCGCATACATTCAACGGTTTCGGTACGAAAGATTTGGAAGGTCAGGATTTCCGTGCTTGTGCATATTACGGTCCTATGTATCGCTAAATATATTATTACTCCCCCAGCCGGCAAGGTATAACAGCTTTGCCGGCTCATAAGAAAAGGTTAGGTTAAAAATGTTAGAAAAAGAAAAATTGCAGTTAATTGAGTACGGTAACAAATTGTTTGACACCCATTTGACCAAAGGAACAGGCGGTAATTTAAGCGTCTGTGATCGTAATCTCGGTTTAGTTGCTATTACACCTTCAGGTATTAGCTTCCATGAGATTCAACCGGAAGATATAGTTGTTTTGGATTTGGACGGGAAGGTTGTTGAAGGCAAAAGAGTTCCGTCTTCTGAATGGGAAATGCATCTTAATCTTTATCGTACCAGAGATTTTAACGCCGTTATTCATGCTCATACTATGTGGAGCACGGTTCTGGCTTGTTTACGTCAGGAATTACCTCCGACTCACTACATGATTGCCGTTGCAGGTAAAACTGTTAGAGTTGCAGATTATGCCACATACGGAACACATGAATTGGCGATGAATGCAGCAAAAGCTATGGAGGGCAATCGTGCCGTTATTTTAGCTAATCATGGTATTTTAGCTGGAGCTCAGGATTTATTAAATGCATTCAATATTATTGATGAAATTGAGTATTGCGCAGAAATTTATTGCAAAGCAAGGGCTATTGGTAAGCCGGTAGTTTTGCCGGAAAGTGAAATGGATTTGATGCTGGAAAAATTCAAGACTTACGGGCAAAAGAAGAGCGTACGCAAATAATAAGAGTCAGGCGACGGGAGAAAGACAATGGGTGAAGTTATACTCAGAATGAAAAATATTAAAAAATATTTTTCCGGCGTCCAAGCCTTAAAAAATGCTGATTTGGAGCTGAAATCAGGTGAGGTAATAGCCTTAGTCGGTGAAAATGGTGCCGGTAAATCAACGTTGATGAAAATATTGACCGGAATTTACAAGCGTGATGGCGGCAGCGTGGAATATATGGGGCAGGAAGTTGAGTATAACGGCCCCAGAGAATCGGAAAAAGCCGGTATTTCTATTGTTCATCAGGAATTAAATATGATGAGCGATTTAACGGTGGCGCAGAATCTTTTCATCGGCCATGAAATTATGCAGGGAGCTTTGATTAATGACAAGCTGATGGTGGAAAAAGCAAAAGAATTTTTTGCCAAGCTGCACATTGCTATTGATCCGGAAGTCAAAATAGGTGATTTGACGGTAGGTAAACAGCAAATGGTTGAAATCGCCAAAGCAATCAGTAAACAAGCACGGGTAATTATTTTCGATGAACCGACAGCAGCCTTGACTGATGCTGAAATTGCCGAGTTATTCAAAGTTATTGCCGATTTGAAGGCGGATGGTGTGGGAATTATTTATATTTCTCACCGTATGGACGAGATTGGAGCAATTTCCGATCGTATAGTAGTTATGCGTGACGGCGAGTATGTTGGTACTTTGGAGACTAAAGATTGTACCAAAGCTGATATTATCAAGTTGATGGTAGGCCGAACTGTTTATACTGATCCGAAAACGAAATCTTGTGTTCCGCCCGATGCTCCTGTAGTTTTACGTTGTGAGAACTTGAATCGTGGTAAATTTGTCAAAAATGTTTCCTTTAATTTACGTAAAGGCGAAATTTTGGGCATTGCCGGCTTGATGGGATCAGGTAGAACTGAAACAGCTCGCCTGCTTTTCGGAGCTGATAAGAAAGATTCGGGTAAGATTTTTATAAACGATAAAGAAGTTCGGATTGATTCGCCTGAAGACGCGGTTAAAGCAGGAATCGGTTATTTGTCTGAAGACCGGAAACGCTACGGCTTAATTGTTGATAAGAGCGTGGAAGATAATACGGTTATGGCTTCCGTTGATAAATTTATGAAAGGTTTATTTATCGACAAGAAACGCACTAAGACTGTTTCTGAAGACTTCGCGCGGGAGCTTAGGACTAAAACCCCTTCTGTCGACCAGATTGTTAAGAAACTGTCCGGCGGTAATCAGCAAAAAGTAGTTATTGCAAAATGGCTTTGCCAAGATTCAAATATCCTGATATTTGATGAGCCGACACGTGGTATTGATGTCGGAGCCAAGAGTGAAATATACCAACTGATGGATACTTTAGCTAAAAAAGGTAAGTCCATTATTATGATCTCTTCCGAATTACCCGAAGTTCTTAGAATGAGTGACCGTATAGTGGTTATGTGTGAAGGTCGGGTCAGCAAAATTCTCAATATTGAAGAAGCTAATCAAGAAAATATTATGGAAGCGGCGACAAATCGCCAGGAGAATTAAGAATATGAACAGTAAACTGAAGAAAATATTCGCCAATCAGCAGGCAGTTGTAGTACTGGCGTTGATTGTTATCTGCGTGGCTTTCTCATTAATTACCCCGAAATTCATGCAGCCCACAACATTTACAAATATTGCTAAATCAGCATACTATGTTTCGTTTATGGCCATAGGTGTAACATTTGTTATTTGTACAGGTGGTATTGACCTGTCAATTGGTACCGTTGCTATTTGTGCCGCATTAATCGGCGGTACATTGATGGAAGCGGGATTGCCGATGCCTTTGGTGATTATCGTTACTTTGTTGGTCGGAGGACTTTTCGGCTTGCTGAACGGTGTTTTGGTTTCAAAATTCGGTCTGCCATCTTTTATTGCCACTTTAGGTTCAATGATGATTTCCCGCGGCTTGGGTTCCATTGTTTCCAAGACGAAAACTATCTCTTTCCCTCAAGGTGATAGTGCCGGAGCTTGGTTCAGAGAGCTTTTTATGGTAACTAAAGATGGCATTTTACCTAAAAATTTCCCGACAGGATTCGTTTTGATGGTCGTATTGGCTGTTATTATGGGTGTTATTTTGAACAAAACACGTATCGGACGTTATATTCTGTCTATTGGCTCCAATAAAGAAGCAACTAGATTGTCCGGAATTAACGTCGCCAAATATGAGTGCTTAGCCTATATTTTTGCCGGACTTTTCGCAGCTTTAGCAGGTATTGCTTATGTTGCTGTTTTCACAACCGCTCAGCCGAATACAGGTAACGGCTTTGAACTTGATGCGATTGCCGGTGTGGTTATCGGCGGTACTTCACTAGCCGGCGGCTCAGGCTCCATTTTTGGTACGATTATCGGTGTTTTGATTATGACCGTACTTAAGATCGGCTTCCCTTACATCGGTGTACAGTCTCATTATCAATTGTTCATCACCGGTATTATCTTAATTTTCGCAGTTTACATGGATATTCTCAATCGTAAACGTAAGAATGCGTAATAGTTCGATTGTTCCGAATTTACGCGGATTATTTCAAAAAGTAAGTTAAAAGATGGCAAAAGTTCATCTAATAATTTTAAGGAGGAAAAAACATATGAAGAGCAAGCAAGTTTTAACGGCTCTCGTATTAGCAACAGCGATGATGGCCGGTTTGGCAACAGGTTGTCAGAAGCAAAGTGCGCCTAAGGAGACAGGTAAAAATACCGAGTCCAAGGCTAAGGAGGATAAAGCTAAAAAGTCTGAGTCCAAGACGACGAACAAAGTCGCAGAAAAAAATACGGACGGCAAAAAAATGCACATTGATGTTATTGCTAAAGGCTTCCAGCATCAGTTCTGGAAAGCAGTTGAACAAGGTGCAAACCAGGCTGCGAAAGAATTTGGTGTGGATATTACTTTCCAAGGACCTGATAATGAGTCGGCAATTGCTCAACAAATAGAGTATCTTGATGCAGCAATTGCGAAAAAACCTAATGCTATCTGCTTGGCTGCATTGGATACCAAAGCATCTTTGAATTCTATTAAGACAGCAATGAATAGTGGTATTCCGATTATCGGCTTTGACTCAGGTGTACCTGATGCTCCGAAGAATGCGGTTAAAGGTAACGCGGCTACTGATAATAAAGCTGCCGGTGAATTGGCTGCTAAAGAGATGTATAAGATGATTGAGAGTAAATTAAAGAGTGACAAGCCTGTTCGTATTGGTGTTGTAGCGCAAGAATCCAATTCTCAATCCATCGTTTCCCGTACTAAAGGCTTTGTTGATAAAATGGTTGAATTAATCGGTGCAGATAAAGTTTCTGTAGAAGGTCATGATAGTTTGAAGAAGGAAAAAGCCGGAGCTAAAGTAATAATTGATGTGGGTATTCCTGCAGAGGTTAAAGATGTTGATGCAGCCGCTGTTGCAGCAGCTATTTTGGAAAAAACGGATTTGATTGCTATTTACGGGTCCAACGAATTTGCCGCTAACGCTATTATTACAGCAAATGAAGGCTTGGACAAAATCGGTGAAGGTAAAGTTGTCGCAGTCGGTTTTGATGCAGGTAAAAAATTGTTGGCAGCTATTAAATCAAAACTGTTTGCCGGTGCTGTTACTCAAAATCCGGTACAAATCGGTTATCAGGCAGTGAAGTTGGCAGTCAGCGCCGCCAAAGGTGAAGCTGTTAAGGATGTCGATACAGGTGCTTTGTGGTACAACGCCGATAATATGAAGGATCCTAAAATTGCTCCGTGCTTATATGAATAAGGAGATGGGAATATGTTAAAAGGTATTCCGGCAATTTTAAGTCCGGATTTGTTAAAACGCTTATGTGAAATGGGTCATTCAGATCGTCTGGTAATTGCTGACGGCAATTTCCCGGCAGAATCGTTAGGTAAAAATGCTCATGTTGTCCGCTTAGACGGACATGGTGTTCAGGAAATATTACAGGCAGTATTACAGGTTATGCCGCTTGATCAATATGTAGAACAACCGGTAAGTTTAATGGCAAAAGTGCCGGGCGATAATGCACCTACACCTATTTGGGATGTAGTTAAGGCGGAAGTGAAAAAAGTTGATGAGCGTGGTGAAAAGGTAGTAGGATTTTTGGAGCGTTTCAAGTTTTATGAAGAAGCAGCGCAAGCCTATTTGATTATTACCAGTTCGGAAAAAGCTTTGTATGCCAATGTACTTTTACAAAAAGGTGTAGTTTGAATACCCTTCCTTGACATGACATAATCGCACAAAAGCGGTCCTTACAGCTCTTTTATCCTTGTAGGAGCTGGATAAGGACCGCTTATTTTTGCTGCTTACGCTGTCAGATAGAGAAGCTGCCGGGCAAAAAGCATATTGCTGCGAGAGCAAGCTGCTCCGGTCACCTTAAAGACACTGCTTGCGCCCCCAGAGCCCAAATAGCCCCCGGAACTCTAGAACCCTCGAACCCTCGACCCGGCCGCCGCAAATCCGTCAAAACCTCGCCCTCTTTCGAACCTTCGGCCGATTAAAGGCCGATTAAATCCCTGGAACTCAGGATTCAATATAATATTTATAGAGAGCTTGAGTCCCTTCATCACTCAGACCTAACTTGGCCAAAGTCTTAAATTCCCGCAGAACCTGTTGCAAAATCGGCAAAATCAACTGACTCTTCAAAGCACAAGTTTGAGCAATCTGCATATCCTTAATAAAATGCTTGACGAAAAAGCCGGGCGCATAATTTTGTGCCATAATCTTTTTAGAACAGTAATCGAGTTGGAAAGAAGCCGCTGACCCGCCGGAAATGGCATTCAGCACCGGTTCCAACGGCAAGTTGTTTTTCTTAACATAAGCTAAAGATTCCATGACACCGGCAATAGCACCGGCAATAGCAATTTGATTAGCCATCTTACAATGTTGGCCGCTGCCGGCCTGTCCAATGTAAGTAATAGTTTCACCCATAGCTTGAAACAGCGGTAAAGCACTTTCGTAGTCTTTTTCCTTGCCGCCGACCATAATTGTCAATTTACCGTTCCTCGCCCCAACATCGCCGCCGGAAACGGGAGCATCCAGCATCCTTAAATCGGCCAATTCCGCTTGGACCGCCAGATTTTGCGCCAAAATAGGAGAAGAAGTGGTCATATCGATTAATAAAGCATTTTTGCGTGCTGAAGGTATAACTTTTTTATAAGTATTCTGGACGTCAATCGGATACCCTAACATCGTGATAATTACATCAGCATCCTCTATACAGGTGGATAAGTTGGAGTAGACAACGGCGCCGTCCGCCTCCAAAACCTTGGCCTTAGCATATGTGCGGTTGAAAACGCCAACCGAAAAATTATTCTTTAATAAATTACGTACCATTCCTTGTCCCATGACACCGGTACCGATAAAAGCTATTTGCATAAGCCCTGCCACTCAAAATGTGTTGAAATATACTCAAACACATCGAGAAATCGAAGTCCTTGCGGATACTTCTTACTGCTTCAACGTGTATGCTTTGGCGATTATAA
>CABKML010000007.1 GCA_902373515.1 uncultured Eubacteriales bacterium | reverse complement strand
AAATAACAATCTGACGATTATCATTTTTTGTAATTAGTGATATTAGATGTGTTCATAGCAATATCCTTTATAGGTATATTTAACATATTTAATCACCATTAACAATGTTTTTGATTACTTAAAGTTTCCTCCTTCTGTCTATTTAACGGGTCTGCAAAGCTAAGCGTAAATTCTCCTCCAGCGTCAACTCCGGTCGGAAACTTAATTTTAGCATTTGTTTACTTTCATGCAAAGAAAAATTAAGCACCATCAAAGCTGCCAATAAATCATCATACTTCTGTTTCGCCGGACTTTTACTCAGTTTGTCGGCCGTTAAATCACTTTCAGATTCCCGTAAGGACGACGGTAAATCGCAAGTTTCCCCGGAATTATGCGAAGATTCCGTGATTTTAACTTCACCTGAAGCTGCCTGTAATTTATTTAACTTGTTATTAAGTTCCAAAAGCAGTCTTTGCGCCACTTTAGCGCCCAGGCCTTTAATTTTCACCAGTTCCTTCGTATCCTGTGTCAATACGCAGGCGAGCAAATTTTCCGCTTTAATATTGTCAACAACGGCCAAACTCAATTTGGCGCCGAAACGCGGAATACTCAGTAATAATTCAAACAGCTGTTTACTTTGCCGGTCGGCAAAACCGTAAAGCATTTGAGCATCTTCCCGCACTATCAAAGTTGTATAAATTTTGACCTCTAAAGTTTGTCCGGCTGCCAATTCTTTCTGCCATTTTTCCTGTAAATTTTTGCCGACATTGACAGCATATGCAATATTATTTACTTCCAGAAATACTTGTTCCTGATAAATTTCAGTTATCTTTCCCGATAAGTATGCGTACATAAAGTTCCTTTCTGCTATTCAAACAATGAATAATCGTAATTGTAGGCACCCTTCAGCTTGAAATCAGGTCTGGGACCTGTGTATGCCTGGCAGATAGCTAAGGCTAAAGCATCAGCCGCATCATCCGGTTCCGGTAATTCATCCAGTTTAAGAATAGTTTGAACCATCAGTTGCACCTGTTTTTTATCCGCTCTGCCGTAACCGGTAACAGCTTTTTTGACCTGCACGGGCTTGTATTCGTAAACCGGCAAACGCGTTTGAGCTGCAGCTAAAATTAAAACACCGCGGGCCTGACCGGTGGCAATAGCCGTTGTGGTATTGCGACTGAAAAACAATTCTTCAATGGCCATAACTTGCGGTTGATAGAGTTTAATAATTTGTCTGATACCTTCATAGATAATCAAAATCCGTTCAGCGAAAGCCGTGCCTTCCCGACTTTGAAAAGTACCGTAATCGACGACTTGAAAGCCGGCGTTGTTTTCATCATAATCCAAAACACCGTAACCGCATATTGCATAACCGGGGTCAATACCCAAAATTCTCATATCGCATTCTTTCTCAATACATACGCAAAATATAGGCAATAAGGCAGCCCAATACCGCTCCCATAAACACTTGTAACGGCGTATGGCCCACTAATTCTTTCAGAGTTTCATCAAAGCTGTCCAAGCCGTCAAAAGCAAAAGCATCACTGGACAAAAGTAAATTGAGCAAGCGTGCCTGTTTACCTGTTTCTCTGCGGACACCGGAGGCGTCATACATTACTATTATCGCTACTACGGCACAAGTGGCAAACTGCACCGAGTTATAACCCAAATTCAATCCGACACTGTTGGCCAGAGCACAAACTGTAGCTGCATGAGAACTGGGCATACCGCCGCTGCTGACTATTTTTTTTAAGTCAAACTTGCGGTAACGCCAGCCGTCAATAAAGATTTTCAAAAGTTGGGCAATAAACCAGGCAAGCAAAGCTATACCCAAGTAGTAATTGTCGCAAATTTGTGACCAAAATCTCATAGGCACCTCCAATCTTGAAGTTTAACTATTGTAACATATAAAACTAGATTAAAGATGTTCCGCTGCTTGTGCCCAAGCGATTCGCTCCCGCTTCGATCATAGCTTCGGCAGTCTCTCTGTCTCTGATTCCACCGCTGGCTTTTACGCCCATGCTTGCACCTACAGTCGAGCGCATCAATTTTACGTCTGCCGTCGTAGCTCCGCCTTTTCCATAACCGGTAGAAGTTTTCACAAAGGCAGCTCCGGCTGCCTGAGCTGCCAAACAAAGCTGTTTAATTTCTTCCGGCGTAAAATAACAAGTTTCCAATATTACTTTTACTTTGGCCGGTAAAGCCGCCTTGACCACTTGGGCAATCTCATCCTGCACAAATTGATATTCTTTCTCTAAAGCTGCTCCGATATTAATCACCATATCTATTTCCTGTGCACCGTCGCTTAGCGCCTGCCGAGCAGCAAAAACCTTGCTTGCCGTAGGATCGGCCCCGAAAGGGAAAGAAATAACGCAACAGGTACAAACATCGCTGCCGGTAAGCTGCTGCGCTACCAGAGAAGTGTAACCGGGATTGACACAAACGGAGGCAAAGTGATATTTTTTCGCTTCGTTACATAAATTGATAATATCCTTCTTTGTCGCTGTCGGGCGTAAAAGTGTGTGGTCGATATAAGCAGCCAAATCTAATTTCTTCATATATATTCTCTACTCTCTTAACTAATCAACGTAATGAATTCGTTCCGGTTGGAAACGATCCTGTTGTGCTTTCGGTTCAGTCAAAGGATAGCCTACAGCTAATAAAGCGAAAGTCCGCAGTCCTTGGGGCAGATGCAGAATCTGATCGACTTTCAACATGTTTTCCTCAAAAGGACATACGCCCAACCAGACTGCACCCAAGCCTAAGCTGTCGGCTTCCAGCCACATATTTTCCATCGCAATGCTTAAGTTGATGTGGTTGTATTGCGGTACTCTGACATTTTCTCTGTAAACTGAAACTATGACCAGCGGAGCATTTTTGGCACAGGGTAAATGTTTGCTGACCTGCGACAGTTCATTAATTACTTCCCGATTTCTCACGACGTAAAATTCCCACGGCTGTAAATTGTAAGCTGAAGGTGCCTGCATGCCGGCACGTAAAATCAACTCCAATTTATCGGATTCAACTTCTTTTTCCTGAAATTTTCTGACACTGACACGGTGAAAAATACTGTTCATACTAAAAATCAGCTCCTTCGTTGCTTTAACTTATTCTTAAGTTTAGCACTTACGACGGACAATGGGTAATTTTCCGGTTGCAATTAATATACCAAGTACCGATATTAATATTATCAGGCCTGCTGCTGTACGACTTTGTTGCTTTTCGCCGCTCTTGCCGACGGGGTTTGCCGGTAATTTACGTTTCGGCTGCCAAGAAGATGCAGACGGCGAAGAGATTATTTGTTGCTCCGACTTTTTAGGTACATCAAGATTTGCTTGATCGGCGGCTGCCGGCGAAGTACTTTGATTCGTTTTCTGTGTGCCTGCCTGCTGCTTGTTCGGTTGCAGGTTCGGTTGTTGGTTCGGTTGTTGGTTCGGCTGCGGTTTCGCTTGGGTATCCGGCGGCGTGGCCGGCTGATTATTCGACTGAGTTGCCGACGAATCGCTTTGATCCGGCTGCGGCGCGCCCGGCTGCGGGTTATTAGGTTGCGGGTTCGGTTGTTGGTTCGGCTGCGGTTTCGCTTGGGTATTCGGCGGAGTGGCCGGCTGATTATTCGACTGAGTTGCCGGCGAATCACTTTGATCCGGCTGCGGCGCGCCCGGCTGCGGGTTATTAGGTTGCGGATTCGCTTGCGTATCCGGCGTGGCCATTTCTTTTTTCTCGTAAGTATCGTCCACTGCACTTACTATTTCTTTTTCACTAACAGTTTCCGTAATATCTCCGTTCAACGGATTGACAGTGTAAGTTTTAACACGTTGTTTCTTGCCGTCCCGCCCCTTTTTAACAATAAAATTCTCTTTATCCGGCAAGGTAACATGCGGTACAGTAATCTCACTGCTGACACTTGCAGTTCCTTTATAAACAATCTCATTGCCGTATTCATCAAATTCACTTCTCGTTTGTCCGAAGGGCATTTGGGGATCGGCGGCATATTTTCTCGCAGTTTTAATTGCCGTAACATCTAAAGTAATCGTTCCCTGATAAGTGAATTCCTGTTTTTTGCGATAATTTTCCCGTCCGCCGATAGTGGAAGTATATTGCAGCTCTAAAGAAGTTTTGCCCTGCAAATTCAGCAGTTTAATTTTCGTGCCCGTAATTTCAACCTTATCTTTGTCTGCAGCCGCAATACTTAATTTAATCTGATCGCTATTTTTTACTTTAAAAGGTAAGTCTATCTCCCGTTTTTCGGCTTTATACGTCCAATTATTGTTATTCAGGATCAGGATGCCTAAATTAGCGGTAATAGCGGCAAGCGGCGTTAAATCGGACAAGTTATTGCCGGCTAAGTCCAATTCCGTCAATTCCGCTAAATTCGCCAAAGCGGTGATATCCGTAATTTTATTATCGGCCAGATACAGTTCCGTTAAATTCGTCAATTGTGCAAGCGGCATAAGATCGCTGATCTGATTCCCACTTAAATTTAAATAAGTTAAGCTGTCAATAGCCTGCAGCGGCTGTAAATTGCTTATTTGGCTCTTTTGAATATTTAAGGAACGTAAAAAATTGAGTTGCTGTAAAGGACTTAAGTCGCTGATATGGCTGGCTTTGATTTGCAATATTCTGAGGCTCGGGAAATTAACAATATCCTCCAAACTTGCAATCCCGGCATTTTCAAGCGTAAGTTTAGTCAACTTGTCGGCTCTTTCCCGGCTGATTTCCGTATCCAATTCGGTTAATATATCCTGATTGCGCAACATCTGCAAAACTGCATCCTTAAAATTAGCATCTTTAAAAACGACATCATTATTGGCAGCGGCCGGCGCTAATGGCAAGAAAAGAAAATTAAATAATAAAAATAAGGAAATTAATAAACAAGGTAGTAATTTCCGAGTAAATTTCCGGATAATAGAAGAACAATGATTGATTTTTCGCATGGCTGCCTCACTTAAAATAATTATTAGGGTAAATAAACCCCTGATATTTTAACGGAAGGAGGACATTTGAAGCAGCCTGAAACGAGTCTAAGCCGCTTGAAAAAGGCGAGAAAAACGTGTATTTAACAATTATTTCAGGTATTTTTCATCTGCATTATAAATTATCAAGCAGACAGAGATAGTGCCGTTTGCACAAAATCTCAGCGGACGCGCGCCAATCTGGGCAATATTCAGTTAAAAGTTCATAAAAGTGCCGATTATGCCGCCGTTCTTTCAAATGCAGCAATTCATGGCACAGTACATATTCCAAACAGGATACGGGAAAAAGCAACAGGTCATTATTAATGTTGATTTTCGCCTTGGCGACATTGCACGTGCCCCACCGCGTCTTCATTCGCCGAATATGATAAGAAGCGGTCAGACCCAAACGGTTTTCCAGCTCAGGACGTAAATCTGCAATTTTTTGCATGAGCAGCCGGCGAAAATAATTATGCATAAAAGTAGCGACAGCTTCCTGTGTCCAAGCTTGCGGCACATAAAAAGTATAAGTTTCAGCTTCCTGCTTCACTTCTGCTGCCGTTTTAGAAGCTTGCCGGACAACATAACGTTTGCATTCCTGACCGAAAAGATAAAACACTTCCTTATTTTGCGATAATTTAAGATAGTGTTCCCGTGCCGGTCCGGATTTTTGCAAAAAACTTAAAATATTTTCAGCCTCCGCCTGCAGAAAAGCATTAATCTGCCGCACCGGACATTTTAGCGGAGCAGTTAAAGTCAAAACGTATGCGACATTAGAAATTTTAAGTTGCAAATGGCGACAGACACTGCGTCTTTTGACTTGTAATTTCAACTCCGGCGGTAAAATTGCCGGTAACATAATACGATTTTCAGCCATTTCCACCTACCTGGACAAACGATAAATCTTGTATCCCTGCGGCGGCAAATTAATTCGCACACCGCTGTCGCTTACTTTAACTTTTTCCTCAGGTGCGAAAACATTTTGCAGTTCTGCGCCGGCAGCAAGCTTACTTTTATCCGCTAACGGCACTTCAACATCCTGTACTTTATCACTATTATTGAAAGCGCAAATAATCTCCTCCTGCGGCTTATCAGTTTGACGGGAAAAAGCATAAACATTGTTCTCTACAAGCAGTTCCGTCTGTTTACCGCAGCTTAAAGCCCTTTCATCGCCCCGCAACTTATTCAAAGCTGCCACCAATTTGTAGGTATCGGTATCTGTCCTGAAATAATCATGAATAACTTTTCCGTCTTGATCCTTAGTGACCATGCACCAGCGATTCCAAATATCGGGCATCCCGCCGCTCATAATTTTGCCGTCGGCATTGCCGCGGTTCTGTTCCGTGCCCTGGAAAACACAAGGAACACCTCTGACTGTAAAGAGAAAAGCCAAAGCATTTTGCAGGCGCGGTACTTGGTTATGGGCTTCTGTCAGGAAACGATTGCGATCGTGATTATCAATGAATGTCACCATATCGTTAATATGGTCGCCGTAATAATGGTCCTTAGCGAACAAATCACGCATGATACTGAAATTTTTCCCCTGCGCAAAGCAATCGACGATTGCCATGAATAAAGGAAAATCAAGCATCCCCGTCTCTCTGTCTTGGCCCAACCAACGGGATATAAACTTGGGACTGGAATCGAAATTCTCACCGAAAGTCGGAACAGCTAAATATTTTTCCAATTCGCCGCAAATTTCCGGGCGCAGGCATTTAACGGCGTCAACTCTCGCAGCATCGGCATGACAATAATCGAACCAATATTTTATAGATTTGAACATTGCCGCTTTAGCTTCCGGCACATCATAATTAATATCGTCCAGCTCGCCTAAATCATGGGTGAACAACATTTTATCGGAGCTTGCGTTATGCGGTCTTTCTTTGGACCAGTCAATCGGTCCTAAATTGTGATACCAATTAAGGTTATTAAAAGGCGCAACCGGCTGCAGCTGAGTTCCCGGGAGGACGGAGGAAGATTGAGAATAATGGGCATCTTTGCCTACCCCTTTGATATAGTCGCCGACGTGATTCGGCACAACATCGAATATCACACGTAAGCCCGCCTGATGGCATTTATCTACAAGTTCTTTCAATTTTGCTTTACTTGCGTCGGGATTTTCTGCACCGAAATAGCGATTGGCACGATAAGGATCGTAGGTATGATAACCGTGATAAGCTGTGGGCATCTGTTTCCCGTTGGCATCCGGACAGCTCCAAAGCTGGGGATCGGAAATAGGCGAAATCCAAATAGCTGTATAACCCATGCCTTTTATATAATCCAGTTTGTCGATAATTCCCTGCCAGTCACCGCCGTGCATTAAACGAAAATCTTCGAGCTTATCTTCAGAATAGGTAAACGCTGCACCTGTAGCATTATTGCTCGGATCGCCGTCATAAAATCTGTCGGTCATTATTTGATAAATTCTTTGGCCCTGAAAATTAGTTAAAGTCGGCGTTCGCCGGCTGCAGGCACCAAGTAAGGAACTTAATAAAAAAGCAGTCGTCAACAATGCTAAAAATTTCTTATACATATCAACCTCTTCTTGCAACCGGAAAATTGCAGATTAATTGTCACAAATTTAACCATAGTTAAATTTTACCACGGATGACGACTGCTGAACAAGCAGATTAAATCATGCACGACTGACAGGTATTGAGCGTATCAATAATTGCATCATCCTCCAGATGCTCACTGCCCGGAAGTACTTCCTGTCTGATTCTGACATAATAAATTGACGGACAGCCCTTTTTGAAAGCATAAATATACGCCTTATTCAAGTCTCTGGTACTTGCTTTATCGGTCATAAACAAAGTCAGCGATACAGCCTGATCCACATGCTTAGCAGCTGCGGCGGCAATATCAATTATCGCTTCAGCTCCCACTTCATAAGCACCTTTCTCGTAGTACTTGTAATTATCGGCACTTATACGGTAAGCCGGCACATAAACTCGCCCGGTTTTCCCTTCTTTGCGTACTTCTACCGGCGAAACGGCAGCTTGTAAACTCGGTGTACAGGAAGTCAAATAAGAAATTGAACCTGTCGGAGCAACTGCCAACAAATGCGAATTGGCCAAACCGTCAGTTTTAATGGCAGCTACCAACTTACGCCATTTTTCCGCTGTCGGAATTTGCAAATTATACTTGGCCAACAAAGCCTTGACTTGCGGATTTTGCACTTCTTTATCCGCCTGCACATATTGCGAAAAATAAGAACCGTCGGCATAAGATGTCTGAGCAAAGCCGGCAAATGCTCCTCGTTTTTTGGCCAACTTGTTGGAAGCTGAGAAAGCATAATAAGCTAATGTATAAAAGAAAATATCCGTAAACTCCACAGCTGCCGGAGAATCATAATAGATACTGTTTTGCGCCAAAAATCCGTGCAAATTCATAGCTCCTAAGCCGATAGCGTGATTACGGCTGTTACCTTCTTTCACTGAAGGCGCGCAATTAAGATCGGTATTGTGGGCCACCGTATCCAAAGCTTGGACAGCAACGTCCACAGTTTCCGCCATATTAACTGCATTTTCCATCACTGCGGCAATATTTAATGAGCCCAAATTACAGCAAATATCCTGACCGACCGTTTTAAAGGTCAAATCCTCTTCATATGTACTGGCGGTAGAAACTTGCGCAATTTCGGAACATAAATTGGACATACAGATTCGTCCCAGATTTTTCTGAGGATTTTTCGCATTAACGGTATCCTCAAACAGAATATAAGGATAACCTGATTCAAAATGCAATTCGGCGATAGTTTGAAAGAAACGTCGGGCGGAAATATAAGTTTTATGAATGGCCGGATTATGCAATAAATTTTCGTATTCTGCGGTAATTGAAATATCACTCATCGGCTTCCCGTACACTTGTTGTATTTCATACGGCGAAAATAACGCCATATCTTTGTTGGCCTTAGCTAATTCAAAAGTAATATCCGGAATCACTACACCTAAAGACAAAGATTTTATCCGCACTTTTTCATCGGCATTTTCCCGTTTCGTATCGAGAAATTGTAAAATATCCTTGTGATGTGCCTGCAGATATACCGCTCCGGCGCCCTGTCTTTGCCCCAATTGATTGGCATAGGAAAAAGAATCTTCCAACAGTTTCATCACCGGTACTACACCTGAGGCCTGATTGCTCATGCCTTTGATCGGCGCTCCCGTTTCTCTTAAATTTGTTAGACATAAAGCTACGCCGCCGCCGCGCTTGGACAATTGCAAAGATGTCGCTACAGCCCTGCCGATTGATTCCATCGAATCTTCCAAACGCAATAAGTAGCAGGAAACATACTCGCCTCTTCTGGCCTTGCCGGCATTCAAAAAGGTGGGAGTAGCCGGCTGAAAACGTTGACTCATTATTTCCCGTAAAACGGCACGGGCCGCTTTTTCTTCTCCGTCAGCCAAAAACAGGGAATTCATCACTGCCCGATCGGCAAAATCCTCAAAATATTCCTGCTTATCGTCGCTCATCAAAGCATAGGAACTATAAAATTTCAGCGCTCCCATCAAACCGGCGAAGGTAAAATTATAAGCTTCCGCTTCAGCGAATAAAGCCAAAACAAAGGCGCGATCATAACGTTCCAACAACTGTTTATCGTAATAATTATGGGCAATCAAATAATCCAATTTCGTGGCCCGATCGGCAAATTTATGCTTTTTCGGTTCGATTACCGCCTGCAAATAAAGTTTAACGGCTTCTTTATCGGCATCGAAATGATAATGTCCCTGACGATCTTTGAATTTGCTCAAAGCGTTTAAAGAAATATAAGCGTCCTGATGTTCATGCATTTTGTGTCTGCTCCTGCTTCTCAAAGGTGTAATTAACTAAGCGTTTTACTCTGGCTACATCTTCTTTAGTCCCGAGTAATTCAAATTGATATAATAGCGGCACTTGTAATTTACTTGCCAAAATCGGACCGGCTATAGCGTAGCTGTCACCGAAATTGGTATTACCGGAAGAAATTACCGCCAGGCAATGCCGTCTGTTCTCCTCTTCATTCAAAAAATGAATTACTTCTTTCGGTACAGCACCGCGCAAATCAAGCTTCCCTGCTTTTTTCTGACCGCCGGAATAAGTGGGAACAACTAAAACATAATCGGCTGTCACTTTAATCGGCTCATCCGCCGGTATACGAATATTCGGCAAATCAAGCTTTTGCACAAAACGATGTGTATTGTTCGATTTGCTGGAAAAATAGACAATTAACGGCTGCATACTAAAACTCCCAATCCTCATCTGTTGTTTCTTCACTGGTTCCGATAATATAAGAAGAACCGCTGCCGGAGAAAAAGTCATGATTTTCGTCCGCTCTGGCTGATAATTGAGCAAAAACTTCCGGCGTAATATAAGTTTCCTGCTCGCTGAACGGCGAATCGTATCCGAGATTCTGGAGGAACTTTCCGGCATTATAAATACTGAAATTAATTGCTTCTCCTGCCAAATCAAATCCTTGATATAAATCCTGCAGATAATCCTTCTCCAAATCAATTAAGTGATAAAGCAAATCGAAAACGAATTTTTGCATTTCTTTTTGCTTCTCCGTACTTAATAATTTGACCTTCTGTTGATACTTGTAGCCGCTGTAATAGTTATGAATAACTTTATCGCGCAAAATTAAGCGGATAATATCGGCAGTATTCGGTAATTTAGAACGTGAAGCCAAATAAAAAGGTAGATAAAAACCGCCATACAACAAGAATCCCGGCATCAAAGCGGCTGCAACTTTCGATTTCAAAGGATCATCCTGAGTGTAATAAGGTATGAGAGCCAAAGCTCGAGCTTGCAGCTTGGCATTGTTCACTACCCATTCATGGGCGGCATTAATCTGCTCGCTGGAACAGAGGGTTGAAAATATCGTACCGTAAGAACGGGCATGCACCGCCACCATAAAGGCGAAATTAGCATAAATCGCTCCTTCAATATCTGTCAAAGAATTCTTGATTTGAGCGACATCGCCGACTGTCGCCTGGACAGTATCCAGCAAGGTTAAACCGGTAAACGTTCTAACAATTAATTGCTGCCAATCGCCGCTCAACTGCTGCCAGGAAGGAAGGTCGTTGGAAACGGGAATATTCTCGGGTAACCAGAAATTTTGGGTTATTCTGTTCCAAACTTCCAGATCCTTCTCATCGCTGATTCTATTCCAGTTAACAGCTCTTAAACCCTTGCCTTTGTCGTGAAAAGCATATTCCACCGGCGTTTGCGAATTAAGATAATAATCAGTTTTCATTTTTCACCTTTTCTTAGCCTCCTTTACTGTGGCAAACTCAGCTGCAGCGCCAACGGCAGCGACAGCTTTCGGCACAAAATAAAGGATTTATTCTCTAACAAAGAAAAGGTTAGCACAACATATTGTATTTTTCCGTGCCTTGCGACACAGATTTTCATTAACGACTTACTTAACAGCCTTGACCGTTCAGGCTGCAAGCTGCGGTAGAATTTTTTGTCTTGACTTGCGTAGCTTCAGTCGACTTGCAGGCAGGTAACTTCAGACTGACACTGCCGTCTTCCATAAGAAAGCAGGGAATACCGACAGAACCGGCAGCTTTGACGGCGGCAAAGACCGGATTATGATCGCGCAATTGCAAAAAATCCCGCAAATTATGCACATCAACACCGATATCACGATAATCATAGCGACCGTCTGCTGCTATAACTTGCTTAACTTTGCGACAATCGGGACAACTTTCCATACCATAAACTATAATCATAATTATTCTCCTTATATATTAATATTTTGCAGTCATTAAAGTTACTACAATATATATTTTGTATTATACTTACAGCAATTATTAGATGACAACAGGATGCATATTATGAAACAGAAAGTAAGTTTTTGGGAAGCGATTATTATTTTAGCAGTTCTGCTTCTGCTGCTAAGTATCAGTGTAATTAATCTGCGTTTGCAGCCCACCGTACCGATTATGTTCACAATCGGATTACTGATTATCTGGGCCAAATTCAAACATTTCGCCTGGCAGGAAATTGATACAGCTATCAAAGACGGAATCAGTGTAGCTATAATTCCCATATTCATTTTTTTGCTCATCGGCGCTTTAATCAGTCTCTGGATCAAAAGCGGCACCATTCCCACAATCATGTATCTCGGTTTTCGTCTGATCAGCGGTAATTTCTTCCTTCCTTCGGTATTTTTGGTCTGTTCAATTATCGGCGTTGCCATAGGTTCCGGTTTTACGACAATTTCTACCGTCGGTATCGCTTTATTCGGCATAGGCATAAGTCTGAAAATTAATCCCGGTCTGGTTGCCGGCGCCATTATTTCCGGGGCCGTCTTCGGTGATAAAATGTCACCTCTGTCCGATTCTACCAATTTAGCAGCCGCCGTAGCGGAGAGTGAACTGTTCGCGCATGTCAAAAATATGCTTTGGTCGACTGTGCCGGCTTTTCTAGTTTCCCTTATCCTCTATACTATTTTTAATCAAAACAGTAATATCTCTTTCCACGCTCTGCAGGGAACAATATCAGCTTTACAGTCTGATTTTTCCCTCTCATACCTGACTCTGCTGCCGATTCTGCTGATGTTTATCTGCGCTCGCCTTAAGATTCCGGCTATTCCCACTCTTTTCGGCAATATTTTTCTGACCGTGATTTTGATTATTGTCCAGGAACCGACAATTTCTCTCACGGCAATTATTCAATTGATCAGCAACGGTTATGTTGCCGCTACGCCGGATGCAGCTTTAAATGCGCTTTTGACAAGAGGCGGAATTGCCTCCATGATGAACACCGTGGCTTTGATTATCACAACTTTGGCCTTGGGCGGTCTGCTGATGCATTTTGCCATCATTCAAAGTGCTCTGACACCTTTAAGTCGGAAAATTAAAAGCACTTTTCCTTTAGTCCTGCTGACAATTTGCAGCAGTATAGCCATTAATTTATTGGTAGGCGAACAATATCTTTCCATCATTTTGCCCGGCCGGGCTTTCAAGGCTATTTATAAGCAACAGCATATTTCCGGTTTAACTTTGAGCCGAGCTTTGGAAGATGGCGGCAGTGTCATTAACTATCTTGTGCCTTGGGCGGTTGCCGGTTCATTCGCTGCCGGAACTTTAGGTTTAGCAGTAAGCGACTTTCTGCCCTACACTTTCTTCAGCTTATTCTCGCCGCTTTTCTCCTTAATTTCAGCTGCTACGGGTTTAGGTCTGAAAAAAGATAAATAATAAGGTGGTCAAAATGCAAACTTCTATTGTCGCCTATCCTCATATCGGTAAAGAGCGTGAATTAAAATATTTGTTGGAAAAATATTGGCGTAAAGAAATTTCTGCTGCCACTTTAGAAAAGGAAGCTGCCACCTTAAGACAGGTACATTGGCAGAATCAAGTTGACGGCTCTTTGGATTATTTGACAATTAATGATTTTTCCCTATACGATACCGTATTGGATACCGCCTGCTTGTTTAATATTATTCCTACCCGTTATCGCCGTCTCGGCTTATCCGCCCTTGATACTTATTTTGCTTTGGCACGCGGTTATCGGGATGAAAAAGGAACTGTCGCTCCTTTAGCTATGAAAAAATGGTTTAACACCAATTACCACTATATAGTTCCGGAATTTTCCGACGATTGCGATATCAAACTTGTAAGTCAAACTCCGCTGGCACAATATCGGGAAACAGCTTCCTATCAACTAAAGAAAAAGCTTTTACTGCTCGGGCCTTTCACCTTATTGAAATTATCTGCATATAACGGCTCTAAAGGTCCCGCTACCTACGTTCCCGCCTTAATCAGGGCTTATCTTGAATTTTTCCGTTGCTGTCAACAGGAGAAAGTCGAGTTATTACAATTGGACGAACCGGCCTTGACCTTAGACTTGCAGCAGGAAGATCTGAATTTATTAAAAAAGCTTTATTCTGAACTGTTGGCCGGGAAAGGAAAGTTGCAAATACTGCTGCAAACTTATTTCGGTGACGTTCGTGATTGTTATGACGACCTGATAAAGCTTGACTTTGACGCTTTGGGCTTAGATTTCGTCGAGGGCGAAAAAACTCTGCAGCTTGTAAGTTCCACTCCTTTTCCGACCGACAAAATATTATTTGCCGGAATTGTAAACGGCAGAAATGTTTGGCGTAACTCTTATACTACCAGCTTAAATTTAATTAAAAACTTGCAATTACAGGGTATCAACCTCGTCCTCCAAAGTTCCTGCTCTTTGCAACATGTACCTTACAGTCTGACAGGCGAAAAAAATCTGCCGCCGGCGCTAAAAGAAAAATTGGCCTTCGGCGAAGAAAAAATCCGGGAACTATTGCTATTAAAGGAACTGGCTACCGCTGATCCGGCCGCAGACAGCACAGCTGTCACTCCGACTGTCAACACTGCGAAAAATCAAGTGAAACTTTTGCCTCTGCAGACCAAAGCAACTTACGAACAAAGGGCGAAATTACAGCAGCAATGCTTAAATTTACCGCTTCTGCCGACCACGACAATCGGCTCCTTTCCCCAAAGTCAAGCTGTAAGACAAAATCGCCGCCGCTACAACAAGCAGCTGCTTAAGCTCTGTGACTATGAAAAATTTAATTACGCTGAGATTAAAAAGTGTATCCGTTTCCAGGAAGAAATAGGCTTGGATGTTTTAGTACACGGGGAATTTGAGCGTAACGATATGGTAGAATTTTTCGCTCAACAACTGAGCGGCTTTGTCGTAACGCAAAACGCCTGGATTCAATCATACGGCAGTCGTTGTGTTAAACCGCCGATTATTGTCGACGACATTAAATACCGGCAACCTATGACCGTCAAATGGATAAAATACGCGCAGTCTTTAACGACCAAACCGGTAAAAGCTGTTCTAACCGGTCCGACAACGATTGTGAATTGGTCTTTTAATAGAGAAGATATTCCGGCGCAAAACAGCATTCTCCAACTGGCGGCTGCCTTAAAAAATGAAGTTACGGCTTTAGAAAAATCAGGTAGCAAAATTATTCAAATTGATGAACCGGCCCTGAGAGAAAAATTACCTTTGCGCAAAGCCGATCAGGCCGCTTACTTGGAAACCGCCGTCAATGCTTTTCAGTTCCTGCATAATTCCTGCCGACCGGAAACTATGATTCAAACTCATATCTGTTATAGCGATTACACCGATATAATACCTTGGCTGGATAAGTTGGACGCTGACGTAATTTTATTGGAAGCAAGCCGTACTTCCCAAAGCTGTCTGCAAAATCCGGCGTTTTTGCAGTTAAATGCCGCTCTCAGTCTCGGCGTTTATGACGTGCATTCGGAATGTATCCCTTCTGTCGCAGAATTTTTAACAGCAATTAAGCAGCGCTTAGCAGTTATACCGGCTGCCGCACTTTGGGTGGCTCCCGACTGCGGCTTGAAAACAAGGACTTACAAGGAGCTTGCCCCGAGTCTGAAAAACATGGTCACAGCTTGCGGTAGGATGCGGCAAATGCTGTCTCTGCCAGAAAGATAAGGAGCATCTCGACTAGCATCTACGGAGAAAATTATAAACTGCTCCTAATCTGCCGGCGGAATTACCTAATTCGGCTGCAACAATCTTTTTAGGTGAAAATAATTTATAATCAACTACATGCTTAGAAAATTCAGCTTGTATCAGCGGCAGCAATAATTTGTTTTCCATTATTCCGCCGCCTAATACCAACATTTCAGGATTACAAATATAACTAATGCATAGCAATCCTTTAACTAAATTAACAATGAAAACATGCAAACATTCTTTTGCTTCTTTTTTATCGGCTGCTATGTCTGCAAAAAATTCATATCCGGATAGAACCGTCTTATTACACTTGTCACTATATGACTGCAAAAGGCTTGTAGTTGATGCTTGACTTTGCCAATCGCTATCACCGATAGGAATATAGCCTACTTCACCGGCAGTATTGGAAAATCCGCGCAATAATTGACCGTTCAGAACTATAGCTCCCCCTATTCCGGTTCCAACAGTAATTAAGGCGAAATTAGAAACATCTTTTGCAACTCCAAGCCATTTCTCACCCAACGCAGCACAGTTTACATCATTTTCAACAGCAACCGGGATTTGAGGATACTTATTATTAATCGTCCTGCATAAATCCGTGCCGGTATATTGAGGAATAGTATAACCTGAATATAAAATCCGTCCGGTAATAGAATCCACGACACCGGCAGTTGCTATTGCCACACCGTCAACACTTACAGAATTTGTATACAAATCTACTATATTTAATACTTGCTCGGAAATATTGTTTGTTTTCAAAGACATATTAATTTCCGTAGAATATTCTGAATATTTATTCAGGCAATAACCGAACTCATTGTAAAGATCGCATTTAATTTTCGTACCGCCGATATCTATAGCTAAAATTTGCATACCCGCTCCTTGTATTACTCAACTTTAACTTTTATAACCATCTTTTTGACCGGTTCATCATTCACCCTGATTTTAGGCTGATGAAAATCTTCTTTAAAAGCCACCAATAAATTAAATTCATTCAAATCAATCACTTGAAATTCTTCACTTTGATAAAAAGCAATATCGGCATTTTTATCATATTCCTGAATTAATTTAGCCTTACGCGGAACTGCTACAGCTATTTTATCCTTACCTTGTATTACCAAGTGAATATCCAGGTAATTATCATGTGTTTCAAATTTACCGGAACCGGCAATACCGTCCGAAATATAGCTCATAACATTAGCATAAACATTATTTCCGGCAATCTCGTATCGCCCTTCAGCTAATGACAGCAAATCGGTAGATTCCAGAAAATCACAAACTTGAGGGAAATAAGGATTTAAATTTTGATAACGACGAAAATTATTTCTTTCAGTAACAATCATAATCAATTCTCCTTGACATATTTCGTTCTGGCACAATTAATCATTTCTGCAGCTTCTTCAGCTATATATTTTTCCTCCGGCAATAAAGCTGTTAACGGCTCTCTAACTGAGCCGATATTTATTCCCTCGTTGATCCTTAATATTTCTTTAGCTACAGCATACATATTGGATTTACCTGAAACCATTTTATAAATAATATCGTTGATCGCATATTGTATTTTTGCTGCAGTTGTCAAATTTTGTTCTTCTATACATTTCTCCAACTGCAAAAATAATTCCGGCATAACAGCATATGTTCCTCCGATACCGGCTTTGGCTCCCATAACTCTACCGCCTAAATATTGTTCATCCGGGCCGTTAAAAACAATATAATTTTCTCCGCCTGCCAAGTTGAACATTTGAATATCCTGTACAGGCATAGAAGAATTTTTCACGCCGATAACACGAGGATTTTTCCGCATAACAGCATACAAATTATTAGTTAATGCTACTCCTGCAAGTTGAGGAATATTGTAAATAATAAAATCTGTATCAGGAGCGGCAGAACTGATAGAATTCCAATAAGCGGCAATAGCAGCTTCCGGTAACTTAAAATAAATTGGTGGTATAGCTGCAATAGCATCAACTTCCAGTGCTTGAGAATGTGCAGCTAATTCCATACTGTCTTTTGTATTATTACAAGCTACATGATTAATAACCGTCAATTTACCTTTGGCTTCCGCCATAACAGCCTCTATTACAGTTTTACGGTCCTGTACACTTTGATATATACATTCGCCGGATGAACCGTTAACATAGATGCCTTTAACACCTTTAGCAATAAAATATCTGACCAATTCCCGGACACGAGCGGCAGAAATTTCTCCATTGTCATCATAACAAGCATAAAATGCCGGTAATACACCTTGATATTTTTTTAAATTACGCATAACTATCTCCTTCAAATTTATAAATAATCAATATTTAATAGCTTTCACAAAACGCTGCGTTATTTCTTGGGGTCTGGTAATTGCTCCACCGACAACAGCCGCGATTATTCCTAATTTATATACACTTTTTAACTGTTCCGGTGTATGTATTCTTCCTTCAGCTATAACAGGATAATCAGCAGCAGTTAATTGTTCCAGCAAAGCAAAATCCGGACCGTCCAATTTGGGGCTATAGTCCGTATAACCTGATAATGTGGTTCCGACAAAATCGATTCCGGCTGCAACTGCATTTTCAGCTTCCGAAAAAGTACTTATATCTGCCATTAACAGCTGATTAGGATATTTTTTCTTAATTGCTCGAATAAAATCACCGATCTCCAAGCCGTCATGCCTTTTTCTCCCGGTAGCATCAATAGCAATTACGGCAATATGGCAAGCTGCCAGTTCATCCACTTCTTTCATTGTCGGAGTTATATACGGTTCTTCCGGCAAATAATCGCGCTTAATGATGCCTATAATAGGTAAATCCGTTATCGCTTGAATAGCTTTAATGTCTCTGACGCTATTTGCTCTTATACCTACAGCCCCGCCGGCTATAGCAGCCTTGGCCATGTAAGGCATCAAGCTGAATTTCGCTTCATATAAAGGCTCCTTTTCTAAAGCCTGACACGAAACAATAAGTCCGCCTGCAACCTGTTTTATAAAATTATCTTTTGTCCAAATATTAGGCATATTTCCCTCCTAATTATTTTTTCTGTCAATTCACTGAGTGTATAAGTTTCATAGCGCAACGTATCTGAAAGATGCAATTCGGAACGTGACCATGAATCATATTTTTCATAAAGTATTCCCAAATCTCCCATAGGTAATTCAGTCAAGCAGGAATAAGAGAATCCGAATTTAGGTAAATCCAATCTATAGCTATATTTCCAATTGATTTTATATTTATCTTCTCCGGTCCGAGCCGTAGTTTCAATTAACCCTATTAATATTTTTCCATTACGTCTACCGTATATACTGTTGCTTTATTAACTTTTCCGTTATGTCGATCCTGATTACCCGGCGTTGCATTGCCGACGCTTAATAAAGACTGTACCGGATTATTAAAATCGGAGGTAAATGATATGACAATTGTTGCTTCCTGCAAGTTCATAATCTCATCTGCATGATTGTTTTTTGTTACATCAACAACTTTGCCTCCGGTAACAGTTACATTTTCAGCCAACGTAATTGAAAAATTTTCAGATTCCCGTTTTATAAGTTTGTTATCATCTGCAGCTAAAATCGTCGAAGTTGCAAAGAAAATGCCGCTCATCAGCAATATCAATGTTCGTTTGAACGTTTTCATACCACTTACCTCTATATTTTCATTACTTATGGATTATTTCGCTTAATTTAACGACCCGATTTTCTTTAATTGAAATGGTACAAGCATCTGCAGTTGCTATAGCAGCACGAGCTGCTTCCCCGGTTAACAAAGGTTTGAACTCATCACTTGCTTGTGCTCCATGCATAATCTCATTGAGATATTTCATTTCGTTCACCATTATTCCGTGCAACCACATGGGCGGTTTTTTCCCGGGCTTGCCGTATTGAATAGCTCCATCCATCTCCGTGCTGTGATATATTCTGGTTCTATCGTCATCTTCTTCTTTCGATTCATGCAACAGAAAATGACTTTCTTTTCCATCAACTTTTAATGTACATCCGGCATTTAACATATCTATTTTGATAGCACCTTTAGTACCTTGAATTAAAACGTAATGTTCCGGCCAATGGAAAGCTGAACCCCATTCCAAAACAGCATAACGATTATCACTGAATTTCAAATTAACAAATAACATATCATCTTCATCACCGAAAGCTTCACCGCAATGGGCCACATTACCGCCGGTCATATAAGCAGTTTCAGGCGTTCCGCCCATGATAAATTGAACACAATCCAATTCGTGAATATGATGATATAAGTGACCGCCGGATTTAGCTCTAATTTTTTTCCAGGAAATGCTTTCCTGCACATCTTCCCAACCATTTCTGGCACTATGACAATAAAGAACTTTTCCGATTACTCCTTTATTGATGATTCTTTTGGCCTCACGTACGCCGTGAAAGAAATTCATAACATGTCCGGCCATAAATACTACGCCATATTTCTCACAGGCTTTAACCATCTCATCACAATCACTGTAAGATAAAGCAATCGGTTTTTCGCAAAAAACATGTTTACCGTGTTTTGCCGCCTCAATTACGGGCTCTTTATGCAAATAATTAGGTGTTGCCACAATTACACAGTCAACATCCGGACGTTCGACTAAATCAGCCAAAGATTTACAAGCAGCACATTTTAATTCTGCTGCAATTTTTTCACCGTTTTCCGGATCATATACCGCCGTAATAGCTGTATCATTCTGTTCCTGCATAATGCGACCCAATTCAGCTCCGAAATAGCCTACGCCTACAATACCATATCTAATCATTATTAATATCTCCTTTTACTTTATTTTTCTATTTAATTGCACCTTGAGCCATACCTCCGGCAATTCTCTTTTGAATTAACATAAAGAAAATAACTGAAGGAATAACCACTAAAGTCGATGCCGCCATCATTACACCCCAATCCAGAACTTCTTGACCTTCCAAAGTCTTCAAAGCTACAGATACGGTCATTTTGCTTCTGCTGTTAATAAGAATTAACGCATACAAAAATTCATTCCAGGCGTTAATAAAGGTATATACAGCCACAGCAACTAATCCGGGTGAAACAATAGGTAAAACAACTTGAAAGAAAACTCCTATTTTACTTGCACCGTCAACCCTGGCAGCTTCTTCAATTTCCAATGGTACCGTTTGGAAAAAGCCGACTAAAAGCCAAATCGCATATGGTACGGAAAATGACAAATACACAATAATTAAACCGATAGAAGAATTGGTTAAAGCAACCTTTCCCACTAAAACTGAATAAGGAACAGCTAATAAAATCGGAGGAAACATATAAGTAGTAATAAGTACTCTGGTTAAAGCCTTACCGAACCGCGGGTAAAAGCGAACTATTCCATATGCACCTAAAGAAGATATAGCCATTGCAAGTATTGTTGCAAATAAAGCAACTAAAATACTATTTACTATATTATTGGTAAAATTCAGTTGTTTTAAGACTATCCAATAATATTCCAAAGAAAATTTTTGCGGAAAAAATGCCGTAGGATTGGCTGCAATTTCACCTTTACTTTTAAATGAAGATAATACAACCCAAAGCAAAGGAAATGCTGCAAAAATAGATAATATACTCAAGTACAAATAGCAAATACTTTTGTTTAACCAATTACGTCGAAAAAGCTTATTACCTGACATTATTTTGCCTCCTTCTCCCATTTATCCAACAATTTGAAATATAATGCACATACAATTAAGAGGAAGATCATCAATAAGACTGTAATTGCCGATGACTTACCTAATTGCTTCAAACCCCAACCGACATTATAAGCATATATCGGTAAGGTTTCGGTCAGCTTGGCAGGGCCGCCGCCGGTTAACAAATAGATCATATCAAAATTGTTAAATACCCAAATCGTTCGTAATACTACTAATAAACCTACAACCATCTTAATATGGGGAAAAGTTATATAGAGAAAAGATTGCCACGAACTGGCACCGTCAATTTGAGCTGCTTCATATTGATCTTTAGGTACAGTTTGCAATGCACTCAAAACATTGACCATTATCAACGGAGCACCGAACCAAACATTGATAAATACTAAGGTCCAGAAAACCGTTCTTCCGTCACTGAGAAATTCCGGCGTTACAGAACATATTCCTATTTTTACCAGAAATGAAGGTAAAAATCCCGATACTCCATTTAATATCCATTTCCAAGCCAGTGCTATAACAATGGAAGGAAATGCCCAAGCAATAATAAGCAATGTTCTGAATACACTTTGACCGAACTTTATTTTGTTCAAAGCTAAAGCTGCTGTAAAACCGAATAATATTTGTCCAAGTAGCGAAAATACCACCCATTTCAAAGAAACAAAGAAAGCATGATAAAAATTAGGATCACTCAAAATTTTTACGTAATTGCTGAAGCCGACAAAACTATAATTGCTTTTAATCAGATGTTTAGAAGTAAAACTATAAAAAACACTTATAACTACGGGATACACCAACAAAATTATTAATACCAGCACTGCCGGCAGGATAAAGCTGAAGCCCTGAATTGCCTGCTTATGAAAAAACTTTTTTATATTCATAAAAATTTTCTCTTTCAATAGGAGGGCAGAGATCCTGCTCTGCCCTCAAATAATAAACTTAACCAACTGTTGAAAATAATTCATTCAGCTTATCTTCAGCTGCTTTAGCGGCTTTTTCAACCTCTACATTATTCAGAATAATATCTTGGAACATATTTTCTATGACCTTTTGTGAAGTCAGTAAACCGCCTTGAGCTCTCGGACCGTATTCCATACCGATTTCCGTACTTCCCGGTTGCATTTGTTGTAAGACCGAATCAGCATGTGCAAATTGTTTAACAACTTCATTTTCTTTATATTTAGGTTGATCCGTTACACCTTTCATTGATGACATCATACCGACAGGAACTGACAATAAGAAATCTACATAACGTTCGGGTTTATAGAAGAACTCAATAAATGCTTTAACAATTTCCGGATGTTTAGATTTTTTCCACATAACTAAAGGTATTGTACTGGTTTCTACGCCTTTTACCGGATCGCTCTTTTTGACACGAGGAATAGGAGCACAATCAATATACTTCAATAATTCGGGCGAATTAGCTTTAACTCCGCCGATATGGAAACCTGTATTAAAATCAAAAGCTATCTTGCCTTGATAATAAAGAGTTGCCTGATCCAATATATTGTAGTTAATTGATTCTTTAGGTGATTGCTCTTTATAAACTTTAAGCCAATATTTAATACCGTCAATTGCAACTTTACTTGTAAGGTTGGCTTTGCCGTTCTCTTTCAACATTGTCTCTCCGGCACTGCGCATATAAAGATGTAACCAACGTGTAGCCATCATATCATTAGTACCGGTAGGAAATGATTGTCCGTAAACCTTACCTTTTTCACCTTCTCCGATAACTTTGGCCGCTTTATACAACTCATCCCAAGTTTCCGGAACTGATAACTTATATTTTTCCAATAAGTCTTTACGATACCACATTGCTTGTGTATTGGAATACAAAGGAATACCGTAAGTTTTATTGTCCGATTTTAATTCCGTTAATGTTTTTTCATAAAACTTGTCTCTGCCAATTTTATCAATAACATCATCTAAAGGACTTACTGCATCGGCATCAATCATCTCTACAACTTGTGAAGACAATGCACTGCTGATATCAGGTACATTACCTGACGCTAAACCGGTTGTCCATTTAGTATAAAAATCGGACCATGAATATGTCTCGATTTTAATTTTAACTTCAGGATTTTCTTTCATAAAGGCGTCAGCTGCAGCCTGAATTTTTTCTAAGCGAGGTCCTTGCGCAAATGAATGCCAAAAAACTATTTCACCCTGCAACTTACTTTTTTCAGGCCGGCTTCCGGTTACTGTATTATTAGATTTATTGTGACAGGAAACAAGTGTAGTTCCCAACAACACAAGCGATAATACTAAAGATAATGCCTTTTTCATTGTTCATTCTCCTTGAGAGTTTTTTAAGATTAATGTAATCAGTATCAATCTCTATGAACAATTCTAATTTCAGATTGCACTAAGTAATAGAGGAAAAAGCAGCAATTTCTATAATTATACGCTCATTTTATGGTCGTATTAATGCATTATATCAATTTTCGCTTTAAGATTTTTGTGCATATTGCACAAATTAGCTTTCGTGTGCCAATTTACGATATTCTTTGGGCGAAACGCCGAAATTGGACTTAAAGCATTTGCTGAAATAACTTGGAGACTCGTATCCTAAATCATAAGCAATGGTTTCAATTGTATCAGCAGTTATCAACAATCTTCTGGCCGCATTATTCATTTTTGTCTCAAGAACATATTCATATATAGTTTTTCCGGTTTGAATTTTAAATAATCTCCTTAGTGTACTTTCGCTTACATCAGCCATTTTACATAACTGTGTACTGTTAAAATTTTCATCGGGATGAGAAATTATATAATCCAGCAAGGCTGTAATACGCGGATCATTTTTAATCGAAGTTTTTTCAGCTCTTAATTGTAGTGTTTTTATGTCGCAAAAAGAATTTAAGTCTACCTGATCCTCTTCTACTTCAGCTTTTTCCTGTTTATTGTCATCACGATTTTCCGATGCAACTGCTCTTTGTGCCAATGAAGCGCATATTAAATTTAAATAGCCTCTTATTTCCAACATTTTGTAATTATTTTTGCTGATTGCGCTTTGCCATATATGATGAAACCACTCATACATTTCAGGTTTATCCGAATAGTTAATTCCTGTAGGTATATTCCATAATTCTTGCAACATAGCCGCAGATTGCAACTGGATAGAATCAATAAACCTTATGCTTATAAAAGTAAAATCTTCTTTGGCCGTACATGCCAATTCGCTTCCTTGAGGGATATAAAAAACATCATCCTTTTTTACATCGTAATGTTCTCCATTCAAGATAAAATCGGCACTGCCTTTAACTATATAACGTAAAAGTGAAAAAGGTATACGATTAACAGGATAAATCCATTTGCGCGAAAATGTATATTGATTTACATACAAAAAATTCGGATAGTAATTATAATAAATGGCTTGCATCTCTAATCCCCCTCAATAGACCGTCTACCCGCATATTAAACGAAAGGACTGTTTTATGCAAGAAACAGTCCTTTTACTTTACTTTTTATTTCTCTTCTTCCTGCTCGCGCTTCACAGCGGAAACAGGAACCTTGTCGGTGGCGGTAGGAGGATTTAAAGGTTTAAGCGACCAGAACACAATATTCATCAAAATAATTAACAGGACAACTAAGCCCAACGAAACATAAAAGCCGATATCCAAGCCCAACCACTCGCTTGTGCCGAATAAATATATCCACAGCTGTCTAAAACTCATAATAAAGTACCTCCTATAATAATTCACCGTAGCGTCTTACATACGCTTTTTTCAAACTTGTAGCCAACAACATATAGAACAAAATGCAAGGAATAAGATAAGCAAAATATGCTGCCGGTAAAGCGACAAAACCTAAAGCTTTGCCGATTGCTGTAAACGGGATAATCGTCAAAACCGAAATTCCCAACAAGGTCAATGTCGTTAAGCTCCAGGAAGCTCTGCTTTGAATGAAAGGCAGTTTCGGAGTACGAATCATATGAATAACCAAAGTTTGGCTCCACATGGATTCAACAAACCAACCGGCCTGAAATAAACCGATGTACAGATCTTGCAGGTGGGCCAATTCCGTTCCGCTGAAATGGGCCGGCAAATCATTGAATAAGATGCCGTGGGAAACAAACATCGGACAAATGATAAAATACATAAAAATATATGTTGTAAAATCGAAAATCGAGCTTGTCGGTCCAATCCAAATCATAAAATTGCCGACACTGGAAGCGTCCCACTTTTTCGGTTGCAAAATAAATTCTTCATCGACATTGTCCCAGGGAATTGCCGTACAGGAAAGATCATAAATTAAATTCAATAAAATCAAATGCAAACTCATCATCGGCAAAAACGGCAGCAAAGCACTGGCGGCAAGGACGGAAAACATATTACCGAAATTGGAAGAAGCGGTCATTTTAATGTATTTAATCATGTTGGCATAAGTTTTTCTGCCTTCAACAATGCCTTCCTCCAGGACCATCAAATCTTTTTCCAACAAAATAATATCTGCCGTTTCTTTAGCTACATCCACGGCACTGTCAACAGAAATACCGATATCTGCAGATTTCATAGCTTCAATATCATTAATGCCGTCGCCCATGAATCCGACAATATGATTATTATTGCGCAATACCGTTACTACCCTGGCTTTTTGATCAGGTGTTAATTTGGCAAAAACATCCGTTTTTTCGACCGCGAGCGCCAGTTCCGTATCATCCATTTTTTCCAAATCGGAGCCTAAAAGCATGGTTTTATAATTAATGTTGACCTGTTTACATATAGCCCGTGTTACTTTATCGTTATCACCGGTCAGAATCTTAGTTTTTACTCCGTGCGCGAACAAGGCTCTAATAGCCGGAACTGTTGATTCTTTCGGCGGATCCAAAAATGCCAGATACCCGATTAAAACCATATCTATTTCATCTTTAACACCGAAATTGCCGACAACGGAAGGGTTGTTTTTCTTAGCCAGCAGCAAAACGCGAAAACCTTTATCGTTCAAATCGTTTGCAGTTTGTTGAATGCGGCAACGTTCATTCTCGCTCAATTCCACTTCCTGCCCGTCCAATTCAACGAAGCGACAAATTTTCAGCATTTCTTCGACCGCACCTTTGGTTATCATTTGCGTTTTTCCCTGTTTATCTTCAACAACGGTGGTCAAACGGCGACGAGTAAAATCAAAAGGAATTTCATCGATTTTCGTATAATTCTCCGACAAATCAAGCAAAGCGGTATTTTGTTCCTCTTCTTCTTCGGTCTTACGAATAATCGCCAGATCCATCAAATTCTTATAACCGGTTTGGAAATAGCTGTTGAGGTACGCCTGCCGCAGGACGTGTAAGTCGTCCTTGCCCTGCATATTCCAATGATATTCCAAGGCAACTTTGTCTTGAGTTATAGTTCCCGTTTTATCCGTGCATAAGATGTCGATAGCTCCGAAATTCTGAATAGAATTAAGATTCTTGACAATGGTTTTTTTCTTACTCATAGAAACGGCACCCTTGGCCAGGCAAGTTGTAACAATCATCGGCAACATTTCCGGTGTCAGTCCGACGGCGATGGAAATACCGAAAAGGAAGGCTGCTAACCAGTCACCCTTGGTTAAACCGTTAATAACAAAGACTAAAGGAACCATAACCATCATGAAACGGATCAGAACCCACGAAACGGCGTTGACGCCTTTGGTAAAATTGGTTTCAACCGGAGCCTGATTGACGTTCAAAGCCATGGAACCGAAATAAGTATGGTCACCGACAGCAATAACTACAGCTATCGCACTGCCTGAAATAACATTGCTGCCCATAAAGGCAATATTGGGATATTCAGTTAGTGAGACATTCTGTGTACAGATATCGGCTGTTTTTTCAACCGGTAAACTCTCGCCGGTCAGTGCCGATTGACTGATAAATAAATCTTTGGCACTGATAATTCGTACATCCGCCGGAATCATATCACCGGCTGAAAGATGGACTATATCTCCGACAACAACTTCATCTAAAGGTATCTCTCTTTTCTCCTTTTCCCGCATAACGGTGCAGGTTGTCGTAATCATGGCCAACAGTTTGGCAGCGGCATCACCGCTTTTAGCTTCTTGAATAAAGCGTAATGTACCGGAAATTATGACCATGGTAAAAATAATTATTACAGTCAGAGGGTTAAAATCTTCCGGTTCACTTGCAAACAGAGAAAAATACGGGAATACCATATCTGTCAGAATAGAAACCAAGGCCAAAAAGAATAAGATAGCTGTAAACGGATTAACAAAGGCATTGACTAATTGCTTAAACAGAGACGGTTTTTTCTCGCGGGTAACTTCATTGCTCCCGTGTTCCCTTAAACTTTCTGCAATCGTTTCCTCAGACAAGCCGTTTATATTGCTGTGCAGTTTTGCTAAAACTTCAGAGACTGAGGCGGCCGCCAAAATCTTCAAATTGACTTTCAAAGCTGAGAGAATGGCTGCCTTTTTGGCATTTTGCGTAATTGAACTGTTCTTTTTTAATATTTGCATTCTTCTTACCTCCAATCAGTTCGAGGCAGGTAATCTTACAGGAATGATACGGTACGTCCGAAATTCCATGTAATTTATGCTGCCGGTTTTTTCGTCGACTATGGCTATCATCAAGTCCCATATCATTCACCTCCGTTCTAATTGTTCAGGAAAAAGAATTTAGAAAAAATTAAATTCAAAACATCCACTTCAGAGCAAGCTCCGAAAAGGCTGTCAGCGCTGAATATAAAATTTTCTGAAATACTTATGACTTCGTACAGTACACAATCGCAATAATCAATGCGACGCTCCGTACTTAAGACGTGCAATCTTAAATTGCACAATGATAAGAAGGAAAACTGCTACGGCCTTATCTATTGCCGCCCGTACTGAATTAAAATATCCGAGAATTAATTGCGGCACAGCTGCTTCCTCCTTGCAAATATTTAACTTCTGTCATTATAACGCTAAAGCCAAAAAAATTCAGTACTCTGGCAAAAAAATATCCTCTTTACCGGCACGGTAAAGAGGATTCGTAGTATTAGTCTGCGAGATTAAGTTTCCCGAAATTACAATGTAATAACTTGACCGATACCGGCTTTGACGGCAGCCTCATAAATTTTTTGGCTGACCACTAAATCCAAGACGGCACTGCCTGTTGTTTCAAAGAAAGTCAATTCGTCCTGTGAACTTCTTCCCGGTTTGAATCCGGCCAATTTCTCGCCCAATTCACCGGTTATTTGTGTTTCCTTGAAGGCACCGTTTTTAATCGGTTGAATAATATCACCGGATTCTTTCACAGCGTCAAAAGTATCAACATAAACCTTGCCGGCATGAGTAAGAACATATTCCGGGATTTCCGCCATATCCGGAGTATAGGAACCTACGCCGTTAACATGAGCGCCGCGTTTCAACAAGGAACCGTCAAAAACGGCTTTTTTAGCCGTAGTAACAGCTGTAACAATATCCGCATCTTCCAAGGCCTGAGCCGCAGAAGCGACAGCTTTAATTTCCACATTAAACTTCTGCCCGTATTCAGCCTGCATTTTGGCGGCAAAAGCTTGTGCCCGTTCCGCAGAAATATCGAAAACCTTAACTTCTCTGATCGGACGAACATTCAAAACTGCTTCCAGCTGACTTTCAGCCTGTCCGCCTGTGCCGAACAGAGCAAAGACATGAGAATCTTCTCTTGCCAATTCATCTGTTGCTGCACCGGCTACAGCACCTGTTCTTAATTGTGTCAGGTAAGTACCGTCCATCAAACAGTTAACTTCACCTGTCTCGCTGTTCAAAACCACCATAGTAGCCGGGACACTGGTTAAGCCTTTTTCAATGTTATGCGGATAAACTGAAACGATTTTAACACCGGAAGCTTTGGCGGGAGCAACATAACCATACATGTAAAGACTCTGACCGTCATATTCCGGAATGTTCAAATTGGCACGCAAAGGAATGTTGCACTTTTTCTCAGAATAAACCTGCAAAGCCACTTTATCGGCGGCAATTGCATCCTTCATCGACATAACTTTTTTAATATCAGCTGCGCTGAGAATTCTAATTTTCTGCATTTTTCTTTTCCTCCCTGTTCATTTTGACAGCACTTTGAATCATGGTAAAAGCAGAATAAAGGACAACTACAACTACTATCCATTGTAAAGCTGCCGTATTCAAACTCTTAACAACAAAAGCGGCTACCAATACGCCCAAGACACCGAAAGTGGAAGTAAATAACGTTATTTTGCGGCTATATGAATCAAGCTTGACGAATTGCATTGAACCGATAGGAACTGAGAATGTGCAGGCACCCATCATAATCGGGAATGCTACACCCGGGTCCATGCCTAAAGCGTAAACTGTAGCCATAGTTAAAGGATATGAACCGATGCCGATATTGTTAAACGCACCGAAAATGAGGCACAAAACTGCAAATAAAATCAACTTGCCACCTGTAAGTGCACTCTCATTGCCGCCTGCAGGATACAAACCGAATTTGCCGGCTAAAATCAAAATTGCGGCTACAATTAAACCGATTGATACGAAAATTTTAATTACCTTGGTGGGTAATTTCGTAACATAACGAGGGCTGACATAAGCACCGATAACTTGGCAAACAATAGCTGTAGCTAATGTAATTAAACCAACTTTAATTGATGAAATATAGGCTAAAGCCATAACGGCAACCGGTATAACACATTCAGTGTTCAATGTACCCGGCAATTTCTTGTCGCTAACCCATTTAGCTTTCGGATACAAAGATGAACCGATAGCAAAATCGGAAATTCCGAATGTTGAAAGCAGGAAAATCAAGAATGTGGCGATTGCCATGACAACCGGGTTGCCCGGTTCGGCCGCTGTTTCTTTTTTGTGCTTCAGCAAATCTTTGACGAATGTGAAAGCAAAACAGGCGTTAACAATAACTATTAAGCCTAAAATGATTGGAACTAACATTGTTGCATTACTATTTATTTGCCTGAAAACCGGCAAATAAATATCCCTTCTAAAATATTTTCGCACGGAAAAGGTAAACATACCTTAACCACACTACGTCTATTTTAGAAGGAATAAGAAATTTGTCAATATTTTATTCATAATTATAATTTGTTTTATAGATAATACGTAATTCAGCAATTTATTCAGTTTTCATTTTTTTCGCTGGTGTCCAAAGCGCCTGCTGTACGACATCTGCTGCATAAATAAAGCTTATCGCCGATAAAACTCAGCCCGAAAGCCAGCAAGGTCGGCACCAACCAAGCCAACTTGAATTCGCTCAGCGGCAATAAATCCATAAAATCACGCAACAGTGTCGGAATCCAAGACGCCTTATTGAAGACATCAATAAAGCTGAACAGCAGACAAACGTAAACTGTCAAAGAAAAAACAATTCTTCTGCCGCGATAAAAGCGTTCCCCTATACCCAGTAAAATTAAGACAACGGAGACCGGACTCATAATAAATAAAGTAGGTAAAGAAAATTTCAGAATCGCATCCAAACCGAAATTAGCTAAAAGACATGATATAACGCAAATAATCGTCACCATTTTTTTATAAGTAAAGTAAGGGCAAATCTTACTGAAATAATCGGATAAAGAGACAATCAGGCCGATACAAGTCGTTAAACACGCCAGGCTGAAAACGGAAAGCATTAAGGCATAGCCGAATTTTCCTAGAGATATAGCGGCTGCAGACCGTAAAATTTCAGCGCCGTTTTTCGTTGTCGGGAACAAGTCGGCTGTTGTTACACCGATATAAGTCAGCATACCGTAGACGATCAGAAGAAAAGTACCGGCGATAACGGCTGCCGCATAAGTATAGAAACGGCCGTTCTGCCTACCGTCTTTGAGATTGAGCGATTTAATAGCAATAGTTATTGCAAAACCGAAGTTCAAAGCCGCCAAAGCATCCATGGTGTTATATCCTTCCAAAACACCTGTTAAAAACGAAGCTCCGGCATAAGGTCCTTGGGCCAATCCCTGCCTGAACGGAAATTTCAGCCAAGTTGAAAAAAACAACGAGCATATCAACAGCAACAGCAGCGGCGTAATAAATTTGCCGACGCGCCGTACAATTTTTCCCGGTGAAATACAGAGCCAGAAAGCAATAGCAAAAAATACTACAGTATACAAGGCTCTGGCTGCAGGTAACGATACTTCCGGCGGCAATAAAGGCTCCAAAGCCATCACAAAAGGAACGCTGCCGGCACGCGGTATACCTAATCCCGGGCCTATAGCCAAACAAATAACCAAAGGGAACAGCAAACCGAAATACTTGTCTACCTGTTTCGCCAAATTGTCCATACCGTCCATTTTAGCAACGGAAAAAATACCGAGTACCGGACATAAAACTGCGGTAATAGCAAAGCCGCTGATTGCCGGCAAAAATTCCGTTCCGGCCATTTTTCCCATCAACGGCGGGAATATTAAGTTTCCCGCTCCGAAAAAAAAGCCGAAAAGCAGCAAACTTACTTGTAATGTGGATGTTAATGAAAAATTTTTCCGCATAATTCTCTCCATCAATTTTATTCAGATGAGGCAAAGCATAATCACAGCAGCGAATATCCCGGCAGATTACAGGTTAATAAGCGACAGTAATTAAATTTGCTTAATCTATTGATTAATGTTATCCCGATCCGTGGTGGAATTCGTAGAAGAATCCGTGGTGAAATCCGTGGCAAAATGTGCGGCAGAATCCTTGGTAGAAGAAGGAATTTCCCTTGTCTTACGGCAGGCTATTACCAGCCATAAAATAATGGCGATGATTGTAGAGACTATAGTAAAAAAAGAAATTAAAATCAGAGAAATTACAGTATAAACTCCTGTAGAGTTGGAGCTCAAGCCATGGGAAAACATGGTTACGGCGGCTACGGCGGATAAGGATACAAGTATTAAAATCACGCCCATGAAAGAAAAAACATAATATAAAACAACTACGACTTTACTTAGATTAGAGTCATTTGCACGCCGCATAACCATTGCCATAGTTGGAATAATTGTTAAAAGGTTGAAAAGCGTTTGCAAGGAAGAACTCAAACTATTCAACAAAACACTCATAACAACTAAAATCAGTGTTATTGTCCAAAATTCGGCTCGTCCTGTCCGCCCTTTAAAATTAAAATAATTGACACAGTAATTACGTATGCTATTTCCGATAAACGACATAGAAAGTCCCCCGTTCGGTAATTTTCACCATTATAGCACAAGTTTATATTTTTGACACAATTATTTTAACTAATTTTATTATTGTTACCATCGTCACATGACAAGCGGCCTAACTGAACAAATCTTGCAGAAACAGAACAACATTAAAGTCATAAACACGATACAGATAATATATAAAAGCCGCCAAACCGATAACAACGAGCAAAGCCAAAATCAAGCGCCAAATTACCGAAAAGTTACCCTTAGTTTGAGCCGGCGACGCTTGGGTGACATACGGCAGATTGCGACTGATGTATTTGCCCCCATCCGGTTTTTTCTCTTTCAACTGCTGGGCCATCTGTCTTCTTCTGGCAGCTTCCCGAGCTTGATTGAAGCGTTGCAAATCATCGGTAGTAATCGGTTCCGTCAAAGTACGATTTTCATCAAAAAAGCTTAAAGTGCTGGCTGAGGCATTATTGCCCGATACTCGACTGATTAAAATATTGCTGCCCTTGTTTTCACCCATATTGACCACAGTATCGACAACAGTATCGTGCTGTTTAACGCGGTCATTATTTTGAGTCTGCAGCATTTTTTCCTGTAACAACTGTTTTTCATGTTTATCCGCTTCCTGTAAAGCCTGTTGTTCTTCCAACTTCTGAAAATCCAAATAAGGATGCTGCAACAAGTCAAAATTACTGATACCCTTACTTAAATGCTTGAACTCCGTCTCAACCTCATCTGCAAGTCCGTCCGCACCTGTTGCGCCGGTATCAAGCATCGACGCTGCCGGAAAATTATGCAATAAATTTTCATTCAGGCGCATCTTCATTAAAGGATTTTGCCGCGTATCTTCCAAGTTAAGAACCGATTTTGCCGCTGCTTGCATCGGCGCAACCGTTTTAATCCGCCCGCTTTTCATCAGTCTTTCGTCACTAATATTATCTATTCGCAACAGAATAACGGTTATATTATCTTTACCGCCGGCAATTATCGCTTTCTGGACCAAATCTTCCGCCGCCAATTTAATATCTTTACTCGTAGATAAAATTTTCCGAATATTTTCGTCCGACAACATATCGGTTAATCCGTCACTGCATAAAAGGAAGCAGTCGCCTATGGCCAATTCGATTTCAGGTGATAAAGCCGGTTCCAAATTATATTCATTTGGAAATATACCAAGATGCTGCACCAGACGATTGTGCTCCGGATGCGTTTTAACTTCACTTTGACTGATCAGACCTAAATCCGCCAATTTCTGGGCTTGCGTCTGGTCGACCGTCAATTGTCTCAACTTGTCTCGACGATACAAATAAATTCGACTGTCGCCCAAATTAATACAGCGGGCAGTCCGATGGCGAATAAGCAGCGAAGAAAATGTCGTACCCATTCTCAATCCGTGATGCGCCCGTATGCGATTGCATATTTCCTGATTAACCATAAGCAGGTAACTCTGCATCAATTCTGCAAAATCCTGCTTGGAAGAGTGAATTAAGCGGTCTTCTACGGCCGATAAACCGGAAACTGCAATTAATGAAGCCTCTTCGCCGTAACTTTCTCCCCCCATACCGTCACAAACAACAAACAATGAGGCGTCTGCAGTCTTATCCAAATAGTGCCAATAAGGTACATTGACTTCACTGCCATGACGCCATTCACTATTAAGATAAAGATTGTCTTCATTGTTATCTCTGACTGCTCCCGTCTCTGAAATAGCAATCACACGGTATTTAATCACTGTCTTCTACCCCTCTTTGCTCTCCGCTTATTATACTAAAAATATCGCCGGCAATTCAAAGTTCCTTACATATGTTATCATTATAAAAGAAAGAGGTTTTTCTATGGAAACAATGCATCCACACTCATTAAAAGATTTACCGGCCAATGCGCGTTTGTTTTTTGTCGGCATCGGCGGTATAAGTATGAGCGGTCTGGCTATTATGGCGCACAATTTGGGCTATGAAGTTGCCGGCTCTGATCCGCACGAGAATGATCGAACAGATCGCTTAAGTAAAGAATTAAATATTACTATTCATTACAGTCACCATAGTATGTGGATTGATGATTTCGGCCCTGATGCTGCTATTTATACGGCTGCTATTAAACGGCCTAATCCGGAATTGAATCGTTGCGAGGAATTAGGTATTCCGATTATCGATCGGGCGGAATTTCTCGGCTGGTTGACAAGATATTACAACAAAGTGATTAATGTCGCCGGCACTCACGGTAAAACGACAACAACTTCCATGTTATCTTCCATGCTGATTGCGGATAACTTCGATCCGTCCGTACATTTGGGAGCGGAATTCAGTGCTTTTAACGGTTCCACAGTTCGTTCCGGTAAACCGGGAGAGCTTTTAATCTCGGAAGCTTGTGAATATAATTCCAGTTTACTCAATTTCCGCAGCAGTACAGCTATTTTATTGAACATTGACAATGATCATTTGGATTATTTCAAAACCATGGACAATCTCATCAATTGCTTTGCCCGCTTTATCGCCAATATTCCGGCAGACGGTCAGCTGATTGTGCTCGATCGAGGTAAGCATATTGATAAATGTCTGGAAGCTGCTGCTCGTATGCGGGCGGAAAAAGCAAACGGCCACGTTAATCTTTACAGTTTCAATATCATAGATTCGGACAATTATCCTGAAATTAAAAATACAAGTGAAGATGAATTGGTAAGAATGTGGGCGGAACATAAATTACCTGATTATGCGGCTTTTAATTTAACTTATAACGCCGGCTATCCCGAGTTCGATTTTTATAAACAGGGCCAATTCTTAACGAAAGTAAAATTACAAGTTCCCGGACGCCATAATGTCCTGAATGCTTTGGCGGCTTTAGCGGCAGCCGATTTATACGGCGCCAATATTGAAACTATAGTCAAAGCTTTGGCTGAATTTCACGGCGCTGACGGGCGCTTTGAAGTTAAAGGAACTTTCCGGGGAGCGACGATTGTCGGCGATTACGCCCATCATCCGACAGCAACTAAAGCTACAATTATGGCTGCCGCCAAGCTGCCGTACAAACATCGCTATGTTGTTTATCAACCGTTAACCTACGGTCGAGTAAAGAATCTTTTCCCGGATTATGTCGATGCCTTGAAAAATGCGGAGCATGTTCTGTTCATGAATATTTTCAGCGACCGGGAGCAGAGCAATTTCGGTGTCAGCTCGCAAATGCTGGTCGACGCGATCAATGCTGCCGGCGGGCATGCGGAATTGCAACCGGATTATGAGCAGATAAAAAAGCGTTTATCGGAATTGTGTCACCCCGGTGATTTGGTCCTATTTTTAGGGCCGGAGGAAGTCAGAGCTGTCGGTCAAAGATTGGCTGACGAGAAATTATAACAACAGTCTTATTGCTCTTGTCGCTTGCCGATAATTGCCGATAAGATAAATGAAAAAGCACATGGAAATTACCGTTAATGGTTAGTCCATGTGCTTTTTATTACGCTTATTGCGCTTCGGCAAACAGCCGCCGATTTATTTTTAAGCTTCAGTTAAATCGGGAACTTCAGCAGCCTGCAATTGCGCCATAGCTCTTTTCTTCTCGGTTTCAGCCTTTTGGGCCGCATACTTTTCCTTGAATTCCGCTAAATTATCCTTGGTCGGCAACAAGCCGTCTTTAATCATCTGCTCTCTTCCAAGGTTAACAGCATCCAAAGCTAAAATCTCCGGCGGTGTGTTCTCCAAATAAAGGATTTCAAACTCTACCTCATCAATACGTTCCACTTCCAACAAACGCTCTGCAATTTTCCGCAAAGCCGTCTCATGCTGACTTAAGCAGGTCATAACTCGCTTGTAAGCTGCATCAATTATTTCTTTAACATTGTTGTCGATAAGTTGTGCCGTATGTTCACTGAAGCTGTGACTGTGCCCGATACCGTGGCCCATAAACATATCGTCTGATTCCGTGAATACCAGATTTTCCATATGCTCGGCCATACCGTAAACGGTAACCATCTTTCGGGCCAACTTGTTACAGCTTTCCAAATCATTGGAAGCACCGGTAGTTATTTGTTTGAAAATCAATTGTTCGCCACCGCGACCGCCCAGAGCAATCATAATATTCTGCAACAAATGATCCTTGCTGGCATAATACAGATCTTCAAAGGGCTTATGGGCTGTATATCCTCCTGCTTGACCGGCTGAAATTATAGAAACGCGTTCAACTCTTTCAGTTTCACTCATGGCCCGCACCATAATGGCATGACCGGCTTCGTGGTGAGCTGTAATACTTCTCTCCTTTTCGCTCATAATGCGATTTTTCTTCTCCGGTCCGAGCATCACTTTGAATATTGCATCCTGAATATCAAAATATGTAATTTCTTTGGCATTTTTACGCGCCGCCAACAATGCCGCTTCATTCAGCAAATTAGCCAAATCGGCACCTGTAAAGCCCGGAGTAATACGAGCAATCTCACGTAAGTCGATACCCTTGGCCAGTTTTTTGCCTTTGGCATGTACTGCCAAAATATCCTCACGCCCTTGAATATCTGGCGGTGAAACGGTAATTTGCCGATCGAAACGACCGGGTCTGGTCAAGGCCGCATCCAAAATGTCGGGGCGGTTAGTGGCCGCCATAACTATAATTCCCTGAGTTGAACTGAAACCGTCCATTTCAACCAGGATCTGATTCAAAGTCTGCTCTCTTTCATCATGGCCGCCGCCTAAACCGGAGCCTCTCTGACGACCGATAGCATCAATTTCATCAATAAATATAATCGCCGGCGTATGTTTTTTAACTTCATTAAACATCTCTCTGACACGGGAAGCGCCGACACCGACATACATTTCCATGAAATCGGAACCGGAAATGGTGTAAAAAGGTACACCTGCTTCCGTCGCGACAGCCTTGGCCAACAAAGTCTTACCGGTACCCGGAGGGCCGACTAAAAGGACACCGCGCGGAATTTTAGCTCCGAGAGCATAATATTTTTGCGGATTTTTCAGGAAATCGACAATTTCCTGCATTTCACCTTTTTCTTCATCGGCGCCGGCCACATCGGCAAAAGTCACAGGGTCGGTACTCAAATCAACTCTTTTTGCTTTACTGCCGCCGAAGTTCAGAGGGTTTTTCCCTTCGCCCATCTGCCGGAAGAATAAATTCCACATGGAAAATGCCAACAGACCCAACATTACCAAAATTAATATAACATTGGTCATGGCTCCGAGACTTATAGGTTCGGTATAGTTATAGGTCAAGCCGTATTTATCTTTGGCCTTTTCCAACTTTTCAAGTAATAAATTCATCCAGTTAGGTGAAACATACTTATTTATCGTTCTGCCGTCCAGAACAATTTTATTTTTGTCCGTCTGCTTGTTATTAGCCAATATATTCAGCAAAGAATCGTTGTTCGAGGAAGCCGATGAAGTTCCGGCGACAGTTGTCTCCGGCTGCTTGGTTTTTCGCGTATCAATCAATTTAACGGAAATCTTATTATTAACAATATCTACATGTTGGACTTTACCGTCATCCACCAACTGTAAAATTGCAGACAAATCGGTGTCCGGTTCTTTATCACCCATAAAGTAGTATATTGCAATGAACGCAAACAGAATCAGCAACAGAAAAGTGCCGATATTAGGTCTTATGCCTTTAGTTTTTCGTTTTTCTTTCTCAAACATAACAACTCCAATTTAATTTTCTACCGGTCTGGCGGCATAAATTTCCGACAGATTACGATAGTAATTCTGATAATCCAGGCCGTAACCGATAATAAACTCATCCGGGACTTCAATACCTACATATTCCGGATGGAGTTCAACTTTACGTTTAACAGGTTTATCGAACGCCGTACAAATCTTCAAGCTGGCCGGATGACGTAAAGACAGTACTTCCTTTAACTTACTTAAAGTTAATCCCGTATCTACAATATCTTCAACCAGTATTACATGCTTATCTTTAATATCACAATCCAGATCTTTAATAATTTTAACTTTACCGCTGCTGCTCGTACCGTCACCATAGGAGCTGCATGCCATGAATTCCACTGTCGTCGGCAAATCAATCGCCCGTACCAAATCGCTGCAAAAAATGAAGGAACCTTTCAATATAGAAACCAATAAAATTTGTTTCCCGCAATAATCTTCCGTAATTTGTTTACCTAAACGTTGTACCATAGCTGTCAACTCGTCCTGACTGATCAGCAAATGTGCCGGATACATACCGCCAATTTCCGAAAATTTACCTGGTAACCTATTCTGAGTCATGCCTATTCTCCTTTAACCGAAGTACGTCTAATTTTAACACAAATAGCCTGCGACTACAGTTTTTTGTCATTTGATAATAAAGAGAAGGTCTGCCATTTTGTTAATTTTTTGTAAAACAGATGGTACAAATGTCGGCTATTTTTCTCGGAAAGAACCATTAATTCCGGCCAGAGAAATTCCGGTAAGTTGCTTTTGTGCAAATAATCGCTAAGTAGCCGATGCTTGCAGGAATTTGCGGTGTTTACGTTAAAATAATCACCCGGCAGCATGGTACGCAGGCACATATTTTCGGGCAATTCTCCGCTTAGGCGGTAATAACTTCGCCAGTTGGATTTTAAAGGTAAAAGCACGGCATAATGTTCTAAAAAATATTTTCGACACTTCTTATATATCAGCGACCGGTCAAACGACGCGTGCGAAAAATTAAAGTGCGGCGACGAATATATTAACAGCAGACGATCGATAAGCAACATTAAACAATCTTTACGTAAAATTATAAGCCGTAAATCTTTACAAGGACGGTAGAGAGCAAGATTAAATAAACGCTGTATGTTATTGTATTGTGTGCGTGATAAAAGCAAATCCGGGAATTTATTATGCAGTTGCCGTTCTAAATAAAGGTTGCGAACAGTTTCGGGCAAAGTTAAAAAATCGCTTTTATTATCCGCTGCAAGAAAAGATAAAGCCAAAACTTTTTCTCCCGCCTCCAATTTTTGCACATCGGATAAGTCCCTGACTTTTTTTATCTGTGCATTATTCGCCAACAAATAATCTGTCGCTTGCAAAGTACGCTCAACCGTAGCGCCCAAATTACCTAATTTTTCGACAGTCTGCGGGAAGCGCTCAGTTAAAGCCGGTAAAAGCTGCAGACGAATAAAATTGCGCTCATAATGAGGGTCATAATTGGTCCGATCCACTGAATAATTGAGTTTGCGGGCTTTAACATATTCAAGTAATTCCTTTTTCAATAAAGGTAATAGCGGACGCCAGGCCGTATAAAAGCAGGCGTTGTTCAGAGTTGAAGCACTTAACTCACTAAATTGTCTCTCGGTTGCGCAAGTTCCCGTAACGAGTTTTAAGTAACCGGCGTTTTTAATCTGTTTTACAGTTTCAGGCGCCGTTAAATGTCTTTTTAGAGAAGCTATACCGCATAAGCCGTTCATACCGCTCCCCTTACAGGCGTGTAAAATTATTGTTTCGGCCTGATCATCGGCATGTTGAGCCAAACAGACATATGCTTTTTCTTCCCCGTTCGTACAATATGCGTAAGCTGAACGCCTTAATTCTCTGGCAGCAACTTCAGCACTTAAATTGCAATCGTGCGCATAGGCCTTAACGTCAGCATAAAAAGCCTGAAATTTCTGCACTCGCTTAGGTAAAGAGGCAGCTAATTTGTAATATTCCGCTTCCGCTTCCGCACGTAAATTATGCCAAACATGTAAAACGTTCAAACTTATCTCAGGCGGCAAATTATCAGCTAAAAGCCAAAGCAGAGCTAGTGAATCGGGGCCGCCGGAACAGGCAAGCCAAATTTTTTCCGGTTGTCTGTCTTTTACAAAATTATTTAACTGCTCTAAAAATTTTTTCGTCAATTTATCGGCCATATTAATGCCCAGCCTCCACTTGTTGCCTGAGCAACGTCAAAAAGGTAAATCCGGTACGACTTCTTCGGCTGTAGACGAAGTGTCCGCAGTTTCGGAGCTTACAGGCGGCAAAAAGTTCGGGCTCAATTTATCGGGTGTAAATTCGTCAAAATCCTGATTATGGGCTTCAGGCGGCGCCTCCAAATTGCTGTTCTCGGTAAACAATGTATAATCCGGCATCCAGTTCAACTTAACAGTTGTTGTTTTTCCGTGCCTGTTTTTGGCAATAATAATCTCCGCCTCACTAACAGCAGAATTTTCCGTAATGCCTTCTTCTTTTTCTTTGTAATAAGAATCACGATAAATAAAAGTTACCGTATCGGCATCCTGTTCAATTGAACCTGACTCCCGCAAATCCGATAATATCGGCCGGCGATTCTGCCGGGCTTCACAAGCACGTGAAAGCTGCGAGAGGGCAATTACCGGCACTTCCAGTTCTTTGGCTAAAAGTTTGAGATTACGTGAAAGATCGGAAACGTCCTGTTGTCTCGAATCACTGCGATTATCCGACTGCATCAACTGAAGATAGTCGACAACAATTAAACCTAAACCTTTTTCCAATTTTAATTGTCTGGCCTTGCTCAAAATTTCAAAAGGGGTTATGCCGGGGCGATCGTCAATATAAATCGGTGCATCATAAAATTTAATGGCAGCTTCTGATACTTTGGACCAAAATTCCTGCGGAAAAGGCGGCTTATTGAAATCGGAAGCATTGATAAAATTGATTCCCGACATAAGGCGGATGGAAATTTCCTGTTTGCTCATCTCCAAGCTGAAAATTATTACCGGTAATTTGGCCAGGCAGGCGACATTACAGGCTATATTTACAGCTAAAGCCGATTTACCCATCGCCGGTCGAGCAGCTAAAATGTTCAAAGAACCGGGTTTCAAGCCGCCGTAAGCCAAGTCCAGCGAAGGATAATAAGTTTTCAAGCCGCGAAAGCGACTGCCCGATTTATCAATTTCTTGTAAATAGGCCAAAGTTTCATCCATAATCGGCCAAATCGCCTGTAAACCGCTATCTTTGGATAACTTGCGGATCTGCAGCAGCTTGGATACAAGGCTGTCCATCACCTCTTCCGCACTGTCACTCTTCTGCAAAAGTGCCGTTACTTCCTGCAAAGCCTGCTGCAACTGCCGCAATTCGGCTTTACTGTGTACCAATTTGGCGTATTGCTGCGCATTTTCCAAAATTCTGGGAGCGTTAGCCAATTCGTCGATATAGGCCATCGTTCCGATTTCCTCCAGCTGACCGGAAGCTTCCAATTTATCGGCTAAAGTTAAAGCATCTACAGCTTTACGTTCATTTACCAGTCGACAAATCGCCTTAAAAATAATTTGATGTCTGGCTGCATAAAAATCGCCCTCGTTTAATAAAGGCAGCAATGTTGCCAAATAATTCTTACCGGCCAACATACAGCCCAAAACAGCTTTCTCAGCCTCCAAATTGTACGGTACTTTGGGCGTATCTCCGATATTATCCGTCTCGTTTATAAAGTCAGCTTCCGTCATGCGGTCAATCTCCCTCAAAGAGCTTCAACATTCACATTAATTTCAGCAGTTACACCGCGATAAAGTTTCAAATGGCAAGTGACTCTACCGATGTTTTTAATATTTCCGTTCAAGCTTATAGCCCGACGATCAACTTTATAGCCGGAATTTTCCAAAACTTCAGCAACATCATTAGCGGTTAAAGCTCCGTAAAGCTTACCGCCTTCACCGGCCTTCATTTTTAAAATGAAAGTTTTTCCGTTAATTGTAGCCGCCAATTCCGATGCAGCCTGTTTCTCTCTGGCTGCTTTAGCATCTTCCGAACCCTTTTTTTGTTGTAATAAATTTAAGTTCTTATTATCCGCCAAAACTGCCAACTTCTTTTTCAAAAGAAAATTATTGGCGTAACCTTCGCTGACATCAAGAATTGTATCTTTTTTGCCGACATTTTTCACATCAGCCAGTAAAATTACCTTCATACTTTATCTCCCTCATTTGCTTAATCTCATCTTATTATAACAAAACAGCGCTACCGCCGACAGACGTTATAGCGCTGTTTCCGAAATCAAATTGTACTTGCAGCTACTTCAGCAAATTCATAGCCGCCTGAAAAACCTTTTCCCCGTTCATCATACCGTAGTCCATCATATTGATAACTTGTAATTTTATCGGGCGATCGGCTATCACTTTCTTAAATTCCGGTTCAACAAAACGAATTTGCGGACCGATAAGTACAACATTAATATCTGTACTGTCCTTGAGTAAATCCAAGGCTTTAGTTTCGCCAACTGCAAAAATTTCAACTTTTTCTCCTGCAGCTGCGGCAGCTTTCTCCATTTTGGTAACCAACAAACTGGAACTCATACCGCCGGAGCAAACCAACATTATCTTTTTCATTTAACTTCCCCGTTTTCCATTTCCATTTTCTTATAGCCCTGCTCCAAATTAAGAACAAATGGCATATAAATCAACACATCAATAATGATCAGGACGACTTGTAAAATCGAACCGCGAATGCTGCCGGTTACGAAAAAGCCGCTCAAAACAGGTGGCATGGTCCAAGTAGCCATCGCCATTGTCAAAGGTACCAGACCGATACTCATCGTTGTATAAGTAATTATAGCATTAACAATAGGTGTAACAACAAACGGAATCAACAATTTAAAATTCAAAACAATCGGTACACCGAAAATTGTCGGCTCATTGATATTGAAAATACCGGGAGCGAAAGTAATGGGAACTAAGGCTCTCGCCTGCTTGCTGGCTCCTTTACGCCGAGCCAAAACGGCCAAAACGATAACCAAACCTAAAGTTGCGCCGCCGCCGCCCAAATAAACGAAGTTCATCATAAACGGGTTGGTAACAATGTAAGGTAAGGGTTTACCGGCCATGAAAGCATCCATATTAGCTTGAATATTAGCCGTCCAGGTCGGGCCGAAGAAAGTATGAACAGTATCAGCACCGTGAACACCGACGAACCAGAACAAACCGTTCAAGCCGGCAACTACGCATGTGCCCAGCAAATTGTTGGTAAACAGGCTGACAGGTTTACCTAAAACTTCCTGTACCAAAAGATGCAAATTCGGTAAACCGGCAGCTTCCAGTCCTGCAAACAGAACCAACCAGGCCGAAATTATCACGATACCGGGGATAATGCCGGAAAAGCTGCGAGCGACAGCCGGCGGTACGGTATCCGGTAAAGTTATTTGAATATTACGTTTTATAAACCAGATAAAAATCAAAGTACTCAATAAAGCAATGATAATAGCAACAAACAAGCCGCTGGCGCCCAGGAATTTGGTAGGTACACCGGCCATACCCTGTTCCTTATCCTGCACAAACGGTGTTAAGGTGATAAAAGAACCAATAGAAATGATACCGGCGGAAATACCGTCAACATCATGTTGTTTAGCAAAGTCATAGGCAATACCGAAAGCGGCAACCAAGCTGACTAAACCGAAGCTGCTGTCGACGCCTTTCCACAAATAAGTTGCTATACCGGTTAACTTCAACCAATCTTTCCATTGTTGCACCGGGAAACTGGCAATAATCATCAACAAAGAACCGGCCATAACCAAAGGCATACTTAAGGCTAAACCGTTACGGATTGCGATTAAAACTTTGTTGGTTGCAAGTTTATAAGCAATCGGTGTCAATTTCTCTTCCAACATACTCTTGAGATTCATAATTTTTCTCCTCAAATGTATTTTATTTGTACAATTCACTATACTCAAACCGTTATTCTCTTAAGTTTTAGTACACATTGCACAAACAACTCACAATTCTTTTTATACACTAAGGCTCATATGTTGTCAACTTTAATTGTTCATCCGCCCTAATTTTTGGTTATTTTAGGCAAAAAAAAGCGGATTTATCCAACAATCCGCCCAAAATTTTTTATTTTCGCTCCCTATTTACAGCGCCGTTTCAACTTTGATAATCGGCAACTACAGCCCGTAAAGCTTCCGCTGAAGTATAATCGGTGCATAAGTAATTTGTCGGATAATCATTATATATGGCATAAGAGACATTCAATTTACTCGTTACATCCGTAGCTTGCACGCGGCAGGAGGAGTGAATATAATTAACCTTCGTTTTCTGTAATAATTGCAAGGCATTTTTCGCTTTAACACCGGCGCCGGCTACCAACTCAATTTCCTGTCCGTATTCGGCCTGCAATTTCGCTAATAAGTCCGCACCTTCTATAGCCGTACCCGCCTGACCGCTTGTTAATAAACGGTCCGCCCGTAATTGAATCAAAGTCTCTATAGCCTGTTTCGGATCAATTGTATTGTCGAAGGCTCGATGAAAAATTGCTTTCAGCCCGGCTTGATGAATTCTGGTAATCATCTCCGCCGTACGGGCAATATCGACATGATAATCGGCAGTTAAAAAGCCGAAGACAATACCGTCAATCTTTTCTTTGCACAAAATATCCAAATCAGCCAGCATCGTTTCATATTCGGAAGCGGTATAACAAAATCCGCCGCCGCGCGGGCGTAACATACAATTTTTTTCTATCTTAAGGTTATTACATATCTCGCGTACCAAACCTAGAGACGGTGTCAAACCGCCCAAGTCCAAAGCGGAATTAATTTCCACACTTGTATAGCCCAAATCTGCCGCTATTTTCGCTCCTGCATAACTATCTATGCATATTTCCGTTTTGATTGCCATATAAGAAGTCCTCCTGTTATCTATTATGAAGGTATAATTTCTGTAACTTCATTCAATTTTGCCAAACCGTAGGCATATATCTCGGAACACTTCATCAAATCGTCCAAGTCAAACCATTCATTCGGTAAATGCGCAATGCCGTTTTGTCCCGGAAATGACGGTCCGAAAGGAATTACGCTTTGACATTTGTGCGCGTAAGTCATGCCGGTTGTCGTCGTAATAGTTGCAGAATCGTGCATAACTTCCGTATAAGCAGCTTGTAGAGCTTGCACATTACTGGAATTCGGATTTTTTAAGGCCCATTCAGTAAAGCTTAAAAGTTCAACTGTCAAATTTCCCGCTGTCGATTTTAATTTAGATAAAATAGACTTAATATCACAAACGGGTGTCGACAAGCTGAAATTAACTGCGGTTTTGCCATTAGCTTCCACGAGTTTCACCCCGCGTACGATTAAATTGCCGAAATGCTCATCGGAACAGGCAATACCGAGAGTTTTACCGCTGCCGTCCAAGCGTAAAAGATAATTATTGAAAAAATCATTAAATTCTTTGACAGGACCGCTGATTTGAATAACAGCCCGGCCTCTTTCACCGTAAATTGCCGGAAATTTATTATCGGGTACAAAGCCCATAACCGGCGCCTTGCAGTGCTGCAAATAATAATCCATATCTGCCATACCGCTTTCTTCATTCGCACCGAATATCATTCTGATCGGACGTAACGGCTGCATCTTCAGGTTTTTCAGAGCAATCAAAGCATACAGAGCGGCAATACTCGGGCCTTTGCTATCCAAAGCTCCGCGACCGTACATTCTGTTATTCTCGATTACAGCAGCATAAGGCGGTCTGTCCCAACCGACACCTTCTTCTACTACGTCAAGATGTCCGAACATGCCGACATATTCTTCTCCCGTGCCGTATTGGCCGTAGACCATATAATTATCTACATTACCGGTTATCAGACCTTCGCGCCTACAAATATCTGAAGCTGCCTGCAGAACTTGGGCGCACGCCGCTCCGAAGGGAGCTGCGGGCAAAGGCGCACTTTTTTTACTGGGAATCATCATCAAGCGCCGATAATCTTCCAGCATTTGAGGATATAAACGCTTCAGCTCCTGCTGAATAGCCACTAAACTTATACTCATTAATTTTCTCCACCTATTAACCTGATTTTGAAAAAAACTGCCGAAAACGGCAGTTTTTTCTTTTAATAACAAATTTGTTTTTCCAAATCAGCCAGGTGTACCGGATCATTTAATTTAATCCGCAACCACTCAGCTAAATTGTCCAAACTTTCACTTAAACCCACGCCACCTTTTTTCGGCATCCTGATGATGCTGATTTTGTCTTTATAAGCATCAATTGTCGCCGTATTTTCGGCCGCCATCATCGTGACTACCGGAATATCGGTCCGTGTCTTTATGGAAAGGGTAACTTCCGCCGCCATTTTGGCAAAATCCAGAAAATTAAAGCAAGGTCCGCAAACTACAGCATCAGGCTTAATTTTCATAACCATCGCCGTCAGTTTCTGCACAACTTCCTGCTCATTTTCATCATAATACTGATTGCCGCAATAAAGCGTCGCCAGCACATCCGCTCCGATTTTCCGGAAATGCGGTTCAAGCATTAACGCCGAACCGATTCCGCCTTTAGCCAGGGTCAAACCGATGTTGGGATTACTTTTTCCGCCGGCACCGGCCAAACCCTGATCAAAAATTAAAACTATTCTCATTTTTCGCCTTCATTATACGGTCAAATCGTCAAAGGACAAATCATCCAACTCATCCTTTTTATCAGCATTGGCCTTTTCTTCTTCCAAATATTTATTATCGAGTAACTTTAAGAACGGGAAATACAGAAGCATATCCACAATCAACAGCACTGCCTGCAAAATGACAGCCGTAAAGGAGCCGCTGATCAAATAACCGGAGAAGAATATCGGCATGGTCCAAGGCAGCTGCACACCGGAAGTAATAGGAACAAATCCGATGGTGGTTGCGATAATAGCCAAGACGGTATTGACAACCGGAGTCAAGATGAAAGGTACCAACATAATCGGGTTCAACACAATCGGCAAGCCGAAAATAATCGGTTCGTTGATACCGAAAATACCGGCCGGCAAAGATAAGCGGCCGAGCATCTTGATTCTGTTGGATTTGCCGATAAACGCCATCATTATAACTAAGCCCAGAGTAGAACCGCCGCCGCCGAAGTTACAGAAGAAATCGGAGAAACCGGCTGTAAACATATTGGTCATAGCCAAACCTGCTTTGGCAGCTTCGTAATTTTCCAAGGTTAAAGCCTTGTGAATCGGCGCAAAAATGGTGTTGGTAACGGCCGGACCGTTAATACCGAAGAACCAGAACAACGTTGACAGGAACTGATAAATAACTTCAAACAATTTATTCTTGCCCAAGCCGACCAAAGGCGCCTGCAAAACTTCATAAATGAAGCTATGAGCATAACCGTAAGATGTCGCGTTGAAAATTATACCGACAAAGAAGAAAATGATCATCACGATAGCGGCAGGAATTAAAGCGGCAAAAGAGTCCATAACTGCCGGCGGTACACCGTCAGGCAACTTAATAACCAATTTGCGCTTATAAGCCCAAGAAAATATACCGACTGAAATAATAGCGATAATCATGGAGAGGAAAATACCGGCAGTACCGAAGTTGCCGAAGGAAAATCCTCTGAAAGCCTTACCGGCTTCATTTACATGGGTCAGATGAGTTTGCGGCGTAACAATCAAAAACGAAACCAAAGCGACCAGAGCGGCGGCTATTTTATTCGTCAATTTGAGTTCGGCAGCATAACAATAACCGATAGCTAAAGTTGATATCAACGAAACGCAGTCAAAAGCTACAGCTGTTACACGTCCGAGAAATTCCGACCATGTCGGTCCGAAAATTCTCGCCATAAACTCTTCATATCCACTAATAGGGAAATTGGAAATCAACAAAAACAAGGAACCGACAATAACTACCGGTACGGAAACCATAAATCCGTCACGGATAGCACTCAAAACTTTGTTTTTGGACAAGGAATTAGCAACAGGGCCTAATATTTTATCAAGCTCTTTTAACATTTTTCATTCCTACCTTTCTTAATTTCTAATATGGCACGCTTCAATACGCGTTCACCATTCATCTGACCATAATCATCCGGATCAATAACGAAAATCGGCATTCCATAGTGTCCGTATTTCTCCTTGACCTTCTCATAAATGTGTTTGACTTGCGGTCCCAATAAAACCGCGTCCGGATGAAATTCCGTAATGATGTCTTCCAACTGCGCCTGCGAAAAAGCCTTGACTTCGACCGCCAAATTATGTGCATCTGCAACTTTTTGCATTCTGGCAGCCATCAAACTGGTAGACATAGCGTTATCACAAAACAAATAAATTCTTTTCATATTACTCCCTCAAACCGGCACGATTACTTTTGTCTGTGCTATACAGTCTTGTATCGAGCGGTCAAATTTTTTGTTTTTTATACCTAAGTAAACGGTCAGCAATAAGCAAACGACTGAAGCAATTAAGAATGCCTGATCCAACCACATCAGTTGTTTTACATTTATAATATGCTGTAAATTTTCCCACGTCCTTGTGAATTGAGAATAAAAATACCCCTGCAGCAGAAAACCGGCGAACCAAAAACGGCAACACAAGGCACTGAACTTCGGCTTAGCTGCTGTTTTGTAATCAACAATTGCCAAATTAAACAGGCGCATCATCAAAGTCCCGGTCGTCTTACCGCCGTAGGGTAAGAGCACATAATAAATAAAAGCAACCACCAATGAAACGCTTATCTCAATATAAGCGGATGTGATACTTAACTTCGGCGGCAATTGCAACAGATAGCTTAACAATCTGATTGCAGCTTCAACAATCAAAGATGATAAATACCAGTCCAAAACAAAGGCACACAAACGTTTAAAAGCCATAAGCGATTTCTTCCCGCAGCACTTATTTGTGCAATAAAACTCGCAACATTTCTACATTTTCTTCAGCGACAGTCTTAAAGATATCGGCCGAATTCAATTGGTCCTCCGCATGTAACAAAAGCAAAGAAAATTCAATTTTTTCGCCGTTAGCTTCTTTGACCAATAATTGTCTGTGCGCATCATGAGCTTTGGCAAAAGCAGCATTGCCCTCAGTTAATAATTTTTCAGCGCGAGTAAAATCACCTTCGCGCGCTGCCCGCATACCTTCAATAAAAGACGATTTTGCCGTACCGGCCTGAGCTATTATCTGACAGCAAATCATTTCCATATCTTCCATAAATATAAATCTCCTTCAATTTTTTATAATAATTTCAACGGTGCGGTTCGAGTCTTAATATACTCATCCAACCATTCCTGTTTAGCCGGCGTATACAAAGTATGTCCTTCCTTCAATTCCGTGACATATACTGTAGGTGCCGTTTTTTCAGAAGCATAAACAAAGGAAAAGCCGCTGATATTGCTTGCTACACCGAAATTACCTTTTTTATCCAATGCGACAACTGAAATATCACCCGCCGTACCGTTAATCTTTTTCAAACGCAAATCCAACTTATTTACAGCCATTTCGCAAGCTGCCTGAACCGACATACCTTCTTCCATGCAACGCACAATTTCGTATGAAATCAGGCCTTTCATAATATCTTCGCCTAAGCCGGTCGCCGTAGCTGCGCCGATTGTAGAATCGGCATAGAAACCGGAGCCGACAAGCGGACTGTCTCCTACCCGTCCCGGGCGTTTCATAAACAAGCCTGAAGTTGACGTGGCAACACAAATTTTCTGTGCTTGATCTAAACAGGCCATGCCTACAGTATCATGACCGATATACGGCTTCAAATTTGCTGCCTTGCTCTCCTTCTGTTCCTGTTTCAGACGATTATAATAATGAATTTTGGCTCTTTGAGTCAGCATAGTTTTACGCTCAAAACCGGATTTGGAAGCATAAGCTTCAGCGCCCGTGCCTACCAAAAAATTATTGCATTTTTCAAGTGACAAACGTCTGGCAATGGAGATAGGATTAGCAAAATCTTTGATACCGGCTACAGCTCCGACAGTCAAATCATCGCCGTCCATATAGCCTGCATCCAGCTCGACTTCCATATTCTCATTAGGTAAACCGCCGTAGCCGACGGACTTGAAATAAGGATAATCTTCCGTTTCTTTAACGGCAATTTCCAAAGCATCTCCGGCACTTCTACCTGCAGACAGTTCACCGGCAGCCTTAGTAATACCTTCTAAAGCCATACGCCATGTTCCTACAATAGCCCACATAACTCTCTACTCCTTTAATTTCCTAAATTATACTAATTAACTAAGTTTAGTGCAAGAGAAAGGGACAATTTTGTGCACATGCATATATTGTTTTAGTGAAACGATAGAATTACCAAATAAAACAAAAAAATCGGTAATTTAAGAAAAGAAAAACCAAGTATAAAAAAGTCCTCCGAAGCAACTTAAAAAGTGCAAAAGAGGACTAAATCAATTATCAACAGATAGATAAACTACTCACCGACAAAAGGTAAAAGCGCCATAAAACGGGCACGTTTAATTGCTACAGCCAACGGACGTTGGTGTTTAGCACAGTTGCCGCTGTTGCGACGCGGTAAAATCTTGCCCGCTTCAGTAATAAATTTCTTTAAAGTATTGACATCTTTGTAATCAATTACTTCCACATGGTCGGCACAGAACTGACAAACTTTTCTGCGCATACGATGCGGACGACGAAAACTGCGATTTTCAGCCATATTGTAACTCCTTCATTAGTTATAAAGAAAACGGCAGAACATCATCACTGCCTGAAGTCTTAAAGAATTCGTCACCGTTATCCATGTCAAAGGCATCATTAGCCTGTACGGGAGCCTGTCCCTGAGCTTTAGCTGTCGGCGTATAGTTCGCGGCAGAATTGGAGCCTTGAGCACTGCCGTTTTTACTTTCAGCAAAGTAAACCTCTTCAACTACCACTTCCGTAACATAACGTTTCTCACCGTTCTTCTCATAACTACGAGTTTGAAGGGTGCCGACTACGCAAATTTTAGAGCCTTGATGCAAATATTTGGCAACAAATTCAGCTTGTTGACGCCAAGCAATTAACGAAATAAAATCAGTCTCGCGTTCACCGTTTTGTGATTTGAAGCGACGATCAACCGCCAAAGTAAAAGAAACCACAGGTATACCGCTCGTGTTGGTCCGGCGTAATTCCGGATCTTTAGTTAAGCGACCCATCAAAATAACTTTATTCATTATTATTTGCCTCCATCAACTTTCGCGTTCCAATTACTTGTCTTGACGAACAATAATAAAACGCAGAACAGATTCATTAATCTTCAACAAACGATCAATTTCTTTCGGATGCTCAATTTTGGCTGTTTGGAATTTAACAACATGATAATAAGCTTCCTTGTAATCATTGATTTCGTATGCTAAACGTTGCTTACCGACAGCTTCGGAAGATGTAATTGTAGCGTTGGAGCTAACTAAAGCTTCAATACTCTCTACAGCTTGCTTCAAAGCTTCCTCATCTAAAGTCGGAACTAATGCAAACATTAATTCATAGTTACGATCCATGACTTCACCTCCTCTCGGACATTGGCCTGAAAATATCAGGCGAGGGCACCTGTTTAGGTGCAAATAACTTTGATATTATAACACAACTTATCGCAGACGTACAGGGACAATACTAATAATTATTTCAGCTTCTCTCCCCGTCGCTTTATGTAAATAAGCTAAAAGTTTTTGGCGGAAATAATCTGAGGTCAAGAATGTTGCCAACGGTTTGCCGCTCTTCTTCGCCGCCTGAATTTCCCGACTGATTACCTCTTTAAAATTATGTTCAATTCCCTTGTCTGTTTCAAAAATAAAACCGACAGTCTTAATTTCCGCTTCACCCAAAAGGTCACCGTTCAATTCATTTACGGCAAAGGCCAGATCGATTAAGCCCTTGTCAGCTAAAGTATGACGTTCCTGAATAACTTTGGTATTAGCCAAAGTTCTGGTGCTGCCGTCAATCAAAACGTCGTTACCCGGTACATATCCGGTAATAGCGGCAAAATCGTCTTTCAAAGAAAGGACATCACCATTATGCATAATAAAAATATTATTCCACGGTTGCCCCAATTCATGCGCTAATTTAGCATGTTCATAAAGCATGTGGTATTCACCGTGTCCCGGAACAAAGTAACGCGGTTTGATAATGCTGTGCATCAATTTCAATTCTTCTCTGGAAGCGTGCCCCGAAACATGCACTTCATTCAATTGATTATATATAACCGTAGCACCGTGTTTATACAACTCATCAATAACCCTGACAACTGAACGTTCATTACCGGGGATGGGAGAAGAACTCAAAATAATGGTATCGCCTTCTTTGATACTGATGGCCGGATGCTCCGAATAAGCAACTCGACTTAAAACAGCTAAAGGCTCTCCCTGACTGCCGGTCATAATGAAGCACAGTTCCTGCGGCTTATATTTATGAATATCTTTTAAATCAATTAAAGTATTATGCTTAATTTTAATATATCCCAAGTCAAAGGCAGCTTGGAAAACGGACTGCATCGAACGTCCTAAAAGACAAACTTTACGATTATAAGCTTCGGCCGCGGAGATAACTTGAGACACCCGATCAACATTGCTCGAGAAAGTAGAAACAAAGATTCTGCCTGCAGCTTCCCGGAAATAATCATCAAAGCACCGACCTATAGTTTTCTCCGACATCGTATAACCGTTTTTGGTCGCATTCGTACTCTCACACATATAGAGTAGAACGCCTTCTTTACCCAATTCGGCAAAACGTTGCAGATCAATTGCCTGTCCGTTTATCGGCGTAAAATCCACCTTAAAATCGCCTGAATGAATAACTGTTCCGGCCGGAGTGAAAATCGCCAAAGAGAAGGCATCTGCAATTGAGTGATTGACATGAATATATTCCACCTTAAATTTACCGGCTATTACAGTTTCACCGCTATGGCAAACATGCAAATCACGGCAGGCATTAGTCAAGTTCCGCTCTTTCAATTTTTTCTCAATTAATTTGATAGCCAAAGGGCCGGCAAATATAGGCGCTTTAACCTTTTCCATCAGCCAGGCGATTGAGCCTATATGATCTTCATGTCCGTGGGTAATAAAAATACCTTTGATTTTATCTTTATTATCGTAAAGATATTGCATATTAGGCAAAACCGAGTCTATTCCCGGATGATCCTCTGTCGGAAACTTCACGCCGACATCAACAACTATAATCTCATTCTCATATTCATAACATGTTAAATTTTTACCCACTTCACACAGACCGCCTAAAGGAATAATTTTAAGCGCTCCCTGCGGTGCTTTCGGCAGCTGTTTACTGACCGAACGAGGTGTCTGAACGGACATCATTCTTTGGAAACGATTTTCATAGGTGTTAAATTTAGGTTCGCTGTCAGCCAGTTTCAAAAATTCCAACTGCGGCGATAAATTCGGCCGATACAACAACTTAAGTTTAGTTCTTTTGTACGGGCGAATTTGATTCTTTTGTAATAACTTGTTTTTAGCAATTCTTATTCTGCTGCCGTGAGCAAATAACGGTGCCTTGCTGCTTTTAACCGGAGTCTTGGCCGCTCTGAGCGGCAAGCTCTTCCCGCTACTCTTTTCTTTATTTTCGTTCGCCAATTTATTCGTCACCGGTCCGATCGGCTGCGGTTTAATATTATTTTGCGGCTTAAATGTTTTGAAGCGGATTCGTTTGCCGCCCGGTATTTTCACATTGTTACTATTTGTTTTATTCATAAATTCTCCAATTTCTATCTTTTCCTATTATACCAAAATCCGCTGCTAATTTGACAAGCCGAAATTTTCCCTTATAATAATTTTGTATTATTCGCTGGAATAGCTCAGTCGGTAGAGCAACTGATTCGTAATCAGTAGGTCGTCAGTTCGATTCTGATTTCCAGCTTTTTATAATTAAAAATGCCGCCTGATGGCGGCATTTTTGTTGTTATTGACAATCATCAACGGATTCTCAGTTGCCCTTGTACTTTAAAATCAAGACTGCTAACGGCGGCAACTTAATGTCGCAGCTGGCATAAGGACTTGTCAAAGTTTGCAATTCGGTCATCGCTAAATCGGGTAAAGAGTAATATTTCAATTCCGGATAATGCAGATTCTGAACATCATCTCGGGTCATCGTCATCAATTTACCGTAATTAGCCTGTTCCAGCAACAAATCAACATAATCTTCTTTAAGTTCGGCAAGCTTCTTCTTCATTTCGGCATGCTCTTTCGAGAATTTCTGCAATTTTTTATCAAATTTTTCTTTTGTCAAGTCGTAATTCTGTTTAGCAGCAGCCGCATCCAAAGTAACCGTTTGAATTTCCTGCAATTTACCCAAGTTATCGGAACCGTACCACTCGTTATCATCGGAATTCAACAAAACTTCATATTTACCGTAATAGGGCAATTCCAATTTATAATCTTCCAAAACTGCCGGTGTATTATTAAAGATAAAGACTAGGGTATCTTCCGGTTTGTCGGCAAAGCGAGCATAAGCGTAAACGGAATTTTTAGCATCGTTGACCTGTAACCACTTAAATCCGGACCAATCATGCTCCTTTGTCCACAAAGCCGGTTCGGACAAATACAAATGATTCAACTTACGAATGTAATTATGTAATTTGGCATGATGTTCATATTCCAACAAATACCAGTCGATTTGTTCATTGAAGTTCCATTCAGCGAACTGTCCCAACTCGTAGCCCATAAAATTAAGTTTGGCACCCGGATGACCTATTTGCCAAGCGTACAAGGAACGGGCACTGGCCATCTGCCGCCATAAATCACCGAATTGTCGGCCCAAAATCGACTTTTTGCCGTGTACGACTTCATCATGTGAGAAAGGTAAGACAAAGTTCTCACTAAAAGCATAAGTCAACGAGAAAGTTAACATATGGTAGTGATAGACGCGATAAAGGTAATCCAAGCTGTAATAGTCCAATGTATCGTGCATCCAACCCATATTCCACTTATGGGTGAAACCTAAGCCGCCGTCCTGCGCACTCTTGGTAATCGAAGGATAAGCTGTCGATTCCTCCGCAATTAACATGCAATACGGATAGCGATCACGCAAAATAGAATTTACCCGGCGTAAGAAATCTATCGCTTCCAGATTCTCATTACCGCCATAGACATTACGCACGCTGCCGTTAGGTTTATCGAAGTCCAAATAAAGCATAGCGGAAACTGCATCGACACGGATACCGTCACCGTGGAACTCTTTAATCCAAAAATTAGCGGAAGAAATTAAGAAGCTGTGTACTTCACGTTTGGCAAAATCGAAAATATATGTACCCCAACTGGGTTGTTCACCTTTCAAAGGATCGGCATATTCAAACTGCGGCGTACCGTCAAAGCGAGCCAAGCCCACCTCATTCTTCGGGAAATGAGCCGGCACCCAGTCGAAAATAACTTTGATTCCATGGCGATGCAGACAATCAACCAGATATTTCAAGTCATTCGGTGTCCCGTAACGCGACGTGGCAGCGAAATATCCCGTTACCTGATAGCCCCAAGAAGCATCCAGCGGATATTCAGTTACCGGCATAAACTCCACGGCATTGTAGCCCATATCGTTCAAATAATCGGGTAATCTCTCAGCTAAGTCACGATAACTGTAACAATTACCGTCCCAATGTTTCATCCAACTGCCAAGATGCATTTCATAAATATTCAAAGGTTGCGGATCGAATACTGATTTTCTTTGCCGACAAAATTCTTCATCCTGCCAGACATAATCGCCTTCACCTACCAAAATCGTAGCTGTACTTGGTCTTTCTTCAAAATGGCGACCGAAAGGATCAATCTTATCCACCCAATTGCCGCTTTGCTGCTGTACACAATATTTGTAACGTGTCCAATCGGCTAAATTGGGAATAAACAGTGAAAATATGCCTGTTGCCCAATCTTTGTGCATAAAGTACTCAAATTTATTCCACCCGTTAAATGAACCGAAAACAGTTACAGCCTGGGCATTGGGTGCCCAAACGCGAAAGACATAGCCGTCCTGATCATTTTCTCGAGTCCGATGAGCACCGAGAAAGTTATAACTCTCAAAGTTCTCGCCAATATTAAACAAGTAAGCTTGATCCATTGTATTCTCCCCACTGATAAACTAAGTTATATATGGTAATTATATCAGATTATCACAGATATGCACATAATTGCCTAATAAATCCACTAAAATGCGCATATTATTTCAGCAATTGCACAAAAATCAGATATCGAAGCACTTATGTAAAGCTTTGTACTCACCTAAAGCAAGTATAGTAACATCCGGCGTGAGCTTAGTAGCGGGAGTAACAACGACATCGGTATTGCCGTCTTTTTTTATTCCCAGAATATTTATGCCGTATAAACGGCGGACATCAAGCTCGCCGATTGTATGACCGACCCATTTTTCCGGCACTTCCACTTCAAAAATGGCATGGTCCTGATCCAACTCAACATAACCGAAAACGTGATCCGCCGTATAACGAATCGCAGCCCATTTAGCCATTTGTTTCTCAGGGTAAACAACATCATCGGCTCCGTTACGCAGCAAAAATTTCGCTTGGACATCTCTTTCCGCTCTGGAAATAACGAATTTGGCGCCCAACTCTTTCAATAAAGAGGTCGTTTCCAAAGAATTTTGGAAATTGCCGCTGATAGTTACATAGCAAACATCATAGTTGCCAATACCCAGGGAACGGAGAAAATCAGCCTGTGTACTGTCACCGATTTGGGCATTGGTGACATAATCCATGACTGCATTCACTCTACCCTCGTTAAAATCGACGGCCATAACCTGATGGCCTTCTTCAGCCAGTTGCATCGCAATATGGCGGCCGAAACGTCCTAAACCGATTAATAAAATATTCTTCATGTTACACCTAACCTACCATAATTTGTTCTTTCGGTAATTTGGAATTAATCAATTTCTTTTCATTCAAAGCTGCAAAAATCAAGGTCATAGCTCCGACTCTTCCTAAAAACATCAGCGCAATTAAAACCAGTTTGGATGCGATATGTAAATTAGGCGTCAGGCCTAAAGTCAAACCGACGGTACCGACAGCGGATGCCGTTTCATATATACACGTAAACAAAGGCAAACTCTCGTATGTACTTATAAATATTGCTCCACCCAGGCACAAAAGCAGATACATTAAAAATATCGTTGCTGCCGTTCTGATAATAGGATTTTCAATTCGTCGATTGAGCAATATCGGTTCTTCTTTGCGATGGAAGGCGGCAAAGGCATTAGCAAACAACAAAGCTAAAGTTGTAGTTTTGAAACCGCCGGCAGTTGAGCCGGGTGAACCGCCAATCAACATCAGGCAGACAATAATTGCTCTGGAGCTGTCACTCATACTCATAATATCGACAGTATTGAATCCGGCAGTCCGCGGAGTTACGGACTGAAATAACGACGTAATCACTCTTTCGCCTGTAGGTAAAGCGGCAAAATCAACATAATAGAAGAAAATCGCCGGAAAAATAATCAATAACAAAGTAGTCAGCAAAATAACTTTACTTTGTAAGCGATAGCGCCTGAAATGCCAACGTTTCTGACAAATATCCTGCCATGTTAAAAATCCTATACCACCAATAATAATTAACAGCATAACAACAATATTCAGCCAATAATTAGCCCGATAATGCACCAAAGAGGGATATAAATCATTATTACGGCCGAGTAAATCAAAGCCGGCATTACAAAAAGCCGATACGGCATGAAAAATGGCCAGAAATACGCCCCGAAAGCCGTAATCCGGCAAGAAAACCGGGATTAAAGCTAAAGCACCTGCCAACTCAATAATGAAGGTACCTTGTAGGATAAATTTAGTTAAACGAACAATTCCCCCTACACTGGGAGCGGATATAGCATCCTGCATCCAACTGCGCTGCATCAGCGAAATTTTCTTCCCCGAAAGCAAGGTCAGAGAGGCGGCAATAGTAACAACACCTAAGCCGCCGATTTGAATAAGTAGAAGAATTATTGTTTTACCGTAAATCGACCAATAAGTTCCCGTATCACGGACAACCAGTCCTGTCACGCAGGCTGCCGAAGTGGCTGTAAACAGCGTATCGGCAAACGGCGTTACCTCTCCGCTGACCGTGGCTATGGGTAACATCAGCAATAACGCGCCGCTGACTATCAGGAGTGCAAAACCTAAAATTATTATTTGAAAGGATGAAAGTTTCAGCTTAAATAGTTTGGTTAACTGCATGTTGTCCTCCTTCTGCGCAAAATCGACGATTCGTCTCCATAAAGCTATTTATAACGCATTTTTCGCAGTATAGGTGCCTATTTAACTGAAAATTTGCATATGCTTAACGGAACGTGTCCTTAAAACCGTTACCTAAAATTTCGTTGGTACTGGTCAACAGAATAAAAGCATGTTCGTCCAATTTGCGAATTTCACGGGCCATCAATCCGGCTTGATATTGACCGACGGCACAAATAAATACTGTCTGCTTCTGCCCGGTAAAATAACCTTCTCCTTGCAATTTGGTCGCTCCCCTATGCTTAACTAAAGTAATATAATCACCGATAATATCAGGTTTGGTGGTAACGATAATAAAATATTTGGACATGGTTAAAGTGTTCATAACCGCATCAACCATGGAACCGCGCGCCAGCATACCCAAAATAGACAGTAAAACGGTGCGAATATCGAAAACGAGGAACGAACTGAATGTAATCAAAAAATCGGAATAAACCAGAGCGTTGCCGATATTGACGTTACTGTATTTTTTCATCAACATGGCTATTACATCCGTACCGCCGGACGAACCGCCGGCATAAAAGAGCAAGGCGCCGCCGATTGAAGGCAAAAGTACGGCAAAACTCAGTTCCAGCAACGGTTGGTCCGTCAAAGGCTTAGTGAGATGAAAATACTTTTGATAGACTACAATCAGGGCGTTCATCAATAAAGTCGAATAAGTTGTGCGGAAGCCGAAACTGCGCCCTAAGAAAATATAACCGAGCGCTAAGCAGACGAGATTAAGGACAATTGTTGTTGTGCCGGCGGAAATTTGCGGAACCAGGCGAGCAAAAACTACGGAAAAGCCGGTGACTCCGCCCATGGCAAAATTGTTCGGGAACTTAAAGAAAGTCACACCGATAGTCATTATGAGCGTACCTAAATTAATTAACGCGTAATCTTTAATCAGAGTCTTAACCCTGGAACATTGATCGGTACCGCTGATATGCACTCCCTGTCCCCGTACATAACTGAGGAAACTGTTAAAAGATAACTTCTGCCCTTTGGCAGGTTTGAGAAAACTTGTTTTCAAGCTGTTATATTGCGGTTTGGCTTCGGATAAATCGTGTTTAATTTTCTCGACAACCTGGGAAGCATCCTTATCACACAAACGACAATTATGATTAAAACTATCCAAAACTTACTCCTTTAGAAATTAAAAATCTGCTGAAGAATTGAACCTCAACAGATTTTAACACAAAAATTGCCGCTATGCTTTTATTTTCTTTCGGCTTCCATCTCTTGTAATTTTACCTCGTACTCAGCCATTTCACGATCATTCATAAATACCAGATGATTCGGTCGAATATGACGTAATTTCGGCTTCTCACCCGACAAATCCCGGCCGTCTTCATCATAAATAACCAGCTCCTTGGACTTTTCGATACGCGGATCGGGCATCGGTACCGATTGCAATAAGGAACGTGTATACGGGTGTAACGGATAAGCGAAAAGCTCTTCCGTCGGCGCAATTTCAACAATACGGCCTTTATAAATAACCGCAATACGATCACTGAAATAACGAACAACGGACAAATCGTGCGCAATGAACAAATAAGTTAAACCCTTTTCCCGCTTGAACTTATTCATGAAATTCAAAATCTGGGCCCGAATGGAAACATCCAGAGCAGAAATAGGTTCGTCGGCAATAATAAAATCAGGTTCCATAACCATGGCCCGCGCAATACCTACACGCTGCCGTTGACCGCCGGAAAATTCATGCGGATAACGGGATTTATGCTCCGGCAACAAACCGACTGTTTCCAAAGCCGCATCAATTTTGGCCCGTCTTTCTTCTTTATCTTTGTACAACTTGAAATTATCCAAACCCTCGCCGACGCAATAATCAATAGTTGCTCTTTCGTTCAAAGAAGCGGCAGGATCTTGATAAATCATTTGAATTTCTCTTACCAAATGATGCTTTTCCTGCTTGGACAACTTACCGTTAATCTTTTTTCCTTTATAAATAATATCTCCGTCGGAGGTTTGATTAAGACCGATAATTGCCCGTCCGATTGTAGTTTTACCGGATCCCGATTCACCGACCAGGGAAAAAGTCTCACCCTTGTAAATTTGGAAATTGCAGTCTTTAACAGCCCGAAATCTCTTATTGTTGTTGGTGAATGTAACTTCCAGGTGTCTTACATCCAAGAGTACTTCTTTTTGCTCGTTAATCTCTTTCACTGTAAACTCCTCCTTTTGAGGTTAAGGCAATCATTTTTTCATGTAAATTACGAATCAGTTCAGGTTTCTCCACCTTCGGTGCCCGTTCATCCAGAAGCCAGGTCTTGGCAAAATGGGTCGGGCTGACTTGGAACAGCGGCGGCTCTTCTTCAAAATCAATCTTCATCGCATAATTGCTGCGGGGCGCAAAAGCATCGCCCTTAATGGTGTTGAACAATGAGGGCGGTGTTCCTTTAATTGCGAAAAGTTCGTCATTCTTTTCCCCTAATTGCGGCAAGGAGGATAACAGACCCCAGGTATATGGATGCTTGGGATCATAGAAAACTTCTTCGACAGTACCGTACTCTACTAACTGTCCGGCATACATAACGGCTACAACATCGGCAACATTGGCAACCACACCCAAATCGTGGGTAATGTAAATTGTCGTGAAACCGTACTCTGCTGCCAAATCTTTAATCAAAGCTATAATTTGAGCTTGAATTGTAACATCCAAAGCTGTTGTCGGCTCATCGCAGATCAAAATTCGCGGACGGCAAGCCAAAGCAATAGCGATAACAATACGTTGACGCATACCGCCTGAATACATGAAAGGATATTCATCGTAACGTTTTTCGGCATTTTTGATACCGACGCGGTGCATCAATTCAATCGCCAATTGTTTCGCTTCGGCCGGTGTTTTGTTCTGATGCTTGATAATAACTTCGGAAATTTGGTAACCGATAGTACGTACAGGATTAAGTGAAGTCATCGGATCCTGGAAAATAGTGGCAATTTTTTTACCGCGAATTTTTTCCCAGTCGGAATTCTTCACCAACTTAGCTAAATCCTGGCCCTCGAACATAATCGAACCATGTGAGATGATACCGTTAATATCCAACATTCCGGTAAAGGTTTTCGTAAAAACGGATTTTCCCGAACCTGACTCACCAACAATGGCCACAACTTTTCCTTCTTCGAAATCAAAAGAAATATTACGGATAGCCGTTAAAACACGATCACGGACTTTGAATTTTACTTCAAGATCTTTTACTGAAAGAATAATATTTTTATCACTCATATTACGCTCCTAAACCATATGATTACGAGGATCACTAGCATCAGCTAATGTTTGACCGACGATATACAAAGAAATAGAAATTAAAGCCGTGATAAATACCGGAATCAGGAACAAATACGGAGCTGATTGCATATAAAGTGAATGCTCCTGCACAATTCTACCGAGGGAAGCTTTGGATTGGGTTAAGCCGACTCCGATGAAGCCCAAGAAAACCTCGTAGGAAATGAAGGACGGAATATCGCGGGATAAAGCCGTTACCAAAACTGAAATCAGATACGGCAAAATATTGTGCATAACTATCTTTGTTGTACTGGAACCGAGCGTACGGGAGGCCAGATTGTATTCCCGGTCACGAATAATCATAACCTGAACACGAATAAAGTAGGCAACACCGATCCACGAGGTAACGGATAAGGCGAAAATCAACTGCCAGATACCGGCACCGGCCACGAAAGCAATAACCATAACAATCAAAGTAAACGGAATATTGGCGACCACGTTGAAAACCTGAATCATAACTTTATCGACTTTTTTCGAAAATCCCCAGAACATACCGACTATTATGCCGATAAAGTTGGTAATAATAGTAGCTGAAAAAGCGATAAACAAACTGGTACGGGCACCGGACCACAACATAGCAAAACAGTCACGTCCGACATCATCCGTACCGAACGGATATTTCCAATTCGGCGAAATAAAGTGCATGCTGCGATCATTAACATATTGTTGATTCAAATGATCATAATGCGAGAACATCGGATGGATAATCGACATCAACAAAATGGCAATAACTATGAGCATCATAAATATTGCAACTTTAGATGAGAAAAACTTGCGGAAAACACTCTTCCAGTAGGAGTATTCCGGTGCAGCTATTCTCTCGGAAATAGACTCATCAACATTAACAAATTCAAATCTAGGATCAGTAACTCTATTATCAGCCATATTATTCTCCCTTCTTGGAATCCAAAGAAATTCGCGGATCAACCAATGTCATCAAAATATCACCGAGGAAAACGGAGAAAATCGACAACGATGTAAAAATAAAGGTCAAGGTGATAACCATGGTATTATTGGCCGAAGTAATAGCGTCAGGCAACATCTTACCCATACCCGGGATAGCGAAAACAGTTTCTGTAATAACCGAACCTGAAATAGCCAGGATGATAGAAGAAGGAATACCGTTAACAAATGGAATAATAGCATTTTTCAAAATATGATTTTTGAAAATTTCTCTGTTCGACAAACCTTTAGCACGGGCAAATTTAACATAATCGGAATTGGACTGGTCAATCATATAACGTCTTAACCACATCATGATTCCCGGTGTAGACAAAAGGCCCAAAATAACAACCGGCATTACATAAGATTTGACATTGCCGAACCCAAGTTGCGGGAAAGAATCAGGCATGCCGATAACAAAACCTAAATATTTCATCAAGAAGATAAAGGCCAGAGACGGAATAGCAATTAACAAATTAATGTACAGGATACCCAATTTATCCTGGAATTTGCCTTTATTACGTGACATTGCAATACCTGCCGGAATTGCAATTAAATAAGCAATAAGCAGAGATAATATACCGAAGAGATAAGAAGTAACGATCATTGACGGCGCTTCATTAGCCTGCATACAATCGGCATAATTATCATTGAATTTCTGTTTGTCCAACTCATCGACAGTGTATTTATAACGGCAAGTCCCCTGCAAAATCGGACTGACCATTTCCTTACCTGAAGGCATAATCTGTTTGAAAGGCTTGGGCTTACCTTGAGGCGAGCCGATAACTTCCATCGTATTAACACCCGAGAAGGTCGGATAAGATTTACCGAAGTTCAATGCGATAACATTTTGATGGATGAACGGGAACTGACTATTGAAATACACTTGATATTTATACGTACAGCCGGAGCATTGCAGACCCCAGTTACCGGCATTACCGCCGAAGCTGTAGTATCGTTTCATGTTTTTGTTTTTAGGATCATTTACACGATATAGATGGTCAACGAAGAATAGATTGCCGAAGTAACGTGCGATTAATTCATAGGGCTTATAATCCCTGAAAGCAACAGTTTGTCCATCAAGATCACCGCCCTGATCTAAAGTTTTGAGCGTATAACCTTTTTTGACAAACTCTTCAAAAACGCGTTTGGATTCGGCACTGCCTACCTTTTTACACTCATCATACTTATCGGATTTGATTGAGCACATCTCATTTTGAGTATAAAAAGAAAGATAGCCTAAGCTACTTAACGTTGACATCTTATACAAATACAATTGATTGCCATTGAGTTTATTAATGATCGTATCTTTAGCAAAGATATTCGATCTCGGTATCATGGTGAAAACCATAGTAACGACAATTGCCACGACAATAAAAATCGCAAAAATTGATTTGAGCAATCTTGTTAAAATATATCGTCTCATAAATGCTCCCTTGATATAAAGCAAGGGGTGAGCCTTGGTGGGCACGCCCCTATGCTTAAAGTACAGTTAATAATACTACTTAATGTGAAAAGCAGCAATATTATTTTTTAGATGCAGCTCTTGCCTTTTCCCAAGCGTCCTGGGCTTTAGCAAATTCTTCCGCTGTTACCATCTTATTTTGTAATTCCAAGCCCTTCCAGCAGTTGGTGTTTTTACCGTAAGGAGCATAGTATCTTGTGAACGGCTTAATTCTGGAAATAGCCAATCCACGTGTTTGTTGAGAGTTGGGCAGGAAGAAAGCTTTTTGCAACAGGAATGCGTCACATTTTGCGTATGCTTTGTAACGAGCATCCATATCTGTCGTGATCTTGTCGGCTGCCTGTACCATCTTGGTATATTCTGACATACCGATCTTATCTTTGATTTCCTTATCCTTGTCACCCGGTTGCAAGCCCATGTTCTTCAAATATGTACCGTCAACAGCGTTGAAGATATCACAGAAGGACTTAGGATCGGCGTAGTCGGGACCCCAACCTGAGAAGGTTGAAATATCATAATCTGCTTTAGCAGGATCGGCCAACTGGAATGCGACGTTGGTCAAAGTTTCTCTATCCATCAATACCGGCTCAACCAAGATGTTACCGTCGGTATTCTCTTTAACGGATTGGGCGATGGAGTTAGCTTTGTTAACCAAGTCTTTACGAGTTTCAGCTACCGGAAGATCCAAATGAACAGGGAACTTAACACCTTCAGCTTTTGCTTTTTCGATGTATTTCATAGCCTCTTCTTTGTTCAACCACGGATACTGACCGTCTTTCAAGTTAACGCGCTTACCGTTAAGTTCTGTAAAGGCCTTTTCAACCAATTCGAAGTATGTACCGTCTTTGGTTGTACCTGCATCCGGGAAGTTGTTAATGTTACGGATCTGAGCTTTAGCAACAACTTCAGGAGCGTTACTGCCCAACCATGCCACAGCGTCGAAAGCGGAACGCAAAGCCTTACGGAAGTTCTCATTCAGAACAGCTTCACGTGTGTTCTTACGCAAAGTCTCATCATTAGCATACTTAGTCTGCTTGAAGGACTTACGGTTCATGTTGAAAACAACACCGAAAGCTGAAGCGTTAGGCATAGAAAGGAACGCATACTTTTTGTATTTTTCCAAGTAAACGTCATAATCTTTCCAAGCGGCAACCAAAGAGGCACTTGCTGTTGTACCGGCTTCAAAGTTCTTAATACCGGCATACATATCGGAACCGTCGCTGTAAATATACTTGACGGATTTCAAATGAACATTCTTCTTATCCCAATAATTAGCATTTTGTACTAATTCAGCTTCAGACTTGGCCTGATATTTGGACAATAGGAAGCAACCGTTATAAAGGATTGAGTCAGGTGTTGCTTTACCGAAATCACATTTTTTCGGATCCGGAGCACCGAGTTTACAACCTTCACCCTTGGACTCCAAAAATTCTTTCTTAACCGGAGAGAATACACCGTATGTAACCATTGTTTCAAAATAAGGTACTGTATGAGTCAACTCATACACAACAGTTTTTTCATCCGGTGTTTTGATACCGACTTTAGCCCAGTCTTCATCTGTCTTTTTACTTGCACAATACTCTTTATATCCTTTGATAAGGCCTTCGAGCAACCAGGACATGTTGGATTTGAAGTCAGCACCGTGACGTAAACCGGTAACAAAATCCTCGGAAGTTAAAGCCTTAGGATATTCTTCACCTGTGTTTGTGTACCACTTAACACCGTCACGCAATTTGAAGGTCCAAACTGTTTTGTCATCATTAGCTTTCCATTCTGTTGCCAACGAAGGAATCAAATTACCTAAGCGGTCATTTTCCAATAACGTATCAACAAGGTTCGATACAAATTCGTGATCGGAATTCTTATCGGTAACTGTATAATCCAATTTCTGCAAATCGAAATCCTCACTTACAGTTAACGAATCAGTCTTAAAATTGCTGTTACCGCCGTTCGTACCACTTTTACCGGTGGAACAAGCAGTTAAGGCTAATGCTGCAACCACGAGAGAAGCAATAAGTCTTTTCTTCATAAATACCTCCTTATTTTTTTCTAAAAAAT
>CABKML010000006.1 GCA_902373515.1 uncultured Eubacteriales bacterium | reverse complement strand
TCCTTTAATAGGTAAATTTTGTACTTCTTTAATTATTTTTTCCGCCGTGCCGTTACCACCTAATTTTTTGTAAGGTAGATAAAGATAATCGTGCAAGTTCTCGTAACTGTCTTTAGTGATATAACCTTTTTCGATATATTTTTGTCCTAAATAACAGATACGGTCGTGTCCTAAACCTTTAAGCATTTCAGATTCAGCGCTTCTTTTTGTTTCTACTTTTTGTAAGTAAAGTGTAAGAAAAGCCCAAAATCCTGAACTTGCAAATATACTTGTTATGATTGTTATTGCGATGTGCATGCTATTCATTTCTATAATCTTCGTACTTTTCGCCTGTAATATATTGATATTCCTCTTTGTTTATCCACTTTGGTATTAATTTATGGACAAATTTTTTAGTAAATTTACCTGACCTATAAAGCCGTTTAATGCTTTCTCTCATCATAGGAATTGCCATTTTATGACACCTCACTTTCTAGCATTTTTTGTGTATATTCATCAAGTGCTTGTTCTTTAGCAATTCTTAAAAGGCTTGCGTCCTCTCCAGTTTCAGAGTATCTAGCTTTAATTACCCATTCAGCAAAATTATCTAAAATTTTAGCTTTCAGATTATCATCTCTAAAAGCTCTTAAGACGTAAGCGTCACAAGAATACCCTTTTTCTTCTTGCTGCACGTTTTCGTAAATTCTAACTTCAACTTGATTACTATCAGTATCAAATTCTAGTACTTCTACCTTTTCAGGCTTTTCAAAACATTTAATTCTCATAAATTATCTCCTAAATATTTTTGCGAACATATATTTTCTTTGCTATTATCAAAGCTAACATTGTTAAATTTATATACTCCATATGCTCCTATGCCGTATATTAAAAAAGGATATTCTCCTTTATTTACATCATCACCTGTAAACGCACCTATCAGCCACGGCAAATCAGGTTCGCAAAGCGTTTCTCCATCCTTATATGTTTTTGAGGGGAAAATTACCTTTTTATCATTCTCGTAAAATTCAATTTTGCTTTTTTCATAATCACTATAGCCTTTTTTAATAGCTGTGTATCCGTTCAAAATTATGTATAGTTCATTACTAAATTCAAAGTTACGGTAGTACGGGCTTTGGCTTAATGATTTATAGCATCCGTTTTCTATTACGGAGAGTAACATAACACCAAAAAACACTTGCGCCGTCAATCCGTTTGGCAAATCCCCTTTGAAATTGTAAAAATCAATATCCCCCTCGTTTATTCTTCTGTTGTATCCTTTTCCAACTCCATAACCACTAGCGGGATGCTTTACAAATCCTGCTATCGGTGCTTCACAAATTTTTATGCAGTCAAAGCCGTTTTGCACTTCACGCTTATAATAAAAAACTGGTATATAGGTATAATCATTAATTACTCTTATTTTGTTCCACGGATACAACTTATCAAAATTTAGATTATCTTTGTTATCGTCTGTTCTTTCCCAATTTACAGCCGTGCTTCCAACAAGTCTACGTACACCGTAAACTTTATAAGCTTTCACGTTACTAGCCCAACACTCACCGTGCTTTTTGAAAGTATGAGTAAATTGTACAGTTTTTCCAACCTTAAATCTTATAGATAAATCTAAAGTAGAATTAACTTTAATGTTTTCAATTTTGAATTGATAAATGCTTTTGCAAGGTGCTTTGTACTGATAAATTTCATCATTATCAAGTCTGTTTATAATAACTTCTGCAATTTCATCTTGACTTGTAAAATTTACTGAGCAATCATACGGTTCAAGGCTAACATTAATCTGGTCTGCATACAAATTAATTTGTTTGTTGGGTACGTTTGATAAGCAAGATATAAATTCTAATTTACGGGTTTTGCCTGTAACAAAAAAGTCAATACTTTTTCTGCCAGTTATAATTTCAGTGCATAAACCGTTGCCGTCTTTTAACACGCCTATAACTCTATCATCTTCTATGTTATCATCTATATCAGTAAAGTTAATTGCATACTTCTTTATGTTAGACAAGTCAACATTATAATCACTTGTTACAAAGTTTTCTGCTTTTTCGTTTGAGTAGGCATGAAAGCTCAAATTTACGTTTTCATGTAAAGCGCTCTCCGGGACTTTAACTAAAAAATAGCTTACTCGATTTTCTGAAAGCACTTTGTCGCTATTGAATAAAACGTCTATTTTTTTTGTTCTTCCGGGTGCTTCAATTCGCAAGTAATTACTACCTTCAATTTGCACAACTTGAAAGCATGATACCTTTTGCGGTAATTTTATAAGTTTGTCATTAATTAAATTATATCTTTTTTGGATTTCGTCTGTTATCCACTTAGCTTCACTCCACGCCATCATTAGCTCCTATCTACTAAATATCCAGTTTTTGACAATTTAATTTTAAGTTGTTGACCATCTGCTGCAGCTTTGCAATTTTCACCTGTAATAAAAATAGGTGCATATCCTTTTATGAAGATTTTTAAGGGCATATTAGCTGTAAAGCAGACTGTATCATCGTAACTTTGATTTTTAGAAAAAGAGCCATTTTGGCAAAAATAAGTAAAGTCATTTTTCAATGTGTTACCTGTTTTGCTGTCAACAAATAGAATTTTTTTCTGTGTCGTTTTAGCTTGAAAAACAAATAAAGGTATTTCGGGAACAACTGGATAATTGTTCATTGAATTTAACAATTTTACAGTGACAAAGACTTTCTGCATGTTCGGCAAAGACAAATTAGAAAAAACGCATTCTCCTGTATCTTTGTTTATGTTTTGTGTAACTTGCTGAAGTTTATAATAATTATTATCTCTAATTGTCAATTCGACTTTTTCTGTAAATTTTACTTTTGATACCTTTACAACAATCGTTTTGTTGTCAACAAGCACTAATTTACTCAAGCTATCATCAGTATCTGTTATATGATACATGCGAGGATATTGCTCTTTGAAAATTGTATCAACAATCCACTTTGCTTCACTCCACGCCATCGGTTACTTCCTCACTTATATCGCCGTTGCTTAAAAACTTAACAACTTTTTTACACATAGGAATATTTTCTTTGTTATAGTATCGTTGTGTAATATTGCCGTTATCCTCAAATTCTGTAATAAGTTTGTTTTGTTCGTTATCTGTTTCTGTTATTATTTTACCACCTTTTGAGAAAGCTGTATTTTTAGCAACAAATCCATTCATCTTCTTTGTTAGCTTGTCTATGTCGTTTTGTAAGTTGCCCGCTTGGTCATGCGACAATTGCCCTCTGATTGTGTCGTACCAACTGTTAAAAACTGCTTGCTGCAACTTCTCAAATTCTTTTAAGTTGCTTACATATTCTTGCTTTGCCGTTTCAATCGTGCTATGCGTTTGTTCTTTCAGGCTTTCAATGTAACTTTTATAGCCTTGCAAATTCTGATTACCGCTTGCTTCAAATTGCCGTTTCTGTGTTTCAAAATAATTGCTGAAAGTTTGGTACAAATTAGTACCGTTATCAATTGCGCTTAAAATTCTGTTCAGAGCTTCACTCATAGCATTAGCTGCTTTTGCGCCAAAGAATGAACGCTCCCTGTTTTGATATTGTGTAACGTCCTGAAAAGATACTGTGTTGTCACTGTTTTTTATTTCAATATACTTTTTCAAGCCTTGCCAACTTGAATCGGTGTAGTCTGTATTTAACATTTTTGTCATAAATTAACTCCCTCTCTGTCCTCAAAATTGAAAGTAAATTGTCTAATTCCGCTTAATTGATTATTAAGTAACTCGTATATTTTTAGCATAGCTTTTTCAAGTCTGTTCAGCTCGTTAAAGTCTATAAAGTTACCGTTATCAACGTATGTTTTACTGCTTCCTAAATCAAGCTTAAATGTACAATTGTTTACCTTGTTTAAGTTGTTTTCGATGTTATTAATATCATCTGCATATATATAATCTGCATATGTTCTTTTTGTTTCTTGATTAATTGTGAAGTCGTTATAAAGCAGCAAGCTTAAATTTCTTAAAACTTGCAAATTATTGTTTAGACGGTTATAGTCTTCAAGATTGAAATAATCACCGTGATAATCACCGTTTTCATCAAAACTACCATGCCAATCTGTTTTCGGTTTTTGCCAATTGAAATTCATCATAACTTACTCCTTTTTAATATATTTCGTGTAAAGTGTTCCCCTGAAAGCTCCTGAAAAGCGTATTTCTTCTTTGTATACATTAACTCTCATTCTTTCGTGCCACTCATTATCTTGATAAATAAAATCATTACATTCAATTTCAGGGTTACCTCTCATTTTGTATTCGTAATTAATAGTGTTTTGATAGTAGTTTTGTATCCAGTCTGCTACTTTTTTTGATGTTTCTTCGTTTGAAATTAGCGGGTTTTTCCACTTGATTGTCTTGCCACGTGCGCCGCTTTTTACGCTATACGGCATTTCAGCAAGCCCGACTCTTTTACCTGTAATTGTAAAGCTGTGTTCCTTATTCCGTAAGTTCGGGGGTAAAAACTTAAAAACATCATATATTAAGACGTAATTACCGTTACTCCATTTTGAAAAAATTGCACGTTGTTTTTCCTGAGTTCCCACGTAAGACGTCACCTGTTTGCTGTCGTTAGAATCAAGTTCTCCCCAATACGGTATCTTGTTACCGTTTACTTCTGCTTCAAAGTCGTAATATGTTTCCTCATCAAGCTTAAAACTGGTATATACCCAACACTTATCCACTTCTCCTGCCGGATTTTCTAAAAGATAACGGCATACCGCTGTTCCCTCATAACAAGTTGTTCTGCTGTCTTGCTTTGATTTTTGAGGTACAAAATAAGGTACTTGTATTTCTTGCACTTTTTCTTGTTTTTCAGCTAGAGGGTAACTCATCATATCATTCCATTCAACTCTAAAGTTAGATACATCAGCTAAATACAAAGACTTAACTACAATTCTTCCATAGCTTTCTTTTGTGCCTATAAAACTGATTTTCAACGTCTTAATTTCGTTAAAATCAAGCTCGATATTCATCTTTCTAGTAATTTGATTTCCTGTGAGTATTAGCGGTTTGTTGTTACCACTTTCCAGTTTTACAGTTTTCGGCAAGTTTTCACCAAACGCTAAGCAAAGATTGTAATACACAAACGGTCTATCAAGATTGATAGTTATGCTTGTTTCAAGTCCGTCACCGTTGCCATCAGATAATTTTGTTACAAAGCCTTTTTTCTTGTCTTTTGTGCTATCTTTTGGCTTAAAGCTTGCATTGCCACTTACTACTGTAAAATTGCGTGCGAAACATGCGTATTCTGCCCAGTCTGTTCGCTTATCTTTAAGCAAGTTTACATCACTGTAAGGCTCAGAATTTTCACCAGTATATGTAATTTTCGGCTCAAAATTGCACTTAAACATTAAGCCTTTGTCAAAGTCAAAAAGCATAACTGCCCGGCTCATGTTAGCTACAAGCTGCATAGCTTGTTTTACTGGTAACTCTGGTGTAGGGTTTGTAATTACAATGTTATATAATTCTTCATCAATGTAATAGTCTTTAATATCCGCTGCTCTTAACATTTTTTGCAGCAAAGTAATTACTTTTTGAGGTTCGCCAACCTTTGTGCCACCTGCAAAATTAACAGTCTTGTTCCGTAAAATATCAACTGCTGTGATAATGGCTCTTTTGTTATCACTTTTCCAGCTTGTGACAACTAATTTCGCTTTGTTTACCCATTCGATATTGCCTTTTCCGTCTACGTCATATCCGTAAGATAAAGTCATTTCTTGCCCGTGTTCAAGGAAATTAACGGCGGATTTCGGGTTGTCAACATTAAAGTATCCGTTTTGATTATCTATTGTTATCTTAAAGTCTTGCTGCGGCAAATCTTGTTGTATAGGTGAAGTGTAACTCGTAAAAACACTGTCAAGCACGTTGCTATTATTCAAAACTAAGCCATAACCATACAAAAAGTTATATAATCTTGCACGATTTTCAGGGTATCTCATATGTATAAATTTAATAGTTACAATACCATATTTTACTTCTTCAAAGACTTGCTCAGTCTTAAAAATGCGCTTGTTATTTCCCCTAACTTTTAGCGTTGTTTTGCCGGCTGTAATATCAAAATCTACGGGATAATTATATCCAAAATCTAGTGTTACACCCTTTAGCTCAAATTCAGGTACTTTACTTTCAATGTTTACCTCGATAGGCTTATCACCTACAAGTCTATCTGTTACCATCCCATTTTCTTCAAAAGAAAGCTTGTAGTGACTTGCAAAGTGCATATCGCCTGTAACTGTAACAAAATTTTTTTCATAGGTTGCTGTATCGTGCTTGCCTGACTTACCACTAGAAAACAGTTTATCTATATAGCTTAAAGGCGACAAAGTGAGATAGTTCCAGTAATCGTGTTCAAGGTATAATTTTGCATTACGCTGTGCGTCTTGCTTAATTACGCCTAAAGTCACATTTATATATCCCCTGTTTCTCAGGGGTTGTTTCATGCTTTGGGCGTATTCTTTACTTACGATTTTCATTAATTATTCACCTGTTGCAATAAAGTTGACTTTACAATGATTGTAAAATGTAGGTTTTCCGTTTTCATCTAGCCAATACGGCTCTGCCGACCTGTCACCCGGGTAGACTCGTATGCTTCGCTTATCATTTGTTCTTTGGTCATAATAAGTCATTACTACATAGAAGTTATCAAACAAAGCAAGTACTTCGCTCCATTCTTCAGCAGATAGCCACGGAATCTCAAAGCCATCAATCTTTGTTAGATTGTTACCTACGACTTGTCCAACGGTAACACCGTTGGCGTTACGTCCGGCATCTACAACTGTAGATGTTATAATTCTTGCTCCCCGCTTGGGGTCTGGTAAAGGTACACCATTAATCATGATATAAGACACGGTTTTTTCACCACCAATAAATTACCTAAGACTTTACTCAGTAAGTCAACGTGTATAGCTTTCTTTGACTGCGTGAAAATTCTATGTTCGCTGTTTAGCGTTTTCCGTACGATTTTATATTCGTCCGGTGTAAAGCCTAAATACTTATAATTAATCTCATTGTTTTCTCGTTTTGTTCCACTCAAAGGAGGTTCAGGTGCTTCAGGAAAATCGTATTTGTAGTATCCTCGAACGCTGATTAAATAGTTCCTGATACGCCGCTTTGTACCATAATCAAGTGTATCAACATCTGCACAATAATTTGTATATCCACGTTGTGACAAAAAGCCGCACCATCTGCTTAAAGCATAAAAGCAAGCGTCTAAATGAATTTCGGGTGAGTTCTCCATGATTAGAATTTGAGGTAAATTGTCGGCTTCTTGCAAAATGCGCTTAATTTCTGCCATCTGAATTTGCCCTCTTAATTCTTTTTTCGGCGAACCCCTTTTTCCCCACTGTAAAAATTCAGTCGGGGGTGCTGTGTACGAAAAAATATACAAGTATTCGTCTAAGTCGGTTAAGCCTAATTCTTTGCCTGTGTAGCGTACAATATGCCGAGGCTCAAAGCTTGTGCCGTGCAAAGCGTTATATAATTTAACGCCCCACTCGTCCGTATCAATTAGTCTGTAATGCTCATATTCCACGTTTAGACGGTTAAGAGCAAGCCCGACCGTGCCTGCTCTTGCCTCAACTGATATTAATCTTATCGGTAATTTGTTCACAAATGTAAACATTTATTAACTCCTTTTCCTTTTAGCAAAAAGCGTATCCGTCTGCGTCTTGCTGTGCTTTTACTGCTTTTGCAACTTCTTTTCCGCTAATTTGTAATACTGTTTCTTCTCGCTTATCCGCTTGCCGTTTCGTATCGTCGGCTATACCTTTTATTATCGGTAAAACGTTTTCATTAAAGTATTCTGCAAAACTATTACTACTGTCTGAAACGTCCACTTTGTATACTAATGAACTCATACTGTTATTATACACGTTTTGATAATCACCGTTATCATTCAGATTCGGTTGTCTGTTCATTGCGTCAATAGCTTCTCTGATGAGTTCTTTCAGCTTATCTGTTGCTGTGTCTTTTTCCTCATCAATACCCTGTGCATAACCTTGTACAGTGTATTTACCAAACCGCTCAAAAACTCTTGACGGTGAGTGTATTTCCATTGCGTTCCTGAACGTTTCCTGTACCTCATTTGCAACGTTTCTTACTGCGTCAAGCATTTTATACTTTGCACGTTCTAAGCCGTTTATAAAGCCGTCTGCAATGTTATCTGCTGCATTTTCAAACGCTGACGGCGGCAAGCTTTCTGTAAATTCTGTTACAATTTCACGTCCTAAAGAACTGAATGCACTTTCAATTCTACTTGATAAGCTTTCTACTTTATCAATAAATCCGCCTAACGCTGTTTCTGCAATTTCAGAAAAACGATTTTCATTTATTTCGCCATCGCCACTGCCCGTGAAACGGTCAATAATGCTTTTTGCTAAATCTCTAAATTTTGCAATAACACTTTCAATGTTTCGCTCAATACCTAAATTAAAGCCTTGCAAAATTCGCTCAGCAAGTTCAGTAAAAGACTGTTCTAAGTCACCACTTTCACCGCCCTTGAAAGCGTCCATAATTGCAACTCTTAAATTGTCAATGATAGGTATAATTTTGTCTGGCAAGCTTTCAAACTGTATAGCAAAGTTATCAAACAGATTAGACTGTATCCATGTGTTCAATTCGTCTGCCGTTCCCTGTATACCAGTTAAAAAGCCTTGAATTAAGTTCGTACCATAAGAAGAAAAGCTATCAGTATCAAATACACTTGTAAACCAGTCTTTTATCGGTGTACCGATTTTGTCTGCAAGCCATGAGATTATACCGCCGTTTTCCTGTTCCACGCCCTCAGATAAGCCGTTTGGTATAGACTGTCCAAACGGTGAAAAGTTTTCAGCGTTAAAGTTAGTATCAAAGAACTGATTAACGGGGGTGCCTAAACTATTTTCAAGCCATTCTGTGCCTGAATTTGCGCTTAAGCCTTGAGATAAACCAGTTGTAACGTTAGACCCGTAACTTTCAAATTTATCCTCGCTGAAATTGCTATTAAACCATTCATTAGTTGGTTGTCCTATGCCCTCATCAAGCATACCGCCCATACCTATTGCGCCGACAAATCCTGTGCGTAAACCATTACTTACCGGTGACAACAAAGCACTAACATTTTCAGTTGTAAAAGTATTACTAAACCAGTTTTTAAGCGGGTCCCAGAATTTTTTTACTAAAATATCTCCCCAGTTAGTTTCTGCGCCCGCTAAATTATTGGGGTCTAATGCACGCCCCATCGAGGATACTTCAGAATTATTTTCATCATAAATCTTGTTTAATCCCGTAGCACCCATCATTGTTCTTTGTAGTGCGTTTTCTGCTCCACCATAATCTGCACTAAAAAGCCCCCGCAATATCGGCTTGATTTTTGCTACAAATTTTGCTCGTAAGAACTCGCCAAACTTTTCCCAGTCAATTTTTTCTACAATTGTATTCATGAAGTTGGTTATTGCGTCTACAATTTCTGCACCGTCTGCACTGTTGAAAAAGTCTACAACTTCATTCAGTATTGAATTAATACCCTCTACAATTTTTTCGGCAATATCCTGTGTTTTTAGCGTCTTAAAGAATGCTTTGATTGATTCAAAAATGTTATGTACAACTTCTTTTAGCGTTTCAATCGTATCATCAAATTTAATTGTCAAGAAAAAGTCATTTATACCTTGCGCAAAATTAATCGCAAATTGTCGCAAATCAAAGTTATCAAAAAACGATTTTATAATATGCGCAATATGATTAAAGCCGTCTGCTAAGGTTGTGCCTATTTCTCTAAAATTAATGCTTGATAGAATTTCTGTAATGCCCGCTCCAAACTTCCTAAAACTATCATAATTTACAGTGCTAAACCACTTATTAATTTCTTGCATAGCTCCGCTAATGCCGCTAGATAATTTTCTAGCAAGCAAGCTATAATCAAGCTCATCAATAAAGCCTATAAACACATCCCATGCAATAGTAAATTGCTTTATCAACAATCTTCCTATTTTGCTTGTGTCTATATTTGCTAATGCGTTGTTAAACAGTATCGCAAATTTGCTGCCTATGTTTCTAAAGTCAACGGTATCTAAAAAGCTGTACAAAGTCCGGACAACGCCGTCAATCCCTCTACCTAATTTTGCGCCTATCTTTGCCCAGTCAATTTTATTTACTATCTCATTTACTTTTTCGCCTAAAAGCCGTCCTAAGCCCTCCCAGTCTGATTTTTCAAATGCTTCTCTTAACTTTTTGGCAAAGTCTAAAATGTCTTTATTGATAGGCACTTTTTCAAACATATCACCAAATCCGCCGCCTGCGCCGCCACCGCCGCCGCCACCGTTATTATCGTGGGGTTCAGGTTTCTTGATGATGTTCAGTTCGTCAATACCTAATAATGCGTCTTTTATTTCTTTAGCTGCTTTTTTAGCTTGTTTGCCTGCGCCACCTATTGCACCACCAAATCCATGTGCAACTTTCTTTGCCCTGAAGAAGAAGCCTAAGCCACCAAACAACGCTGAAAAGAACTGATTAATGATATTAACCAGAGCAACAAATTTATCAATTAAATAATCAATTGCCGGTGCTAAGGCGTTTATAATCGGCGATGCCATCGCTCCTAAACTGTTTTTAGCATATTGCGTGGACGTTGCAATGGTATCCATAGCACTCTTAAACTCACCATTAATTGTAGAGCTAAACTGATAGAAGTTATTAATTCCCTCTCTTAATGATGTTGATATACCTGATATAACATAGCGGATAGAACGATATAATACAATTCTACTTAATGCACTTGCAACGTTATGCAAAAAACGGGTTATAACATTTTCTCCGCCAAAGAATTTATTAAAAAGGTTCTTAAATTGTGCGCCTACAACTTGTGCTGCTGCTTTTCCTATTTCAAATATTTTTGCATATATAGCGTTTATGGAATCGTTAGCCTTTTTAATCCAACCATGAATTTTTGTACAACAGTTATACCACCGCTAATTAATGCTCCCCAACCACCGCCAACACCTACAAGTGCTGTTTTTAACGCTGTTACAACTCCTGTACCTGTTTTTAAGGTGTTAAAGAAAGTCATTGCGTGGGGAATTGCTTGAACTAAAAAGTTATTTCCACTTACATCTTTTTTGTCTAATATGCCCTTTAACTGCCCTAAAGTATCTGCTATTGCCGACTTGTTTACGGGGTCTTTAGCTTTTCTTTCGGTTGGCGTGCGTGGTACTTGTATTTGTGCTATTTTTTCAAGTGTTTCTGCATTAAAGCTGTTTAATGTACCATTTATGCGTGCTAAGTCATCGTTTAACTCTTTCAAGTGATTACTTGCCGTTTTACCCGTCAAGCGTGCTAAAGACTGCGCAAAGTTTGTAAACTGCTTTATACCTCCCATATCCACGGGCAATGTTACTCTGCTCAAGTCTAAATTAAGCTCTTTCAAGCCTTGTAACGTTTTCTTATCTGTTAAGCGTGTTAAAGCCCGCCCAAACTCAGCAAACTTTTGTATCTCGTCTGCTTTCCCGGGCAATTTTACGTTACTTAAATCTAACTTAAAATTTTCGAGTTTTTTAGCATTATCATTATCAGCTAACTTCGTTAAGCTTTTTGCAAAGTCTGAAAATTTGCTTAATTCTTCAGCGTTAGCCGGTAACTTAATTTTGCTTAAATCTGCACTCTTAATGTTGTTAAAATTAAGTTTGCTAATATCCTGTAATGAGCTTGTTAAGTTCCTTAAAGACTGTATACCCTTTGAATTGTTAGCTAACATACCATTTATTCTGTTTAGCATTCTTGCAAGGGTATCTGCGCCATGTACGTTCGCCGGGTATTTTATATTCTCTATATTATTTTTTATTTTGTTGGTAGTTTCTTCAAGTTTTTTTACGCCCGACAAGTCATTTAATTTAACATTAATATTAAAACTTAAACTTTGCATTTCGGTATTTTCAGCCATCTTGTTTACCTCTATTTGCGTTGAAAGTATTCATGAGCTCTACCATGCGTTTTTTCATTTCTTGGTATTTCTTTAATTCATCTTGTTTGCGTTCTTCTGCCGTTAAGCTGAACGGCTTTTCAAGATAATCAAAAGGCTCATGCTTGCTTGAAAAAGCGTTTAGTATCGGTGCAACTGCTATTAAAGCATTATAGATATATGCACCATTCAACCAACAATTAAAATTTTGTTCTTTTTGTTCATGTTCGTGTTTTTTACGATAAAATATAGCAATATTGCAATCTTTATTCCAGTAGTCATTAAAACTCATACCGTATGCAAGATAAAGACTGCAATATTCGTTAAAAATTTCTTTGTAACTCTTATTTTGAGTAGGAAAGTCGTGTGTTACTTCACGACTTTCCAGTTTACCTTTTTTTCTTCAACCGGCTCTGCTGTCAAAGTTGTCAAAGGTTCTTCAACCATTGCTACAAGCGTTTCATACAAGCCCTCTTTGTCCGGCAAACTTTCTAAAATCTCGTTGATTAAAGACGGTTTCGTGTACGGATGATGCGCTTTGAAAGCTCCTGCAAAAAGCATAGGTGCAGTTTTCATCGGCTTATCTGCAAGGTCTTTCATCTTAAAGCCCGCATCTTCAAGCGCAACAACTGTTGCCCGTGTATACTCCAAAGTATAATTAATGTCCTGATAAGTAAATTCAATTTGTGTTGCCATCTTCTTTTACTCCTTATTTTATTGCGGGTCTAAGACTTTTGAGCTCGGTGCAATTGTAATTGTCATTGTGCGTGCTTCGTTCACTTTACCACCCTCAACTCTTACAGATACCGTACCACCAAATGGGAACTTACCGTCTTGCCCTTGAGGTACTAATTTGCCTGTCCCCTCGTCTTTACCACCTAACCAAACTGCAAAGGTCAAGCCTTGTTCTTTTTCCAGCTCCTTAATAGTTTTGTAAGTGTCCAAATAATAGTGTGCCTTAAATTCAAACGTTTTCAGCTTTTGTACACCTAACACAAAGCGTTGCATTGTGTCTGACAAATCTGTAACGTCAATTTGTTCGGGTTCACCACCTAATGCGGGATAATCTATAATTGGAACAAGCTCCTTAAAATCTTGTTCGCCGCTCTTTTTGTACATTAAAAATGTACCGATTGTTGATGTTTCTTGATGCATACTTTTACTCCTTACCTTGAATAAAAATGTTCTTTATCGGCTCTGCCGTTAAATATCATAACTGTACTGTATATCATTTTATCACTTATATATTGTGGCGTTTCTGCGACCAACATTAAGTTCATTGAGTACATTGTTTGCTCTACAATCTCGCAAATTTGTTTAGCCTTTAATCTTCGACTACTTCCTGCAACATAAACTGTAGCTTTAACAACAAAATCAATATATGTTGGTTCTCGTTCTGAGGTTATAAGGTTTCGAGGTATTCTTTTGTCTATTTGCTCGATAAACAAGCAATCACCTGTCCGCCACGCCTCGCCTAAAATCGTGGTGTATATATTGATTTTTAGATTGTTTTCTTTTATAGCTTTCGCTACTCGCTCTACAATTTCTGCTTCTTTATCTAGCATATTTGTTTTTTACTTCTTCCCTTGCGTTATACATACATAAATTAGCTTTGTTACCTAATGTATGTACTGCGCCGCTCTTTAACTCGTATGTATCAGGTGCGTTACCTGTTTCGCCTGTGTATATCCAACCATTGAGGTTAGCTCCGTGCCTGTTGCCGTATGTACCGTGTATAAAGTCATGTTCTATAGCTTCAGGGTGAGAATTGGGGTAATTAATACCTGCACCAAACTCAATAAAATTAGTTGCTGTGCCTGTTGCTGTAATTTTTACGGTATTTTCATCTATCTGCATTTTAGTCACAACAACATCATTAGTACCTGCGTATTCTGCTTTACTAAAATTATCCTGTGCGGCTTTTAATGCTTGTTCACTTGCCGCTTTTAGTATTTGCTGTGCTTTTCTTTGTAATAATTTTTCAAGGTTAATTGCCATACTAATTGTCCATTACTTCGTCAAGTGCTGCAATATTCCATAAAACTCTTTTAGCTAATATTTTTATTATTCCGTGAGAACGACAAACTCTAACAATTTTATATGCGGAATAATCTCTTTCCGTGTCGTTGTCATAATCATTACAACCTGCTGCATTGCCCATGATTTTTATAAACTTATTTTCACTTATTCTTATTAGATAACGGTACACATCTGCACCACCTAAAAGGTCACTTGTAGTTAAAATAACTTTGTCAAAATCATCTTTTATACCGTATTCTTCGCTTGTCAATGTTGTTGAGTATGCTCTATCAACAACACAACCTAAAAAGTCAAAAAAAGGTTTCCCGTATGAATCTTTTGTTTCTACACGTTTATATTGTTTTTCAACGTTAAACGTTTGATTTTCCGTGCCTGTGTAATCTATTATCTTTAACCTGTATAAATCACTTGCAAGCAATCTCATTTTACAATACTCCCGTGAGGTATAATCCTGTTTAACAATTCTTGAGGAACACTGGCAGCTGCAAATGTTCTGTTTATTCCATTTTCATTTCGTGTAATTTCGCCCTCTGCTCCTCGCTTGTTGAAAAGAACTATTGCTATTTCCGCTTGCAAATAAGTATATTTTGAGCCAACTCCGTCAAGTTTTCCGTCATCTATATCCTCAGAAGTAGCATATGGATATAGTCTGTTAAGTATAATTTCTTCTGCTAATTTAATGTAAAGCGGTAACAATGATAAAGTCTTTATTTCAGTGTTCGGCAATATCTGATGTTCAAATAGCATAGTTAATGCGTACTTTAATGCCTCTTGCGATCCATCACTAAGGTCACATTCTGCTATTGAATCTTTCAGATAACTCGGTATCTCAAATAAACTCATGTTACCACCTTACTACATGCGTAAAAGTTACGCTAATTCAAAATAACCTTTGTCTTTCGGGCTGTCGCCTGCTTCAGGTACTACAGTTAAGTATCCTGTGCCTACTTGCTCAAAATAAGTTTTGCCGCTAGTTACAGTTGCGTCTGTTGTAGCCTTTGCCGAGCCTTTAACCATTTTTACAAGCTTTGTTTCGTCTGTTAAAGCTGCTAAGTAGAATTTCCGTGCGTAAATTTCTGTCAAACGCTTATCTGCGTCTCTCTTTTCTTCCACTTCTTCGCCCTTTTTAACAAACAATGTAATTGCTTCTTTTGTGCCTAAATAAATAGTTCCTTTAGTTGCGTTTTTCTTAACATAAATGTTTACACCTGCAACTGTACCTACATAGCCCTGTGTTGCAAATTCAGTTACATACTGCAAAGTTTCTTTCATATTTTGCCTTAATTCAGCAAGGTCGTTCGGGTGTACAATTGCAAAAATGCTTGTACCCTCAAGGTTTTCAAGTCCTAATTGCGCCTGTGCGTCTGCAAAAAGTTCAAAATCAAACTTCTTGCCAAATACTGTTAACTTTGCTTTGCCGAACTCTTTGTATACGTCTTTATTTGTTTCGTTAAACAAGTCTGCGCCTAAGCGTGCCGTACCGGTAGTCATTACATAAGGGTCGGTCATAATTTGCTCATCATAAACTTTCAGTACGCTTTGCGCTAACTGAATTTTATAATCTTCCGACTTCATATCAACTTGGATAGACTTCGTATTGCCTTGTCCCATCTCAAGTCTTTCTGCGCCGCTCGTTGCCGTGTAACGATGAATTGAACGTGTCATACCCGGTGTGCCTTGCAAGCTGTCATCGGGTGTACAGAATTGTTCCAGTGCTAAATGGCTGTCAAATTGGTCTTTTACTTCGTTTGTGATAAAAACATTGTCAAATAACTTGTGCATTTGTTACTCCTTAAAAATTTCTTTGTATTCTTCCGGGTGTTCCATGAAGAACTGCGTGCGCTCTCTTGCGCTTAATTTCTTAAAATCTTCTTTTGTCATTTTGCTGTCGGGTTCTTGCCCTTGCGCCGGTGTAGGCGTTTGTTTAAGTAATTCCGCTTTCAGTGCTTTTTCTTTTGCAACAACAAATTTGTTCTGCAAATCAAAGACTTTATCAAAATTTCCATCTATAAGATTGGTAGCACTTTCCTTCGCAAGTTCTTCGCTGTAGCCTAAACTTAAATATTTTGCCTTAGCTGAACTAACTGCAATCTGTTTTTGCAAAGTAGCAACTTCGTTTTTTAACTTTTCTGTTTCTTCTTCCTTAGCTTGCTGCTTTTGCGTTTCAGTTGATAATGTTTCGTTGTACTTCTTTTTCCAGCTTGCACATTCTGAATTAGCTTTACTTACTGCATTTTTAAGTTTTTCTACATCTTCTGTTTCAAAGTCAAAGTCTTGCAAAGCTTGTACTTTTTCTTCTGCTGTCATGCTTTCAAAGTTTTCAATCTTACTTGTGTCAATTTTCATTGCGCGTGAATCTCCTGCGTTTTTATAACTTCCCTGTTATTTGACCGTTTTTAAGTCTTATCTTGACTGTGCGTTTTTACAACTTCCCTGTTACATATAATTATATCATAAAATTAATTCTATAGTTTATTTATATGCAATAAGCCAACATCTGCAATTGATATGAGGTTTCGGAGGTACTTTGTCTATATCAAATACCTTGTTATTAAGTTCCTCGCATTCCTCACATGCTCTGCCGTCTTTTGTGACTATCCACTGAACTCTTTTTATACCTTGCTTTTTGTATTTGTTTAATGTTGCTTTGTCTGCTATCTGCTTTCCGTATTCTGAAAGCATGCGTCCTGTGCGTATCGTTGACTTTTTTATTTCTTTGTCAATCTTTATTTTCTTTACTTTCAAAGCTTCGATTAAATAATACTTTTTTCGTTCTATCTCGTTCTTGAAAATATACTTTGTTACTTCGTTCGGTTCTTCCAGTATTTCATTCATGAAGATATTAAATTCAATCAAATCCTCATATTCTTCGTTGTACTTTTTCGCTATTTTGAAAAAAGCGTCACGGTATACCTTTTCTAAACTCGAAAATAAATTTTCAACTGCTGTAAGTAATTCATATCCGCTATTCAGTCTTGCCCTTAGTTCCCTGTACAGTTGCACTTCTTTCACTGCCATCACTGCTATCACTTTGTCCAGTTCTCGATACGGTTTCAGTTTCATCAGTCAATACTCCTTTTACAATTTCATTCACTTGTTCACTTTCATACTGCATACTTTCCTGACAAGCAAGGTCGGGTTCAGAAAACAGTCCGCTCAATTCAAAGGCGTATTTCGGATGCACCTTGCCTGTTCCTAACAGTGCCGCTAATACTTGCGTTTTTTCTAAGATATTTTCGTGGTTCTGCCGTGTGAATTTAATTCTGATATTTGACGGTTTTATGTCCGTTCCGCTTAATGTATTCACTATGAATAAAACAGTTTTCAAAAATTCTCTTTCTGCTTTCCTGAACATTAATTCAGTGTCTTTTGCCCTGTTTTCTGCTACTTTCCAACCATCTCTCATGACTACCGCTGTACCCGTATCACTTGTAGACGAACCGCCGTTTCTGTTTGGCATTCCGCAAATAGTCAAAACTGTTTGATATAAATGGTCTATTACCTTTTGCGTCTGCATTTGGTCTAACTGTGATACTAAGTATTCAATCTCACTGTCACTCGGTATTTTAATTCCGCCTGCCGCTCCCATCTCATTTATTTCATCTATCGACAAGTCTAAGTTTTTAAGTATAAGTAAAGCTTGTATAAATTGCTCAATACCGTCTACCCTGTTACTGCTTACCGTGTTTATCGCATCCAACAATGACAATACCATTTCAAATGCGCCTAACTTTGCCATGTTAGCAGGATATTCAAACATCGGCACTTCACCTAAACTATGAAATTCAGAACTAATAATTTTACCTTCGCAAATTTCATAATAAGCATTATCCGTATAAACACTGTATAAAATTGTGTTGTTTTCACTTAGCTTTACATACTTAACGCCCATCATCTTTTTATGGTCTATCCCACTTGAATACACAATAAAACTGTATCTCGGGTCAAGCGTGTATAAATTAAACGGAGATTCATCTTCTTCCTGTTCCTGTTTTACGGTTAAAAGCCTGTAAGCTGTGCCGCAAATTGTAAACCAATCCGCCAACTCTTTATCTTTCGTTGCCTTGTTCTCTGATTCCATGTAAGAATTTAACAAGTTTATCCCCTCAAAATTTACAGCTTCTCCCCTTTGGCAAACGTATTGTATAGGCTCGTCCAACAAATAACCTACCTTGAACGAAACAATTTCATATGCTCTGTTCTCAACTATTTTGTTGTTTATTTCCGGTCTTACAGCCTTTTTTCTGTCCAGTATAGGTTGCTTGCCTTTGTAATAGTTGTACAGATAATCTATCTCCGCTGAGTTTTTAGCATGTACTTTTAACGCCTTTTCCAGTTCTTGCACCACATTACTTGCGTCTATTTCTGTTGCTTCTGTGTAAATTGTTTTTCTTCCGGTTAATGCTTCCATTAAAATCTCCTCTTGAAAATTTCTACTTTCCGTTTATTAAAATTGCTCATATCCATCGCCATAGCTAAGCTGTCGGGTGCGTCATCATGCTTATTCTTTCCTTGTACTTTGAAAGAAAACACGTTTTGCATGAATAACTCATATTCTTTACTCCTGTTCCCACTTTCCCTGAAAATCATGTTTTCTCGGATGTCCGGAGCTTTATCAAATATTCTCATCTCTTTGCTTACATTAGTCGGCGCAGCCTTTGTTGATATGCTTAGCCTGTAATTGTTTGTTCTTAAAAGTTCCTCTACGCCCTCTTTGTAGCTTTCTGTCATCTTCGTTGCTTCTATCTGCATAGCTTGAACTTTGTGCTTTAATACTGCCCTTACTAACAAATCTTGCGTTATTTTCTTGTCCCCATCATTGAAAACTACATCGTGTACATATATCGAGTTCCCGTACTGAAAGCATATCGGGCTTGCTACAAAATCTCCCCCACCAAACGCCGGATCTACTGCCATGTATATCCTGTCCGGCACGCCTTCGGGTAAAACTCCGTTGTAATATTTCATGTCCTCTGAATTAAACAGCGTTCCCTGCCGCTCAATCGGCTCTCCTTGATATTGTGCAAACCATGATGCCATATCGTTGTTTTTCTCAAATGACGCTCTGCGTTGCTTGTAAAATAAACTGCTGAACCCTACCCCGTAATCATACTCAAAGTTGCTTTCGTCTTTTTCGTTCAGTGCCGGTAGATTGATTATTTTGTATTTCCTTGTCTTGTATAATTCGTCATTTTGTAGCAATTCCATTCTTAGCCCTGCCGGATCTATCTCACTCCACCTTGTTCCCCACCATAACAGCCTTGCCGTTTCCTTTGCACGAGGTATTAAGTTGTTATTCACTTTAAGATATGCTGATACCATTCTATCTTTGTTTAACGCTTCTTCAATGCCACCTATCAAGTCATCTGACATAATTATTCCGGTACAGTCGCAGGCACCGTTCAATGTTCCGTATAATGACCTGCAAGTAAGTGACGGATAACGCTTCCGCCTGTCTATATTTAACGTTTCTTCGCTTGCGTTCGTACTTACTATCGCACTGTTTGGGAAAACGTCTTTCCATAAATACGTCACGTCATCGCTTAACGTTTCAAGTACACCATTAAAAAAAGCTTTTGTGATTGTATCTGAATATGCTGCATATAAATTACTTGCTTCACTGTCTTTGCCTATTAGCCACGTTGCGTAAAATAATAATAACGTTGTTTTTCCTACACGAGGCGGCATTGAAACAAACAATTCGTCCAGTTTTCTCTCCGCCAACTCCTGCATGGTGTCCGTGACAAATTTCAAAGTTCTTCTTCTCGGCTGATAAAATCTTGTGCTCGGCTTTCGGTTTAATTCGATATATAACATGTAACTGTCAAACAGCTTCGGGGCTTCCCATAGCAATGCTTGCTTGTATAATTCAAAAAAAGCTACGCCCCTCTCCCTCAGTACACTGTCTATCAGTAGCTTCTTTAACACTTCGCTTGCGCCTAAATCTTCTTTAGCCCGTGCATACGAAAATAAATCCCTGTATCCCTCAATTTCTTTAGGATACCTCTCTATACCGCTTAATATTTTCTCTTTCAGTGTATTCATATCACTATTTTAGCACAAAAAAAAGACCTATCCTTTTGGGGTTAAGGATAGGTGAAAGGCTGGTGCTCATTCCCTAAGGAGGTAGGGAACATGGTGAAATAAGTAATATCTATTACTCTTTTATTATACCATTTTTTTCTGTACCACGGTTCTCGTCTGCAAATTGCCCTCTGCCCGCTTTCATGTCCCTCAATCTTCTGTAATACGTCTGCTCTGAAATTCCTAATTCCTTTGTAATGTATTTCACCGTGATAAATCCCTCGTCTAACTTGTCATGCAATTCCTTGAACTTCTTTGTGTCTACTGCTTGCTCCGTCCGCCCTGTATACTTTCCTAACCGCTTTGCTATCTCTATTCCCTCAGCTTGCCTTGTCCTTATACTCTCCCTCTCTTTTTCTGCTACATAACTCAATAATTGCAAAATTATATCTGATATTAATACGCCCGTTAAGTCTTTTTTGTTCCTCGTATCCAGTAACGGCATGTCCAGTATTACTATGTCTGCTCCTATCTCTTGCGTTATCTCTTTCCACTGCTTCAGTATTTCTTGATAGTTCCTACCTAACCGGTCTAAACTCTCTACATACACAATGTCCCCTTTTCTTAATAAACTTACCATCAGCTCCCATTGCGGACGCTTAAAGTCTTTTCCGCTCCGCTTGTCAATATAAGTGTTCCTCTCACTTATTCCCGCTTTCCTTAAAGCCTCTTTCTGTCTTTCCTCGTTTTGTAATACGGTCGATACTCTTATATATCCAAACTCCATTTTCCTTTTGCTCCTTTTTACCTTTTTGTTCCCTTTCGGGTTTCTTTAACTAAATTCTAGTTGGATGGCTATTACTTGTCAATTGGTGTTTATGAATAGTATGTAAATGTCTTTTTGTTTTGTGAGTGGTCATACCACTAGCCCCGCCTGATCCGCTCCGCTCAAATCCCCCACCCCCCTATCTTTGATAACCTACTATCTATATACCGCTGAGCTGATCCGTCTGAGCTGATCCGTCTGAGCTGATCCGTCTGAGCTGATCCGTCTGAGCTGATCCGTCTGAGCTGATCCGTCTGAGCTGATCCGTCTGAGCTGATCCGTCTGCTGAACTACACAAGTTATAGATAAACTAAGTTAGCTATCACTTGACTATAGCCATGCGGCTACAAGCAAAGAGCAGCGACAAGCAAGCAGCAAAGCTAATCTATAGACTGTGAACGATATGTAAATGCTACTCTAAAGCCTTGACAAAGTCTGTAGCATAGTATATACTATAAACATAAAGAATAAAGAAGGGGCAAAAAGAAAAAGAGATGGCGCAAGCAACACCATCTCTCAAAAAGGGCAAGCCCGGCAAGGCTTGCAAGGTATAAAAGCGTTAAACGCTTTGTACTTATCCTATAACAAAAAACTTCTTTTTGCAAGGTGTACAAAATGTATAAATCAAAGACTAAAATAACTGCTAAATACATAAAAGCATTATTTGGCAGTAATCGTATTTTTGCTGTAGGCTATGCCGACTTACATTATCTCTTTTACTGTATCAGACCTGATTATTATACTTGCGGCGTTTACGGTTGGAATGCAGATATTTACATTCTTGATAAAATTATTATCGTAACTGGTTACCGCCCATTTGGAAATTATACAAGCTTTGAATTGGTGAGAAAATACGAGGAAAAAGCAAAGCAAATCTTAAGCGCATGCCATTTATACCCCACGGCAGAACATGAAAAAACCAAAAGCCAATTAGATAAATTAATTGCACAATTTGAAAATGAAGTGTTAGAAAGCGTGAGAAAATGAACAAGTTTGAGGAAGTAAAGCAGGAACTTCAAAGCATAAGAAGATTGTTAATAGCAGCAAATGAAAAAAAGCACTTGTTAAAACAACAGTTATTCAATGATAAAAAAATCACTCGTAAAGAGTTTAACACGGAATGGGACAAAATAGAAAAAATGGAGAGCGATCTCAATCTAAAAAGGGAGCTGCTCACTAAAAACGCTGAATTTTTATTAGTTAGCGAATACACCCCTATTTTTTTGAGTATATGGAATACTTACACGGGGAAAAAACTGGGTCCCAAAACAAGAGAAAAAATAGAAAAAGAATTTAGAGAACAAACGGGGGGCGTTTGCATTGTGTTTGATTATAACTGTAATAATCAAGTAGGGGCTATCAGACTTATACATTATCCTTTAAGTGCTTATATATACTTAGAAAATGCCCACTTTTATACTGATAGTGATAATCACATCTTATCAGTAAAAGAAAATAACCTTATTAAGCCTACAAATTACATTAAAGATATCCCCGCCCGAATATCTCAACTCAAGGAAAAAGCGGCAAAAATTGAAAAACAAATAAAATTATTAAATACTTTATATAGTGAATTCAGGGAAGCCAGTTGTTACGCGCCTATAGACCATTGTTTTAATTTTCCCCATGTAGCTGTAGCGTTACGCTAAAAGACCAAAATACGGAGGAATAATAATCATGAAAATTTTAGTCACTGAATCAAACAAGGAAAAAATTCAAAAAGAGTTAGATACCGTTCAAGCACGGTGTAAGGCACAATTTACAGATGTTAATACCATTTATGAAGAAGCAGACAAGCTAAAAGCAGCGATTAAGTGCTTTATAAACATTAAAGATATTCACGATGTAACGCTTATTTACTCGGAAACAGTGCAATCAGACATGCCAAAGAGCTATAAATACCCGGTTCCTACTACTTGCTTTATACTGCAAATAATAAAAGGCAAAACGTATTTAACGAATTTATACCGTGATAAGGGGTGTACTCAACACCGAAAAATTATGCTTGCCGGGAATATGCAACAAAAATTTATAGACAGTGTAAAAAAGCCTTGTTTTCTTATAAATATTATGAAGTTTATCTAGTGAAAGCGTGAAAGCATGAAAAAGATTAATTTGTATATCAACAATGAATATATATGTAGCTCTACCCGCTATCATACATGTAAAGAGTTCAAAGACAGAGTTAAAAGGCAAAAAAAAATCTTTGTAGCAAATATTCCAAATGAAACGATATATATCAAAGACACCGACATAATCTCGGCGCACTTTGCAAAACGGAGGTAAAAAATGTTAGTAGCCCTTGAATATCACGATATTAATAGAATTAAAAAATTGAATACATTGCACGACCCAGGAACGTTTTTCGATGACGTAAGAAAATACACAAGATACATCAGAAGTGACCATAGTATTAGCAGATGGCAAGCGTTAGCAGAAAATAGGTTTAATGAATTAATCGAAAAAGCAAAGGAAGTATAAAAGCATGAATACTATAAAAGTACAGCAAGAATTAATTAAAAAAATTTTACAAAAGAACGAGCGAATCCCCTACTTTGAGGATGAAAATAATTTTTATGTTTTTCCGAACAATTACTACTTTATAAAAATTGAAAAAAATAAAATGTATGTAAATTTAAGTTTTTCCGCCCTATTGTGTTGTGAAGAAGAATTTATATCCGAAAGAGAACACGCCGTATCAGCTTTTACAAATAATGAAGTACAAAAAATAGGTAAGCATATTTGCATAAAGTTTTATTATGGCAACAAAAAAGAATTATTTGTAGATAAAAAATATTTAGATTGTTTTAAGTCTGAATGTTTATCATACAGGGCAAGCGAAGAAACCCTATTTATATATGAATTTACCGAATTTGTCGGTGCTATTCATATTGTAAAGATACCGAAAGAAAATTAATGGAGGAGTAATAACTATGGAACAGGAACTAACAAAGGAACTAAAAAAAGCGGTAAAAAGTTTAATAAAAAAGACTACTGGGGCAGATGAAGGGACTAGTTTATGGTACGACCCAGTAACTAAAAAATTTATTATAGGTGAATTTGATAAAAATCATAAAAACCGGGTATTGTTATACGACAAATGCGCGATTGAGGTAGAGTGGGACGATTTCATGGTTCGATCTTGTGTAAGTGAATTAAAGTTAATGCTTGAAGACCCCCAAAGCGCACAATACCGCTACCCTCAAAACATCATAGACAAAGCGCGGGAATTAGTAAAAATCAAAGAATATGTTATAGATAATTATTGCGATTTGTGGAGCTATTTCACCGCCGACGATATATTTCTGGAAAGCGGAGCGGCTGAATTTATGAGGAAAGAAAATATCAAACACCTTATTGATACTTATACTGATGAAAGCGAAACTAACGATCTAAATCTTGTTAAAATAATTTATGATGAAGCTATTGCAGCTTATGAAAAAGCAAAAGAAAGCGGGGAGTTTTGAAAATGGATAATACAAAAGTCGAGGTAACATTACCTGAATACTTAAAAGTCATTACCGAAAGTACCCACGCTCTAGTTGGCGGCACTACCGGCTCGGGTAAGTCCGTATTGCTTAATACGATAATAAATTACCTCATTGCTCAAGGCTGCAACACCCTGTACCTCATAGACCCGAAAAAAGTAGATTTGATTAATTTTACTGGTTACAAGTGTATAGCCGGTTATGCAAGTAACATGGGAAATATCTTAGCCCTATTGCAAAATTTAGTTTATAAGATGGATATTGAGTATAAACTTATGCAATTTAAGCGTAAAGCGAAAGTGACAGACCACCCGACATATATTATCATTGATGAATTTGCCGACCTTATAACGATGAGAAAAAAGGAAGTTACTCAGCTCGTATGTAAACTTATTCAGTTTGGCAGAGCGTGTAATTACCACCTAATTATTGCAACTCAACGCCCAACCAGGGACGTTATTAGCGGACAGATTAAAGCAAATTTCACATGCACGGTTGCGCTGCATACAGCAAATAAGCAAGAGAGCCGCAATTTAATCTATTCTGACGATGCATTCTATTTACCGCAAAACGGCAGAATGATTATAAACATCAGCGGACTGAATAAATATTCAGATATAACTTTAGACACTTTGAAAGAATTACAGTCTTTTTGTGACACTTACCGAACCTATTCAAAGCTCAAGCGGTTTATTTATCTGTTCCGCTGAAACATTACATTGACACCTTTATTCTTTGACACCCTCAGGAAATCATTCTGGGGGTGTTTTTCACGTCTTATTGCGAAAAAGGTATAATCACTGCTTTAATTATTCTTGCGCTTGTATGCCCCTTTATTTTGATTTTTGAGGTACGTCGTTTATGTATTCTTTTATTAGTTCTTCTTCTGTTTTTGGCTCGTCTAGTTTATTCATTTTTTGAATATTTATTCCTTTTTCGTCTTGATAGCCAAAGTGGTTCTTGAGTAAGAAGATTCCAGAAATTGGAGCTAATTCCGAATCTACAAGCTGTTGTTCTAATACAGAATTGAATAAACTTACAATTTTCTGAATAACCGCCATATATTCAGGCGTGTTAAATTCAGTTAATCCGTGCTGCCAGTTTGCCCATGTTTTAGTTGTAATTCCTAAATAAAGACAAAGCCCGGCTACCGTAGGCTTAATTGTATCTTTCACACAATCTTCAAGGTATCGCATACATCTATCAGCTATCTGATAAGAATCTCGAATATCTATAGGCGGCAATTTAAGACTAGCTACTGCCATACGGACAAACTTAGCGTTATTGCCTTGATTAATACGGGGTTTGAATATCCGTTTATATTTCTGATTGGCTTTTATTTCTTGTTTTGTTTCTTTCACTATTCATTAGAGTCCCCCTCTTTTTCTTCTATTTTACCACAACGAAAAAATTCTATTTTTGAGTAGTCATAGTGATGAATAGTGATGAATACTTCCTATTGTATTCCCTATATACGCTATATATTATATATATTTCACTATCACTACATATAAGAAATTATTTCACTATTATCACTGTATCGCATTCATTCGCCGATTTTTCGGTACTTTTAAGATAGTGATTATCAATTAAATTTCATCACTCTTCATCACTCTTCATCACTATCAAAAAAGCTCTTGTACACATTTTATACATTTTTCTGTAATTTGCGTAATCTGTTTGTAAATTTATGAAAATGTATATAATTCTATCTTGTTGATAATAGTGATGAAGCGCAAAAAATAGTGATGAAGGAAATTTCTACATCACTGATTTTCTGTACCACCTTAAAGAATAGTTAAGGCATACAAAAACAAAGAAAAATAAGCAGTAAAAAAGCCGGGGCATCGTATGCTTTCCGGCTTTATGTTTAGTCGGGGGAACGTATCCTTCCCGACCTGTTCCTATAAAATTATAACACATAAGCGTGTTTACAAACGCTTATAGTGCAAAAAGATTAAGGTCTTTTTTGATATTAATACCATCAAAAAGCAATTGCCTACTCATACCTAAGTGAAATTTTAGTCTTTGATTTTTCCATGTAGTCATCTTCAAAGCTTTGTTAAAAGTTCTGATACTCCCTGAAAAATAACCCCGTTTCTTAGCCCACGTTTGATAAACCTCAAATAGTTCGCTTGCTTTAACGTATCCTCCCGGTTGCAATTCGCAGCAGTCATTTAAGAATTGTAGCGTTAAATTGTTATCTTCTTGATATTCCTTAATTTTGCTTTCTACAATTTCAGGGGCGTGCAGCCCGAACTTCTGATAATCATAGCAGCCCATCATCAGCCAGTAAAAAATACCTTGCATTGCTTCCTGTGTACGGAAATAATCTTTTAGTGTTTTATCTTGTTCTTTTTCTGTAAAGTGCTTTGAAAATTCAATAACCTTTAAGCGTCCTGATTCAAAAAGCGCATTATCGTATGCAGCAGGCAAGTCGTTACAAGTAACCCACATTGTAAATTGCGGCAAATAAGAAAAAGGCTCTCCGTAAAGCTTACGGCAGGAAATTTCTTCGCCGCCTGTTAAAGTCTTAACTTTACTTTCGTCCAACTTCCCATGCTCCTCTGTTTCAGACATCACAACTAGCCGCTTACCTTTAAGGTTTGCAAGCATTGGCGAGGCAGCATTTAAGTCTTTTACGCCGCTGCTTTTACAGATTAAGTCTAGTGTAGTAGTTGTTGCATAGTCGCCTAAAGCGTGCAAGATAGCATTTAACAAGGTACTTTTACCGTTACGAGTAGTTTTACCGTATACTAAAAACAAGCATTCTTCTGACGCTTTGCCTAAGATTGAGTAGCCTAAGGCGTACTGTAAATACTTTGCTTTTTCCTTGTCCCCCTCAGTCACTTCATCTATAAATTGCTCAAAGCGTTTGCAGCGTACGTCTTTTGTAATTACTTCTGGGTCAAAGTCACCGTCTGAACTGTAGCAAAAATTAGTAGATTGTGCAAAAAAATCTTCAGCTTTATGTTTTCTAAACTCCCCTTTTTTCAAGTCAAAAACGCCGTTTTTGCAATTGATTAAATAAGGGTCTTTATCAAATTCATTTACAGATATAGGATAAACACTTGCCGTGTCTTTTAGAATTTTGTCCCGGTAAGACTTTGATGAAAGCCTGTGAATAGATTCTGAAAACTTTTTAATTTCTTTTTCCCAACAATAAATATATAAGATTGAGAAAAACTCTTTAATTTTCTCGTTAGCAAGCAGCCCTCCTGTATCTTGCACCCACTTTATACCGTTATAAACATACCAACACTTATTCTCTATGCAGTAGCGCAGCTCAGGCTTGTATAAGTCGGCAAAAATTCTTGATAAACCTATTTCGTCCCAACTGTAGTCTATCGTGTTTTTTTGCGGCTCTTCAGGTTTTAAGTTATAAATATAGTCTAACTTTTTACAAACATCCTCGTCTGTAAGGTACTGCCCGGTTTTTAGATAAAAGCGGTATTCGGTGTCATACGGCGTTTTAATTACTTCTAGCATATTTGGTTACACTCCTTAAAATTTGATAAATTTCACTGTCTGGTAAAGGGTCAATGCAAAGCTCGGAATTAAGTTTGAAAAGCAAGTTTACAATATCTTCAAGGTCGCAGCCTATAGTCCAAAATTGCCCGGCAATAGATAATAGGCTCATGTGCCTTGCGCCGTTGTCAATAGGTGGATAAGTTACTGTAAAACTGTGCTTTTCAAGCTTGTAAATAGGCTGATAAATTAAAGGCTTATTGCATTTACGGATACTTGTTTTTTGCTGCTGTTGTTGTGTTTCCGGTTGTATAGGCTCAGAAAAAGATAAATACTTTTCTATAATCATATCAATTAATTGTTGGTCATAGAGTAAAGCTGTATGATTTTTAAGAGCTTTTCCCGTGCAGACAAAAAAGCGTTTAGACTTATAAATTTCAAGTCCTTGTCGATTGTTTGTGCCGCTAAACGGCAAATTGCCTTTAACTAAGATATGCAACCCTTTACCACTTTTAGAAAACTCAGCGTAAGAGCTTGTATGTTGTAAAATATCTTGTGCAAGTAAGCTATAATTTCCGCTTTCATCTATACAATGGTCGAGGTCTATACCGACAATACCATTATCGTTAAAAACATAACCTAAATATTCATAGCCGTTAAAGCCGTCTAAAACTGAAGTATACGCTGCTTTGAAAGTAGACCATGTTTCAGGGTTAGAACTGCTTGCAGCAGCAAAATCGGTAGCTTGAAAAGGTATTTTTACAAGCTTTTTAGCGCATACCCACTGTTTTTGCTTTTTTAATTCTTCCGGGAAAAGCTCATACATACTACTTACTCCACTCTTTTTTAATATCGTGATTTACTTTTTCTAAAAGTTTATTTTTGTCAACTTCAATACATTCAAAAAGGTCATGACACCATTCGCTGCTGAAAAAGTAATTTAGCTCCTCAAGCGACGGTGCTTCTACTTCTTTATTTTCGCTGATTTTAATTTTAGTCATAGACTGGCGTTCATTTTTGTAAGGTGCAACGTTTTTACCGATTGCAAGGTTTTTATAGTCTTTTGCTGCTAATTTCAGGATTGCAGCTATTAGAGCTTCGGCATTTTTCATAAAAAATAGGCGGAGAAGAACTCCGCCTTCCTCCAGTCATTACAAGTCGTTAAAAAATTCACTATCATCATCTAAAAAGCCTTGAGCCGGCTTTATATTTCGGATGTTGTAGAATGTTACAAATTCGCCCTCTTGCTTTTTTGATGGTAGTTTAGTTTGTGTTACGTCTGCTTTTACAAAAAGACCTTTTGCTTTTTCCGGGTCAATAGACTTTAAGTTTTCATCGTTAAAAGCAGCTCTTAAAAGCCACGAAAAAGCGTTACAACCTCCAGTTTTATCTAGTAAATAGCGTAAATAGATTCTTGCACCTTTTTCAGTTTCTAGTACGACTTTTGCCTTTGCGTAAGTTTCAGAGTACTCAATTTCCGCTATTCTCAAAACATAATTTCCCTCAGGAATTTCCTTAAAAGCGTTTTCCGTCAATTCAAAGTTTGCCATGTCATTTAATCTCCTTTTTTGTCAATCTAAATTGAACTTTTTCTTTTGCATATTTGGTAAAGATACCATCTGCTTGTAATGCTATTTTATCAATATCTACAGTACTTGTTTTAGCGACTGTCCAACAAAAATTTTTGCTTTGTAACGTGACTTTCGTATCACCCTCTCTAAAACTTTGTTGGCAAAACTTTTTCAGGTTATCTTGTCTTTCCTTAATTGCTTTTTCAAGCGGTTTCAGCTCTTTCAGCTTTCTTTCATACTGAAAAACAAGCTCGTCTAATTCGTCTAAATTCGGGGCTGTAGCAAGCGTATTTGTTCGTAAGGCTGATAAGTACTCCTTGTCCTTTTCCTCGTCAAATTCAGGGCTTACGCCGCTTTTACAGGTCATATAAAACTGCTCCGCCTTTAATAAGAGCTTGTCAAAGTCCGGATACCGCTCTTTAAGTGAAAAAGTAGCTATAATTGTGTTTTTTGCACTCGGTACATACGCTTCAGGTGTTTCATAGTCTTTGTCTGTAAGAATGCTACAGACCATATGTACTGTATCCACGTTTAGCAGATAAGCATACAATGCAGCTTGCAAAGCATAGTATTCAGGTATATCAGGTGCCCAATCCTCGACACGCTTTGTTGTTTTCATTTCTAAAACTGCTGTAGGCTTGCCCTTTTTATCAGTTAAAATGTAGTCCCACATACCACCAAAGACAGAATTTTCAGGGAAAAAATCGCCTTTAAGCCGCTTAAAATAATCTACACCGTATTTATCAGTAGGTGCTACAAGATTGTGCATAAAATAGGCTTTTTTCATGTATTCAGCTTGCTTCGGCTCGATAATTTTACCTGCTGAAGTATAGATAGTATCCTCAAACGGTAAATTATAGGTCTTTGTAATTTCGCACCATGCCTGAAAAGGTGTTGTCCACGGGTTTTTATTCAAAACTGCCCCAAACCTTGTGCCGGTAATTTTTTTCAAAGTCCTCGGCGGCTTTACTTCAATAAAATTATTCTTCCATTCAATTTCCATTTTGAGCGTCCTCCACTTCCTTTACAAATAACGCGCATTCTTTAACAATCTTTTCACATTCTTCCTTAGTGATATTCTTAAAGCTGTTTGTTCTTGTGACAATATCTTTGATGTACTGCCGTTTATCAGGACAATATTCTTTCAAAGTTTTCAGTGAGCTTTTTAAGGCTTTAATCTGTAGTTCTGTTGCTTGCCCTTGTACGTTGGTTAAAGTTTCTGCTATTTCTGCCCGTTCTGTAGGCGTTTTCGGTGCTTTGCTTGCTGTAGGCTGTGTTACAGGAACTTGACTATCAAATTGTTCATAGTCGATAATATCGAACAGGACAAAATACAGATACCGTCTGTAATAGGTAATTACAGCTCCCATCGCTTGCACTTCATTCATTCTAAATTTAGATGGTTCTGCTATAGTCTGTAAAGGCAATGTAAATTTTATACAAATTTTATTGTCGCTTATATCCGTTAAAATACCGTAAGCAAAATCAGAATCAAAGGAAACAGTGTAAATTAAACCGTGTTTCGTCAAAATTTCATTTGCAAGCGGTACAATGTCGCTAAGTTCGTAATACTGGAACTCGGCGTGGCGGTTGATACCACTTTTTGTGATACCTTTGCTTAAAAAATCTTGTCTAGCTTTTAGTAATTTTTCGTAAATAGTCATTTTATAACTCCTCTATTGTGCAATTAAGCAGTTTATAAATTCTCTTTCTTTCCTTGAACGACTTTTCGTAGTAACGGTTATCGTCTAAAAAGTCATAACAAGTTGCTGAAAGCTTGTTTGTTGTTGGTGATATACGGCTGATACGTCCTAAAGCTTGCGTGACGATTGCTTCGTCCCGTACAGGTGAGCACATGATTAAGTTTTCAAGGCACGGTATGTCTAATCCCTCTTTTGCTAGTAAGTAGGTAGAAAATAAAATTTTCTTTTTGCCGTACTTCATCTCATCAATAAATTCTTTTCTTGCGTCTTTGTCGGTAATACCGGTAATTTTGCAAGCTAATTTTTTCAGTCTTTCAGGCAGCATTTCATACAAAATGTCAATTTGGTTTACCCGTTCAGATAAAAATAGGCACGGACCCTCACAATCTTTAACTACTGATATAATTGTTTCGTTCCGCTTATAATTTCCGGTCAAGCAGTTGACCATTTTGCAGTAATTCAAAGTCCCGTCTACGTTCAGACTATCGAAATCCAGTCTGTAATTTGTACGTATTACCTTAATTTGAGGGTTGATTATAATTGATTGCACTTCTTCCTTGCTGACTGTATATTGAACATCGCCTAAAAGAGCCTTAGTTGCTTGCAAAGTACCGTCCGCCCGGTGCATAGTTGCGGTAATACCGTAAACATGTGAACACCGTAAATTGTCTAATGCCTTTTTGAACATCGTAATGTTGGTTGCACTTCCTGATACTCGATGGCACTCATCAACAATGATACAATCAAAACAATCTTTATATAAAGATAAGTCCAGTTTACTTAAAGTTTGAACAGTTGCAAAGGTCATAAACGAGCCTATTTCAACTTTGCCGCCGACAATTTTACCTAAAAGGCTTTTATCAATGTATTGACAGGCTCTTTCATAGCTTTGCTGAACGAGGTCTAAAGTGTGAGTTATCCATAAAGTTTTTAGCTTTAAGCGACAAGCCAGGGCAATCGCCATTTGTGTTTTCCCTGAGCCTGCCGGTGATACTAAAATACCAACTTGGTGGCTTTGCATAACTCTTACGGCATCGTTTTGATAACCGTATAAAGGTACTTTATCCAAAACATCAATTTTGCGGGTTGGTGGTAATTTATACTCAAAATCAAATTTGCCTAAATTTGTAACTCGTTCTAAACACCCGTAAGGCAAGATATAGTCATCTCCGTCTTTTTCGTACAAATAAAGGTATTCAGGTGTTTTACCCGTGTATTTATTCATGCGTACCCGTCTAATATATTCAGGGTTTGTCATGACTAATTCTTTTTCGCAAAACTTTTTTAATTTTTCGCTTGCGTCTTTAATTGTCAATTTGTTATCTACGATTATCAACATATTCCAACCAACTTTCTAAAGTTCCACCGGCTAAACCACAATAAAATTCAGTTATCCTCGAGCCATCAGCATTCAATAAATCGGGAAGATTAATCATATAAATTTTATTGTTAAAACTTATACAAAACAGTCCCTCACCGTTTTTACATTCCCTCCATTTAGTCATTGAAAGCTCTTGATTAAGTTCTATACGCCGTAAATCAAAGTAATTGCCCTCACATAGCTTGCAATCTATCAGATATGCTTTTCCGTTTTTAACGGCTATAATATCTGCCGGTTGTCCAGAAGCATTTTGTGCTAAAAGGTGTACCCAAAATCCGTTTTTTGACAGAATCTGTGCAATTCTTCTTTCAAAGCGTGAACCGTTTGATTTGTTACTCATGCAGCACCTCAAAACTATCAGCAATTTCAAGCAAGTTGCGTGAATAAGCTGTTGAATAGATTCCTTGATTAAAGAGGTTACTAGCTCCTCCAAAGCCTAAACCGTAAATCATAATTGCTTGTTGAATATCGCCGCTTTTAGTAGCGTTAAGGCTTTCAGAAAGCATGTAAATGCCTGCAAGTGCATTTTGTTTAGCGTCTAAAAAGTCTTTAATTTTAAGCTTTGTCGCAAGTCTACTGTGATTAATTTTGTTGATTTGCATTAAACCATAATCGTTTGTTTTACTGATAGCGTTCGGGTTAAATCCACTTTCGCATTGGATAAGAGCATATACAATCTTTACAGGTACATTGTATTCTGCTGCTTTTTTAGTGATATACGATTGTAATTCCTTGTCTAGCGGTATATCATAGTAAATGGTTTTTTGTTGTGCCTCATGTTTCAGGTTGCTGCCTAAAATGTGAGGTGCAATTGTTAGTGTAGACAAGCCTAAAATCAAGGCTGCTGTTACTGCTAATACTTTTGATTTTTTCATTATTTATCTCCTTTTTCTTCCAGTACTAAAGATCTGCGGATACACCAGTGAGCTTTTTCCACGTTAAGACGTGCTCGGTCGATATATTCCTTGGCTTTACAAATATAAATTTCTTTGTCGCCCACTTCGCTCTTTTTGCTTTGACTTCGCAGCATTGAATCTACAGCGTCTAACTTGTTCCTAATTTTGTAACAATCAAGGTCAATGTCGCTCATCTTTTTTATCTCCTTGCAATTTTTCTAAAAACGCAAGCATAATCCGATCGATAACGTTTTCGTTTATCACTGCAATTTTTACAATGTCCTTACTGTCCATGTTCGGATAATCATCAGCTATGTAATAAATTAAACTTTTGTAAAATTCAGGTGGTAATTCAACGGGGAAATTAGCGCATCGCTTCGCAACTTCTTGAATATACTGGTCAAGTTCTTTGTTAGTTTTATAATTGTGAAAAAACACGTAAATATTTGCTATTGCAGATTTAAAATTTATAATATCTTTCATTTCTTATCTCCTTTTTCTTCCAGTTCTAAAAATTCGCGGATAAACCATTGAGCTATTCCCACGTGAAGAAGTGCTCGGTCGATATTGTCTATGGCGCTACAAATATAACTTCCTTTGTCGCCCTTTTTGTTTTGACTTTGCAGCATTAACTCTATACTGTCTAACTTTTCCCTAATTTTGTGACAATCAAGGCAAATGTCTCTCATCTTTTTATCTCCTTTTTTCTTCCAGTTCTAAAAATTTACCAATATACCATTGAGCCTTTTTTACATCTTCTACGCCGTTTTTATGACGTGCTCGGTAGATATATTTAAGTGCATTACAAATACAAAATCCTTTGACGTATTCTTTACCTTGACTTAAAAGCATTAAGTCAAAGCAATCTAACTTATCATCGACTTTGTAATAATTCGGGTTAATGCTTTTCATCGCCAGTTTTCTCCTTAAAGTTTTTATCAATCATTTCCATAATCAATTTGGCGGATGTTTTATTAACAAAATAAAGTCCTATAAGTTCTCCGTCATCCTTGTTATTGAACTCATCGGCAAGAAAATAAATTAAGCTTACATAAAAATTAGCTGGCATTTTAATAGGCTTTTTTGAACATCTTTCTGCTGTTTCAATAGCAAATTTGCGGACTCTGTCATCACTCTTATAATTCGCAAAAACATCTGCTATATTACGAGCGGCATGCTTAAACACGAAAAAATCTTCTAACTGTCTCATTATTTTTCTCCTATCATCAAAAATTTGAGTGTCTCAGGCTCAACGAACAATAACAATTTTTCGTATGGGCTAAAATTGTACCGCCTCGTGAGAATGTTAATTTTCTCTAGGGTTAATTTCTCAGGGTGTTTGTTGTAATAAGACAAAGTTGGTTGTGTAACTCCTAAAGTTTTAGCAAGTTCACGGAATGTCTTACCCCTTTTAGCTTTAATTTCTTGCAAAATGTTAATCATTGTTTTTTCCTCCTATACCAAAATGGTATGTTAAAAATTAAAAAAAATTTTCTTGAACTCCTGCATACTATCAATCTTAAAAATATCGTTCAGTTTCAGAATTTCAGTTGTTGTCAAAGGGCGTTTTTTGCTCTTTATTTTCGATAAAGTAGCAGGCGACCAATGCATAAAATCACAACATTTTTTCTTGCTTCCGAACTTCTTTAAGATTTCTAACTCAAAGTCATTCATGTTCTTAACCCTCCTTCCCTTGTTTTTCGCATGGTTAAATTATTCCATATCGGAATATTTTGTGCAATACCAAAACGGTAAACAAATTGTTAATCTCAGAAAATATTATGCCGTTTTGCACTATGTAATATATAATAAAAGAAAAAGGGAGCGAGATAGTGATATGCTAGTTCAAAAAAGCACGTTTTCAACAAGATTAAAACAACTGATTGCGCATAAAGACGTAACCTTAACGGAGCTTGCTGCTCAGGTTGGCACAACTCAAGCGTCTTTAAGCCGATATTTACGTAATCAGAGAGAGCCGAAAGCTGATGTAATTCAAAGACTAGCAAACTATTTTAATGTCGAGATTGCATGGCTTTTAGGTTTTGACGAAAAACAAGTAACAAATAAAAAAGCTGTAAAGATTCCAGTTTTAGGTAAAGTCGCTGCAGGTATACCGATTGAAGCAATTGAGGATATTTTAGATTATGAGGAAATATCTGAAAAACTTGCAAGTACAGGAACATTTTTTGCTTTAAGAATTAAAGGCGACTCCATGACGCCGAAAATTCAAGATGGTGACACGGTTATCGTACGACAACAAAACACGGCAAAAAGCGGAGATATTGTTATAGCAAAAGTAAACGGCGATGACGCTTGCTGTAAAAGACTTGTTATAAATTCTCAAGGTGTTATTTTACAGTCTTTCAATACGGCGTATGAGCCTATGTTTTTCACGAAAGAAGAAGTAATGACACGCCCGGTCACGATAATAGGCAAAGTTGTTGAATTAAGGCGGAAGATGTAATTATGGCTGTAAATAGCATTACAAAATCAACAGACGGAAGGTATAGTTATTCAATATCCGACAAGACAGGGAAAAGGTATTTTCTAAAAAGTCGAAAAGACGAATTAAAAAAAGACTTTGTGATAAGGTGTGAAGAATTAGATAAGAAGATCCGAGGGTCTGTTGGCGCAACCTTAAAAGAAGTAATAGACTTTTACATAAAAAATTCAGCAGCAGGTACAAGCAGGAAACATACAGTTGTATCTTCACTCAAAATTTTTTCAGTTCTTTACAATACAGATTTTAGAAATATAAAAAGACAAAATTTAATAGAATTGATTAAAACAAAAAAGTACAGCAAGTCTTATGCAAAAACAGTCATTGGTGCTTTTTCTGCCGTCTGTAATTTTTATTGTGATTATTATGACTTACCAAAAATACAAATAACAAAAAATGTTATTAAATACTTTGACTTTTCCAGTGGACATCCACACAAGGAAATTAGTAAAGAAGATTATCATAAAATTTTAGATTATCTAAAAGATAAAAGTATAGAATCCTATAAATTCTGTATAGTTTTATACGAAACAGGGTTGCGCCCGAGCGAACTTGCGGCAGGCAATCACTATGACGATAAATTTATTTATATAGAAAAAGGTTTAACAAATTACGGGTATTCTGAGGGAAAAACATTTAATGCAAAAAGAAAAGTGCCATTATCTAAAACTGCGTTTGAAAATTTAACTGTTTTCAATAACAGTACCGTTAGGCGTACACGAACATTGTTACAAAAAACAGCTAAAATTATAGGCATAAAAGCGACTTTATATGATTTCAGGCATACATTTGCAAGCAGAATGGCTCGTAAAGGCGTAAATATTAGAGCGTTACAACAAGTAATGGGTCACGCTACTCCGGAATTTACATTAAAATTTTACGTTAAGGCAAGTGATGATGACTTGCTGAACATTTTGAATTAGCTTTTGTACACGATTTGTACACGCTCTCTTATAAAACGCTTTTATATCTCATTAATAGAGCTAATTAAGAATATCAAAAAAACGCCTAAAATCAGGCTTGTGATAAAGTTAATGCTAAGTAGTTAAATAGTATTTAACCTTTTATTTTATTCCAAGTTAGGATTAGTTAAGTCAATACTTTTAATACTGGTAGCCACGCCGCCTGAGAAACGATTAATCGTAGGAAAATTTTTAGGTAAATTGGCATGGTATTTACTTTGAAATTCATCTCCCCGCGCAAAATTCCCTTTGCTCCAGATAGTTAAGTTTTTTTCATCCTTATTTTCTCCTGAAGTGGAACTTTTACCCAAAGTACCGAGAGGATAGACATTCCACAAAGGTACAACGTAATAAAATTCTCTCTTTTTACGCCAAAGCAGAAGATTATAATCATAAACGGATTTATAGTGTATTTGATGTTTTGCCTCGTTAACACTGATAAAAGCTCGAAAATTAGTAATCAGTCGAGTGTTTAAGTTGCGGCTCCGACCGTTCATTTCTTGGAACAAATTACTTTGGCGGCGTAAAAGATAATTGGCTGAAAGCATCCCGTCAGTAAATTTAAGCAATCTATCTGTAACCTGTGTGGGCAAACGTGCGGTCAACTTCCCGAGTAACTTCTGTTTCATATCCGCTTGCGAAAAACTGCCTGCAGCTGCAACAATAGCTTCCAGTTCCTGACAGGCGCTGTTACCGGCAGTATGCCATAACAATTCATAATTAGCCATTTGCACCAGTAAAACCAAAATAAAGAAAAATAATAATGCACAAGGCAATATAACAGCCGCTTCTATACTGAAACTTCCGGGTTCGCTTTTATGCCTGTATAATTTGACTTTCTTAACTCCATTACAGTATTGGTTGAGCATTTTATTCCCTTTCTTCCCGATATTTCGCCGGCTGCGGGCGTAAAAACGACTGTTTCCGCTTATATTGTCTAAGCTTGCTGAAACGTGAACCGCACCAGGAAATTAAAAGTGAAGTTGTGCAGTAATATTTCCCCGGTTGATTAGCCTGTAAGGCCTGATAAAATCTTTGAAGTTTATGTTCCTGACTGTTAAATAATAAAAACAAACGGGCGTAATCCAAATAATCATGCGGAAATTTGGCCAATTTACCGCTTATACCTCCGGCTTTAACAAAATGTTCCGGCAATAACGGCAAGGTATGTCCACCCTGCAATTTTTTCAAATCGGTAAATGCTGCACAGGCCGCCGCGACTGCCGTCAGAAAGTTGCATATAGCTGTCGCTGAAACGGGAATACCGAATAAAGCTGCAGCCAAAGCAATAATCTCGCCCCAGGCCAGATAAAGACTCTGTTTAACTTTATCGTGCTTAATTGCAAAAAACTGTAAAGCCAGACGAATAGCGAAAATTTCAGTTTGTACCTGATAATAAGTCGCTTTACCGCCGGCAAACGCCATACAGGCTTCCAATTCATAAGGGGAGGAAAAACTGAGACTTTGGAAAAGTTGTCTTCTGCCTGTATAATTATGCGAAATTTTATTGTCATTCGGAATGCTTTGCTCTTGATTTCTGACAGCACAGGCAAGAAAGGAAATCAAATACTCATCTAAAAGTATTGTATCCGCCAAAGGCACCTGCAATGATTGCAATTTTTGCATAATACCTTCCGCCGCATTGAACATCGCAGCAAATGAACTTACAGTCTGGGAATCCAATTTACTTTCAGCTTGCAAATGCCGCATTTGAGCATAACCGTCAAAGCAATAATCCAAAGCTTTCAGCAAACCTTTCTGTAACAGTTTTTGCAAACGATTGCTTTTAGTTTTCTTTTCAGCGTCTTCCGTCTGAGGTGAAGATTTTTCCTGCTTTATTTCATCTTCAGTTTCTGCCACTTTTTTGCGTACATCATCAAGTCGGTTTTTAACACCGTCAGCTGATTTTGCCGCTTCTATACAACTGTTACTATTTCCGAATGCCCCTTTCAAATCCTGAAAACGCTGCTTAAAGTTATTAATCAACGCTAAGGGCCAACGCGGCTTCATATACTGCATAATTTCCTGTTTTAAGACATTTGTACTGCTCAAACTGTCGAGTGATTCGGCCTTTGCTTTTATACAGTAACTCTGCTGCTGTTTTCGAGTCATATACATAAATGCATCACTGTTATTATCGCTTTCCGTAAATGCCGCCAAAGCATAACGCTCATACAAAGGACGTTTATAACTTGCCAAAACCTGTTGTAATTGCATATTGGCTAAATCAGGTACGGCAGCTTCAAAATAACGTAATCTGGCAGCCGGTAACAAAACAGCTTCCAACGTCATGACACCGGACAAAATTAAGCAAAACAGCAAACTGACACTTCCCTTTTCAAGTTGTCTCGCCTTAGTGCCTATCAAATTCTTAAAAGCGCAGAAATATTTCATTTCAGGTACCTGCTTTCAAGAATTTTTTCACTTCGGCCGTTTCGTCTTTCAACCAAAAAATAAAATCAACTACATAATTACCGCGGCAATCAACTATGATACATTTAGGATGTCGTTCGGCTAAATTTTTGGCCTTTAATCCCGGTAAAGCAATAATTTCGCTGCTGTAACTCAGCATCTTTTCTTCCTGTCGCTGCTTATCGGCAGCCGTTAAATAAACGCTGTTATAACGGTCGCATTGAATATAGCTTATCAATATGCCGGCAAATGTCAGACAACAAAGGATAATTATCAAAGGTAAAATAATCGCTGCTTCCAAACTCTTCATGTTTCATCCTCCTTGGCGTGAAGTATAAAGAGTATTGTTGGCGGCAGAAGAAGAATTTTAGCTGAAAAATTCGCAAAAAATTCGCTTGAATATTACTTTAGTTTTATCATTGCTAACCCCGGCAGCATAGCAGTAAACTGTCCATGCAACTTAGCTACAGAAAGCCGAAAAAAGCAAAAAAAGCAGGTTCGCTATTTGAACCTGCTCTTCAATTTTCTGCTTTTGTATAACAGCAGCTGCAACAACAAAAACTTTACGCTCTCAACGTATATGACTTTTCTTCCGCCTTCTTTATAATTTCAGCGATGTTGTCCTTAACGTCTTCTTCTTTCAACGTACGCTCAGGATGACGATAAAGCAAGTTAATTGCTACCGATTTTTTACCGCGGGCAACTCTTTCTCCGCTGTAAACGTCAAAGACGTCCACTTTGCTTAAATACGAATTGGCGTTCTGTTTGATTACGTCCAGCAAATTGCCGACCGGCTCGCTTAAATCCATTTCAAAGGCCAAGTCCAGACTATATCCCGGGAAACGGCTGATTGGCTGCTGTTTACGAGCGAAAGTAGCTTGTTCCGTCAAGCTCCCGGCTTTGATTTCCATGACTGCAACTTCACATTTGATGCCGAACGATTTCAGTATCTGCTTATCGACATAGGCAATAGTGCCGATTTTATTACCGTCCAGATGGACATAAGCACTGCGATAAGGGTGATACATCGGTAAATCAGCCAAAGGTTGATAGGTGAAGCGTTCAGGCTTAATTCCTAGAGTCTCGGCTGTTTCCTGCAATAAATTCTTCAATTCGTAGAACATGGAACCGGCTTTAGCCTGCGCATCATTAGAGAATATCGCTGCTATTAATTTGCTTTCATAGGAAGGCAAGCCTTCGGCATCCGGTATGTTGTAATAGCAGTTGGCCAATTCAAACAGTTTGCCGCTGTCGTTGAACTGATTAACGTTACTGCTGATTACTCTTAAGCAGGCCGGCAGCATATCTGTACGCAAACAGGAAGTTTCAGTCGGCGCGTTACTGATTGTTACCTGTTGTAAACGGCGTTGATCGGTGAATCCTAATTTGGCGAATATGTTGGGCGACTCAAAGCTTAACGTCATCATTTCGTAGAACCCCAAGGCTACACAGACATTCTTAATTTGGCGCTCATATAATTGCTTAGCGGTATATCCACCGGCAATTTGAGATTTCGGCATGCTCGAAGGGATATTATCGTAGCCGTAAAATCTTGCAGCTTCTTCCGCATAATCAGCCATGCATAACAAATCACGGCGCCAGTTGGGAGGCGTAACCGTGAATTTCTCCTGTTCTTCAGTGACTTGGCAGCCGAGTTGTTGTAATATATCTCGAACAAAATCTGCTGTTATTGTCGTTCCCAAGTAAGAATTAATATCTTTAAGGGTAAAAGTTGTCGACGGCAAGGAGAACGGTGCCGGCTTAATTTGCAAAGTTTCGCTGACAACTTCACCTATGCCCAATTGTTCAACTAACTCTAAAGCTCTGTTCAAACCTCTTACAGCTGTATCGGGATCGACAGCTTTATCAAATCGACCTGACGCTTCCGTCCGCAAATGGCAGGCTGCTGCCTGATGGCGTACAGTATCAGGATCGAAATTGGCCGCTTCAAAGAAAATACTTGTAGTATCCGCTTTGATTTCGGAGTTTTCGCCGCCCATAACACCGGCCAAAGCTAAAGGCTTGACGGCATCACAAATCAAAAGCATTTTATCGGTTAAAGTTCTTGCAACACCATCCAAAGTTTGCAACTTTTCCCCGTTTACAGCATAACGGATATTAATCTCTTTTCCCTCTATATCACGCAAATCAAAGGCATGCATCGGTTGACCGATTTCCAACATAACATAATTGGTAATATCGACAATGTTATTTATCGGCGTGATACCCAATGCTGCTAAACGACGGCGCATCCAAGCAGGTGACGGCGCTATTTTAACATTTTTGACTACCCGACCGCAGTATCTGAGGCAGCCGGTTTCAGCCCGGTTACAGACGGTTAAATAGTTGCTGCTTTTATCTGTCAATGTCCCGATTACTTCATTATAAGGCAGGGGCGTAAACGGTTTTTTCAAAGTTATAGCAGTTTCCCGGGCTAAGCCTTCAACTGAAAGGCAATCGGGACGATTGGAAGTGATTTCAAAGTCCAGAATTTCGTCACCTAAGCCCATATAATTCTGCATAGTTATACCTAATTCCGTAGTCGGCTCTAAAATCCAGACAGCAGAGGGTACAGCTTCCGGATAAACCTTGCTGTTGTAGCCTGTTTCAGCGACACTGCAGAACATGCCTTGAGATAAAACGCCGCGTAATTCGGTATTCTTAATTTTAGTGCCGTCGGCCAAAACAGCTCCGTCGACAGCTACGGGGACTTTGGCGCCGACAAAGACATTTTCGGCGGCCGTAACAATCTGCAAGCGGGTGGAATTGCCCATGTTTACTTGGCATACCCGTAAATGCTCCGAATTTGTATGCGGCGTAATTTCTTCTATCTGTCCGACATATATACCGGAGAAATTACTGCCCGTAACGGAGATTGTTTCCACTTTGGTACCTGTTCTGGTCAGTTTATCCGCCAAAGTACTCAAATTAACATTAATATCAGTAAAATCTCTTAACCACTCTATACTAACTTTCATGTTTCCACCTTATCCTTACTTGAATTGCTCTAAGAAGCGCAGATTATTCTCGGAAAAATAGCGAATGTCCGAGATATCGTAGTGAGCCATACAAACTCTTTCTGCACCGATGCCGAAAGCAAAACCGCTATACACTTCAGGATCAATATTGCAATTACGCAATACTTGCGGATGAACCATGCCGGCTCCTAAAACTTCAACGAAACCTTCGTTTTTACAAGTGGGGCAGCCGCTGCCGTGGCATTTCCAACACGTTACGTCTACTTCGCATGAAGGCTCCGTAAAAGGAAAATGATGCGGACGCAGCCTAATTTCGGTATTTTCACCGAATAAGGCTTTGGCCAGGTGTTTCAGGGTACCGACAAGATTACTCATGCTGATACCTTTGTCTACTACCAGTCCTTCTATCTGATGGAATAACGGTGAATGAGTCGCATCGGCAGTGTCCGGACGATAAACTTTACCTGGGCAAATGATGTAAATAGGCGGCTGTTGCGCCTGCATAACTCTAATTTGTACCGGCGACGTTTGGGTTCTTAAACAGATTTTATCATCGAGATAATAGGTATCCGATAATTCTCTGGAAGGATGGCCTTCAGGAATATTCAGCAAATCAAAATTATTCTTAACCCATTCTATTTCCGGTCCTTCGGCAATTTTGTAACCCAGTCCGATAAATATACGTTCCATTTCCATAATTGTTTTACTTATCGGATGTAAAGAGCCCAAATGTTCGGCGTGCGGCGGCAAAGTAATATCAATCCGTTCACTCGCCTGCTGTCGGCGATGCGCCTCTGCTTCCAGACGAACTTTCAACTCTTCAAAATTACTCTCCAATTTGCTTCTTAATTCGTTAATTGCTTGTCCGAATTGCGGCCTTAATTCGGCAGCCAGTGTACTTAATGATTTCTGTAACTGCTTAATATCACCGTTTTTGCCGAAAAAAGCTAATCGCAAGCTTTCCAAACCGGCTTGATCATTGACTGTTTGCGCCTTTTCAAAGTATTTGGCGCTGATTTCTTTCAATTTTGCTAAATCAATTTCTGCCATATTTCACCTGCACCTTTATAATAGCTATCATTATACTTCACCCCGCTATTGTCTGCAAAAATGCTCTATCCGGCAAGAAAAAGCCGGACTATCGTGTCCGGCTGTTTGCAACTTAATTTAGTTTTAATTCATCCATAATTTGAATCAGGCGCTCCCGTGTCTCAGTTTCGGCAGAACTGTGTCCCGCCAGGGTGAACCAAAGTTTTGATCCCGGTAATTGCGTATGCAACGTATATGCACCTGAAGGACGGCAATCAAGATCGTAGCGTCCGTGGACGATATAAACGGGAATATCTTTGATTTTATCGACATTGCGCAAAATATACTGATCATCGCTGTCAAACAAGTGCCAAAACATTTTGTTGACAAAATAATGGCATTCCAAGCGTGCCAAAGCTACCTGCTCGGGCGTGGCAACATCCGCTTCGTGCTTCAAAGTAGTAATTCGACTTTCCAGGAAAATAACCGAATACTCCCAAGAACTCCACCTTTCTGCGGCAATCGATTTGAGCGTCTCGTCACTGCCTGTAAAAATGTCATAGTACGCCTTAACCAAATCGCCCCGATTTCTTGGAGGAATCAAGTCACGATAATAAGCAAACTGTTCCGGATAATAATAAGATGCTCCGGCCTGACTCAGCCAATAAATATCATCCTGTCTACCTAAGAAAATACCGCGTAAGACTAACGAAAGGCAACGATTCGGATAGTTGATGGCATAGGTCAAAGCTAAAGTTGAACCGAAAGAGCCGCCGAAAACATGCCATTTATCTATCTGCAGAAATTGTCTGATTTTTTCAATATCATGTACCAATTCCCACATATTGTTGTCCTTAAGTTCGGCAAAAGGCAAACTTTTACCGCAACCGCGCTGATCGAAAAGAATAATACGATAATACGCCGGATCGAAATAGCGGGCCGAATCGTCGCCGATACAGCCGCCGGGGCCGCCGTGCAGGTAAACTACCGGTATACCGTCATGGTTACCGCGTTCTTCGATATACAATTGATGGATATCGGAAACCTGTAACATCCAGCTTTGATTAATTTTACTGTTCATGTAAACGTTATGTGCCATTAATCTGTCCGTCTTTCTTAATTAGCCTAAAAAATGTTTCTTGACGTACGCAACAATATCCTCTGCCGTCAACTTATAGGCTTTTTGTAACCAGGCCTGGGTTCCGACTTGCCCGAATTCATCATTGACACCGTACTTTTTGAAGCGGACGGCGCAGGAATTTTCAGCCAAGCAGGCAGCCACAGCATCACCCAGACCGCCGATAACATTATGATTTTCAACTGTCATTATAGCGTTGGAGGTGGAAGCTGCATGTAAAATTGCCTTTACATCTAAAGGTTTCAACGTCCACATATCAATCACGCCGACAGAATAACCTTCTTTTTCCAACATTTGCATCGCAGCGTAAGCTTCACCGACCATCAAACCGCAGGCTATCAACGTTACGTCTTTACCCGTATGTAAAATATTAGCCTTACCGATGACGAATTTCGCCTCGTCATTATATATACGCTTGAAAGATTTACGGGTACTTCTGAAATAAGTTAAGCCTTTACGATCTTTAATCTGTAAAAGGGCCTGCTTGAACAATACTCCGTCTGAAATATCCAGAACTGTAGCATGGGGAACGGCTCTATAAAGTGCCAAATCTTCAAACGGCATATGCGTACCGCCGTTATAAGCAGCACATACACCTTCATCCGAGCCGAATATTCTGACGGAATTGCCCGCATAAGCGACGGAAATAAAAGCATGATCGTAACAGCGGCGGGAAGCAAAGGGACCGAAAGTATGGCAATAAGGCTTGTATCCGACTAAACTGAGGCCGGCTGCAACACCGATCATATTAGCTTCGCATATACCGCATTCAACAACATTTTCCGGATGTTCCTGCCAGAATTTATAAGCACCGGAAGAATTAATCAAATCGGCATCCAAATACATAATCTTCGGATCGTCTTGCCGCATTTGTCGTAAGACGCTTAAGAAGTTATCTTTGTTGGGCACATGATCCGTCCCGTCATAAACGACGGAGAATTCAGGTTCAGCTGCAGAAACACCCGTTTCATACATATTCGCCTGTATTCCGGCTAAATAACTGCGGCAAAAGTCTTCACTGTTAGCTTCACTTTCCGCTACTACACCTTTTACCTCATCCGCTTCTGTACGATATTGTTGTAATTCGTTCTGTACAGCACGTAATTCTTCGGCTAAATGTTCATAAGCAGCCTGAGCTTCTTCCTGTTTAACCTGAATATGATGGTTCAGTTTCATTTCTTCCAAAGCTTTGTAACCTTTGCCTTTAATTGTGTGCAACACTAAGCAATTAGGCTTGGTATTACCGTGAAGATTATCATTTTCAATCTCCGTGATACTATCGGAAATTGCCGTGGCATTGTTACCGTCAGGCAAATTTTTCACATTAAAGCCGAAATCTCTCAGCTGCACAGCTAAATCCAAATGGTTCAAAATATCTTTTGTATCACCGTCAAGCTGTTTGTTATTTTCATCAATTATAAGATAAAAATTATTCAATTGATGTGCGGCAGCAAACATAATAGCTTCCCAGCATGAACCTTCATCCAATTCGCCGTCGCCGACAATGCAGAAAACTTTCTGCTTGCTGCCGGAACGTTTCAAGCCCAATGCTATACCGCAAGCTGCACATATTCCCTGTCCCAGAGAACCGGCTGTCATATCGACACCGGGTGTTTTGGTGCGATCACAGTGACTGGGCAAATTACTTCCGCCCATGTTTAAAGTGTGTAACCAGGAGCGCGGGAAAAAGCCTTTAAGCGCTAAAGTCGCATAAACTGCAGGCCCTGCATGTCCTTTACTTACAACTAAATAATCCCGTTCGGGCCAATCAGGCTGTTGATACCTTACCTGCATCTTTTCTCCATATAAAACGGCTAAAGCGTCAACTATGGAAAGACTGCCGCTTAAATGGCCGAAACCCAAATGCATAATTTCATCCATTAAAGCTAATCTGATTTGTAATGCCAACTCACGTAATTGTAAGTCTTTTTTCCTACTCATTGATCGTACCTCTTCTTTTAGGACATTTGCCTTTAGTATACCGCAAAACAGCCTAATTACTCAAAAAAGCTGTCGACTGCTTTAAATTACAAATTTGTGCCGACAAGCAGCTTTTCTTTACCTTTTATGAGAATAAAATTATATAATATAAGAAGATGGAGGTGTAATTATGGCTAATTTTACTGAAGCTATGAAAGAAATGATTGGTGAACAATTATGTATGATTGCTACTTGTTCAGCAGATAACTTACCGAATATCGGTCCCAAGCGTTCCGGTAGAGTTTACAGCGATAATCAAATTATTTGGAACGAAAATACAAATAAGCAAATTATCAAGGATATTAAGAACGGTTCCAAAGTTGCAATTGCCGTTGTAGATCGTGCTAAAGTCAAGGGTTTCCGTTTTGTCGGTACAGCGGAAATTTTCGAAGAAGGTTCCAAGCCTTTTGCCGATTGTGAGGCGGCTGCTCCCGGTCTGAAGATGGGTAAGCCGAAATTGGCAGTTGTTTTTACATGTGAAAAAATTTATCTTTTAGACTCAGGTGCTCACGCCGGTGAATTAATTGCCGAATAATTGCTGCATAAGTCACATGAGCAAACTTAAAATCCGCCCTTCACTGTGAAAGGCGGATTTTTTAGTGCACTAAGTACAAAAACCGCAAACGAATCTCAGCGCTTCTTTACCGCTCGCTTAAGATTATTTACGGGATATGGACCAGCAGGCGCGGGAATTTTGCCGTTGCAGCAAACTGATGGGCCAAACTTGAGATGTATGATACGGACTTACGGGGTCGTATACAATGAAATCACCGTTATCGTTATAGCCGACAATTGAAATATAGTGACCGCCACCGGTAAAATTACCTTTACCGACATTCAGAACAATTAAATTACCGGCGTCAATTATCCGCCGAAAGTTGTCATAAAGAATCGGTGTTCCCTCCGCTCGGAGATTGAATTTTTCGGCCGCCTGCGGAATAAAAGCCGTATCCGTTCCGTCGTGAACCGTATTCATATCAATGGATAATTGGGCTACAACATCAGGTAATAATTTCGCATCATGCTTAAAGTAAGAAAGCACGCTTGCCATACAAGTTACACCGCAACCGTAAGTGCCGATCACACTTCCGCCATAAGGCTTGTAACCCCATCTGGCATCCCATTGGCAATAATAAGGTACAGGCAGGACTTTACCGTAAGGTAACAAATATGAACCTAAACTGCTGCTTCCCGGCTTACTCGGCAGATCCAAACGTTTTTGCGGTGAATCGTCTTTTAGAGACAAATAATTATAAACAAAGTCGAAAGCCTCATTTTTGGCTGCTAATAACAACATATTCGGCGGCAGCTGTCCCTGTGCTGCTCTCAGTTCGGCAACACGCTGATCAGCTTCCTGCAAAATATCAAGATTATGTTCCATATTCTCTTTGGAGGATTGCAAACTTAAATTAATCATGCGTTGAGCCTGATCTGCAGAAAGTTTAACACCGCCGGCATAAGTTTCTTCTCCGCCTCTGGAAATCGCTGCAGACGCAGCAGCCTGCGGCGGCAAATCCGTAATCCCGTTCTTATTGCCGGCCGCTTGCGTATCGGCAGCAGTAATTTCGGTATTTTTTGTATCCTTAGAAATATTGCCGCTTGTTGCCGGCATTTTAAGGTTTGAAAGCTTAGTCGTTACCTTGACTTTCGGGTTGAAAACACTGAATGTCGTATTGGAATTGCGGGATTTAGGCAGCAGGAAACGATACAAAGATATTAAAGCAAATACGAAAATGACCAGAACAACAATACCGGCGAAACTTTTACGTTTATGACGTTGTTTTTGTGCCGCTTTAAGCATGGCTCGGCGCGTGTTGCGCGCTTCATTTTCATATTCCGGATCTTCCGGGTAAGCCGGCGTTTCCCGATAGCCGTACGAATTTTGCGGATAATTATAGGAATCATATGCTCCGCCGGCCGAATCATCTTCGGCATAATCGGATGTATACTCGTCCGCTTCTCTTTCTTCGCGACTGTTAGTGCTGTATAACGTGCTGATTAGCGGACGGCGATAAGTCGGTTTAATGATTTCCGGTTCAGGCACAGGCTCCGGGGTAAAATAATTGTCCGTTTGCGCAAAATCTGTCTGCCGGCGGCCTGAATGAGCAGCTTTCGTCAGCGCATAAGCTTCCGCCTGTTCTCTTGTCATCGGTACATAATAAGTTGTTGTGCCGGCTTCTTCAGCAAGACTGTCTTGGTAAGCATCCGTCCGTTGCCGAGCGAAATAAGCGGAATCTGTCGAGTTTACAGGCGGTACCTGATGGCGATACACTTGACCGTTTCGGTTGGGCAAATATGTTCCGGCTGTTTCTTCCGGCCTAAGCGGTGGATGTTTGTCGTTTTGAAAATCCATAAATACCTCGTTTATATCTTAACTTTAAGCCTGCTTTAAGGCTGCTTTGAGCCTGCGAAAGTGTTATTGCAATTATACACTGCATCGATTCTCTTCCCGTTTGTTCCTGTAATGTTATCTCCCGGCGTTTACAAGTTGAAAGCGATAATTCGGGCAAAGGGTATAAAAAAGAGCCACTAACCGGGATCGAACCGGTGACCTCATCCTTACCATGGATGCGCTCTACCTACTGAGCTATAGTGGCAACGAAAAAAATTATAGCGAAAGTAAAAGAAAAAAGCAAATTATCGCCGCCAAGCGAAAAAATGCTGTAATCTTGAATCGGCTATCTTTTGTGTTCTTTAATATTAATTAATGCTTTTAGCGCTCAGATAAAGTAAACTGTTATTAATCAAAAATAAGCGGCAACAAACGGCAACGAAATTATGGACAATAAAATTTTACATCTGAAGAATATAAGCAAAACTTTCAAGAAAGTTAAGGCTCTCAATCAAATTAATTTAACAGTAAACAACGGTGATACTTTGGCCTTAATCGGCAACAACGGCAGCGGTAAAAGTACACTTTTGAATATTATCACGGGCCTCTATTATCCGGATCAGGATAGCGGTTTCCTTGAAATTTACGGAGAAAAATCACCTGCGGCTTTACCTTTGGCCAGAAGGCATATAGCATATGTCGGCAACAATTATTTTCATCCTTTACTCAGCGCGAAACAGAACTTACAATTAACGGCGCAATTACAGGGAAACGATAATTACGTTGAAATGAACAATTTACTGCATTACTTCGAACTGTTCCCTTATTTCGAGCGTCCGATTAACCGTTTATCCTTGGGTATTCAGCAGAAGTTTCGGCTGGTAGCGGCATTGATGGCTGAGAAATCACTAATTATATTGGATGAACCTTTCGTTTATATAGATCCCCTGAGTTGTCAAAAATTGCTGGAATTACTGCTGCAAAAGCAGGAAAAAGAAAACTTGACTTATATTATTTCATCACACAATTTACATTTGATAGATAAACTGGCCAATCGTTTCTGCTTTATTAATGCCGGAGAGATAAAAGATGAAATCAGCTTAAGCGAGTTGCGCCGGCGGCAAAGTAATACTTACAATTTGGATACTGATAATAACCGCATAGCCTTGGTCTTACTGCAGGAGATAAGCGGTATTACCAATCTGTCTTTGGACAAAGATAAAAGTTTGACTTTCAGCGCGTTGAACTTGGACTTAAAACAATTAAATCGCCTTTTGGCAGAGCACGATTTATACATAAAATCTCTTTATCGCCGCCAATTTGAATTGAACGATTATTTTCAAGAAATTATGAAAGGGGAAAATTATAATGATTAATTGCCTGAAATTCTTTAACCGAAGTTATTTTTCAGCGCATAATCAAAAGCGCATTCTGATAAGCATTGTTTTGCTAAGTGTACTAATGGAATTTATACTTTATAATTATAATTCGATTGATAATTGTACGCTGATTTTCGCCGATAATATCAAGTTGACGTTAGAAAATTTCGAGTATTATCGTCTCTATCTGATTCAGTTCTTAACCAACTTCGTTTTGCCGCTTTGTCAGCTATTATATATCGGCTGTTTTATTATTTGTCGGAGCTATAAATTCAATCTGTTGAAATCTTTACGTCTGCAGGGATACAGTAATCGTACAATTATCGCTTCGCTTTACTTGTATGCCGTCAGTTTCGCAATAATTACAATTCTGGGCTTCGCAGCTCTGGAGTTGGGCAGTTTTGCGCTTTTAAGCGGTCAATTAAGTCGTGATTACCTGTTTATCTTTATTTGCGGCACAATTCGTTGTTGTTTAATTGCCGTCGCCCATATTGCCCTTATGCTCTTTTTTGCCGTCCTTTTACACGGTAACTATTTTGCTCTCTTACCGCAAATTATTATCTCCGGCAACTCGTATTCCAATATATTCAACTGGTTTGAGCCTTTGTTCAGATTTAACAATTTGAATAGTCCCCTGCTGAATTTTTTGCATCTGATAAATTTTACCGAATGGAACAATTTCGATTTTGTTTTTGCCCCGTCTACTCGAAATTATATCCCGGACACTTTCGCTGTTATTAATTATGAAATTAATTTTCCTTTCAGCATCGACAAACAAATTTTCCAATCTCTGATTATTTTGTGCATAAGCGGATTATTGTTCGCCTTTGCTTCCAAGTTTTTTCAAAAGCAGGATTTGTAATTATGGCGTATCTATTTATTGTTGTTCTATGTTTAATCATTATTTTGCTTGCAGCTTGTATTATTTATGAAAATACACAAGTTAAAATTTTACGCCGCTCTTTGCAGCTGCAGGAAAATAATCAGGTAAATTGGCAAAACGCTGCTGCTCCGCTGCTGCCGCAAAGCAAACTGTTATGTCGTGATTTGATGACATATTTCCGCAATTTGGCAATGTTACGGGAAAAATTACAGCAAAAAAACGCTGAGCAAAAAAATTTAATTGCTTCTATCAGCCACGATTTTCAAACACCTTTGGCCGCTATTTTAGGCTCTTTGGAAATCATCGAACAATTGCCGGCCAAGGGAGAAAGCTTCGAACGGTCGACACATTTCCTGAATATCATTAAACAGCAAAGCCAAACTTTAAGTGAAGAAATTAAAAGTTTCTATGCTTTAGCTTTACTGGAAAGCGGCGACTTCAAGCCTAATATTACTCAAGTCAATTTATATGACATACTCAGTAACGAAATTGCTTCCCGGGTCAACGAGTTGGAAGCTAAATTTCACGCTAATGTGACAGTTGAACTGGATGAGACGGTGCCGCCTTTGCAACAATCCGAACTTACCTGCCACAGAATCATCAGTAATCTCCTGAAAAATTCGCTTGATCACGGCGAACGGGAGATTAAAATTAAACTTGAACTTGTAAATGATAAACAACTGTTACACATTGCCAACATCTGGCATAATCCGGGTATTAAGGATTTAAATATCCTCTTCAGTCGCAGTTTCCGCGTGGACAGTGCCAGACAGCAATTACAACAAAGTCCCCATGCCGGATTAGGTATGAGCATTGTCAAAGACTTATGCGAACGCTTCAATATTGCATGGAAAATTTATGAAACGGCAGTCAATAACGAAAACTCTCCTGCCTGCACGCCGGAAGCTGCTGCAAATAAAGAAGCTTATTTGAATATTGACTTATTATTCAGTAATTATCGAGGTGAAGAAAATGATTAAAATTCTTATTGCTGAAGATGATTTTGCAATCAACGAAATCTTGACTCATATAGTCAACGAGTTGAAAAGTGATTACCCGGATTTAGAATGTCAAAGCTGTTTTGCCGGCAGTGAAGCGCAAAAGTTATTACAGAATCAGACATTCGACGTTGTTTTGTTGGATTTGATGTTGCCGTTCATCTCGGGTTATGAGCTTTTACCGCAATTTTTGGCACGTGGAACAAGCGTTCTGATTATTACCGCTAAAAATGATATTGCGACACTGGTAAATGTCTTAAATAACGGTGCTGCCGATTATATAGCCAAGCCTTTTCGCCGCGAAGAAGTGTTGGCCCGTTTAAGAAAATTGCTGCTGCAAAAATTCCCGGATGTAAGCAGTATCCTGCGCTATAAAAATATTACTTTGAATAACTACCATCAGACTGTAACGGTCGATGATAATCAAGTAAAGCTGACTAAAATAGAGTTTAAGCTGCTGGCTTTTTTCCTGAACGAACCGCAACGGGTTTTTACCAAAAAACAGATTTATGAAAATGTCTGGGGACAGGAGTTTATGCAGGATCAGACACTTAATGTTCACTTATCCAACGTTCGCAACAAACTTAAAATCGCCGGTTTTCCGGCAAGTTTCAAAGTTATTTGGGGCGTAGGCTGGCGTTTTGAATAAATTTTTGTTCGGCTTCTTGCTATTTGACCGTCATAAATGCTAATCTATAACAAATGAAAGTGAGACAGCCTATGAAACAATTTCCCAGTTGGCAAGCTTCAATGAATCGTTTGCCGAAATCTGCACCCCTTTTGCTCCCTATTCGCGGCGGCGGTTTAGTTAACAGTGATAAAATTGCAGTTTTAAGAGATCTTCCTGCTGCCGATCAGGCCGCCTTGGCTAAAGAAATCGACGTGTTCAGTTTGAACAGGGGTGATTATTGTTTTCGCAGCGGTGATGCGGCTAATGTGTTCTACATTCTGATCGAAGGTCGTTGCAAAATTTTTAATTTTACCTCCGATGCCCGTGAACAGATTCTCTACATTTATACTGCCGGTGATTTCATCGGCGGACTCAATTTGTTGAAAGATCATAAGTATCTTTATACCGGTCAGGCTGTAGAAAATTGTCTGGTAGCTGCTATCAGCAAAGACAGTTTTATGAAGTACTGTTATCACCAGGAAGCTATTTTACGTCTGATTATTGATAAGTGTTACGACCGTATCAGGTGGGCGGAAAATCTTATAAGTTGTCTGGTCTCAAATTCCGCCGATGCCAAAGTAGCCAGCGTTTTGCTGCGTTTAAGCGAGTCTTACGGCGAGCAGACGCCTAAAGGTATGGTCCTGCGTTTGACCATCAGCCGGGAAGAAATGGGTTCTTACGCCGGTTTGGCGAGGGAAACTATGAGTCGTAAATTAAATCAGTTCTCCGATGAAGGTTTGATTGAATTTGTCGGACCGAAGTCAATTTGTATTCTGGATGTGGAACGACTGAAAAAGATGATCTGAGTCTCATCTCGGACGTAAGTTTTGCTGCTGCCGAAAATTCTGCATTTTAAACTGCAAGTCTTCGGCAATCGGCAGCGATTGCTTAAATTTCCACGGCCAGAATGCCGTAGCAATTCGGCTCCAGCTGTTCCAGTTTATTGTTGGGAATTTGCCCTAAAGCTCCTCCCTTAACCGAATTATCTTCAATATAATAACTGTTATCCAACAAAACCGTTGTATCAAGTTTATCGGCCAGCGGTAAAAATTTTTTGCTGACGAAATTGGCCCATTCATCATTTTTAATATCCAGGGATGTCGGACAGTAAACCCAATCAGGCTCCAAATCTCTGCAAGCTCGAACAATCTCTTTATTCTCCCAATCCCGCCCGATCAGCAAGACAACCTGTTTACCGCCGAAATAACCGCAACTTAAAGCCTCACCTTTACTGAAATTGACCTCCGGCACAGCTTGCTTCGTTAAAGCCGCTTCATCTTCCAGTTCTTTGACAAATTCCGTCTCTTCTTCAAACAACAGCTTATTCGGCTCCAACAAATCCAGATCAATTTTTTCTACCGGTAAATCGGCCGGTAAAGACTTGGTTTTTTCTTGCCACTGTTGCGTTAATTGCCGTTGGCGGAAACGGATTTTACCTTCCCGATTAATCAGAATATAGCTGTCATATATGGCATTTTTCCCGTCCTTTTCGTAATAACCGAAGCCTACACCGACACAATAACGTTCACACAGCTTTTTGATTTTCCCTATCAGGCGACAACTTTCTCTAAAAGCGATTTTTACAGCTTCCGCTTTGTCATTGTTCAAAGAATATATTCCTTGTAAGTATGTTTGCGGGAAAAGCAATAAATCGTAATTCTCCGCCGTTTGCTGCATTAATAATTGTTCCATTTGGCACAAGGCCTGAAACGGCTTTTTAATAAAACTGCGACAAACTACAATTCCGACTTTCATGCTTATTCTCTTTCCGCTGTTTTCGCTGTAGTAATTTTCTTTTATACGGCTCATTGTAGCACAGATATGCGTTATACTATACATATCATCTTTTAAGGAGTAATTTATGAATCAATCTCGTAGTTCATGTACAACATTAATTGTCGGAAAAAAAGCCAGCATCGACGGCACATTGATGATTGCCCGAAATGAAGATCATCATGACACAATAGATCCGAAAATCTTTACCGTTCAAGCTGAAAGTCTGCAAAAAAATCGTACCTATCATTCCGTTCACACGAATGTAACTGTCAATTTGCCGGAAAAAGCGCTGCGTGTTACTTACGTGCCGCAAGCTGATCCTTCTGTTGAAGGCGAATATGGTCAGGCCAGTATCAACAGCGTCCATGTTGCTATGAGCGCTACTGAAAGCGTATACGGCAATCCCAGAGTTTTGGCCTATGATCCTTTGGTAAAATCCGGTATTGCGGAAGATGCTATTAATCATGTGGTTGCACCTTTTATTCATTCTGCGCGTGAAGGCGTCGAATTTCTCGGTAAGCTGATTAAAGAATACGGCTCGGCTGAGGGTAACGGCATTCTTTTCGCCGACAAAGATGAAGCTTGGTATATGGAGATTCCTTGCGGCCATCATTATGTGGCTGTCAGAATCCCGGATGATTGTTATGCCGTAGCTCCCAATCAGGTCTCTATTGAGGAAATTGATTTTACGGATAAGGATAATTACATCTGGTCCGACGGTATTCAGGAATTTGTGCAGGAGCATAAATTGAATCCGGATAAAGACAGCTTTGTTTTCCGCCACATCTTCGGTACTTCCAACGTCAAAGATCGTGTTTATAACACTCCGCGCGCTTGGTTTATTCATTCTTATTTAGACAAAGAATTTTTTGATGAACCGACTTCCTCTTACCTGCCCTTTATCAATAAAGCTGATCGCCTGTTAAGCGTGGAAGATGTCGCTTATTGCTTAAGCTCACACTACAATGAAACGGAATTTGATCCTATCGGTCATCTGGGAACTGAACAAACACGCAAGCGTTTCCGTGCCGTTTCCCTTTCCCGGACGCAGGAATCGCACATTTTACAAATAGATCCGCGAGTTAAAGACGGGACTCAAAGCATTCAATGGTTGTCTTTCGCCACCAATGCTTTTACACCTTATGTGCCGTTCTTCGCTAACGTCAACGATACACCGGAAGCTTATAAGTATTCACCGAAAAAATTGGATACTAAATCGGCTTATTGGCTTTTTAAGCTTTTAAGTTATGTAGTTGAAAGTCATTATGATGCCTTCGCCGATAAGGACAATGCTTATCTTTATGAAATGCAAAGTTATTCCCGCCGCCGCATTTTGGAAGTCAGACAAAATGTGGAAAAGCAAAAGTTGCAAGGGGATGCTTTAACCGCCTACTTAACTGAAGCTAATAAGGCTACAGCCGACTATGTTTTGCAAAAAACTAATGATTTACTGACCGAGCTTTTGCAACAAAGTCTGGGCTATTCCAAAATGAGCTTTACGATGGATAAAAATCTTTAAAGGCCGTCTTTAAAAGCCTTCTTTAAATCCGCCGACAGTAATACTGTTTAGGCAAGCTTGTCACTGAAAGCGGCAAAAATAAGCCCCTTATTCGCTGAAATAAGGGGTTTTTCTTCGAAAGAACAGTATGATTCCGCCGGATAATTACAGTAAAGACGCTGCCTCTTCATCAATAATTACTGTAACTCGCGGATGCTTCTGCAAAACGCTCGCCGGAACATCTTCACTTACCGGGCCTTCAAGCAGTTTCTTAATAATCGGAGCTTTGGCTGCACCGTAAGCTAATAAAATGATTTGTTTACTGCGCATAATCGACTGTATTCCCATTGTTAAAGCTTTAGTCGGAACATCTTCCACCCGCTCGAAAAAGCGTTTATTGGCATTGATTGTCGACTCCGTTAAATTCGTAACATGCGTAAGAGAAGCAAAAGAGGTCTTGGGCTCATTAAAGCCGATATGGCCGTTCAAACCGATACCTAAAATCTGAACATCAATCGGATGCGCCTGTAATTTTGCTTCATAGGCAGCCGCTTCCGCCTCCAAATCGCCGGCCAAGCCGTTTTCAATAAAATGCTGTTTGAACTTCTTATATTTGAATAAATGTTCCTGCATAAAGTAATAATAACTTTGCGAATTATCCTTGGAAAGTCCTACGTATTCATCCAAGTTAAAAGCTGTAATATTGGAAAAATCCAAATTGCTTTCAACCATTGCCCGATATAAAGTTTCCGGGGTACTGCCTGTTGCCAGGCCCAAAGTTTTAGCGCCGGCAGCAATAGCTTCCTTAATAATTCCGAAAGCCGCAACTCCTCCGGCTACAGGATCCTTAACTTTGATAATATTCATTTATTTACCTCTTTTCCGCACTGATGATAATGCTAGTTTAACATAAATAGCGGCAGTATTTGCAGCGAAATAAATCGTCAAAGCGGTAAATCGCCTTTAATTTTTTTCGTTTTTTTATAAATTACTTTCATGCCCTTAAAAGCAATATCCGGATCATATACATCAATCAGGTCCGTGGAATTGGCTATCAGTCTACCTAAACCGCCTGTAGCAATAACTTTCGGTTCGTCCTGCAATTCTTTTTTCATGGATTTAATAATATATTCCACCGCACCGATGTAGCCGTAAACTATGCCCACCTGCATACCGCAGACTGTATTACTTACCAAAACCGAATCCAATTTGGCAATTTCCACTTCCGGTAACTTGGCTGTAGAATCGCTTAAAGCCCGAGAGGATATTTCCAAGCCGGGCATAATAACCGTATATTTGAAGATACCGGCAGCATCAACGTAATCAAAAGTAGTAGCCGTACCGAAATCTATAACCAGACAACTGCGCTGATATAATTCATGGCAGGCGGCAACATTGGTTATTCTGTCAGCCCCTACTTCTTTCGGATTATCCGAGCGTACCTCCACTCCCGTTTTGCTTCCCGGTCCGACAATAATCGGCTTAACATCGAAATATTTCATTAAACTTGAGGTTAATGCGTACATACATTTGGGGACGACGGAACTGATGATAGCATCATTGACATCTTGCGGCTTCACCTGGCGTGAGGCCAGCAAATCCAGCAATAATATTCCTAACTCATCTGAAGTCCTTTCGGTTCTGGAATTAATCCGGAAAGAAGCATATAATTCTTCGCCGCGAAATACACCGACTAAAATATTGGTGTTACCGACATCTATGGTCATAAGCATAATTAAAGTTCTCCTTGTGTTACAGTTGTCCGGCTCTTAGATTCAGTTTGCTTTTGCCGATACAGTTCCTGACAGGCACGCAATATATGTAGCGCCAAATCTTCTTTACTTTGCAGAGGTAAACTTAATTCTTTGCCGGTCCACAATATTGTCGCGACATTGGTAGAGGCGGCAAAGCCCGCACCCTTAGTTGTCAAATCGTTAGCCACAAGTAAATCGCAATTTTTAGCTTGCATTTTTTGGCGCGCATTTGTCAGCAAATTTTCAGTTTCCATCGCAAAACCGCAAAGCACCTGTTCTTTTTGTTTGTGTTCACCGGCCCATTTAAGAATGTCCGGGTTTTTCACAAGCTTCAAAGTTAAAGTTTCCGCCTGCTTCTTAATTTTAGAGCTTGCAATATTTTCAACCCGATAATCGGCCACGGCAGCCGCTTTAATCAAAATTTGGCTGAGCGGCCACTTATCTTGTACCGCCGCCAGCATTTCCTGCGCGCTTTTGACCGGAAAATAATTGACTCCTGCCGGAATTTCCAAGTTTACAGGGCCACTTATTAAGTTGACCTCAGCTCCGTATTGCAAAGCTTTACTTGCCAAAGCGTACCCCATTTTACCGCTTGAATGATTCGTGATAAAACGGACCGGGTCTATGGCTTCCTGCGTCGGACCTGCAGTTACGGTTATTGTCAATCCCGTTAAATTCAAGTCCTTATCAAGCTCGGAATCAGCGACTGTTGTTCCTCTTCCGGCGGCCAGAATTTTTTCTATTTCAGCCATGATAACCGGGATATCAGGTAACTTTCCCTTGCCTGTATCACCGCAGGCTAAGAGACCGGAAGCGGCCTGTAAAATTTGAAAATTACGTTTTTGCAGTAAAGCAATGTTCGTCTGCGTAATCGGATTTTCCAACATATAAGTATTCATCGCCGGGCAAAGTAAAACCGGACAGCGACGAGCTAGAATTGTCGTCGATGCTAAATCATCCGCCAAACCGTAAGTTATCTTAGCCATTAAATTCGCCGTCAAAGGTGCAACCACAATCAAGTCCGCCCATTTAGCTAAATTTATATGGTTAACTTGGGTATAATCTTCTGTCGCTGCAAACATTTCAGTTAAGCAGGGATTATGCGTTAACGTGGCAAAAGTTACCGGCGTAACAAACTCACTTGCATTTTTCGTCAAAATAACCTTAACTTCATATTTTTTCGCTAAATCACTGCATAGTTGACATGCCTTGAAACAGGCGATACCGCCGCTGACAATTAACAAAATTTTAGCTTTCATCTCGTCTCCTCTAAAGTCACCACTTTGTTTTTTATTCTAAACCTTTTCGGCTGAAATGCGCACTGCCGGCAGCTACAAATATTGCCAGCAACAATTCCATCAAGCCGTTGACGGCAATAACTGTGCCGATAACTGTAAAAAGCGTCATCGGAGCTGAATTACGCACTTGGGCATACGGCTGAGCGAAAAAGAAATAAATACTGCTCATGACTAAAATTGTATGAATAAAAGTCATGCAACCGGCTGCTATTCCGGCTGCCAAAAGACGATTCCGGAACAACTTATACAACAGACGAAAAAAAAGTGCCGTACCTAATCCCAAAATCAGGCGCGGACCCATAGCTGTCCACAAACTTGCAAGGTTACCGTGAATGTCGCCTAAACTGTAAAAAGGTGAAAAGACAAAGCTGGTAATAGTCGGATTAAAAGTATTTTTCAATAAACTTAAAAGTCCGAAGGTAAATCCGACGCTTAAGCCGGCCTTACTTCCCAACATAATTGCCGCCATAATTACAGGCAAGTGTAAGGTTGTGGCATTAACAGGACCGACGGGGACAAAACCCAACGGGGTTAAAAACAAAAGCAGCTCCAAGCTGATGAAAATAGCCGTCAATGCCAAATTTTTAACACGGGCATGATTGCGGCTTTGCAAATTTTCCATAAATACCTCCTATCGCTCTTTCCTGTGAAAGATGCAATGTTGTAATTTATATTTTGATTTTAAGCACATTTTTGCAAAAATTCCGTGACCTGAGACAACATAAAAGCGGAATAATGCACTTATTCCGCTTCTACCTGCAGCTCAATTGAGTTTTCTCTTAAAACTGATAATCCTACAATCAGAAAGATTGAAGGCTGAGAAAATCTGCGTATTAATAATCGCCGTTAAATATGGAATTCTTGACAATCGCATAATCAACCAGTTTCAAAGCGTTGACCGTACGGCCACCGGCATATGATATGGACGATTGTAAATCCTGCTGCATTTCCGCCAACGTATCCATAATACTGCCCTTCAAAGGCAAGTAAATGCGCTTACCTTCAACATTCTCATGTACACCTTTTTGAAATTCCGAAGCCGAACCATAATAAGGTTTATACAATTTACCGTCACGCTCAATTATTTCTCCCGGGCTTTCCTGATGACCTGAGAAAAGTGAGCCGATCATAACCATTGTTGCCCCGAAACGAATAGACTTGGCTATATCGCCGTGCTGTCTGATACCTCCGTCTGCAATAATCGGTTTATTAGCCGCTTTTCTGCACCAATTCAAAGCCGATAACTGCCAGCCGCCTGTACCGAAACCGGTCTTTAACTTAGTTATACAGACTTTTCCCGGTCCTATACCGACTTTTGTCGCATCCGCTCCGGCATTTTCCAAATCTCTTACAGCCTCCGGTGTCGCCACATTTCCGGCAATCACGAAAGTTTCCGGGAAATTCTGTTTCAAATACTTAATCATGTTAATAACAGAATCGGAATGTCCATGCGCAATATCAATTGTAATAAATTCCGGCTGCAAATTAGCTGCCAGAAGTTCAGCCAGAAAATCATATTCCGCTCTTTTCACGCCGATGCTGATGGAAGCATACAAACCGCGCTGTTGCATATCTTTTACGAAAGCGGCGCGAGTTTCCGGGGCAAAGCGATGCATAATATAGAAATAATTGTTCTCAGCCAACAATATCGCCAATTTCTCATCAATTACCGTTTGCATGTTGGAAGGTACTACAGGCATCTTAAAAGTAAAATTGCCCAGTTTTACCGAAGTATCGCACTCCTTGCGACTCTTGACTACACATTTTGCAGGAATCAACTGAATATCTTCATAATCGAAAATATTAAAGCTGTTAATCATCTCTCTACCTCCTGAAATAGTAAGAATAAACCTTAGTTATTATACACGATTTTCTTACAAATTTACCTATACATAACTTTGCAAAAGCTCGCTCAACGTCCGAACAAAATCAGCTCTCAGCACATCAGTCGCTACCATTACATGTCGATCGGCGAAATGATAATCGCTATAAAGATCACAAACCGTTTTCCCCATAGTTAATTGCCCTTGTGTCTCCACAAAAACACCGGCCAATTTTGTTGTGAACAAATCCTGGTAAGCTAAGGCCATAATCGGACAAACATCATGCAGGACCATGCCGCCGGCAAAATCCGGTTCATAATACTTACGGGCAAGCGCTGTCGATTCGCGCAAAAAATTACTGATCGCCGTATCTGAAGCAGTCAATTGCTGAAATTCCTCACAAGTCATATAAGTTTGCATGGTGACATCCAAACCGAACATGGTCAAAGGAATACCGGATTGAAAAACAATCTCGGCTGCCTGCGGATCGGAATAAATATTAAACTCGGCACAAGGTGTCACATTACCGCCGTAAACAGCACCTCCCATCAAATAGATACCGGCAAACAGGCTTCTGACTTCAGGGAACTCCAAAATCAGACGCGCAATGTTCGTCAACGGACCTAAGGCCACTACAACTAATTGCCTCCCATATTTACTGACTGCTCTTCTCAGAGCCTGAGAAACACTTTCTTCCATATAAGGCGCTGAACTTGGCGGCAAGTTAACTCCGCCCAGGCCGTTATCTCCATGTACATACTCAGCCGTTTTACAAGCATACATCAAAGGACCGGAAGCTCCCCGATAAACCGGTATATCTTCTCTATCCGCCAAAGCCAAAACATCACGAGCATTTCTCAAAGTATTGGTTAATGTCGTGTTGCCGTGCACGGCCGATACTCCCACTATATTAATCGTCTCAATGCGACAAGCTGTCAACAAAGCTACAGCATCATCAACACCGGTATCCGTATCAATCCAAATCGCTTTATTCTCCAACATTTAATCTACCTCGTATAATCAGATGTTCGCCTCACATATATGTCGCAGCAAAGCGACAAGTTCTGTCCGTTCGACTGCCAAAACGGTTCTAACCTCATTTTCTTTACGGGCAATTTTAAGTTTATCCAATGACAGCTCAGCTAAAGTACATTCCTCATCTTCCGCGCCGAAACAGGCGATAGAATTACCTAAACAATACTTGGCCGCCGTTTCTATTTCAACTTCCGCCAAACGAGCTTGAAATATTTCCGGTCGCAATAATACTGAAAGTGCGCAGCTTGCCGGTAAAGCTAACTTATCCGCATAAAAATCAAATATCGGCTGCAGCGGGCTTTTTAATTGTTGGAAACTTTTAAGTTCTTCTGCTGTCAGTGTCGATTGATCTTTAATATCAATCGGCAGCCAAATTATCGGTATTTGGGCAGAAAACACCAATGCTGCCGCTTCATAATCTTCGTAAAAATTATATTCCGCCGCCGCTGTCGCATTGTTTCTTTTCAATGCCCCGCCCAGTATCACAAATTGTTCTATCTGACTTTTTAATTCCGGATAGATTAACAATAATGTGGCAATATTAGTCAACGGGCCGGTTGCTATAACTGTCATCGGCTTTTTTGCCTTCTTCAAAGTTTCAGCCATCAAAGTAACTGCCGAAAGCGGCGATAAATTTGGCGATTGTTGCTCATCGTTGCTGAAACTGCTCATCGAAGCTGCATCGGCCCTGACCTTAGACGCTGCTGCCAGAGATTCCAATCCCGTATTTTCGGCATCTTTATCAACAATTAATTTAGCTAACAAAGGCTGACTGCCGCCTTGAGCCAGCGGCGCTGTAATATGATATATTTTCGCTAATTTCTCGGCATATTCCGTTACCTGCGCCGAGCTGTAAGCTCCTGCTACCGTCGTTATCGCTCGAATTTCAAGCTCGGACGACAATTGTGCCAAACCCCAGGCGACAGATGTATCATACCTGAGATCACCGTCTAAAATAACTTCAATCGTTTTCTGCGCCATGCTCCCGTTTCCTTCTGCTTGTTTCTATATTACTTCGGATTCAGTATCAATCTGAACCGCTTTCCTAATAATTATACTTCAGAGATCCGCACTTAATTGTTCTGTGATTGCACAAATTTTTCTACTTCAGCAAAATTTGGAATCGAGCCGGCAGCTCCTATATGCGTTACCGCTAAAGCTGCTGCCGCACTTGCCTGTTCCATGGCCGCAGCAATATCTTCACCTTTAAGTAATGCCGCTAAAAAATAGCCTGTAAATGTATCCCCGGCAGCCGTTGTATCCACCGCTTTAACCTTATACGCCGGACAGCTGTAAATTTTTTCCGGAGATATATAGATTGCTCCTTCCGCTCCTAAAGTAAGCAAACAATCCGTGTCGGAATATTTTTTCCTCAGTGCACTGATTAACTGTCGAGGCGAATTATCATCACAACCGGTCAAACCTTTTGCTTCCGTTTCGTTCAAAATCAAGCAATTAACAGCCCCTAAATTCATTTTTTTCAAAGAATCGGTCAACGGCGAAGGATTGAGAACAATATAAAGTCCGGCCGCCCGAGCTGCAGAAAGAGCATAAGACAAATTGGACGTCTCGTTTTGCAACAGAACCATATCGCCCGCCTGTAAACGTTTCAAGCTGTTGTCTATCTGCTCCGGTGTGATGCTGTTATTACTGCCGGGATAAACGATAATGCAATTTTGTCCCTGCTCGTCAACTTGAATTAAAGCCTGACCGTTAGCTCCGTCAACTTTCTTAATATCAGTAACGTCAACACCTTCATTCTCTAAGGCAGCACGTAAGAATTCACCGTCACAACCTATGGCGCCGGTATGTATTACTGTCGCTCCTGCTCGAGCAAGCGCAATTGACTGATTCAATCCTTTACCGCCGGCACTTGTTCTTAATTCATTGGCTCTGACAGTTTCACCCGCTTGAACAAATTTATCAACATATAATGTACGGTCCAAATTCAGAGAGCCGATATTCAATATTTTCCGCACGTCCGACCTCCTGCCAATCTTACAGGCGTTATAGTGTTTCATCACTACAAATAGTATAATATTCAGGCAATATAAGAGGCAAGCTCTAATCCTTATAAACATAAGTAATCAGCCGGAAAGTTTGTCGGTAAGTCTACGAAAGGCAGTCCGACGGAACGCAGCAAGTTAAACGCAGCAGCTGAGCCGGCGGAAAATCTGCTTGGATTAGCAGGCAGAAAATCTGCGGAGAAAGCGGCCCGGAAATTGGCCTGAAAATTGGCCGAGAAATTGCTCCGAAAATTGGTCCAAGGAACGACGAAAGGGAAAATAATTAATATGAAGCAAAATTGTCACAATTTGGAATTTCGTCCGGCGCAAAATAACGATTCAGCGCAAATTTCACAACTATATGAACAGGCTCGAATATTCATGCGCCAACACAATAATCCGACGCAATGGCAAGGCTATCCCTCGGAAGAAATAATCTTACAAGATATAGCTCACCGGCAGCTCTACCTGATCTTTTCGCCGTTAAATAGATCCGTCTTGGCCGGGGCCTTCGTTTTGCAGTTCGGAGAAGAAGTAAATTACCGGGAAATTAACGGTAAATGGCACTATTCTTTACCTTATGCCACCTTGCACAGAGTTGCTTCCGGCGGAATTTTTCCCGGAATTTTCAATGATATTGTCGCTTTTTCCCGGAAACGTTGTAATGAAATAATGGAACAGGCGTATCTGCGGATTGATACCCATAAAGACAATTTACCGATGCAAGCTGCTCTTAGCCGTTCGAATTTTCAGTACTGCGGTATAATCAAAGTAGCTGACGGCAGCGAAAGATTAGCCTATGATTTGCTGTTTCCTCCTGTTTCTTAATTTTCAGCAACAACTTCTTAAAGTTGAAATTTGAAAATAAAAGAAGTCTTCAATCTCTGCGACACAGTAAGCCACAACGCAAATCATCATGCATAAGCTGCCGCCGGGTTGACCGTAGAAAAGCAAATAATTATATAATATTGAATATACAACAGCTAAGTGCTTAATTTAAAAGCCGGGGCAACTATAAGCAGAAGCGAAAGAGGTGTTTTTATGATTAAATTCGGTACAGCAGGTTTACGCGGACTTATGCAGCCGGGCGAAGACGGTCTGAATGACTATACGGTAGCTTTGGCAACATTGGGAATTTCCCGCTATTTGAAACAAACATGCGGCAAAGGAAAAATTATTTTTGCTTATGATACCCGCCATCACTCACGTGAATATGCTTATCTGGCAGCCGGAATTTTACAAAAAGAAGGTCATCAGGCTCTGATTTTCCCGTCCTATGCGCCTACTCCGATTCTGGCATACAGTATTCGTCCTCTGCACGCTGATTTGGGAATAGTGCTGACAGCATCACATAATCCTAAAGAATACAACGGATACAAAGTCTACGGCTCCGACGGTATACAAATCAATGAAGCAACAGCTGCGCAAATTGCTTCTAATATGGAGGAAGAAAAATATAATACCGCTTATTTCATTAATTCCGCCTGTTTGCCTAATTTATCGGCAGAATTACCTGCACCGGAAACAATAACGCCTACTATTGTACCTTCTTACATTCACGATATTCAAAGTCTTTGGCAACGAAAGATGAACGAAGAAGAAACGTGTAAAATGGCGGCAGCGCAACACAATCTGAAAATTGTCTATACACCGGTCCACGGAACCGGTGCCGCATATTTTCTGCCTCTGCTGCAACATAGTTCTTTCGCCGATATCATAATTGTGAAAGAACAGGCTGAACCTGATCCTGATTTCCCGACTGCTCCCAAGCCTAATCCCGAATATCCGGAAGTACTGCTGCCGGCAATTAAACAAGCTGAAGCAGTAAATGCCGACATTGTTTTAGTTACAGACCCCGATGCCGATCGCTGTGCTCTTGCTCTGCCTGATACTACCGGTGAATGGCACCAACTGAGCGGCAACGAAACAGGTGCTTTATTGTCGGCAATTTTAATTGATAATGCCCGCAGCTGTCAACGCCGCTTAAATTCTGACGATTATCTCGTAAAAAGTGTAGTTACCGATGATTTCGGCGCCGCTATTGCTAAAGCTAACGGCCTAAGTGTCTGCGAATCTTTGACCGGATTTAAAAACATTTGCGGTACTATACCTAAGCTCCGTGCCCAAGGCAAACGCTATTTCTTCGGTTACGAAGAAAGTGTCGGCTATTCATACCCTGATTTCGTACGGGATAAAGACGGATTGGCTTCATGTTATTTATTAGCTATGGCGGCAGCTTATGTTTCGACAAACGGCTGCACTTTATGGCAATATTTCAACGATCTGCAAAAGCGCTACGGTTATTATGTTTCTGCACCCTTCAATATAGTAAACACTGCTTCGGACGGCAATGAACAAATACAGAAAACAGTTAATGAATTCCGCACTAACTCACCTTTGCTGTTAGCCGGAGGCAAATTATTGCAAATATCCGATTACCTTGACGGCAGCATTAAAATTTTTGCTCAGGACGGTACAAGTGTGCAGCAAAAAGATGTGCTTAAGTTACCGAAACAGAATCTTGTAAAATTTTTCTATGACAACAATTTAACCTTGTCCGTACGGCCTTCCGGTACCGAGCCGAAACTCAAATTTTATCTGGACGCCTGTGCCTCTACTCGCGAAACAGCAGTTGAATTATTGCAAAAAGCCGGTAATGAAATTCGTAACTTGTTGAAGCAACAAAAATAATTATTAATCATGCTGAAAAAACTTTTGCAACAACACGGCTTTTTCGCAGCTGTGTTCCCGGCTGTTAGCTAAATAACTGGCAACAGAACGCGCGTTGCTGAAACGTTCAACTTTACCGTTACTGACGAATTTGCTCATAGCACAACAGCCGAATCCTAAAACGGAGGTCTGATCGAGCATCATTAAAACATTATAAAGATTACCCATAACGAGGCTTTCGGCCTCGGCGGCCGAACGGATTTTGGCAAAACCGGTGTTTTCCAAGGCTGAAACTGCATCTTTTTGGCGATACATATAATAGGGCAAATATCCGGCACGAATTAAAGTATTTTGTGCCGTAGTCAGTGTTTTATGTAATTCGCTTTGTACGAACTCCAACTGATTAAGATTACCGGCAAAAGTTCGCAGCAACGAGTCGTTACGAATATTATCCGGAACAGATTTTTCAGCCTGTCTTAATTGCCCCAACCAGGATTTACGCTTAAAAGCTAAAGTATGGATAGTTATGTTTTCCGGATTCAGTTTCATAGCGCAATCCAAGGAATGTAACATATCCTGTGCTTTTTCTCCCGGCAAGCCGAATATCAGATCCATATTACAAACGGGAAATTTTTCCGCTTTCACCAGCTGCATTACCTGCAAAATATCGTCCGCATAAGCCGGTCGTCCCAAATGTTTTAAGGTTTCCGGATTGAAAGTCTGCGGATTGACACATATATGATTAAACCCTGCCTGTCTAACGATTTTCAATTTAGCTGCCGTTATCGTATCCGCTCTGCCGGCTTCAAAAGTTTTTTCGGCGATGTTCTGAAAATTAGGTAAAGTTTGCAAGAATTCAAGCAAGCGCTTCAAATTGTTTTCATCCAAGGCCGAAGGTGTTCCGCCACCGATATACAAAGTTTGAATATTCCCGTGAATCAGCGGCCAAAGTCTACTGATTTCCTCTATCAGCGAAGTGATATAGTCCGTAATCAATTTCGTCTCGGCTTTTATGCCGTCTCTGGGGGCAAAAGAGCAATAAGCACAGCGGGTAAAGCAAAAAGGAATACCGATATAAACCGATAGTTGTTTGCCCTCATGTCTACCGTAGCTTTTCTGCAAACTGCTTTCCAACAGCCGATTTTCATTACAAGCTGTAAGAGTAACTAAAGCTGCTTTATCACTGCTTAAATTATAAATTACCTGCAAATACTTTTCTGTTAATTGCCATAGTTTGCTGTCATTATAAGCCTTAAGCGGCAAACGTAAGCTGCTTAATTGCTTAAAATCGCTTTCTGTGAAATCAGGCTTGTTGCACAGAGTGGATAATTGCATATAATATTCCTTTGTCCGCTCGTTCTCTTCCGCAAAGAGACCTGAAACTGATTTTTTACCCTGCAATTTCGCTTGCCAAAGATGACGCCAATTATAAATTGTTTGATAAATTTCGCCGGCGATATATGTCGGGCGAATACCTGTCAAACTGCCCCAAGGAAAACGCAAATTTTCAATTAAACACAACAAATCATAGAGTTGCTTTTTGAGCAAACGGCTGACTTGCAATAAATTGAATAATAAGTGCTGCTCGATTTCCTGTTCTATCAGAGCTTTATTTTTCTGTTGCTCGTAATAGTTAATTAATTCAGGCCATTGAAAGTTCAATTCCTTTTTTTGCGCTTGTAATTTTTCGCTTATCTTATCGCCGATTTTAAGGACCGTAGATACCTGCTTAAATG
>CABKML010000005.1 GCA_902373515.1 uncultured Eubacteriales bacterium | reverse complement strand
ATTTTAATAAACCATAAATTCGAGTGCAAGCATTTAACGAATTTTTCTTGTCGATTTATACATTTCGCACAAATGATGCCGGCTATCAACCGATTTATTGTAGATATTGCTTAAAATAAAGCTGCCTGCAATTGTTAAATAATAGTGTATAAATTTTTCTAAGTATAAACTCGTCACTATTTGGACCTATTTTTTCTGATTTTCCGTAGCTGCAGGAGCGTTTTTTAACAGCTTGGTCAGATCCACCGCCTCTTTCAAGTCCTGATAAAGCTTCTTCGACTCATAAACGCCGTTCTTCTTAACGTAATCATAGTCCAGCGGTATATTGTGGAACTCACCTTCGAAACTGTAGACGATTGACGGGACATATTCCAATTTCAACTCGTCAAAGAAGGCATCCGTTTCCTTATTAGGTTTAATCACATTCAAATAATAAAACTTAATATTCAACTTCTTTTGGATTGTCAGAAGCTCAGGTACCAATTTTACACAATAAGGGCAATTCTCTCTACCTATATAAACAAAAAAGCTTTCCTTATTTTTATTTTTCTCTTTCAGTTGTTGCAAATCCAAGCTGTCAAATGACTGTACATGTTTGCGATATGCGGCAACTTCCGGTGCGACGGTATGGCAAGCTGTCATCCCCAAACACAGGGCAAGTGCCAAAAATGAACTGATAATTTTTCGCATATTATTTCCACCTTTCAATTATTTTCGTATTTTATACTTATTTCCGGTAAATGCCAACGACTTTTCCAACTTACAAACAGCGCATATGGCAAGCTGCCGGATCTGCCGGCAAGCCGGGCAATGTCAGAATTTTACCGCAGGCAGCGACAATAAACCCGGCGCCTGTATAAGGTTTCAGGCTTGTCACAGTCAGAACAAAATTCTGCGGCGCGTTGAGATTTTTGGCATTATCAGTAAAAGATAAAGGTGTTTTGGCTATACATACAGGTAAATTCTGCCAACCCTGCCGCGTAATTGCCGCTATATCAACCTGAGCTTGTTCGCTGAATTCAACGGCAGCCGCACCATAAAGCTTTTTCGCTATCAGCTCGATTCTTTCTTTAAAATCTGAAGTTTCAGCTTGTAAATTATAGGTATTCCGGCTCGGATTTTCCTCCAAATCGCAACATAAATCCCGGGCCAAAGGTAATATTCCCTCGCCGCCGGCAGCATAAACATGCGAAACATACAATTTTATGCCTCTCTCCTGCAGTAAGCTTTGCAAATAATTAATTTCCTCCATATTATCGTCCGGAAAAACGTTGAGGCAAACATACGGATTACGCTTAAAAGTCCGAACAATTTCAATGTGCCTTTGCAGATTGGCGAAGCCTTTGCGTACAGCTTCAAGATTAATTTTCTGCCAATCATCCGGCTTTATTCCTGCCTGATACTTTAACGCCCGTAAACTGCTGACAAGGACAACTGCCGCCAAATGCAAGTTGTTCGGAGCTGCCAACAAGTCGCAATATTTTTCCAAGCCTAAATCGGAGCCGAAGCCTGCTTCAGTTACGACATAATCAGCTAAACGCAAGGCTAATTTCGTGGAAACCAGAGTATTAGTACCATTAGCAATATTGGCAAATGCTCCGCCGTGTAACAATACCGGATTATGCTCCGCCGTTTGGACTAAGTTAGGATTAAAAGCTGTCTGCAATATTGTCAACAAAGCATCCGTTATCTTAAGTTGCCGGGTATATACAGGCTCTCCGGCAAAGTTATAGGCTAATACCATATGATCTAAACGATAACGCAAATCCGCAAAGTCTTTCGCCAGGCCGAAGATAGCCAGAAGTTCACTTGCCGCCGTAATTGTATAAGAACCGTTGATAACATAAGTTTGAGCATTAGGAACAGTTGCCGGCTGCTTAATCGTATAAGTAAAATTGCGCAAAGAGCGATCATTCATATCCAGCGCCCTTTTCAGCAAAATACGTTGCGGATCAATTTGTAAGCTGTTGCCCCAATAAATGTGATTATCCAAACAGGCGGCCAATAAATTATTCGCCTGTGTAATTGCAGCCAAATCACCGGTAAAATGCAGATTAATATCCTCCGCCGGCAAAACTTGAGCTTTGCCGCCGCCGCAAGCGCCGCCTTTCAAGCCGAAAGTCGGTCCCATGGAAGGCTCGCGCAAAGCGCCGCAAACATTTTTATGCAGTTTAGCTAAAGCATCTATCAAACCGATAGCTGTCGTCGTTTTACCTTCACCGGCCGGCGTAGGTGAAGTTGCAGTCAGCAAAATCAGTTTACCTGCCTCGGGCAAATTATCCTGTTGCCAATCGTACGCTATCTTAGCCGCAAACGTACCGTATTGTTGCAGCTCGTTTGCTCTTAAATTCAATTTGGCGGCAACTTCTTTAATATCTGTCAGTTCTTCACGCTTCATAATACCTCCTGTTACAATACAGCTTACTGCACGGGTTGAATTTTCAATTCATCACTGTCCAGGAAAAGCGTAAACGGACCGTCGTTGATTATACTTACCTGCATATCGGCACCGAATTTGCCGTGACCGACATTCGGGATATCCTGAGCTGCCAGAGATAACATATATTCATATAATTCCGCCGCATGATCCGGTTTACCCGCATTTACAAAGCTCGGACGATTGCCTTTATGACAATCTGCATACAGGGTAAATTGTGAAACTATAAGTACACTGCCGGAAATATCGCTCAAACTCAGGTTGGTTTTGCCGTCGGTATCTTCAAATATTCTGAGATTTTTAATTTTTTGCCAGAATTTTTCAGTTACAGTCCGATTATCGCTGTCGGATACGCCCAAAAAAATTAAAAGTCCCTGCTTAATAGCTGAAATTCTTTGACCGTCTACAGCTACTTCAGCCTCTTTAACTCGTTGTATTAAAGCTCGCATAGCATTTCTCCTAAAATTATTGTTTTTTCGTATTACTTTTCCGGTTCATCCGGTTCAACTGAATAACTTTTGAATTGATATTAAATAAGTATGTAACGTGCCGCTCAAAAGGAAACATCCGACAATAATCATTAATATTGCCGCCAATTTCTGACAGATATTAGTGTAACGGGCAAAATGTTGCAGGATACCCTGCAAATAATTGGCAAAAAAAGCTACCAGCATAAAAGGTATAGCCATTCCCAAACTATATAACAATAGTAATAATGCTCCCTGATAAGCCGTACTGCTTTCGGCCGCCAACAACAGGGCATAACTCAAATTGGGCGATATGCAGGGAGAAGCTGTTAAACTGAAGGCGACACCGAAAAGTAAAGCACCCCAAAAATGAGTTTTTTCTTTTTCGTTGAGCGCCTTTTCTTTCAATTTATCAAGGATTAATCCGCTCCGGTTCCAGCCGATGGATAGCAAAAAATAATCAAGTTGACGTTTAAGTGCACTTTTCATGATAGGTTGATAAAACATATAATAAATTCCCAGAAGTATAATCAGACAACCGGCAATTTGCGTCAATAAAATACGATTACTCAAGAGGACCCGGGCCAGACCGGCAGCCGAAACTCCCAGGGCTACAAAAATGCCGCTGAATCCCAGAATAAATGCAACAATATTAATCAGGCGACGCTGCAGACGCTGACGGGCATTTGCTGCTAAATAAATTAAATAAACAGGCAGCAAAGGTAAAATACAAGGTGAAAAGAAACTAATTATTCCTTGTAAAAATAGTAGTATATAAGTGTTCAATTAAGCCTCCAAAATTTGCTTGATAAATCCGTCGATTTGCTCTTTATCGGCAGCAAAGAAATATTTAATCGAGCGTTTATCACGATATTTCAAGCTATGCAAATTACCGGCGGAATTCAGAATTAAATTGAAAGGATAGCCGCTGATACCTAAGCTTGAAGCTGCGGATTGTTTAATAAAAGCCAAAGGTATATTAATCCCGTGCTCGGAAAAATATTTCTTGGCATTGCCGGCTTCTTCTTTTTCATCTAAAACATTGACCGCCAAAAATGTTAAATTTTCCTGCTCCTTATAACGCTCACTGATAATTTTCAAATCTTCCAGCTCAGCTTTGCAATAATGACACCAAGTCGTCCAAAAAATCACATAGACATTCTTACCTGTAAAGGCTTTCTTGTTCAGTTTTTCTCCCTTCTCATCCTGCAAAGGCAAAATTTCCAAAAGCGACTTCTGTTCCTTGGCTGTTGTTGTCGGTGTCTGAGATTCATGCAAAGCTGCCTGAGCCTTGGTAGTTTGAGTATTTCGTTTATCTATGCTTATTAAGTCCGTTCCCCGGTTACAAGCTATACAAGGTAACATACATGCTGCTGTCAAAGTAATAGCAACTGCTTTCTTAAATGTATTCAATTTTATAATTCTCCTTTAATCTTGGTCTATATTGTACTTTTGCCTAATCTTCTCAATAAAGTCCGAGCGAAAAGACGCGCATAAATAACTTGGCCGTCATTATTGGGGTGAATACCGTCCCATAACAAATTGCGTCTGTTCTTGGCTAAGGTATGCCAATCAATTAATTCCAATTCGGCATGTTCCTGTGCCAAATCCTGCCAAATTTTGTTATTTGCGCCTTCCCATTCTTTGCCGACATATATGGTATATACCAGCACCGGCCGCCCATCTGCAATTTTCAGTAAGGTTTCCGCCTGCCGGCGCGTGAAAAAGCCGTTTTGACCGACTGCCAGCAAAACAATATCGCCCAATTTTTTATTATCAGCCATTTTTTGCAGTTCTTTTACGGCCTGATCGACTTGCGCCGATTCTTTGGCACGATAACGGAAATGCGGGATTAATTTAGTGATGGCATTGGAGCAGCCTAAAAGGACGGAATCTCCGACTGCCGAAACTTGAATTTCGCTCAATGCCTGCTTCTCCTCCGCTGTCAAATCGCTTTCTGTCATTTTTTGCATTGTGGCCAGATCATAGGGACCTTTTTCATTTTTCAGAGTTTGAGCAGATTCTGTCGGGGCCGGAGTTGCCTTAGCAGTTTCCTGTGTCGTTTCCGGTTGCTGTTCTGTTTCATCCGCTACCTGTTCCTGTGTCAAAGCTGCCTGCTTTATTTGTTCACGATAAGCCTGTCCGGCTTCCAAAGAGACCGGTTTGGAATTTAACAGAGCCGGGACAATACCGCACAAAAAGAAGACGGCAACCGTTAAACGTGCTAAAGTTTGCAGGCGGATTTTACCGTCTGTAAATTCCTGCTTCAACGAGTGCCATTTGAAAGCATGAACATAACGATATGCAAGTTCCGCTGCAATGACAGTCAAAACAATATTAATAATCAATATAACATTCCGATCCAAAGCGACAGTTGTCAAACCTTCCCGCAACAGAATCATAATTGCATATTGCCAAAGATAATATTCATAAGCCTTCTTGGCCACATAACGGAAACCGGTGCTGTCAAAGAAACGTCCCCACCATGTTTGCGGCAACATAACGCATACAGTTAAAGCTGCACACAAGAGTGAATTTATCAACAAAGCGCCGCGATATACGAAGGGCGAATCGGCCGGCAGAATCAACCAAAGTAAAGGTACAATGCAAAGCAAAGGCAAAACTGCAAGGTCAAAAAAGCGGACATGACTGCGCAATTGCAATTTTCCAGTCAAATCAGGATAAGATGTCCCATAAGCAAGAAAATTCAATTTCTCGACCGGGAAAAGCACACCTGCCAAAGCGCCGACAGCATAAGCATATGCTCTGGTTAAAGTGCTGTAATAAACTACAGTCGGATCGCTGCCCGGTTTATATTGAAAAAACATGAAAGCTGCAGAAAGAATAATAACTACCAGCAAAAATCTGCTTAAATTTTTCTGCAAAGTTAAACGACTGCGATGGCAAAGAGCAAATAACTTAAAAACGGCCGGCCAAATTATTGTCATCTGCCCCAATATTGCTATGTACCATAAATGCTTAAAGGCTGAAGGGCTGACAGCTTCGGCAAAATAAGAATCACCTAAGTATATTTGCCAGAAATTATTCATGAATACCAAACTGCTCAAATAATTAGGTAAAATATTTTGCATCAACTTCGGAACAGCTGAAAAAGCAAGCAAAAGAACGAATGTACACATAACTGCCAGAGGTGGCCACAAAGTATGCAGGCGATGCAAATAAAAGCGGCGCAGCTGCAGTTTCTGCCAATTTTGCAATAATTTCTGAGTTGTCAAATAAGCAGTAATAACAAAGAATAAATCAACAGCAAAAAATCCGCCGACAAAAATATCGGAACGCAGATGATAAGCACAAACAGCCACCAGCGCCAAAACTTTTAATGCGGCTAAACCGCCTAAATGTTGTTTGGCAATAAGCTGACGTCTTAAATCCTGTTCACTGACAGTCTTACTATTTCCCTCATATCCCGTCATCACAACTGTACCTACTTTACCAATTCAGATTGCAACTTGTTCCGCCTGCGCAAGAGCAAACGGAAGTGCGACAATTCACCTGATTATATCCGGAAAAAATTACTATTTTATTACCAAGATTGTTGTCGCACCACATAATTCAGGAAAGCATCTCGCCGTGAGGGTAGCTCAGCTTCTCCGGGTCCATCAATTTCTCATATTCTTCCCGACTCATCAATTTATTTTTCAAAACAACTTCCAACAGTGTCAAACCGTTCTTATGCGCTTCCTGTGCCAGTTCAGCTGCTTTCTTATAGCCGATTTTAGGACTTAAAGCCGTTACATTCATCAAAGAAGCGTTAAAATTGGCCTGCATCTTAGCACAATTAGCTTCTAAGCCGACCAGTAAATGATCCGTAAAACTTGAAATTGTTTCATTCAATAAGCGACAGGATTGATGGAAATTGTAAATTTCCAAAGGCATATAGACATTCAGCTGAAATTGGCCGTTAGCTGCAGCCATAGCTATTGCCTGATTATTAGCAATTACCTGAGTCGCCACCATGGTCATAGCCTCGGCTTGAGTCGGATTAACTTTTCCGGGCATTATTGAACTTCCGGGCTCATTAGCCGGAATTTTGATTTCACCGTAACCCAGGCGCGGGCCGGAAGCCAAATATCTGATATCGTTAGCGATTTTGAACAAGTCGGCTGCTAAAGCCTGTAAAACTCCGTGGCAGGCTGTTAATGCCGTTTTACCGCTTAAAGCTGCAAACAAATTAGTGCTTTTACGGAAATTAAACGGACTGACGGCAGCTGAATTTCGCTCTCTTTCCTGCAACAATTCATTGATTAACTGCAAAACATCTTCGCTGAAATTATCAGGTGTATTCAAACCTGTTCCGCAAGCTGTCGCACCTAAAGCTACACTTAAAAGTGACGGTTCAATATTTTTAATTGCCGTTTCCGCTTCAATCAACAGAGCCTGCCAACCGCTTAATTCCTGACCGAAAGACATAGGAACGGCATCCTGTAAATGGGTTCTGGCAGACTTATATGTATGTTTATAACGGGAAATTAACGGATCAAAGGTCTTAATCATCCGCCGTAAACTGATTTTCAGCTGTGCTAAATCGGAATAAGCGACGATATGCATAGCCGTGGGGAAAGTATCGTTTGATGATTGGGAACAGTTGACATGATCGTTCGGAAGGACCTTTATTTCCGCTTTCTGCAATAATTCACCAACTTTCTCCGTCCCGAGCAAATCCAACAGTTGTTCGGCCGCAGCGTCATCGCTCAGCGTCGGCTGTTCCTGTTTCAGATAGAGAAATAAAGTAGCCAAGTTGGCCATAACTTCGTTGACATTCATATTGCTTTGCGTCCCGCTGCCCGTTTGCCAAACATGTAAAGGAAACTCGGGTACAAAGCACGTAAAATTATCCATTATCAGCTTGCCCGCAAAACTTACTGCTGCACCGACAGATACAGGAATATAACCGCGTTTAAGATTAATATCGGCCGCAGCCGTCTTAATTAAAACCAGGGCTTTAATCACCTCTAAAGGCATGACTTCCTGCCCGATGCTGAAATTATGCAAACTTCTTTCCGTCTGAGCGGCATACAGGCGCTGCATCGGTACCTGTACTTCACCCAAACTGTCCGTTTCAACTCTATATTTCATAACACAACCTTCTTTACTGCAAGATACAAAAAAGCACCGGCTGACCGGCGCTTTTTGCAAATCAAACGCGATTAATACCGCTGTCTATAGCCGCCTGTTTACAAGCCTCCGCTACTTTTTCCGTCACTCTGTGATCGAAAGCCTGCGGTAAAATGTAATCCGCTTTCAATTCAGCATCGGTCACTAAAGCCGCCAACGCTTCCGCCGCCTTCAATTTCATCGCTTCGTTAATTTCTTTCGCCCGCACGTCCAAAGCGCCGCGGAAAATTCCCGGGAAAGCCAAAACATTATTAATCTGATTCGGGAAATCGCTTCTACCGGTTGCTACAACTGCAGCTCCTGCCTGTAACGCCAAATCAGGCATAATCTCAGGTATAGGATTGGCGCAGGCAAAAACTATCGCATCCCGATTCATCGTCCGAACCATTTCCGGCGTTAACACATGCGGAGCGGAAACTCCGATAAACACATCGGCGTTCTTGATGACTGTCTGCAAATCACCTGCCACATGCTCCAAATTGGTAACTTCAGCCATTTGTTTCTTCACATCATTCAAATTATCTCTGCCGGCATAAATTGCACCGTGGCGATCAAGCAGAGTAATGTTCCGGCAACCGTAAGACAACAAAAGTTTGCAAATAGCAACAGCTGCAGCGCCGGCTCCGTTCATAACAATCTTCAGATCAGGTATTTTTTTACCGACAAATTTCGTCGCATTGATCAAAGCCGCCAAAGTTACTACGGCTGTTCCGTGCTGATCGTCATGGAAAATGGGAATATCACAAAGTTTCTTCAGCTTTTCCTCAATATAAAAGCATTCCGGCGCCTTGATATCCTCCAAATTAACGCCGCCGAAACTTCCCTGCAAAGCGGCAACAATATGAACAAACTCATCCACGTCTTTGCTGTTGACACACAACGGTATAGCATCAACGTCACCGAAAGCTTTGAACAGGGCTGCCTTACCTTCCATAACCGGCATACCGGCAACAGGTCCTATATCACCCAAGCCCAAGATTGCCGTACCGTTAGTGATAACGGCGACAGTGTTCCATCTTCTCGTATAAGTAAAAGACAGATCGGGATTCTTCTCTATCTCCAAACAAGGTGCCGCAACACCCGGTGTATATGCCAAAGCCAAAGCTTCCGCCGTATCCAACGGTGCTCTGGTTTTAATTTCAATTTTTCCTGCCCACTCGCGATGTTTGCGCAATGCTTCCTTTTGATAATCCATAAAAATATCTCTCCCTGTAAAATATTTCCATTAATACAAACAATTATAGCACCCGGATTCAGCTTTTAGAGGTAATAAAGAAAGAGAAAATTTGTCTTTACCGATTATTAAAAAGTCGCTTTGCCAAGAGGATTGTTTTCCTCTATAATTAAGGAACGCAGGTGTAGTTCAGTGGTAGAACATCAGCTTCCCAAGCTGATTATGGGGGTTCGATTCCCCTCACTTGCTTCAGCTCCCGTTGCGGAGCTGTTTTTTATTATTTAAGTTCATAATCGACAGCTGTAATACTGCAATCGGTTCGTGACGAAGGGAGAATCGTATGATTTATTTCGACAACGCCGCCTCCACCAAAATGTGTCAGCCGGCTTTACAAGCCTTAATGTACTGGAGTGAACATTGTCTGAATCCTTCTTCTTCCTACAAAGCCGCTGATGCCGATCGCAATGTCATCGCTCAGACTCGGGAAAAGATTGCTAAAGTTCTCAACTGCAGCGACAATGAAGTATATTTTACTTCAGGCGGAAGTGAAAGCGATAATTGGGCCTTTTATACGGCAACGGAGGCTTTAAGCAATTACGGCCGGCACATAATAATAAGTGCAATTGAGCATCCGGCTGTAAGTAAGTGCGCCGAATTTTACCGGCGGCACGGGTATGAAGTCAGTATTTTGCCGGTTGATGCCGAAGGAATCGTCGATTTGCAGGCTTTAGAAAAATTGCTCCGTCCTGAAACTATTCTGGTTTCCGTTATGACTGCCAATAATGAAGTAGGTTCTTTACAACCGATCGCCGAAATCGGTGCTCTGCTGCGTGAACGGCCGCATACGCTGTTCCATACCGATGCCGTACAGGCTTTTATGCATGAAAATATTGATGTCAAAGCAGCTGCTGTCGATTTATTAAGTCTCTCGGGCCATAAGTTCAACGGACCTAAAGGTATCGGCGCTTTTTACATGAATGAAGACAAGCGAAATAAATTCAATTTACCAGCATTCATCCTGGGTGGCAGTCAGGAAAGAGAAAGGCGAGCCGGCACTGTGCCTGTACCGCTGATTGCCGCTATGGGTGCAGCAATTGATTTTCATTTGCAGCATTATGACGAATTTCACAAACATATTGCCGATTTACAGGCGTATTTCATCCAACAACTGCGGGAGAATTTCCCCGCTTGTGAAATTAACGGCAGTTTGACCCGTCGCTTAGTTAATAACATTAATGTCTGTTTACCCGATGTAGCCGGCGAAGAAGCTTTGATTTTGCTCGATTTTGCCGATATTTTGGCTTCTCACGGTTCCGCCTGCGCTTCCGGTTCTCTGGATCCGAGTCCTGTTCTGTTGGCTATGGGCAAGTCCTTGGAGCAGGCAGGAAGTTCCCTGCGTTTCACTTTAGGTTACGAAAATACCGCAGAAGAAGTGAATCAGGTCATTGCAGCCTTAAAAAATTTAGCATAAAATCAGGTAAAAATAACATTTAACAGGGACAATATGTTGCAGGATAACACTTCAAATCAAGCTTCCAATCCGGCTCCTTCCATTATTCTGCCGGTGACAGATAAGCCCAAAGTGGTTGTAGGTATGTCCGGCGGTATCGACTCTACCGCTGTTGCTTACTTATTAAAACAGCAAAACTATGAAGTTATCGGAATCAGTATGAAATTATGGCAGGAAAGCGGCAAAGATGAATTATCCAGTCACGGCGGTTGTTGTGATTTGGACGCTTTATCCGATGCCCGCAGAGCCTGCATTCAAATGGGTGTGCCTTTTTATGTCATGAATTTCAAGCGTAGTTTCGAACAGGAAGTCGTCGATTATTTCGTCCGGGAATATCAAGCCGGTCGGACACCCAATCCTTGTATTATTTGTAATCAAAAATTAAAATGGGAAGGTTTGTGGCAACGCAGTCGCATGATAGGAGCTCAGTTTATTGCTACCGGTCATTATGCGCGCATCAAAAAGTTGTCCAACGGCAGATTGACAATTCAGAAGTCTCTATATTTAGATAAGGATCAATCATACGTGCTGTATAGTCTAAGTCAGGAAAACTTGCAGCATACATTTTTTCCTTTGGGCGAATACAAAAAAAGTGATGTGCGGGCGCTGATGGCTGATGCCGGATTTACCAGAATTTCGAGAAAAAAAGATAGTGAAGACATTTGCTTCGTAACTGAAGGAACGCACGCCGATTTTATTGCGGCCCGGACCAAAAAAGCTGCAAAGCCCGGTAATTTTGTTGATATTCACGGTAATATTTTGGGAAAACATCAAGGCTTGACCCGTTATACAGTCGGGCAACGTCGCGGATTGAATATTGCTTTAGGTTATCGTGCCTATGTGCTGGCAATCAAAGCCGAAAAAAATGAAATCGTTCTCGGAACTTATGCTGAAAGCTTAAAATCCGTATTTATTGCCGACTTATGTAAATTTATGGCTGTAGAAAGCCTGCACGAAAGTATAATCTGTCCGGTAAAAATTCGTTACAATCAAAAACCGGTAGAAGCCAAGATCACACCGCTTAACGCTCTGCAATGTCGAGTTGAGCTGAGTCATCCCGTTTCCGGTATCGCTCCCGGACAATCGGCAGTTTTCTATCTGGAAGATTATATTCTCGGCGGCGGAATAATCAGTCAAATTATCTCTTAAGATCATCTCTTAAGATCAAAAGAACAACTTAAATAACGAGCTGACACCGAAAGTCAAGCCGTAAATCAAACAAGTTCCGACAGCATTACCTAAGGCTATTAAAATCAAAGAGGGCAAATATTTCAGTTTTAACAAACTGGCCAATAAAGCTCCGCTCCAAACGCCTGTTCCGGGAATCGGCAAAGCGACAAAAACAAATAATCCCAAATAGCCGTAACGATCGATCAAATCTCGTTTAGCATAGATATCCGCTTCCAATTTTTCAGCTTTTTGCATCGTTCTATGCCAAATTTTTAAAAAAGCCAATATGTAGTTAAATCCGAAAAGAATAAACGGTACAGGCAACATCGAACCTAAATAAGCCCAAAAACTGCTTTGCCAAACAGGTAAGCCCGCAATAACACCTAAAGGTATAGAACCCTTAACTTCAATAAAGGGACAACAGGCTATAACGAAAACCGCTAAATGCAAAGGCACATATTTCTTTATAAGACTGAATAATTGACTAAACATGTTCACATTATACTAATTTCCCTCTGTTCTGTCTGCGACAAATATTAATTTTCTCTAAACTTCAACAGATTCACCCCGCTCCTCCGACTCGGACAGAAAGAAAAAAGGATCACAGAAAAACTGTAATCCTTCCGATAATTGCGGAGGCAGGACTTGAACCTACGACCTCCGGGTTATGAGCCCGACAAGCTACCAACTGCTCTACTCCGCGATATATATGCTCATGACCGGACTCGAACCGGTATGGCTGTTAACCCACGGATTTTAAGTCCGTTACGTCTACCTATTTCGTCACATGAGCATCAATGCAACAATTCCTACTCAATTGTAGCAGCCATTCCATCTTCTCTTAAAAAAGAGTGGAGATAAGCGGGATCGAACCGCTGACCTCTTGAATGCCATTCAAGCGCTCTCCCATCTGAGCTATACCCCCGAACTGCATTACTAATGTTAGCAAATAACAGCTTCCCTGTCAAGCGACGTGTATTAGCTCGCGACTATTAATCCCGGTGAATGCAAACTCTGTAATTAAAGTAGTTTTCCTTGTATTTTCCTTGATTTTCCCGCTAAAAATATAAAAGCCGATTAAAATGTTAATTATTGTTAACATCTCGACGAATTAAACCTCATTCCCGCCAAATTCAGCTTCTTACAGCCGAACTTTAATTCACCGCTAAATATTTTTTTATTTGTTGCAGCTTACGTTCCTTAATCCCGGAAATCTGCAGTAAATTCGTTAAATTGCTGAAATGTCCGTGAGTTTGACGATATGCTATTATTTTTTCCGCCAATTTTCTGCCCACATATGGCACTTCACTCAGTTCTTCTAAAGTACAGGTATTTAAGTTAAGCTGTTTCAGGCAGCCGGATTGCCGGGAAACTTGCACCGAATTCGGATTCAACGCTTCCGGTTGATTAGGCAGTTTTTGGCGATATACCGGCGGCAATACTTCCCAAATTCCCGGTTTCAGCACATTAATTCCTTCCTGTTCCAGTTGTCTGATCTCGTTTGTATCCGGGATACGATAAAGACAACGGTCCTGCAGTGTCATAGCTAAATTAATATATTCCCGGGCAGCTGCGGCTGTGAACCCGCCGGCTTTTTCAATCAATTCGTGTAAGCTGGCGCCGACAGACAATTTATATAAACCGCTGTGCTGAACGGCACCTTTGATATCAACTGTAATTTCAGCCTTCTGTTCAAGTCTGCAAGTTTCCATCGTTGAGCGGCGCCTGAATTCATTCGGTAAATTCGGCAGTTTCCTATTGAACGAGGGAGTAACGGTCTGTACAGCGTTGAAAGCCTTATCCGTTACCTCATTGCCGCTCAGATATAAAGCCCAGGCGGAGAAGAGTATAAGTAATAAAGCAGCTAATAAAAAGCTGCGGCGATGGCGTAAGTAAAAGCGTTTCATAGAATAATCTCCTTTTTATGGCCGTTCTTTTACTTTATAATACGCAATCATCTGCCGTAGCGATAAACTGAATTTATACAAAAATTCAAATTGGAATTCAGCGCCGATCAATCACCGATAAGGCGGGAAAAAACTTATTTTTTCGGGGGAATCGCCTGCCACAACTTATCCAGATTGTAGAAATCGCGCTCTTCTTTGTGAAAGATATGAACAATAACAGTATCATAATCGAGCAATATCCAGCGGCGGCTGTCCAAGCCTTCCTTAACCCGCGGGAAAATCTTGAGCTTGGCTAATTCTTCTTCCAGCAAACCGGCTAAACCTTGTGCCTGTTGTTCGGAGTTGGCCGAAGCGATAACAAAATAATCACACAAACTGCTCCTATTCTGTAAATCAATCAGCTCAACGGCCTGTCCTTTGTAATCCTCAAGCGTTTTCTTAATTAATTCAGCTAATTCCGATCCGTTCATAATTATCTACCTCATTAAATTACTTATTATTCTGCAAATCATCCAACGCCGCCTGTGACAAAGGATGGCAGAAGGCCCTTTTGTTCCTGTTAATACTGATGCACTTGCGCAAAATCTTTTTGATACTTTCATCATATCCTGAATTAAGGCTTTGGCGCAAGAGCGGAACATCACTGTATCTTCTCCCGAATTCCAGTTTATCAGCTATGTAAACAACCTTATCCAACCAAGTCGCCTGCGGCCGTAAAGTCGTATGATAATAAAGAGCATTAAGTACCAATTCATCCCGACAGGCGAATTTTTTCTGCAAAACATATGCGGCTATCGGTCCGTGCTGCATTTGAGTACAAGCAAGGTCAGCTTTCGACAATGTAGCGGCCAATTCCGGATAATCGGTCAATTTTTCGTATTTGCAGGCATCGTGAAAAAGTCCTGTAATTAAAGCCTGACGCACAAATATGCTTAATTTCGCTGCACCGACAGCGTCGTTCGCAGAGGAATTTACATTTACGGCAGCAAACGGATTTTTTAAGTTTTGCCTTAAAGCAATTAAGTTAAGATTTTCCCAAGATTTGGCCGTCTTAAAATCATAACCCGATTTTTCTAAAGCCAGAGTTAAAGCTGCCGCCATATTCATAACGTTCAGACAGTGGGTATATCTCTGCCAATTTAAATGTTGTCCCAGATAAAGCAGAATTTCACCGAAAAGTTTCTGCTCCGTGTCGGACAAATACAAGCGCCAGTCAGGTTGTTGATATAATCTTTGTTGTGCAATATAAGCTATAGTCGCAGGCGTTAAATAATTAGACAAATCCCGATAAGCCGGCTGCTGCTGTAAAGTTATACCGTTGTATACCGCCGGGGTCGAAGCTGTAATATTGTAAGGCGGCAATAAAGGTAAATTCTCAAGTTGCCGGCGCAAAGCGGCAGAACTGACATCCGGCATGTCGGCAATTAAAGTTTTAATCTTAAAATTAAACTTTTTCTCTCCGCCGCCTGCAGAATCCGTTTGCCCGTAACCGGGGCGGGTAACCAGCAAAAAATCGGCTATTTCAGCTAATTTCTCCGGTTCATGCCACTCTCCCAGAGAAGGCAACAAATCCGAGCCGCCCATCATAATCAATTTGGCATGCGGATATTGTTTCTGTAATTTTCTTAAAGTATTAATCGTATACGAAGGCGGTAAAGACTGCAGATCAAGATCGCAAATCTTAATTTTTCCATCTTCCTTCATCTTCTTAATTAAACGTCTTTCCGCCGTAGTCAAATAAGCCAGAGAAACTGTTAAATCCGTGACATCATTTAAAGCCGCTTCCAACATACAGCGTCTATAAGCGGCAAAGGAAAAGTCGGCATTTAACTTGAAAGGAGAAACAGCTGCCGGTAAAAGCAGAATTTCAGCCGTTTTTTCCTGTTGACAGGCTAAGGCCAATAATTTCAAATGGCCGAGGTGGACAGGGTTGAAGCTGCCGCCGATAATAATAATTTCATTTGCTAATTGAGACATTGTTTTAATCCGGCCTTCTGTTCTAAATAAGCATTGACAAAGCCCTGAATATGTCCGTTCATAACATTTTCCACATCTATCTCTTCGTATTCCGTACGATGATCTTTAACCAGAGTATAAGGACAAAAAACGTAAGAACGGATCTGAGAACCCCAAGCTATTTCCAATTGTTCGCCCTTCAAATCATCAATTGACTCTTTTTGTTTTTCCTGCGCCAATTTATATAACTTCGCCTGCAGCATTTTCATAGCTGTTTCTTTATTCTGAATCTGACTGCGCTCAGCTTGACAGGCTGCAACAATACCGGTAGGTAAATGCGTTAAGCGCACGGCAGAATCGGTTTTGTTAACGTGTTGACCGCCTTTACCGGTGGAACGATATGTATCGACCCGTAAATCTTCCGGTCTGATCTTAATCTCGATTTCAGTAGATAATTCCGGTAATACCTCACAAGATGCAAAACTTGTGTGTCTTCGACCGGAAGCATCAAACGGCGATATTCTGACTAAGCGATGAACTCCGTGCTCCGAGCGCAACCAACCGTAAGCATGTTTACCTTTAAGACTGAAACTGACGGACTTAATTCCGGCTTCTTCTCCGTCAACCATATTTAATTCCCGCAATTCAAAATTCATCTGTTCGGCAAAACGGCTGTACATACGATACAACATTTCTGTCCAATCCATAGCTTCCGTTCCGCCGGCGCCGGCATGTAAAGTTACAATAGCATTATTATCATCCAGCTTATCGGTAAACAGCGTTTCCAAATGCAATTCCGTATAAACTTCCTGCCATTGTTTAATACCGTTTTGAACTTCCTGTAATAAGGATTCCTGCTCTTCCGCTTCCGCCAAAGCAGCCAGTTCCAAACCGACGTGTAAATCGCCTATTTGCTGCTGTAAATTTTCAAAGCCGTTGAGGCGTTTCTTCATATCTGTCAAATCCTTTTGTACCGAAGTTGCCTTTTCGACATTGTTCCAAAAGTCAGGTTCCTGCGTTACGGCTTCCAATTCTTCAATATAATTTGCCAGTGCATCGATATGCAATGCATTTTTCAGCGGCTGCAATTTTTCTTTCAAAGCGTTAATTTGTAATTGTAATTCGTGTGTATCAATCATTGTTCTTTTCCTCTGTTTCCGTAGCTGTAGTAGCACTCGGGCCGGCAACTGCCTGTTCGCACCTTTGTAAATGTTCCAATTCGTTATTAATGAGACTTTGCAAATTAATGCTTGCTGAACGATTGGGAGAATATAAATTTTCTTCAATCGCCCGGACGGCGTTGTCCAAATAAGCAGCTTTAACCAATATTAAATTTTTCTGCTGCAAAAGTGCCTGCAATTTTTCTTTAATTATTTTTCTGTTGGCCAAAACTCTGGCATATTTATCTGCCGGTGTTAATGTTTCTCCTGCGCTTTTCTGTTCCCCGCTTTCTCGCTCGTCCGCCTTTTCCTCGGAATTTACCTCCTTTTTCAAAGGCAATTCAACTTCCAGTACCTTTTGCTTAAAATCGGCGAAATCCCGTTGCCGAAACAGCTGTTCCAATTCATTTTGTACCGAGTCTTGTTCCCGTAGTTGTTTCAGTAATTGTCCTTTTTCCGTTTCACTGTGAAAAGGATAAACAAAGCTGTTCAGTTTTTGCCAAAAAGGTACGCTGTCTATCAAGCCCAGGCTGCGTATCTGTGGATAAAAGTATTCTGTCAGATAAAAGTAATAAATATAAAGCATTTTAGCTGTCACTAAAATATAAAGCGTGTTAATTAAGGCATTCAAAATATTATGTACAAACTCCGGTAAAGGCAGGAACAATAAAATCAAAAACGGTACCGATTTAATAACCACGTAAGTAAATAATAAATTAGCCAAAATATTCAGCTTAAAACCTCCGGTCATTTTACGGGACATGAAGTAGGCACCACTGAGACTGCAACCTTTATCGGCTAATAAAATCGGGACAAATAAATACTGCGTCACAAAAAACAACAACAGAACTAAAGCTAAAGTCGGTAAAGCGATGAAAAGTCGGGCCAACAACATAAAAATCAGCAAGAATATGACAAAATAAGCCCAGATTTTCCATTGACCGCTTAAGAAACGCCACAGAACTTTACCGTTTGCCGTGTGACGATAAGAAGATATTTGCCAACTGACGAATAATATACTCAACAATATTAAGATGAAACGAAAGATAATATTGGCGACTATATTAATCCAATTATCGAACGTGATAATGTTTTGCAGCAAATGTTGCTCCTGTAATTTTTGCAAAGTCTGCAGTAATTGTTGAAAATCAAGTTGCAGCAGCTGCTCACTGTAAGCGATATGCGGATTACCGATCGGGAACTGATAAAACAAGAAATCAGCTGCTGCAAATATCAGCGCAAATATCAGTAAAAGCCTTCTATTAGGGAATTTATTCAAACGCCAACTTTCTCGAATCATTAAAAACATAATTTACCTCTTATTAAGGATATGGGGCAAATCAGCCAAAAGAGCTTTCATTGCCAAAGCACGATGACTTATTTTATCTTTCAAAGCCAAGGGCAATTGGGCCGCCGTTTTACCGTATTCAGGTAAATAAAATATCGGATCATAACCGAAGCCGTCTTCACCTCGAGCTTCAGCAATTATCTGGCCGTGAAATTCCCGTTCATAATGATAAACATCACCCCAAGGACAAATCAGGCATAAGTTACACGTAAAATGAGCCTGCCATTTATTCGGCGGCACTTGTCTCGCGGCCAATTCCTGCCAAATTAAATTGAATTTTTGCCGATACGAAGTGTTTTCACCGCCGAAGCGGGCAGAATATATACCCGGTTGGTTATCCAGAGCCGTAATACACAAGCCCGAATCATCCGCCAAAGCAAAATATTCAGGATAGAAGCGAAAAATATTGGCGGCCTTAATCTGAGCGTTCTCAGCAAAAGTCGTACCTGTTTCGTTAACATTCTCCATATAATTCAAATCTGCCAAAGATAATATTTCCAAATCGAAGTCTTGCAATAAATCCCGAAATTCCCTCAACTTGCCTTGATTAGTTGTCGCTATAATCAGTTTTTCCATTCTCCGCCTCTTTGCTCTTGATTATCTAATTCTAACACATAACAAGTTACTGTAACCAATTACGCGGATAGAGAGATTTTACGGTATCGGCTGTTATTTGCAACCAGCAGGCGCCGTACCCTTCAACTGTCAATAGGGCGTAAATGCTATTTTTAAGTTCCAAGTCGTTCCGTTGGCTGTAAAATGGCTGTATCATATCTATAGTTAAACTCTGCCCTTGCAGAATACGGTCATATATACCGTCGGCAAGCGTCGTTTTTACTTCATAAACTGTCTGATTACTGTGTAAAAGCAGGGCAAAATTATGGGAAGGTACGAATTTGCAGCCGTTTTTGAAAGCCTTAATTTGTCCCAGCCAAATACCTTCGCTCAACACGTGTAAAGATTTATGTTCTTTCTGTTTTTTAACTCCTGCCGGTTGAATTTCAGGCAGGTCAATCAGCCACTCCAAAGAGTCTCCGATCAGTTTGAAATACGGATAGCGGGACCATAATTGACAATAGGCTGCAGCAAGCTCAGGGCTTAAATAAGCAGTAGAAAATTTTTGCAGCAGATCAGTTATCTGCTGATAATTCAATTGCAGGCTGCTGTCCCGCGTAAGTTTCAAGTTAGCAGCAGGCTGTCGTTTCTTGGCCGATATAATATTCTTTTTGTTCAAATCCACTACCGTCATGAACGGCGCATAAACAGGCTTACTGCCGATCGACAATTCGGTTGAATCGTCCAAGTTGCAGCCTGTGTTTTTTTGCAATAATACGGCAAAGTGGCCTTCTCCGTAACCGTCTTGCGGAAAGACACGCAGTCCTGCTGTTAATGCGGAATTATGCGCATAGGCAAAAGCCGGCCTTATCCCCGCCGCCTGACTGATTTCAGGCTTTATCGGCAGGATGGTAGCCTCCTTGTGTTTCTCTAAAAACTCATTAATTACAGCCTCATTTTCCTGCACATTGAAAGTACAGGTAGAATAAACAAGACGACCGCCGGCTTTTAAAGTGGACCAGGCTAAATTTAAGAGGCGATATTGCAGGTGGGAAAATTCATTAACATCTTTAGCCAAGCGTGCCGCCAACGCCTTTTTATCTTTTCTGATCATACCTTCACCGGAACAGGGCACATCCAAAATTATTTTGTCAAAGTAATCCGGTAATAAACGTGCCAATTCCTCTAAATCGGCATTCAGGACGGAATTGTGCCAAACGCCCGCTTCATTCAAATTGCGCAATAAAATCTTGGCTCTGCTAAGCGAAATATCGTTGGAAATTAAGCAACCGCTGCCGCTTAAATCTGCTGCAATTTTGCCGGATTTACCTCCCGGAGCGGCGCAATAATCGGCAACTTTATCATTTGCTGTAGCAGATAAAATATTAGCCGGCAACATGGCAGAGCTTTCCTGCAGATAAAATAAACCCAATTTGTAAGCTTGGCATTTACCGATAAAATCAGCTGCTTCTTCCGGTACATAAAATCCGTCCTGAGCCCAGGGAACCGGGCGCCAGAGATTTTTCAGGTTCTGAAATTCCGGCCAATTGTTCAGGAAATCGGAGGCTGCTTTTCTTAAATCTTTTTTCTCGACCGCATCTGCCGCTTGTCCGATTAATTTATCCGGAGTGCAGGCTGCCGCTCTCAACATATTGACCCTTAATGCTCTTAAAGGTTTCTCGCGGTAAGCAGCTTGAAATTGCGACCAAAAATTCGGTTCAACATATGCTGCAAGCGAATTTTGTAATTGACTGATAAAAGATTGAAAGTCAAGATCCATATATAACTTTTCCTAATCTACACGATGATTTAATTCATTAATTTCCAAGCGATACGCCAACTTATATGCCAATCTTTTAATGGCATCATCGTCAAAAGCGCTCGGCCACTTCAACAAATTTATCGCTTCAACTGCAGTATAATTGGCCCCCAACTGCAAAAGCGAATAAAATGCCGCCAATTTCTCATCCGCTGAAGGAGAAAGGGAACTTTTATCCCACATCATCAAAGCCGACAATTTCAGTAAAACATTAAGCTGCTGATAAAATGACTCCTTCATTATTTCGGAAAAATTACGGCGCTGAATTAAGCGCCGATAACGCTTTAAGCCCGGAAAATACAGCTCATGTAAGCTGCTGTATAAATTGGTACATAGACTTATTGTATCGCCGTTAAGTTGGATATTGGCCAAATAAATTTGTTCCTGGAATTCCGTAAACAGACAAACATAAAGAAGTTCTTCCAAGATTTGCAATACTCGGCGATAGAAATAAGTCGGTCCCCAAATTTTGCTGCCGTTCTCAAAGCAGAAGCTCTCCAGGACATGCCCGGCATAAATACGAAAAGCCTGATCCGGCAATTCGTTTTCCACCAAAGTATCAGTCCCGGAATTTTGCCGAATAAATTCACTGCCGGCAAGCTCTTCGAATAAGTCCGACCAATCGGTGATATGATCAAATTTGTGCAGCAAAATCAGCGGCAGTCGTTCCTTGGCCAAATACAGCGTAGCATCAGGTAATTGCCTGATTTTAGGGAGATTAACGTCCGCCGGTTTGATGCGCACATAACCCTTTGCCTGCATTTCTCGCAAAAAATCGCTCGCTGCCGGCGGCAAACTCCCGTTCAACAAGCGGATAAAGCCGTCAAACATTTGCGCTTGAGAAGCAAATGTAACCTTGCCGTGCTCGTATAAAGAAAATTTTTGTAAAAGCCCCTTGTATAAAGGCACAAGATACTTCTGCACCGCTAAACGTACGGTACGTAACTTGGTCGTTTCCAATTCCGCGCCGGCTGCCAATGACATTGCCAGTTCGCCGAAATTGTTATAGCCCAGCATTTTAGCCTTCCGCAGGCGTAATTTCAGTAACTCGTTGAAAGATTCCGTTAACTGCAGCTTTTGTCTCAACGTTAATTCCGCCTGGCCGTAATTTAAGCTTTGAAATAAGCTCTGCAATTTCCGATAAACAGTTTTCTGCTCGGCATTAATTTGCAAAGTTTCCGGCTTTTGCAGGAAATACTGCATTTGCAAATCAATCAAATATCTTTTACCCGTATATTTAACCAACTCTTCCAAGTCGCCGCGTAAAATACTCAATTTCGCCAAAACAGTCGCATCATGCACAGCTGTCAATTGACCGGTGTAGTAATCCAGCTCCTCCTGATAAGACGGTTCACCGGCAGAAGCGGCCATTAAAAATATTACCTGGCTGACTGACTGCACATAAGCACGATATTGTTGATCATATTGGCGCAAAACAGCATATTTATCAGCCGAATTTTCGGCATTTTTCAATTGCTCGGGCAATTTCCGCCCGCAAGCAATCAAAGTCGGTACATCAAAGCGCCGATAGCTAATCGCGGAAAAATCCTGCAAATGTGCAACGTCAGCTGAACTTAAAGCTGTATTGAACGAATCCATCCCGGTACTGCCAACCTCATTACATTCTATCTACCGTATCCATACCTAACATTTGCATACCGTTCGCCAAAACCTGTACTGTCGCCCGACAAACGGCCAGCAAAACTCTTTTTTCAGCATCAGAGGCTTTCAAAATAGGCGTATTGGTATAAAAGCGGTTAAAAGCACGACAAATACTATTCAGGCAGCGGGTCACAACAAAAGGTTCATTCTGCTTGACGGCTAAGGTAAGCGCTTCACTGTATTTCGCCAGTTCTTTGACCAGAGCATATGTACTTTCATTCAAATTCAAGCCCTGCACGGCAGCTGCATTTATAGCGGCCGCATCAGCTGTATCCGTCGCCGGCAAAGGTTCGGTTGCCGGTATATTATACGCCTTATGCAATATTGATTGAGCTCTTGAGTAAGTATATTGCAAATAAGGACCGGAATCTCCTTCAAAGCTCAAAATCTCCTGCCAATCGAAAACTATATCCCGTTCACGCCCGCTCTTCTGAAAGATGTACATAATCGCCGATACGCCGATTTTTTCGGCAGTCTGCGCAATTTCCGCCTCGCTCATTTCCTGTTGACGTTCCGCATTGTTGGCCCGAATAATTTCCGCTGTTTTATTAACAGCTTCATTCAGCAAATCTTCCAACAGCACAACCTTACCTTCCCGCGTGGAAAATTTGGCATCGGGAAATTTAACTAAACCGAAACCGACATGCACACAATTATCGGCAAAGTCATAACCGGCTTTTTTCAAAACGGCAAAAACCTGCTTGAAATGTAAGGCCTGCGGTATACCTACAACATAAATATTTTTAGCAAAGTGCCAACGTTTGTAGCGATACATGATAGCTGCCAAATCTCTGCTGGCATAGATTGTAGTCCCGTCGGATTTAAGCACCAGACAGGGCGGTAAATTCTCTTCATCCAAACGGACAACCTGTGCCCCCTCCGACTCTTCCAGCAAATGCTTGGAGCGTAAATCTTCAACAACAGCCGGAATTAAATTACTGTAAAAGCTCTCACCGTTCCAACAATCAAAATCGACATGTAAGCGACGATAAATCCGATTAAATTCGACTAAAGATAGATCTTTGAAACGTTGCCATAACTTGGTCTCATATTCTTTTCCGTCTTCCAAATTTTTGAATTTGCTGCGTGCTGCAGTCTCCAAAGACGGATCTTTTTTTGCTTCCTGATGAAATTTTACATAGATGCGCAACAATTCATTAATCGGATCTTTTTGTAAAGCAGCTTCATCGCCCCACTTTTCATAAGCGACAATCAATTTGCCGAACTGCGTCCCGTAATCACCTAAATGATTAAGACGAACTACTTTATATCCCTGACTTTCGTACAAGCGCGCCAACGAAGCCCCTAAAATAGTAGTAAAAGCATGACCGACATGAAAAGGCTTGGCAATGTTGGGTGAAGAATATTCCAGCAAAACCGTTTGACCTTTGCCTGTATCGTTTTGGCCGTAATGAGCTGCAGCCGTATTGATTTCTTTGATATTCTCGGAAATAAAATAAGCTTGATTGTAGAAGAAATTAACATACGGTCCGGTACTTTTCACCGTCTGCAAATATTCAGGTAAATCGGCTGTGACCGAGGTTGCCAGTTCCTGAGCGATAGCAACCGGAGACTTGTGCTGAATTTTGGCCAAGTTAAAGCAGGGAAAAGCGGAATCTCCTAAATCCGCTTTGGGCGGATTTTCCAATAGAGCAGCTATCTCGGCTTCCGACAAATTAACATAAGGCATAAGCGTTTTTGCTATAAGTGACTTATAATTCATAAAATTATCTCCTTCAGTCGGCACTTTTGCGTAATAAATCTTAGACATTTAAGCTATTTACTTCTATAATCATAAAAGGCTTTGTAATATTATAACAAACTTGGCAAGTAAAAATAGCCGTCTGCGCACAACTCGGTCAGGCGACGGTGTAAAAGAGGTTTCAATGACAGATTTTCCGGAGAATGATAAAAGCGATTTAATTAACAATCGTCCAAGGATTGCTAAAACCAGTTGGTATAAAGGTAAAATGCCGCGCACGAAAGCTCAACTTTTAGCTGAAAAAAAGGCTGCGGAAGCTTTGATCGACAAAGAAGAAGTTGACAATCAAGTCAGCAATCGGGAGGCCGCTCCGGCGCAATTACCGTCCCAATCGGCAATGATGAATCGCCACAGTAAGATCAAATACGTTCTGGCGGTAAGCAGCGGTAAAGGCGGTGTAGGCAAATCGATGATCGTAGCGACATTAGCTGCGGCATTGCAGAATCTCGGCTTAAAAACAGGCATTTTGGACGCCGATATTACCGGACCTTCAATTCCGACGGCTTTTAACCTGCACGAACACGCTTACGCTTCCGCTTTAGGTCTGATGCCTGTGCTTGCCGACAACGGCATTAAAATAATGTCGATGAATTTGGTTCTGGAAAATCAGGATGATCCTGTCTCTTGGCGGGCACCGATTATCAATACTGCTATTAAACAATTTTGGACTGATGTTGTTTGGGGGGATTTGGATGTTCTTTTGATTGATATGCCTCCGGGCACCGGCGATGTACCGCTGACAGTTTTCCAAGCTTTGCCGATAACTGCCGCCGTCGTAGTTACCTCGCCGCAAATGCTCGTAACTACCATAGTTGAAAAATCAATCAAATTGTTGGAGAAATTGCATGTTCCGCTTCTGGCTGTAGTGGAAAATTATGCTTATTTCGAGTGCAATAACTGCCACAGTAAAGAGGAGCCTTTCGGGCCTTCGAAATTATCCGAGCTGGCGCAAATAACAAACGCCCCCTTAACTTGGCAAATACCGTTACTGCCCGAATTGGCGCAGGCAATTGATAAGGGAGAGATCACTTCTTATCGTAATGACTATTTCTATAATCTGGCCCGCAGAATCTATGATAATCTGACGGAAAAATACAGTAAATTGGTCAATTAATTCAATTAAAAAGTCGTTGATCCAAATAAATATTAACCGCAGCTTTTATCCGGCTGCCGAATTCACGCACAAAATTATAAATACGGGTAGCCGGAGACAAATTAGCCGTAGAAGACGTGAAAGCATAAGCTGCAATCTGCAATTTACGAGCCAAAAAGCAGGCTCTGGGCGCGTGATAATCGCTTGTAACCAGCAAAAGTGTCCGTTCAGCGTAGTTATGTCGATAGTTCAGACAGCTTTTTATTGTATTATCGCCCTGCTCATCCGCTATTATATCTTTTGCCGGAATACCGGCCTGCAACAAATAATTCCGCATCACGCGCGGTTCATTATAAAGGGATCGGACCCCGCCGGAAACAATAATCGGAACAGGTTTATAGCGATAGGCTGTGATTGCCGCCTGCAGACGATTCTGTAAAATTAAAGACGGCGTATCATCCGCATAAACACGAGCGCCCAAAACCAGAATGTAATTATAAGCGCTCCGCTGCAACATATTTTGTGCCAGAATATAGCGAGCGCCCGCACAATAAACGTAAATATTAATTAAACTAAAAATGAAAACTAGAGAAATGAAAGCAGACAAAAACAAGGTAAGATAAAACTTGCCGTTTTTCTTACCCTGTCTGCCCTGTTTTCCATTAAAGTAAGCAATTACTTTTTGCACTTGGAACGACCGGTTTTACAACAGGATTTTGTGCTTTTCTCTGTTGTTTCTTTTACCGTCTTACTTGTCTTGGTAGCTTTAGCTGCCTTAACTTCAGCTTTTTTGGCCAGCTCCGCTTCATCAGCCTGCAAAATCTCGGTGGCTCTTTCCGCCCCCAGTATACGTTGCATCCATTCCGTCGCATCAGCTAATGACAAGCTCAATAAGGTTTCTTGCGGATAAGGTGACAACGAACCGCCCAATCCGTAAATAAAGTAGTCGTGAGCAGCTTTACGATACAAGCGCTCTTCGAAGCCGTCGGCCGAACAATATTGACCGACTACCTGTTCACCAATCAACTGACTCTTTTCAGTATCATATACTTTTGTACCAATTTTTGTACGCATAACTCCATCTCCCTAATTACATCCCTTATTTTTTACTCGAAGACTCGAGCGAACCGGGTTAAATAAATATTAAAAAGTTTTTAATTCTCTGACAAGCAGTAAAAATAAAATTTGACATTTTGCCTAAATAAAATCGGTAAATTAGCTAACATTAACATGTTAATAGCAATAAAAAAGCGTTTTCGAACAGCAAAAAAACCGTAAGCGAAAATTCACTTACGGTTCCTGCATAATTCTTTTCCCAAAAATTATTACTTGGCTTGAGCATTCAAAGCCTTCTGCAAACGAGAGACACGACGAGCAGCTGTGTTCTTCTTCATCTTGCCTTTGCCTGCTAATTTATCAATCTGTTTCTGAGCGGAACGAACTAAATCCATTGCGCCTTCACTAGCTGTAGAAACGGCAACATGGGCTTTCTTAACGGCCGTGCGAACTTCACTCATCTTGTTCTTATTAATCTCAGTCTTCTTCGAATTGATACTGACACGCTTAATAGCTTGCTTTAGATTAGGCATGCTTTACACCTCCTTTGTTGACGTTGCTTACATAAATGCTGATATATTGTAGCATCTTGTTCAGATAAATGCAAGTTGAAAATGTGCAGCTGCAAAAATTCCGGCAAACTTGCGAAGTTTAAAGCTCTCTCTTCCTGTTACGAAAGAAGCTTATTCCCGTTCATTATAATTAATCGTCCAATCATCTGCCAAATTCAACAAATTTTGCAGCATTTTCTGCGCCGCCTTAATTCCGTCGACAGCTGCCGAACTTATTCCGCCGGCATAACCGGCACCTTCGCCGCACGGATAAAGGCCGACGCACTTCTCCGCCAACATAGTTTTTTTATCCCGTTCAATTCTGATAGGAGCCGAAGTTCGAGTTTCCGGAGCGATTAAAGTACTTTTTCTGGCGGCAAAGCAAGCCATTTGCTGATTCAGTTGTAAAATTCCCAAGGCTAATGCCCGGCTGACAAGCGGCGGATATAACTGCCCCAAGTTACATTTTTCAGCTTGCGGTAAATAGCTGACTTGTACTTTTTCTTCACACCAAGATTTTAATTCCTGATCTGCCTTAACTTCATTTCGATCTTCAGCATACGGTGCAGCCGCAATTATCCGTTCATATTCTTCACCGCTGTATTGTGACTTGACGAAATCTTCCACCGTGCAATAAGGCGCAGCATAAGAAGCAGTTAATTTATACGCCGCCCGTTCAATCCGCTCCTGGAACTTTAAACCGGCAAACAGATCATCGCCCAAATCTCCGGCATTAACAGCACAAATAACTGCAGCATTGGCATTCTCGCCGCTTCTTGCATGATAACTCATACCGTTAACGCACAAGCTCTCTTTTTCCGATGTCCCGGAGATAACTTCTCCTCCCGGACACATACAGAAGGTGTAAACACGTCGTTCCTCCCCCTGCACCTGTACTTTACAAGCCAAATGATACTCTGCCGGTCCCAGCATTTCACATAGCATAAGCTCGTTTTCTTTACCGTACTGCACCCGATTAACCGCCTTTTGTTTCTGCTCAATGCGAAAACCGACGGCAAAAGGTTTAGCACTCATTGACTGTTTTTTCTGTGCCAACATGTGATAGATATCGCGCGCACTGTGACCGGGTGCCAATATCAGCTGTTCACAGGCAATATTTCGTTTTGTGCCGGCGCTGACTGTCTCCAGGCCTATAAGCTTATAAACTTCCTGCGAGTCGTTTTCTCCTCCGGCAGCGGCATTTTTCAAAGGCAAAAGTTGTAAATCGCTTAATTTCGTTTGAAATTGAATCTCGCCGCCCAAATCTATAATTGCCTCACGAATTTTCTTAATCAAAGGCCGCAACTTATCCGTTCCTATATGCGGATTCTGTCGCCATAAAATACTCGGATCGGCCCCGTAATACACTAAAATATCCAAAACGAGGCTTAAAAGGTCATCTTTGATTCTCGTTCCCAGTTTACCGTCGGAAAAGCAACCGGCACCGCCTTCACCGAATTGCGCATTGGATTCTTCCTGCAATATTCCCTTTTTTTGAAATAAAGCAAAATCCTCAATTCTCTGCTCGACTTTTTTCCCCCGTTCCAAAACTAAAGGTCGCATCCCGGCAGCAGCTAAAATTAAAGCTGCGAAAATTCCGGCCGGGCCGAAGCCGACAACTACCGGTCTTTTACTTTCATTTTCCAAATATTTTTGACTTGCAGAACGCAAGGTACGCAAATTTTGCAAAGTTTCAGGCCAGACATAGTTAGCCTTTTCTATTTGGATAATTTTCTTACTCAGCAGGCGTTGCAAGCGGGGGAGCGGCAAAAAATCGCTTAAATTATTAATTGCTAATTTATAGACAAATCCGGCCTGCATTTTCTGTCTTAAATCCAAAGAACGTTTCAAAATTTTATATTCCAACTTTTTAGCTGCCGCTAAAGGCATACAGGTCCCCAAGTTCCGCTCAAATTCGGACCTTAAGGCAGCTGTTTCGCCTAAATCGCGAATCTTGCTTAAAGTAACTTTAATCGGACCGATAACATAAATCTGCATATCTCACCTCGCATGAATTTTATGATAGCAAGGAGAGGCTATAAAAGCAAAAGCCCCGACAGAAAATTGCCGGGGCTCGTGCCTTTATTACAGTTCAAGCTGTAATTATTTAGCAGTATAAGCCGCCATAGTAATATAGTTGTAGGGTTTATTGAAATGCGGCAGGAAGAAAATATCAGTCAAAGCTAAGCGGTCAATCGTTACTTTTTCCTGAATAGCCAAAGAGAACATATGAATTCCCATGCTCATATCATAAGTTGAAGCCATCTGACAACCGATAACCTGGCGATTATCCTTACGGTAAACAATTCTGATTTTAACTTTAGGATTATCAACTTCCATAAATTCCGGACGTTGCAAGTCTTCAAAATCCGTCGCCAACGCTTCGATACCGACTTTGGCCGCTCTTTCCAAAGTCAATCCGGTCGATACCATCTTCAAATCGTAAATATTAATACCGTTGGAGCCCTGGACACCGATAGCATCGAGAGTTGTACCGCCGACATTATGAGCTGCTACCAAACCGCTTCTGACGGCATTTGTAGCTAAAGCGATATAAGCCCAAGCTTCTTGTGAATTATCATAAATCGTAGCACAATCACCGATAGCATAAATATTAGGATCGCTTGTCTGTTGATGCCGGTCAACGATATATGCACCGTTTTTGAAAGTGGACAGCTGATCCTTCATCAAAGCGGTGTTGGGACGGAAACCGATAGCCAAAACAGCCATATCGCAAGCATGTTCCGCTTTGTCGGTCACAACTTTTGTCAGTACGCCGTTTTCTCCGACAAACTTAATAATTTTTTCATTGAAGCATAATTCAATGCCGTGGTCTGCCAGATTCTTATCCATTAAATCCGTAAATGGCCGGTCGTAATAAGCTGATAAGGCGCGGTCGGCCATATCGATCAATTTAACTTTTTTACCGTGACGTCTGAAAGCTTCCGCCAATTCTACGCCGACATAGCCGGCACCGACAACCGCCACTGTTTCAATTTTCTTAGTTGCCAAAGTATTAATTGCCAGTTCGGCATCCTGATAAATCTTCACATGCTGCACGTTTTCCAAATCCAAGCCTTCAATTCCCGGAGGGTCAATCGGCAACGAACCTGTAGCCAAAATCAACTTATCATAATGATCAACAACTGTTTGGCCGTTATGCAAACGGACTTCTACTGTTTGAGCCTTAGGATCAACATGAAGAACTTCAGCCTGCATATGAACTTCGGCTCCCGCTTTTTCCATTTTTTCCGGGCTGTTATAGAATAAACCGTCACCGGAACTTATCTGGCCACCGATCCATAAGGCCATACCGCAACCTAAAAAGCTGATATTACTGTTGCGATCGTAGACAGTAACTTCACAATTAGGATAGCTGGAAGTTAAGGTGTTAATAGCGGCTGTACCGGCATGATTAGCACCGATTACAATAACTTTTGTTTTTGCCATTTTAGTATTCCTCCTAAAATTCGATAAACTTGATAAATACTTACCTAATAACTTATTATAACATTATTTTTTCAATAATTCGGTGATTTGAAACGCATTTCGGCATATAAAAAGGACGAAAATATTTGTGCAATTGCACTGATAACCCGGCAGCGTAGAATTTGCAAAGACGGCGTAACATTCACGCAAGTTCTGCAGTTTATACTTAATAATTAAATTTATATTTGCACTTACACTTGGAGAAGCAATTATGAAATACAAATCTGAAGCAAAGTTACAACAACTGGGTGCGCTGCTGCTCGCAACGGCGTTGCTTTGCGGCTGTCAAGGAAAAGCACAGCCCGTTAATTTGCAGGAAAGTAAAGTTCAAGCTCCCAAAACTCCCTCTTTAACTTACGGAATAAAAGATAACTCCATATATGACAAGCCGAAAGTCGTGCGCTATAATCCTCTGACCGGTGACAAAAAAACAATTTTCGAACCGCCGACTCCCCCGCCGCCGGATCTTGAATCGGAAAGCAACGGGCGTAGAGGTGTAATTGCAGATTTGCCCAAATCTCCGCTTAATATCAGGCGAACAGGCAAGTTGGCCGACTTATTGGGCGATGCGCGCAGTTATATGTTCGACGCTCAAACTGATAATCTCAGCAAACAGGAACTTGAAGCGCTCTCTTTGCTCCAAAAGCTCATAGCATTCCCTCTGAACAAAAGTAATTACGAAGTCAATTTCAACGATAATGCCTGGCTGAGCGAGCGCCTGTTTTATGAAGCCTCCGACAAATTAAGCAAAACTGCTGTCGACTTGGAAAGCTTAAACACATTACTGCGGGAATATTTTGCCGATAACATCAGTTTTACTCCGACCACGACAAATACTGTGCATTATGACTCGAGCAGCAGTCAATTGCAAAGTACTGCCGATTCGACGCAAAAAGTAAGTAAATATCTCGGAGCGGCATTGCCTGATATTGCAATTCAAAGAGACGGTGATGATCTTTATGTTAAAAGTCATACTATTTTTTATCGTACTCTCGGCAGCCTGATCCAAGATAGCAATTTACCCGACACTTTAAAAAACTGTGGCATTATTACTTGCGGCGGCTGGTTAATCGGTTACTTCGATAATCGCTTTCCCGAAACAGGTATTGAGAACGGCGGTATAATTTTCACTGATTACAATTGGTTGGACAGCTCCACTTATTATCTAAAATATGATAAAGAAAAAGAGCAATATAAAATTTCCGGTATGGCCCACAGTCTCGGGACTCTTGATAAAAGTCAATATAAGCCCCGGATATGTGCCGCTACAGCTTTGAATAAAGTAAAAGTCAAAAGCGGCAACTGTAAACTTAAAATTGGAGAAATATACCAAGCTTCCGCTCTGCCGCAAAAACCCAAATACAACGAACAGGTAGTAGCTCGTTATCAGAATGGCGATTCGGTCATTTATTTACAATTACCCACCGGCGAATATGCGCTTTGTTTCGATAGCAACGATACAGATGCTAAACGACCGGCTTTTATCCCCTTGAGTAAGATTAATTAAAAGATATATACAAAAAGCAGCCAAGTTCGACCTGACTGCTTTTTGCAATATTGCCTTCTTAATTAAGAAAATCAATTAAGAAAAATTTACTTGGAAAGTTTATTAACACTATCCATTATCGTGTCCCAAACATCCGTCACAAACTTGACAATTCGATCCCAGAATCCTGCCTTCTTGGCATCCTGATAGAATTGGTCGAAAACAGTTTGCAGTTTACTGCTTAATATCTGTAACTGTTGTTGCACTACCGGAGAATTGATAGCATCAGTATTTTGGAAACGTTCAAACAATTTGGTTAAAGCTTCAACCTGATTGCTCTTAACAATATTTCCTAAACCGTACTTGCTCAAATTCGCATTAATAATTTTGGTAATCTCGCCGGCAGCCAAACCTGTACCTAATTGTCCGGCCCGTTTTTGCATAGCCAATTTGGTGTCCAAAATAACTTTGTCCATATAAGCTTTGTTGTATCCCTTAACTTTGGCATTGCTTTGATTTATAGCGTTAACCGTATTAAGTTCGGCCTGCGAAACCTGCATCTGCTTGGAATTGAAAGTTTCACCTTTCAAAGCAAAAGCTTTATAAACACCGGCCAGAGCCGACTCGCCTGTAACCGGACGAGTTGAAGCTACTAAAATCTGACAGTCGCTGACACCGGCGGAAATGGCCGCATTGGTATACATAGCATCCGTAATTTGCGTAATCATACTCGGTGTTACAATTTTTACGCGAACTCCGAAGCCTTTCTCCCGTTTCTGTACGGCAACTGAAGAAATCATATCACCGTCAACGGCACTGCTGCCCAAATAGCGATACAAATCACGGCTATCCACACTTGTTTCACTTAAAGCGTTAACATTGCCCAAACCGAATAATTCTCTGGTCCGACTTATTTCATTGATCGACAAAGCAGCCCCGTATACAACTACCGGCGTCTTCCAAACTACTTCGAATTTACCGGCATCCTGTTCCTGCACTTTTTCCAGACCGGACTTGTTGCTCTTTGTCGTCTGTTTAGGAGAATTTGCAGTAGCCGACTTTTCTTTCTTGTTGTCGCCATTCTTTTGCGAGTCGGCGGCTGAATCCGCCTTTTTTTCTTTCGGTTCCTGTTTCGCTGTTTTTTCCTGATCGTTTGCAGCCGCCACGTTACCTTGAGAATTCTTGTCAGTCTGCGGCAAATCTGCAGCCAACGGCGTCAAAGTGACAGATAGAGCCAAGCAGGCGCTCAAAACCGTTGCCAATTGTTTTTCGTATTTCATAATAACACCTCTGTTTCTGCATGATAATTATTCCTATCATGCTGCTATAACAGCTCTTGGTTTTCATCAGCCTATTATATCCACAATTTTGCAAACGGGAATTTCTTCGGTCAGCCTTTTATAAAAATGCTACATTTTTTTCACATTCATCGCCTCGGCAGCCGGCAAGCGATATTCATCTTTCCACTTTAAGTACAATTCTTTAAATTTACTCGGATTTTCTTCCTTTAATTCCAAAGCTACGGCATGGGCTCCGAATTCGTTGCAATTAGCTTCGACGGTTGACAGAGCGATAGCCGAGCAATGATCCGAGGTACGTTCCAAACTGCTTGTAATATCATTCATAATAAATCCGAGTTCAATCGTACATAAACCCAACTGCAAGCGTCTGACATGACGGTTCTTGACTTTTCTTTCAAGATAGTCGATAACTTCTTCCAAAGGTTCTACCATCTTGGCTTTGGCGGCATTCTGTTCTTTATAAACATCGAACGTCCGTTCCATAATTTCAAAAACCGCTTTTTCCAAAACGTGCAATTCCGCCAAGGCTCCAGCGGAAAACTGCAGGCCTTTGGTATGCATCTCTTTCGCCGCTTTGGCAATAGTTAAAGCTCGATCGCCGATTTGCTCAAAATAAGACAAGCTTTGCATAACCATGGTTAAATAATTATTATCGGCATCCGACATTCTGTGAGTTGATAATTTTAAAGTATATTGCGCCAGCGCATCTTCGATATTATCTGTCAGTTCCTCCAATTTATCGACCTGTACGAACTCTTCTTCTTTATAATTTTCGATTAAAGCTACGGCTTTATACATTGCCGATTTAGCATAATTACCCATCAAAAGTGCCGTTTGGACACTCTGTTGAACAGCAAAAGCCGGCGTATTGAGGAAACGATCATCAAGAGCTTTCAAAGCTGTATCCATCTGCATATCGGCAAGTGAAGTATTAACTCTTTTTTGCGGCAGACAACGTTTTACCAGGTCGGCAAGGCAATACATGAAAGGAAAGTGTAAGGCGGCATTGATAATGTTGAATGTACTATGCACAATAGCAATACCGACCGGAGTAACAGGAAAAAACATAAAAGGTAAAGGGTAAAATAAATTGACCAAATAAAAGGCGCCGCCCAAAATGACAACGCCGTCAATCTTATAAACAAAATTTGTTAACGCTACACATTTACCGTCGTTATTGGCACTGACGGCAGATATTAAAGAAGTAACGCAAGTTCCGATATTACAACCTAATATAACGGGAATCGCCAACTTAAAATCTATCAGGCCGAGTAAAGCAAACGCCTGCAGCATACCGATTGACGCCGAGGAGCTTTGAATAATAACGGTTATAAGAATACCGAACAAAATCGCTGTAAAAGGATTTCCCAAACTGAGCATAAACTTACTGAAATTAGCGGAATCCTGCAAGGGTCTGACTGCCGCTTTCATCACATCCATGCCGTACATTATAAGGACAAAGCCCAGCATAATCGAGCCTATGTTATACCTTTTAGTATTTTTGATAAATACCACAAATATAACTCCGACGACAGCCAAAAGCGGCAAATAACTTAAAGGATTGAGATAATAAAAAATGGTAGAAGCCGAAGCACCTTTGTCCAGGCCGTTCAACGATAATATCCAGGCTGTAATTGTCGTGCCGATATTAGCACCCACGTCAACGTATAAAGCCTGCAATAACCCCATTATATTGGAATTTACCAAACCGATAGCCATGACTATCGTCGCATCGCTTGATTGAACCAACAGGGTTACAGCTACACCCAAGGCTAAAGCTCTAATCTTACTGGCTGTCAATTTCTCCAATAAGCCTTGTAATTTATTGCCCGCCAGCCGCGTCAGACCTCTTCCCATGACATGCATGCCGTACAGGAACAGTGCCACGCCCCCCAACAAATCTAAAACCTTAAATAAACCCATTCTGCTCCTATTAATAAACTAATCAAATCTGTTTCAGTACTAATATTATCTTCAACAACATTTATAGTTTAACATGAAAAAGCCTTAAATTTGCAATTTGGCACAAAATAAATAAAAGACGGAGAAAATCAGACGCTTTTACCCTTTTTATCAGCTTTCTGCCCTGCTGCCTCAGCTGCCGGATTGACATTTTCGCATGTCTTTCTGCTGCGTCTTCTTTTTCGCTTTTTCTTCAGGGTACAAGGACAAGTAAAAGTACCTCTGCCGTCCAAATCAAAAATTTCATATATTGATACTCCGAGGCTGGCGGCGATAGCATGCGCGATACTTAAATTAGGAATTATTTTACACGTTTCAATCTTATTGACCGTTACCCGTGATAAACCGATTTTCTTGCCCAATCTGTATTGGGACAAATCCAAGGGTCGACGATACTCTTCTATGCAATTTTTCATATTACTTCCCTCCATTCTCAATCAAACCGGATAACAACTTTAGATTGCTGGATATTAGGGCAAAAAGCAAATTAAGTAATTTTTATTTTTCGAAGCATAATTCGAACGTTTTTCTCGATAAAACGGGGATTTCAAAGGCATCGTGAGTATTTTTATATTTATTATTTTTGGAAAAAATCGTTTTTTTTTTGTTTTTTTGCTCAAAGATCGTAATTCTATTATTGTTTTGCCGGCATCGGTGTATAATTAAAGGAATATTTGCTATGGCAAAAATTTTTTAGTGAGGTATAAGATGAATAATGCAGAAAAATTACAAGCGTTAAGGCGCTTGATGCAGGACAATAATCTGGCAGCTTTTATTGAAGTCACCGGCGATGACCATCAAAGTGAATACTTTGCCGATCACTATCGGACTTTGGAATGGATCAGTAATTTCAGCGGTGAAAATTCAACTGTGGTTGTCACACCGGACAAGGCTTTGATTTGGGCTGACGGCCGTTATTGGATCAGCTGTGAAAAAGAAATTGCCGGCACGGAATTTCAAATGATGAAGATGAACTGGCCGAATGTTCCTACTGTCAAAGAATTTTTATTAACTTTACCGAACGGCAGTCGCATCGGTTTTAACGGCGCAATTTTACCGGCGCAAACAATTAACGCTTACCTCAGAGATTTTCAGGCACACGATTTTGAATTGGTCGATGTCGATTTAATCGGGCAATTATGGACAGCTGATCGGCCGCAAGTCTCCAAGGAGCAGGCTTGGCTGCATGAATTGAAGTTTACAGGTTGCCGTACTGCCGATAAATTGGCCGATTTCCGTCAACGTCTCAAGGAAAAATATGCCGATTATTCGGTTATCTCTTCGCTGGATGACATTTGTTGGTTGTACAATATTCGGGCTTTTGATATTCCCTGCTGTCCTGTATTGCTCAGCTTCGCTTTGATTACTCCGGAACAGGCCTTCCTTTATGCCGATCCGGATAAAATTCCGACCGCTTTGGCTGAAAATTTACAGGCTGAAGGGGTAACGCTTTTACCTTACGAGCAAATTTATCAGGATATTGCCGCTTTACCTAAGACTGCGAAAGTATACATTCAAAGTTCGATGGTCAATTATAGAATTTATCAAATTTTAAGCAGCAATTATTCCCTGGTCGACGGAATTAATATTTCAACTTATCAGAAAGCTGTTAAAAATCCGACGGAAATTGCTAATTTGAAAGGCATTTTCCTTCAAGATTCCGCCGCTATTTGCAAGTTTATGTGCTGGTTGGATCAGAATATCGGCAAACACGAAATTAAAGAGTTGGACTGTGCCGCCAAGCTGTTGGAATATCGCCAGGAACAGGAAGGTTTCATCGAACCCAGTTTTGAAACTATTGCAGCTTATAAAGATAATGCCGCAATGTTACATTATTCCGCTTCCGTTGAGAAACAGGCAGTTTTACAAAATAAGAGCTTCTTCCTTCATGATTCCGGCGGTCAATATTACGGCGGTACAACCGATATTACCCGGACGCAAGCTGTCGGTCCTCTGACAGAAGAAGAGATTTTCGATTACACTCACGTAGTTAAAGGTTGTGTCGATACAATGAGCGCCCGCTTCCTGCGCGGCACTACAGGTATCAGTTTGGACGGCATTACCCGTTATCCTATGTGGCAAACGGGAACCGATTACAAGTCCGGTACCGGTCACGGTGTCGGTTATTGCCTGAATGTTCATGAAGGTCCGCAGTCAATTTCGACCCGTTCCAATCAGGTAAGTTTGCAATTAGGCATGTTAACCACGGTAGAGCCGGGTATTTACAAGGCCAATAAGCACGGTATCCGGATTGAAAACGATGTTTTAACCGTGAAAGATTGCCAAAATGAGCACGGTGAGTTCTATCGTTTTGAAATTGTTTCTTATGTACCTTTTGAGCTGCGGGCAATAGATAAAAAATATTTAACTGCTGCTGAAATTAAGTGGTTGAATGATTACCATCAAGCCTGCTATGAGAAAATTTCTCCGTTCCTGAATGAGAATGAGAAAAATTGGCTCAAGAATGCCACCAAAGCCCTCTGATTTTCGGGAAATTCGAGTAAAATCATGCCTTATGCCTCTTCGAAGCATAGGGCTTTTTTCAGCTCTAATCGGCCTGCTGCGATCAACTTAATTACAACAACGGACCTAACGGCCGTAAAACAATACCCCAAATTTTATCGCTGATACTCAAGCTTTGGCAATACGCCAAGTCCACCTGCTTACATTCCGGTCTGATAGTCCGAAAATCGGCTGCAATTTTTTCGCCCAGAATCCGGTCGTAGATTATAACACCGTTCTCAAAATTCAAATACATGCTGCGAAAATCGAAATTCACGCTGCCGATAACTGCTATCTGCTGATCAATCAGCAATACTTTAGAGTGAATAAATCCCGGAAGAAATTCATAAATTTTTATACCGGCTTGCAATAGAACCGGATAAGCAGCCCGTGCCAGAACCTGCATAATTTTTTTATCGGCAATGTAAGGCAAATATATTTCCACTTTAACGCCGCGATTGGCAGCTACTGTTAAAGCACGCAACAATTCATCTCCCAGGATAAGATAGGGCGTCATTATCTGACAGGAGCTTGTCGCACTGTAGATAGCCTGTAAATAAATATTTTCAGCCAGAGAATTACCGACACTGGGAGCATCGGCATAAGGGACGAGCAAATTTTCCCAAGGCAAATTCGGGATGGCGGGCATATCTCCGCCGGTAAATTTAATTTCACTTTGTCGGCGTCCCCACGGTATATCGTTCTGGCGATCCAATTCTTTAGTACTTAAATGCAGGAACTCATGCCCGCTTTTATGCCCGTGATTTTTCTTCCAGGCCGGCAGCAATTGATTTTTATTTTTCCAATTATCTTGGTGTTTGTCCCGCCGCTTTAATAATTTCACGTCGTAATCCCGCATATTGACAGTTAAATTCAAATTTGCCTGACTGGAATTAAAAGCCGCTAAATCGGCATTAATCAAATTAGCAATAATTTTTTCGTCATCTTGCGAACAACTTGCCAAAAAATCCGCCAGGAAAAATCCCTGTAAACGTTGAACTGCTTCCCCCTGCACGGAGATAACGGCATCTTTCCAATAACCGAAAGGCGAGCGCAAATTAATATATTCATCAGCCAAATTTATGCCGCCGGTAAAAGCAGTTTCCCCGTCGATAATAATTAATTTACGATGGTTACGATGGTTATGATCCATGGTAAATCTACCGTTTATCGGCATAAACACCGCAGTTTTCGCACCTTGATTTTTCAAAGTGCGCGCCAAATCAAAATTCAGCAGGAAATCACAGGCACCGTCATACAATAAATAAACTTCTACTCCCTGCTGTAACTTTTGACAGAGTAAATCCAGCATTTCCTCCAGCATCGTGCCGTTTTTTATAATATAAAACTCGATACAGATGTGAACTTTGGCCGCTTTAATTGCCGCCTTAATCTGCGGCCAGGCCTCTTCTCCGCAACGATAATATTCAACTTTCTGATTCAAATAAATTTTACTGCCGTTATGATGAAAAGCTAATGCGGCAATCTCATAAAAATTGCCCAGGCCTTCCGCCTGTAATAAAGGTCTTAAACGAGCCATCAAGCTCCGGCCTTCTTTATGAAAATAGCTGACAAAAATTCTTTCTTTACTGAAAGTTTGCGCTAAAAGGGTTCGCCGTTGCAGTAAATTACTGACAGAAAAGCCGTAAAACAGCCAAGTAAAAACCGGAGCCACCGCACCACACAATAACCAGCTCAATTTGGCGGAATTAGTCATATGTCTGGTCATAATGAACCAGGCGAGAGCAAGAAAAATAAGGAAATTGCCTAAACTGAAAAAGCGCATAGCATTATTTTGCACGGTGAAAAAAATAACGACAAAAAAGATAAACTGCAAAACAACCAAGCTACCCAACAGATAAATTCTGCGCGCCCGAACTTTTTGTAATCTTTGTTTTAACTTTCCTTTATTATTATCTTTTACAGTTGTCTGCATTCTCTTCTCCTAATGCCATAAATGCCGGATTTCTTTAATTTCTTTGATACCGACAAGATACGCTGCCACTAAATAAACAGCGTAAGCGACGAGGGCGCGCGCACCTATAACCGCTAAAGAAAACAGCTTATTAACATACGGAATCCGAGCGCTAACATGCACTTCAACCAACAGATAAAGTGCCAAAATAGTCAAAGCTACCCAGTTTTGCCAAATAAAATAAGCGAAATTACGTAATTTCTCGGGCTTAAATCGGTGATGGTACAAAGCTTGTAACAACAAGGCGATAAACAACGTCGAAACGGCAAAAGCTAAGGATAAGCCGGAAATCTCCTGCCGTTGCTCCGCTATATAACCCAAACCTAAAGTTAACAGCAAGGAAACGGCGGCATTCACCAAAGGAATTACGGTAATACTGTGAGCATAAAAAGCAAAGTTGTAAATATAGATAATCGACTGAAAAATAATCGCCGGGCAATAAAATTGCAATATTCGGCCGGCATTAACCAAAATATCATAATATTCCCGATTAGCGGCAGCACTTGAAGGTAAATAATTTTTCCACCAGAAAATTCCTACCATAATTTCCGTGCGATAAGCATAGAAAATCAAGGCGGAAGGCAAAGCAAAAAGCAAAACCAATCGCAAGGCTTTATTGAGCATCCGCCCGGCTTTAATCGGATCATTGTGCCCGATACATGTTGATAAGGTCGGCAACATTACCTGGCCGATAGCAACGGTAAAAATGCCGTACGGCAACATCCAAACAGTCGAAGCATACCTCAACGCTGTCGCACTGCCTGCAGGCATCGTTTTAGTGTAAGCTTGTAAAATTATGTTTCCCAATTGCGCAATAGATGCGGAAAATAAAGTCGGCAAAGCTAATAACAGAAGGCGCCGAAAACCGGGACGGGAAAAGTGCAAATTCAATCTTAAGGGAGTAATTACTCGCCGCGCTAAAAATAATTGCCAGATAAAATAAACTGCTGCACTGCCACTGATGCCCCACGCCACTTGCAACAAAGCCTTTTCAGACGCTGCTCCCAATAATATTAAACTCAAACAAACAAAAATATTATACAAGCCCGGTCCTAAGGCCGTTTTGGTAAATAATTTATGGGCATTCAATATGCCAATTGTTAAACCCGCTCCCATCATAAAAAAAGTTTGCGGGAATAATCGGCGGGCCACTTGCACCGTCAAGATTAAATTTTCGCTTTTACTAATTAAAGATAATATAGGCTGAGTAAAAATTTCCAGCAACAAAAGGCAAATAAACATCAGAATACTGAAAAAACTGATAAATGTCGAAACGTCATACCAAGCTTTTTTCTCCTGCTCAGTTCCCAAAGCTTGCGCTAAAGTTGGAATCAAAGCAGCCTGAATCGAACCGCCTATCAATAGTTCATAGATAAAGTCGGGAATTAAAAAGCCCTGAACATAAGCATCCGTTAAATACGGTTTCTGCAATACCACCCCGTATAGAACTTCACGTGCCTGTCCCGTCACTTTACTGAGTAACAAACCGATAATCAGAATAATTGTCGCTTTTTTGAAAGAATTACTGCGAATTAAAGGTCTGTCGGCGGTCTTACCTTTGTCCAATATTATCTTCATCTCCAATCTCTAATTAAATCGCCAATATTGCCGAAAGTTCTCTGATTGCAAACAGGCAGGCTGCCAAGCGCACAAGATTTCTCTTCGGAGAAAAAATTTTTTTATAAGTAAATACTGCCACATCGTCGCCATAATCACAAGCTATGCAATCAGTTGCAGCGCATGTAACTTGAGTTGATTTATCTATAAGCTGTAGCGGTAAAGCAAGCGCAAAATACACAGTCCCGCAAGCTTCCTTTTCCTGCCAATTCGCAGTCTGCGGTCCGGCATACCCGCTCAAAGCCACCGCTATATCAGCCTGTGGCAGGCGCTTCAAGCTGTTTTTCGCCATACTCTGAACCACCGGAGCTGAAACTGCACTATATTTCTCCAGCATCGGCGCAGGTATACCTAAAAGCGTCTGTTTCGCCTGATTAGTATAACAGACAAAAGCTCCGCTTAAATAATCGCTGGCACCGCTTATATCGGCTATACATCCGGCCAAAGAACCTGCTGTCAACGACTCGGCCGTCACTAAATGTAACTTTTCTTTTCGTAAATAAGCACCCAATCTGCGGTTACTTTTTGCCAACAAAGAAGTCATGTCGGCTGCCGACAACAATTGAACTTTCAGCAAGCTGTCGGAATAAAGCAACTTTTCCGAATTTTCTTCTTTTCTCATGTCGCCCTCATCATAACTCGCTCAAAGGATCAAGCGTTCTTTCGTAAATAAACTGTTCGCCTTCCTGCCGATAAACTTGTACAGCACAATTAGTAAACTTCACCGGCGGCGCATTATCCGGTTTTACTGCCATTTCAAAAAAGGCCCAATTGACACAACCGTGCGCCACAACCAAGAAATTATCTCCGGTATCAGTCAAAATATCTCTGATTGCCCCGTCAATTCTTTTTTGAAAGTCGGTCAAGCTTTCACCGCCGAACTGCGCATAAAAGTCAGGCGATAAATTGTTGAACACTTCCGGTCTTTGCAAACATTGCCCTTCACCTTCAAACAAACCGAAATCCCATTCTTTCAGTTGGGAAAGATAAGTGTATTCCTGATCAGTAATATAAGATAACGTTTCCCGAGCCCGTAAAGCAATTGAACAGAAAATCCGATCGAACTTTATTCCTTCTTTTTTTAAGAGTCGACCGCAAGCAGCTGCCTGTTCTCTACCTGCTGCCGTCAATTTAGAATCACATGACCCTTGAATAATATCCAATTTATTAAATTGGGTTTCACCATGCCGCACCAAATACAATTTTTTTACCATGAATAATACTCACTTTCCGAGGCAACAGGAACTGTCTGAGAAAAAACAGCGGAAGTAACATAATCGAAATTTCCCTGACTATATGTAAACGTATGGATAGAAGCCGGCGTAAAAAAGCTTGCAGGTAAAAGCTTACCGTTCTGTTCTCGATGGTGAAGATAGAAAGTGTATATCGCATGTTTCCCGCTTATATAAAGCAAATCGGCCTCTTTGTTCTGCAACCTGGCAATATGATTTTTTATTCCCGTCTCCAAGCGCTCAGATACCGCCGAACTGCTTTCACCGCCATAGCCGTAAGAGCTGAAAAAATCACCATAATCATCCGGCACGTTCCGGGATACTCGCGGCAACAAAAAATTTTTTTGCGCTTCAAAAACGCCGAAATCAAAATCCGTCAAATAATCTTCCATACGCCATTGAGAAATTTGACAAAGTTTCGCTGTAACTATTGCTCTTTCCTGCGGTGAAACACAAGTAATAATTTCGCCCAGGTTGCGCAAATAATCCTTAGCCTCTTTTATCGGTACTTCTGCCGTCTCACTCACTTTGGAATCGGAACGGCCCTGAATTTTATCATTTTCATCAAATAATGTCTTTACCGGCACCATTAAATATATTTTTCGCATCCTGCCTCCTCTGAAAATCTCTCTAAATCCGAATGTCACAAGGTAAATTTAAGAGAAAGTCTATTTTTTTAGTAAATCTCTGATCTCAGTTAATAATTTCACGTCTTCCGGCACGGTTTTAATCGTTTCCTGTGACTGCTTCTTATAAACTAAATTAATTAACTTCACAATAAAGAAAATAACAAAGGCTATGATGAAAAAATTAATTACAGCCTGCAAAAAAGCACCGTACATAATCCTGGCTTCACCCAAACCGAAACTCAAATTGCTGAAATTCAAACCGCCCAGGAGTAAGCCGATAATCGGCATTAAAATATCATTGACCAAAGATTTGACGATAGCCGAGAAAGCTCCGCCGACAATAACACCGACAGCCAAGTCTACAACGCTGCCGCGAGCAATAAAGGCCTTGAATTCCTGCAAAAGTTTCTCCCATTTTTCCATATGTATCTCCTTCGAATAGTACTATTCTAGCACAGCCATATAAAAAAAGGGCGGCCGCAGCCGCCCTTTCAGAAGCATCTATTCAGCGTTTCACTTCACCATTAATTGGCGGAACATCGCAATTACCTGCTCTTTAGTAGCCTCTCGCGGATTGCCCGGATAGCAAGCATCGTTTAAGGCATCCGTTGCCAATTGATCCAAATCGGCTTCGGTAATTTTATCTAAAGTCTTAGATACACCCAAGTCCAAAGTCAATTGTTTAACAGCATCGATAGCTGCCTGACGATATTCAGTCTGACTCATTGTATCAACATTCTTAACGCCCATAGCCCGAGCAACTTCACGCAATCTGGTACCGGTAAAGTCACGGTTGAACTCCATAGAAATCGGCAGGAACATCGCACAAGCGATACCGTGCGGTGTATCATAATGGGCCGACAAAGTATGCGCCATCGAATGAGCAATGCCGAGACCGACATTAGAGAAGCCCATACCGGCAATATATTGGCCTAATGCCATATTAGCCTTAGCTGTCATATCTCCCGCAACCGCTGCCCGGAAATTACCGGACAAAAGGCGAATAGCTTCCAAGTGGAACATATCTGTCATTTCCCAAGCTGCTCTGGTCGTATAACCCTCAATTGCATGGGTCAAAGCATCCATACCGGTAGCAACTGCCAAACCGCGCGGCATCGAAGCCATCATTTCCGGATCAACTACAGCAACAATAGGCATATCATGCGGGTCGACACAAACAAATTTACGCTCTTTTTCAACATCGGTAATAACATAATTAATTGTAACTTCTGCTGCCGTACCTGCTGTTGTCGGAACAGCAATAATAGGTACACAGGGATTTTTAGTAGGAGATAAGCCTTCAAGAGAACGCACATCAGCAAATTCAGGATTGGTAATAATAATACCAATAGCTTTGGAAGTATCCATAGACGAACCGCCGCCGACAGCTACAATACAATCAGCTGCAGCCTTTTTGAAAGCAGCTACACCGTGTTGAACATTCTCAATTGTCGGATTAGGTTTAATCTCCGTATAAAGTTCATACGGAATACCGGCTGCTTCGAGTAAAGTCGAAACTTTTGTCGTCACACCGAATTTTACCAAATCCGGATCCGAGGTCAAAAACACCTTATGAAAGCCGCGAGACTTTATCTCATTGACTATCTCTTTAATTGCACCTGCACCATGATATGATGTACCGTTAAGTGAAATTTTGTGAACCATAAATTTTAATCTCCTTATGACCGAACATTTGTAACAATCGTTCCAAAATTATCTTTGGCTTACATTCATATAATAGCAAGGAAAAGGAATTTATGTAAGTTACAGAAAAATAATTGTGTAACAAATTTGTGGATTATGCTGCTATTTTAGACAAAAGACACAAAATATAATGGATAATCTGCACAAATTGACAAGAGATTTTTTCCTTATTCGCCAACTCAAGACCAACTCAACTACAAAATCTCCAAGCGTAAAAACAGTTCGTGAATCCGTGGCGGCATAGCGTCAATCAATAAATCGGCCAATTCGCTGTCACTCATCACCATCCCGTGTAAAACCCACTGGACAGTCATATATATGGACATCTGGCAATATAATTCCAACAATTTATCATCCCGGGCCGTAAGTTCTTCATTACTGCGTGAGCGAATTAAATGACGATAAAAATTTTGAATAGCGGAAAAATCATGCTCTTTCAAATTATTCTGTTCATCCACCCGAAATGCAGCCGCAAAAAAGACTTTTTCAGCACGAATATAAGCAAACTTGCGACAAAGTCCGCTCCTGATGTTTTCACCTTCACTCATAGCTTGAAAAGAAAGGGCTAATAAACGATCGAAATACCAGTTAATTAAATCATATTTGTCAATAAAATTACGATAAAAACTTTGGCGCGAAACTCCGCAGGTCGAAACAATCTGCTTCACAGTAATGTTCTCCACCTTATTGTTACTCATGCATTGCTTTAATGCCGCAGCCAAACGATACTTCAAATCCTGACTTTTCCCTGTATCCATCTCGCTTATCCTCCGCCTGTACTTATATTATAAAGTACAAGTCCGAAAAAAATACTGCCCGGCAGAAAATGGATTATTGCTGAATTATTGTTCAAATAAAAAACGGGGGATGCCGTTGCCGACATCCCCCGCCTTACATCACCGAATATGAGTGATATTACATATGCTCATGCATTGTACGAGCAATAACTTCGTCTTGTTGTTCCTTTGTCAACTTATTGAAGTTAACAGCATAACCACTGACGCGGATGGTTAATTGCGGATATTTTTCAGGGTGTTTTTGTGCATCTAACAATGTTTCACGATTGAACACATTAACATTCAAATGGTATCCACCATCCATAACGTAACCATCAATCAATTCTACCAAATTGTCTTCTCTTTTAGCCATAAGACAACATCTCCTTCTTTTATATCTATTTTAACTCTAACAAGTTAACCTATTTAATATCGCCTTACTCTTCTTTACCCAAGGAATTAGGTACGAGTGAGAAGGTGTTTGAAATACCGTCACGAGAATCGTCATAAGGCAACTTAGCAACGCTCTCCAAGGAAGCCAAAGCACCGTTGCTGTCACGACCGTGCATCGGGTTAGCGCCCGGAGCAAACGGTTGACCTGCTTTACGACCATCAGGTGTTGTACCGGTCTTCTTACCATAAACAACGTTAGAAGTAATGGTCAAGATACTCATTGTCGGAATACTATTACGATAAGTATGATGTTTACGAATCATATTCATAAAGGTTGTGACCAAATGAGCTGCAATCAAGTCGACACGATCGTCGTTGTTACCATATTTCGGGAAATCACCCTCTGTCTGATAATCAACAGCTACGCCGTCTTCATCACGAATGACCTTAACCTTAGCGTATTTAATAGCTGACAAGCTGTCTGCGACAACGCTCAAACCGGCGATACCTGTTGCGAAGTAACGTTTTACTTCACGATCATGCAAAGCCATCTCTGAACGCTCATAGCAGTATTTATCATGCATATAGTGGATAACGTTCAATGTATTTACATACAAGCCGGCTAACCACTCCATCATCTGTGTGTACTTCTCCATGACTTCATCATAGTCAAGATATTCGCTTGTAATCGGAGCAAATCTAGGAGCAACTTGAATCTTCTTCTTTTCATCCATACCACCGTTGATAGCATAGAGTAAGCACTTAGCCAAGTTAGCACGAGCACCGAAGAACTGCATTTCCTTACCGACGATCATGGAACTGACGCAGCAAGCGATAGCATAGTCATCGAACATCTCAGGACGCATCAATTCATCACTCTCGTATTGAATAGAAGAAGTCTTAATAGATGTCTTAGCGCAGAAGCGACGGAAACCGATCGGCAATCTCGGGGACCACAGAACTGTCATGTTAGGCTCAGGAGCCGGTCCCAAGTTGGACAAAGTGTGTAATACACGGAAAGAGTTCTTAGTAACCAAAGTACGACCGTCAACGCCCATACCGCCGATTGACTCTGTAACCCATGTAGGATCGCCGGAGAACAAAGCGTTGTACTCAGGTGTACGCATGAACTTGACCAAACGCAATTTCATAACGAAATGATCCATCAATTCCTGTGCTTCCTTCTCGGTCAATGTGCCTTCATCCAAGTCACGTTGAATGTAAATATCCAAGAATGTTGAAGTACGGCCCAAGCTCATAGCTGCACCGTTCTGCTCCTTGACTGCTGACAAGTAACCGAAATACAACCATTGAATAGCTTCTTGTGCCGTTTCAGCCGGGCGACGGATATCAAAGCCATAGCTCTGAGCCATCTCGGCCATCTCACCCAAAGCGCGGATTTGTTCGCTGATCTCTTCACGATCACGAATAATATCTGCTGTCATAGTCGGGGATTCCAAAATCTCCAATTGTTGCTTCTTATCTTCAATCAAACGATCAATACCGTAAAGCGCAACACGACGATAGTCGCCTATAATACGTCCGCGGCCGTATGCATCAGGCAAACCCGTGATAATACCGCAGTGACGAGCTGCTTTCATAGCAGGTGTATAAGCATCAAAAACGCCTTGGTTATGTGTTTTACGATATTTAGTGAAAATCTCCACTACTTCCGGATCAATTTTATAACCATAAGCTTCCAGTGCGCTTTCAGCCATGCGGATACCGCCGAAAGGTTGTAAAGAGCGCTTGAAAGGAGCATCTGTCTGGAAACCGACGATCTTCTCTAAGTCCTTATTCAAATAACCGGGGCCGTGTGATGTAATAGTAGAAACAACTTTAGTATCAGCATCCAAAACGCCGCCTTTTGCTGCTTCCTGTTTATTCAACTCCATTACCTGATCCCACAATTTTTTAGTAGCCTCTGTCGGACCTTCCAAGAAGGAATCATCGCCTTCATAAGGTGTGTAGTTACGTTGAATGAAGTCACGGACGTTAATAGTGTCCATCCAATGACCTTTTTTGAAACTTCTGTAAGCTTCCATTATTGCCTCCTATGCCTTGTACAGGCTTTTTATTTGCTCTCTATCTAACCTGTAGCCTAAGTATAGCAACTGCAGTCATCCAAAAAAATGACGGCAGTTACAATGTAACTTTTGCTCAAGTTTTTTCGTGATCGAGATCAACTTTTAGTTATTTTCGCACAAATTACATAGCAATTACAAGTGCCTGACAAAATTATGTGCAAAATGTCAAATTAAAGTTCATCATCATTAATGTCTCTATTAAAATGTCAGAGCATTATTTCAGACGACTGAGTTGATCTTCCAGCCACAAATCCAAAATTTCCTCAGGTTGGTAGCCTTTAACCAAAGCTGCCAAAACGCCGTTGTGCAACAGTAACAAAGCAGGTATTCTGTCAACACCGTATTTGTGACAAATATCCGACGTTTCATGAGTAACAACCACATAGTGATAAGTTATCTGCGGATATTTCGGCAGAAGCTGCATAACCGTCGGCTTAAGGGCAATACACCCGGAACAGCCGTCGCCGCTTAATTCCACCAAATGCGTACCTTCTTTCACAACCTCAAGGAAATTATCATTAGTAATATTAACTTGTTTTGTCATATTCTCCCCTTTCCACAACAGCTCTGGCCATTGCTACCACCTCTTTGCTCGGCGGTTCTACGCCTTCAAGAGGATAGCTGATGTTCATCATCTTATATTTATTAACACCCATCGTATGGTAGGGTAAGATTTCCACCTTTTCTACGGTCTTCAAGGTGTCGATAAATTGTCTCAACTTAATCCAGTCGTTTTTGTCATCTGTATAACCGGGAACTAAAACATGTCTAATCCACATAGCTTTATTATGATCGCTCAAATAACGTGCAAATCTTAAAATGTTATCATGTTTAACTCTGGTTAAAATTATGTGTTTCTGCGGATCTATCTGTTTTATATCCAAGAGGAACAAATCACACCATTTAATCAGTTCATCGAACTTCGGCTGATTATGCGGTGTAAACAGGTAACCGGACGTATCACAGCAAGTATGAATGCCTTCCTGTTTCATGCGCTTATAAAATTCAATCAGAAAATCAATCTGTAACAAAGGCTCACCGCCACTGACAGTTACACCGCCGTTCTTTATATAGTTGCGGTATTTCAACACCTTTTGTACGACATCTTCCAGTTCATATTCCGTACCTGCTTTAGTTGACCAAGTATCGGGATTGTGACAATACAAACAACGCAGCGGACATCCCTGCATGAAGATAACAAAGCGAATTCCCGGGCCGTCTACTGTTCCGAAACTTTCAAAAGAATGGATTCTCGCTTTCATAATTTCACCTCTTCATAATTTATATTATAGGTCTCAGCTGAAGATAGTTCAGCCTTTTTCCGACAAATACATCAGCGTCAGCAAATTTGTTAACGGCAGTGTAATAATAGTGTCAAACAACTGCCTCAATAAAATAATTATAGCAGCTTTCAGGAAGCAGGCGGCATTTTTATTGATTTCGACTACTTTTTAGATACTTATAATGATTTTTTGCTGCAATTTGTCCAAAAAACAAAAAAGCCCGCAATGCGAGCTTTTTACGGAAACGGAGGGATTCGAACCCTCGAGCCCCGAACGGGACTACCTGATTTCGAGTCAGGCCCGTTATGACCACTTCGATACGTTTCCTTCTACAAAATGAGCACCCACCACCAGGCGAATGCTCAATCAATCAGTGCTTGCGCTTACGAGCTGCTTCTTGTTTCTTCTTACGGCGAACACTTGGCTTCTCGTAATGTTCACGCTTACGTACTTCAGCTAGAATGCCTGAGCGAGCGCAAGAACGCTTAAAACGACGTAATGCACTTTCGAGTGTTTCGTTCTCTTTTACACGTACAACTGCCATCTTAATCACTCCTCTCAGTGCAAATATTAGGTTAAAACCTTGCAACGGAGCAATTATAATCTATTTGACGAAATATTTCAAGTAAACGAAAAAAGCCGCCGAATTCAATCGACGGCCATTTATTCACTTTACAGCTCGGGCAATCAGCTGACTAATTCCGCCCGCACCATTAAACGGGTTTTGCCGTCATCTTTGGAGCAGGTAACCAGAGTTATAACGGTTTTACCGTTCTGCAAAGGTTTGAAAAATTCATACATATCCTGTTGTTTCGGATCAACGGAGAATGATTCAAAGACTTTGTATTTGTAGCTTTGGTTATTGTAGTTAATTTCAACGATATCACCGTTTTTTACTTCATCCAGACGATTGAACATTCTGCCGTAAGTCAACATACGATGCGCCAGAATAACGGCATTTCCGCCTTTTTCTCCGATTTTGGATGAATAGTCATACCAACCGGCACCGTATTTAAGCGGCGTTTCGGTAGCACCTTTGACGATCGGCAAATTGATGTTAACGGATTCGATCATAATACGACCGATAGCTTCTACCAATACCTGGCCTTTGTCGTTCTTCTTTTCATTAATTACCAAATCATCGGCATTAACTCCCGGGGGCAAATCGTAATCCTCGCCGTTAATAGGATTGGCATTCGGATCGACCCACAAGGTCTCATTAACCTTGCTGTTACCGGCGCTCATCTTGGCTTCCAAGCCGTGCAATAAAGCCTGCGTACTTCTGTCACGGTTCCATTGCAAAATCAAAGGACGGGAAACAAGATAAATACCTATAACGACCAGCAAAACAATAACGGCGTTAAGTGCAATAGCTAACGGTTTGCGTTTTTTGCCGCCCCGCTTAGGATGCATTCTGCGGCCCGGTTTAATCCCTGACTGTTGTACCCGCTGTGCTTCCGATTGCAACCAAGCACCGGTGCTGCTGTCGGGAACTGATGTCAATTGTTCAGATTGCGCCGCAATATTATTCAAATTTTTATCAGCTCCGGATTCTGCCGTAAAATCAACAAAACCGCCATTATTCGGTGTCAGATTGGAATCGCCGTTAGGTAAAGAGTTATTAGGATTCTGACCTGTCGGATTTCTTTTCTTCATCTATTCATACTCCTTGTTAAGGTAAGTACAATTCATAATAGCACTAATAAACTTTATAACTTGTACCCGATACTATTTTCCCACTTATTTTGCCGTTTCGTTACAATCAAGCCAAAGAAGCGGAAAAGTTACATCTCCTATAGTGATGCGACATTTAAGCCTCATACATTCAAAAATAATCAGATTAGCTGTAAGCCGAGTTCTGTCTTGGACAAACATTTATCTGTGCTGTTTGTTGCCAAACAGCTCATAGCCACCTCCTCAAGCGTACGATCATCTATCGCTTTCCACGGTGTTGCACCGGAACGGGGTTTACATGGCAGCTGACTCCTATCAGCTCCGGTGAGCTCTTACCTCGCCTTTCCACCATCACAGCTTGCGCTGCTGTCTATTTCTGTTGCACTATCCTTAAAGTCGCCTTTACCGGACGTTATCCGGCGTTCCTTGATCGTCGGTGCTCGGACTTTCCTCACTTGAACACTTTTCAATGTTGAAGCGCGTTTATCCACTAATCTGATTATCTAATTCTAACCATCTGAAGAGTTTTTTTCAAATCTTTTTCTGCAAAAAGACGCCTTGACTGTTCATTGGTGGAAAGTACGTTACAGTTTTTGTACCATTCATGATTTTTTCCGGCACAAAAAAGCATCTAACCGTTTTTCGATTAACTAATAAAAAATGGAGATGAGAAATATTTAACTTCCCATCCCCAAAGCTTTCGTTCTAAAGATTTGTGTATAAAATAAATGATCTAACCAAGATAATTTTGGCAGAATGGACATTGATGGTTTACACAGCGAAAAATATACTTATCGCAATTAGGACATCTACAAAATTTGATCCTGAATACAACTGTTCCTACCATGCAAATAATGCCTATCCCCAACATAATAACTGTTCTAGCATTTCCATACTTAGGAGGAAAAATTAATAACACCAAAATTATATACAGTATTTCAATAAGCAACGAAACCCATGAAATCCAAACTGATTCGCTATATGTAGGTTTTTTCACTATTTTTCTCCTTTCTAAGAATATTTTTTAATCTAACAATATTCTTTTACATATGAGGATTTAATTGTTTTGCACTTAACATAAAGTTCCCTCCTAAACCACTTGGTTTATCGTTTTCACTTTAACACACTATTCGTTAAAAAGGCAGTAAATTTTATAGGTATTCATATATAATCTATAAGCTGCACAAAAAAGAATTATATTTTTTGTGCAGATTGCTAAAAATAAATCTTAGTAAGGCTGTATGGCTCTAGCAAGACTATTTTTAGGGAACTTACGCTTGTATCTGTAAAAAAATACCTCGACTATTCAACTCATCTTTGACTAATTTATGAAAAGCTCTGTACAAATCTTCTATATCACCGCTATTATCAATAACAAGGTCAGCTATTTTCGCATATTCTTCCCGGCTCATTTGACAAGCTATTCTTTGTTCGGCTTCTGTCTTATTCAGTCCGCGTTTCTCCAAGCGTTCCAAACGTTCAGCTGAATTTGCCCAAACAACTACGACATAATCGCATTGATCTAAAAATCCCTGTTTAACCGGAAGCGGGACATCCAGAACAATTAAAGGCAGTTTGGCCTCCTTAGCCTGCTGTACTCCGTTAATTAATTTTTTAGTCACTTCTTCATGAATAAGTAAACTCACAGCATCCAGCATTTTTTTGTTATTGAAAATCAGTCGTGCCGTTTCTTCTGCAGCTAAACTGCCATCGGCCTGAAAACAATTTTCAGGTAGAATATTCCTTAATTCCGTTAACACCGGTGAACCTGCCTGTGTAACTTCATGCGAAATTCTGTCAGCGTCTAAAACCGGCACGGAATATTCCTGAAAGATTTTGGCTAAAGTTGATTTTCCGCAACCGATTCCACCTGTAATTCCCAAAACAAACATAAATAACCTCTTCTCTAATGTACATCTGCCCAATTGTTCCCGACATGCAGCGCCGCCTGCAAATCAACGCCTATATTTGTAATATTTTCCATACACTTCAGAAGTTGCTCAGCTGTTTTATCGGCTGTCTTCCCGGCGATCGAAAATAACAATTCATCATGCACCTGCAGCAGCAACTTCGCCGGCAATTGTTCTTTTTGCATCTTCAAAACACTCTTAAGCATCGCCAGTTTTATAATATCCGCTCCGGTCCCCTGTATAGGCGTATTAATAATAATACGATTATCGGCAGCTGATGTTTTGGCAGAAGGCTTTTGTCTTACAGGCGGATTTTCCCGTAATTTACTCAAATCAGTCAAATATAAGCTTAATTCCCCGGTAACGACTTGATGCGCCGGTTGTTTACCTAAATAGCGGCGACGACCGAAAGCAGTCAGGATATAATCATTGGCCTGTGCTGTTGTTACCAGCTTTTTCATATATTCTTTGATCGCGGCATATTTTGTAAAATATCCTTGTAAATAGGCCTTAGCTTCCGCCAAACTGATTCCCAGCCGCTTCGCCGTACCGAAAGTTGTAGCACCGTAGATGAGACTGAAGTTAATTGCCTTAGCTTTAGTCCGTTGCTCCGGCGTTACAGCCGTAAGATCTTCCTGAAATATATGGGCTGCTACTTCAGCGTGAACATCTTTACCTTGTTGAAAAGCTTGCAACATATGTTCATCATTAGCCAATGCTGCCATAATTCTTAACTCAATCTGCGAATAATCTATATCCAACAATAAATCATTTTCATCGGCGACAAAAGCTGAGCGCAAACTTATTTTAACGTTCGAGCGAACCGGAATATTCTGTAAATTAGGATTCTGTGAAGATAAGCGGCCCGTTGCCGTTTTCATCTGTTGAAATTCGGTCGTAATCCGCCTCGAATCTTGTTGTACCGACTGCTCCAAGCCGACGGCAAAATCAAGAAGTTTCCGATATTTTCTGTAATTGAGTAATTCACGTACCGCAGGATTAAACGGTGCCAACTCCTGTAAATATTCATTCTTGGTTGAAACAAAACCGGATTTATTCAGTTTATCTGTCGGTACACTGATCGCCAGATCTTCAAACAACAATTTACTCACCTGCTCCGGTGAATTTAAGTTGATTTCTCTACCGGCAGCAAAAAGCAACTGCCTTTGTGCTTTCTCCATCTCCAACAAATAAGCATCTTTAGCCTTCTGTAATTCATCCTGATCCAATTTAATACCTGTTTTTTCCATCTCGGCCAAAACTATAACTAAAGGTTGTTCAATGCGATGAACTAAAACGGCAGTATCTGTCAACATTATTTGCAACAGGGACAAATCGAGGTAATAAACACAGTCTTGCAGGAATTGCCCCAATTTATACGTTTCATCTTCAAGTTGCTCATGCCGGCAGCGATATTCCGCCCATAAATCAGTTTGCAGAACACCCAAAGCGTAAGCCTGTAAATCTAAATCCGCCCAGGCTGAACCGGCTATGACTTTTCGAAGCGCCAAGTCAGATTCCCGCTTCTCGGTTTTTTTGGTCATTAATGCCTGTTCGGTAATGTTTTCACAATCTATTTGAAAAGCAGCTCTGAATTCAAATAAATTCAGAGACTTAAGTAATTCTTTCAAAGAAAATGTATAAAAACCCGGTACTTCGAATACCTGTCCTTCCCGTTCGCAGAAAGACAATTGCTTGTGTTGCAAATTCAGTAAAAATTCTCTCAAGGCTTCCGCCGACAATTGGTAATAAATATTCGGTTGAAAGCTGTTCCACAAAATTCCCTGTCTGACATCGGAAGCAACACAGAATGTATCTTCTGTTACGCACAAATACGGTAAATATATCCATACGCCCTTACTTGCCGCTTCGTTGGCAGTATCCGTCTCCAATTCGGTTTTCATAATTCTACGTTCCTGCACCGACGGCATAGCTAAACTGTAATACGGCAAATTTGCCGCTTTGTTTTGAATTTTCTGCAGTAAATTACGGATAAATGTTCTTTCTCCCGTATTATATGTTAAGATCGAACGATAATTTAAAGTTAAAAAATCCAATAACAGCCTGGTACGGGAATCGGCTTTATCTAAATCAGAAGCATAACTCTCCTCTTCCTCGACTTCTGTTTTAACATCTGCGCAACTATCGCTTTTTCTTCGCCATACAGCCTCATTCGGCTTGTTTTCTAAAAAATCGGGATCGGTTAATTGTCCGACAGCTATTTTTGCAGCCGGCACCGGCAAATTGTAACGCGAAATCAAAGAATTAAATTGGAGAAGTTGACAAATTTCCGCTAATTCCTTTTGCTTAATTCCGGGATTAAGTAATTCTTCCCATTCATTGAACAGTTCCAGATCGCAACGAATACGGCTAAGTTTCAAAGCTAAATTCAGCTGTGCGCCGGATTCTGCAATGTTTTGTTTTTGCTTACCGGATAATTCGTCCAAATGTGCCAACAAATTATCCAGTGTTTGATATTTGGCAATTAATTTGGCGGCTGTTTTCACACCTATACCGCTGACTCCCGGAATATTATCGGATTTGTCACCCATTAAAGCTTTCATCTGCAACCAACCGTTACCGTCTACTCCGAAATCGCTGCGTAACTTCTCCTCATCCCACAATTCATAAATGCCGCCGCCTTTAGGCATCAAAACTTGAACATTGGAATTAATCAATTGCAAATCATCCTTATCACTTGAAAGGATTAAGCTGCGCCACCCTTTTTCAGCAGCTGCAAAACTCAAGCTGCCGATTAAATCATCCGCCTCATAACCTTTATAGCCAAGTTGAGCAAAAGCGCTCAAATGTAAGGCATTTTGCAACAGCGGTAATTGAACTTTCAGTTCTTCCGGCATCGGCGCTCTGCCGGCTTTATATTCGGGGAAAAGTTCATTTCTGAAAGTTTGCTTGGATACATCCCAACAAAGGGCTAAATACTTGGTCGGGTACATCTGTACAGTCTTTAAGAGAATATTGAAAAAGCCGTAAGTGGCTGCTACCGGCAGTCCCCGCCATGTTAAATTACTTTGCAAAGCGGCATAATGCGTGCGATAAATTAAGCTATTGGCATCGACAATCAGCAAATCATAGTTTTCCGAATCAATTAATTCTTTCATATTTCTCAATTTTCCCTTTTATAAATTTCACTTACAACTTCTATTTCCGGAGCATATTTTCCGGGCATAAAGCATTACAAACCGTCTGCGCATACTTGCCGAAATTAAGTTCCTCAGGATAGCTGTTAAAACACATATTTTCAGGTTTTACCGGATGTTTTATCTCTAATTGATACGACCACAGCAGAGGACCGGAAAATTCGCCTTTATCCCGTTGATTATACTTATAATCGCCTAACAGCGGTAAATTCGCCAGCGCAAGTTGAGCGCGAATTTGGTGAAAACGTCCGGTTTGTAAAATTATTTGCCATATATAAGCTGTCGGTGTATCTACGAGTAAGCGCAGTAATAAAGATACCGGCTTATAACCTTGAGCCTCATTTAAGCGGACAACAGCTTTCATTTGCTTAGAATCTTTAGCGGCATAACCGGTTAACACATAATAAATATCCTCGTCTATTTTAACTTCGGCCAACTTATTCTGCAGTAATTCCCACGCCTGTGTATTTCTTTCACTTACAGCCACATATTTTTTGCTGATAAAAGCGCCATTGCCGTTTTTCTGCATCCTACCGGCGGCTTTATCTGTTTTAGCTAACAATAATACCCCGCCGACAGTATAATCAAGGCGATGACAGGGGGTTAAATAAATTCCGCCGTTTTTGGGGCGATTGGCTTTAATCGATTCTAAGCGAATATATTCTTTGCCTAAAGTCAAAGCATCCGTTTTCTTACTGCCGTCAGGTTGACTCAAAACAAAAGGATATTTCTCGACAACCAGCAAATGATTATCTTCATATATAACAGGCAAGGGCGATAAATTGTTGCGCCGCCGCTCGTTAATAATTTTTTCTGTAACTTTCGCTAAATCCGGCATACTTTATTCCTGCGACGTCGACGTAACTGTCCGATTATGACTTAAATCCGCCTGTAAGGCTGCAATTTCCTTATCCGTCAAATAACGATACTCACCGACAGCCAAATTACCCAAAGTAATTTGCATTATTCTGATCCTCTGTAAACGGACCACATTATACCCTAAGGCCTGACACATCCGTCTTATTTGCCGATTAAGTCCCTGAGTTAAAGTTAAACGGAAGGAAGTCGGAGTTAAACGCCGTAAATGACAAGGCTTGGTTATTTGCCCCAGAATTTTCACACCCTTTTGCATTTGTTCGACAAAATGAGCATCATACGGTCGATCCACGGTAACTTCGTATTCCTTACTGTGATTATAACGTTCACGTAAGATTTCATTGACAATCGCGCCGTCATTAGTAAGTAAAATCAAACCGGAAGAATCCTTATCCAAGCGACCTATCGGAAAAATTCTCTGCGACAGTCCCAGATAACTGACAATATTATTCTTTTCTCGTAAATCAGTCGTACAAACAATACCGCAGGGCTTGTTCAAAGCTAAATAAACAGCCGTTTGCTGCTTAAATTTAATCGGCTGACCGTCAAGTTTTAAATCGTCGCTGCTCGTAACTTTAGTTCCTAAAGCAACAGGCTGACTGTTAAGAGTCAAGCGACCGGCGGCAATATAAGCATCAGCTTCCCGTCGGGAACAGATACCTAAACGGGCCAGCAATTTATTTACCCTTTCACCGGCCGGATCAACGGCAACATAATTAGTATTACCATTAATTTTCGGCCGTTTGACATCTTGTCCCGGATGCTTTTCCCGATTTTCCTGCGTTAAAGTCCGAATTAATTCTTGCGCTTTTCTATCTCTTTTATTATTCTGCACTTTCCTCTGCTCCCTCTTTCACACTGAAACTAAAACAACTTCCGCGATGCAAACGACTTGTCAACCAAATTTTACCGCCCAAACTTTCCACTATCTGTTTGGCAATTGACAAGCCCAAACCGTTGCCGCGCGTTTGTTCCCGGGATGAATCTATTTTATAAAAACGTTCAAAGACATATTTCTGTTGATCGGCTGCAATACCTTCGCCATTGTCAACGACAGATATAACAATGCATCCCGTTCCCCGACTGACAACAATTTGCACCTTACCTCCGGCCGGAGTATGTTTCATGGCATTATCGAGTAAAATAATTAACAGTTGTTCCAAGTAATCAAAATTAGCCCGAATAAGAACATCATGATTCAAATAATTATGCAAATCGAAATCTTTCAATTCAGCCGGATTGTAAAGTTCCTGCTCTTTATCTGCCGCCTCAGGCTGATAATCAGGTAATTCCGGTATCTGTAATTCAATGTCTTTTTCCTTAGCCAACTGTAACATTTTGCTTTTAACAGTCAATAAAAGTTCAGCTGCACTGAAATCCTCCAAGGCAATTTTCTCTTTTTTCGCCTGTAAACGGCTGAGAGTTAAAATCTGATTAATTAAACGGGACAAACGCATCGTTTCATCCAAAATAATATGATAATAGCGTAATTTGTCCTCTTCATTATCAACTATTCCGTCACATAAAGGTTCAATTAAGGCTCTAATCGCCGTTAAAGGTGTCCTTAATTCATGCGAAACGTTGGCAACATAATCTTTTTGCGTCTGTTCTCTTTCTTCTTGCTCCGTAATATCGCGAAAGCTTGCCAAAACACCGACAATATTATTCAACTCGTTGCTCAAAGCGTAAATATCAACAGCGACAATCATTTTACCGTAATTGCGTTTATAAGAAGCTGCTTCACCGGTCAACAAAGCCTGCTTGAATTCTTTTTCCAAAGCTAAAATTTGCAGCCAATTAACAGCCCGTCCCTTATCTGGCCATTTGTGTTCTTCCAGCAGATACGGCTTAAAAAGGGTCAACATCGCCTGATTCTGATGCGTTAACAGCAAAGAAGCATCGTAGGCCAGCACACCTTCCGCCAGATTATTCAGCAGTTGCTGCAAACGATTCTTTTCAAAATGTAAAGAGCTGAGCGTTAAATTCAGATTGTACGATAATTTATTGACACTTTTGGCTAAGTCGCCTATTTCAGCCGGAGCATTTTCATCCGCCCGTTGGGTAAAATCGCCTTTTTGCATAGCCAAAGCCACATCCCGCGTTTTGACTAAAGGTTTAATTAAACGCGTAACAAGCAGAAGAATAGGTATAATCATTAAAAGAAGTGTAAGTGAAACACCTATCAGCAAAGACAAATTCAAAACTAACAAATTGCTGCGAATTAAAGTTTTGGATTTAACAAGAAATACCGCCCCGCGTAAATGCGTTTTGTCACTGCGGCGATTAACGTTAAAGCTGCTGGCGGTACATACATATTCATTCCCGGATTTATTATGAGAATTAAGATTGATATCGAAACTGTAATTGCTGCCGTTCACCAACAAATTATTGACAGTCGTTTTGATTTTCCAGATAATTTCACTGATTTCAGACTCACTGTATCCGTGATTTTCCCGTAAGCAATAATTTATTGTATCGTTATAATTGATTTCCGGATGAATTTTGCCCGTTTTACCGGAAGAACTGTTAGCTGCTCGTTGCGGATCAAAGTAAACTATAAAAATATCCGAAGCTATAACATCCGGTAACGAACGCAAATAATTTTCCTGACTGCGCGCCGCTTCATTATTCAAGCTGAAAATACTTTTAACGGTCTTAACTATACTGTTAGTTGTAGCAAACATCGCCGTAACTTGATTTTTCTGCAACTGCAATTTTGTCGCATAGGAAAAAAAGCCGAAGATTAAAGAGGAAAATAACAGCAAACTGACTACAATCAGAATCATAACCTGCTGAAAAATAGTTAATTTTTTCATACTCTCCCCTTCGCAAATTTAGTGTGAATTGCCGGCCCTTTAACACAGGAAGCGAACTATTGTTGCAATTCTTTGTCCATATCGATTCGATAACCGATCCCGTGCACCGTCATAAGATTGAACAGCACTTTAAACTCACTCAACTTCCGTCGAATTTGCTTAATATGAGTATCTACTGTGCGTGTTTGACCACCGAATTCATAGCCCCAAACCTTTTCCAACAATTTCTCACGCGTAAAAGTTTCATTAGGATGTAAACACAAAAAGCTCAACAAATCCAATTCTTTTTTCGTAAACTCAATCGGTGTGCCGGCATAATCGGCCGTATATCGATCAAGATCCAAATGCAAGCTGCCGATATTAATCAACTTGTTCTTTTTGCTGTCCGTACCGTCAGAATCAGTCTCAGTTTGATTATGATTTTCCGTCCGCCGCAAAACCGCCTTGATACGGGCAATCAACTCGCGGGGACTGAAAGGTTTAACAATATAATCATCCGCTCCCAATTCCAAGCCTAAAATGCGATCAATTTCTTCACCGCGCGCCGTCAGCATCATAATAGGTACTTGACTGAATTTGCGAATTTCTCTGCACAATTCCAAACCGGTCATCTGCGGCATCATCACATCCGCCAATACTAAATCGGGTTTTTCTTTCTTCACAATGTTCAGACCGTCTTCCCCATTAAAAGCTGAGCGCAAACGCATCCCCTCTTTAGTTAAATACAAACGTAATGATTCATGAACAATCGGATCATCATCACAAATTAAAATAGTTGTTTGCATTCTGTACCTCCACATCAGGTCTATATTGTAACATGCTTTTATTTTGCCCGACTGACGGATATAACATCGGGGATAGCCTTCAAGCGGCCGATGACTCGATTATATTGCTCCTGCGAGCTTACTTCAATTGTTATATCCAGGACTGCCGTAACATCTTTCACCGCATTCATCGAACCGGAAATAATATTAATTTTTTCATCCGCCAGGGCATTGGAAATATCACCGAATAAATGCCAACGATCGTGGGCCATGATCTTCAAAGCCACCGGATAATTGCCTTTACGTTGGGCAATATTCCAACTGACTTCAATCAGGCGGCTGGCTTTTTCCGCTTCCAGAACACTGGAAGCCGATTTTTCCAAAATAGAACGAATATTCGTACAATCCTGTCTATGAACCGCTACCCCTCGTCCCCGAGTAATATAACCGATAATCAAATCACCCGGAACCGGGGAACAGCAACGGGAAAGATTAACTTTACAATTTTCGATATCTTTAACTTCGATACCCAAATCATTATCACTATGTTTATGCTTAGTCGTTTCTTTGCCTAAATTTATGCTGCTGTTGTTCGGATCAACTTCATCTTTAATCTGCTTGGCAATCGGATTATAAATCAAATTGCCGTAACGATTTATATAATATCCCAGTTCCTCCAACTGGGTACTGCTCAGGCTGCGCAGATAAGCATCCCGCAACTTCGGCGCAACTTTGGTAGCTGTCAACCCGGAAGCTGTATCACCGATAGAGGCATACAAATCGTCCATGTTCCGCAAACTGTAACGTTTGAACATCGCTTCGGCATATTCGGGATTGACCAATTGCAGCGGACTGAAACCGATTTTTTTTATTTCCTTCTCCAGCAGCTGCTTACCTCTTTGTATATTTTCATCACGCAACTCTTTTTTAAACCAGTGCGTAATTTTATTCCTGGCTGTAGAACTTTTCACGATATTCAGCCAATCGCGACTCGGTCCCTGAATTTTGTCGGAAGTCAAAATTTCAACAATATCTCCGTTCTGCAGCTCGTAAGTTAAAGGAACGATTTTCCCGTTAACCTTGGCACCGTACATATGGTTACCGACGCCGGAGTGAATAGCGTAAGCCAAATCAATCGGAATAGATCCTTGCGGTAAAGAAATAACGTCTCCTCTGGGAGTAATAACAAATACTTCCTCTACAATTAGACCGCTTTTCAAAGAATCCATATATTCTTTATTGCTGTAATCTTTTTGCCATTCGACCAAATTCTTCAGCCACGGCATATTATTATCAGCTTCCAAAGAAGCTGCCTCTTCCGTAATACCGGCTTTATACTTCCAGTGAGCGGCAATACCGTATTCCGCCGTCCGATGCATGGCAAACGTCCGAATTTGGACTTCAAAAGGATAACCTTTAGGTCCGACCACCGTTGTATGCAAAGATTGATACATGTTCGGCTTGGGCATAGCAATATAGTCTTTGAAACGGCCGGGTATAGGTGTGTAGGTTTTATGTACCAGGCCCAGAACAGAATAACAATCGGCCACAGTATCGACAATCACTCGACAGGCGAAAAGGTCATATATTTGATCCAGGTTCTTACCCTTGGTTTTCATTTTTCGATAAATACTGTAAAAATGCTTCGGTCGACCGTCAATCTCGCATTTAATATTCATCTCGCCGATTAATTTTTTCAAGTGCTTGATGATCTCATCCAGATAACGTTCTCTTTCCGCTCTTTTCTGGGTAATGGCGCCGACCAGTTCATAATAAGCATCCCGATCCAAATAAAGCAGGCATAAATCTTCCAATTCCCACTTCCACATGTATACGCCCAGGCGGTCGGCTAAAGGTGCGTAAATATCGAGAGTCTCTCGGGAAATTCTTTCCTGTTTATAATCACGCTGCGATTTTAAGGTCCGCATATTATGCAACCTGTCCGCCAATTTAATCAAAACGACACGGATATCTTCCGCCATCGCCAAAAAAAGCTTCCGGAAATTTTCAGCCTGTAAATCCTCTTTCGATTCATAACTCATCTTACCGAGTTTGGTTACACCGTCAACCAGCTTAGATATTTCCGAACCGAAATTTTCCGCAATATCCTGTAAACTTCTACCTGTATCTTCAACTGTATCATGCAACAAAGCGGCACAAATTGTCGTTTCATCCGCCTCAATTCCCGTCAATATCTGCGCAACAGTCAAAGGATGAATTAAATAAGGTTCACCTGTCAGCCGCTTTTGATTGCCGTGCGCCCGGGCTGCAAATATATAGGCCTTTTCGATTGTGCTTAAATCCGCATCTTTGCCGGCATATTCCCGGTATTCTTCAATTAAATTAATATAAGCGGATTGAATCAACTCCAAATATTGGCCGTAATAAACACCGGTCAAAGGATCAACACCGCTGTCGTGCGAAACAGCAACATCATCAAGTTGGATTTTACTGTGTTCATGCCTGCTGACTTCATGCATGTGTTCAGATTTAAGCGAATCGGCTTGCGGTAAAGGCCTTTCAATATCCTGTCCTTGTTCCTGTACTTGTTCCCGCTCCTGTTCCGTCTTATCTTTTTTCATCATTCCAACACCTCGTTTCGCCTATTCCTCTACTAATCGTTTATTTATTTTCATTTTGCACCCAACGACAATAGCTCGGGGCCGCCTGCAAATTTATCTTTTGCTGTAATCTGTTTATTTTAAGTAATTGTACCTCATTTGTCAGCGGAAAAACGCTGATTATACCCAATTCCGCTAAAATTTGCCGACACTGGATAGAGGCTGTTACGCTCAAAGTGTATTCAGTCTGCATTTCATTATGCAGATAGGCGCGAAGGAGAGGGAAATAAGTTGCGACAAAGGCCGCATCGGAAAAATAAACTAAAGCGGATGCGGAAAATTTGCTTAGTACTAAATAGTAATCAACAAGAACTTGATAAATCGTCGTTGCTTTCAGCCCCTGCAAATTCATAACTGTGCGCAATTTATGCGTAAGAGGAGTCAAACAGTAATTTTTAATGACATATTGCGCACTTAAATTACCTCGATATTCATTAATACCGGCTTCCAACAATAAAACTACGTTATTCGGTGTTAAGGTGCACATTTTTTGCAATTCCGGACGATTAAAAGCCAGAAGTTTCTTACCGGTGGCAGTTTCCAGCCGCACATGTTTTCCTTCCTTACCCAAAGCAGCAATATTTCGATAAGCTCCGCAATAAAGATAAATCGGCGCCCTTCTGCCCTGCCCGTACGGCTCCGTCGCATTACGTTGCAACAATTCCGGCAAATCGGGTAAATTATCAGCTGCCGAATATTTGTAAGTAATATTTTCCGGCAGCAAATTTTCATTAGCGGCCAGCTCCTGCAAAGCTGCGGTAAATTTCGGGAAATCTTCACTTTTGATACTTAAACCGACAGCCTGTTTGTGCCCGCCGAAACTAATAAACAGCTCCGGCCGCCTGTGGAAAAGCGTATTAACAACTTTATACAAATCGAAATTGCCGTAGCTGCGACCGGATGCTTTTAATATTTTTTCCGAATCGTCGGAATTAGTGAAACATAAACAGGGCTTAAGATATTTTTCCTGCAATTTGGCAGCAACTATACCTATAATTCCGGCATGAACGGCGGATAAAGGCACACACAAAATCACATTTTGTAAAACCTCAGCGTGAGCATAAAGGTAATTTTCGGCAAGTTCGGCCGCTTTTTCCGTCATAAGTTTTCTCTGTTCATTAACAGCCAATAATTCCTCCACACATTTATCGGCAAAATCACTTTTCGCTGCCAAAAGGCAACTTAAACCGATATAAGGGTCGCTGATTCGCCCGCAAGCATTAAATTTAGGGCAAATATAAAAAGCAACATCGGCATATGTCAGGCGTTGCGGCGCTAAATTAAGTTTTTGCAATAAAATTGCCAAACCGACTTGAGCTTTACCTGCCTTTATTTTATTGAAAGCAATCCGGACAATCAGGCAATTTTCCCAAGAAAGCTGCATAACGTCGCTTATTATTCCTAAAGCGGCAATTTCGACAATTTCAGATGTTAAAAAGCCTTTAATCCGCCATGATTGTTCTAAAGCCTGCACAATTTTCAAAACAACAGCCGAACCTGACAAATCCCGATTCTCATAAGCGCTGTCTTCCCGTTTCGGATTAACTACTGCTGCAGCCGGCGGTAAAATCTCCGGACATTCATGGTGATCGCTTACCAAAACTGTAATACCGGCATTATTCAATTTTTCAATTTCCGCCGCCGACTTAACACCGCAATCAACAGTAATTACAAGATCATATTTCTCCGAAATAATATAATTTACGGCTTTTTCACTGATACTGTAGCCTTCCTGCAAGCGGTCGGGAATATAAACGGCTAAATTATAATCAGCCTGAATAATCGGCCCGGCATCCGTCCGTGTTTGCGCAACTATCTTGGAAAAATTCCCGCTGCTTTGCAAAGTTTGTAAAAATTCAGCCAATTGGGGACTTGTTTCAAGTTCTCCGGCATTCTGCAGTTCCTGCAAAGCATATTTCAGCCGTAACAAAGTCAGATACAACGTTGCCGCCGCCGACATACCATCCAAATCATAATCACCATAAATTAAAATTTTCTGCTTTTCTATTAAGGCCTGCTGCAATACCGTAATAAATTTTGCCATATCCGGTAAAGCAAAAGGGTCCAATAAGCTGTCCTGCCAATTCTCAGGCGGCAAAGAAGCTAAAGCAGCATCGATGTCGGCTGAATTATTCAATGATTCCATTTGTAGTTTTACCGGTAAAAAGTGCATCGTTCTTTCACATCCTTTAACAAAAAAACTAGCCTGAGCAAAGCTGCAAGCTAGTTCAATACTAATTATAGCGCAATTTGTATTGTGAATAAATTAACGCCGTTTCTTCGTAACAATGTATTGTGCCCAATAAACTGTAGCCAAAGCAACAGAAGAATAGGAACCGACAATAATACCGACCATCATCGGCAAACTGAATTGGACGATACTTGTGATACCGTTCAACAGTGCAAAAACGAAGGCCACTAAAACCGCGATAAAGGAACACAATGATGTATAAATGGAACGTGAACATGACTCTCTGATTGACAAATCAACCAAATCAGGCAAGTTAACTTTCGAACCGAAGAGTTTGGAATTCTCTCTGATTCGGTCGAAAATAACAATAGTATCATTAACGGACCAACCCAAAATGGAGAGAACCACCGCAATAACCGTATCGTTCAAAGCGTAACGAGCCACAATAAAAGTCAGGAAAGCAATCAACACGTCGTGTAACAACGCCAGAAGCGAGAAGGCACCGGCTGACAAACCGGAAATTCGCCGGAATCTGACCCACACATAAAGAACAATTAAAACCGCGGCAACTACCAAAGCCAATAAACCGTTGAAAAGTGTTTCCCGGCCGATATAAGGATCAACAACATTGGAATCGGCCAACGTCAACTTAATATCTTTGCCGGCATTTTGCGAAATTGTATCACGCAAAGAAACCAAATCTTCCGGTAACAAAGCTTTATTACCTGAAACGCTGACACTTAATGATCTCTCCTTCGTTGTAACCGAAGTGGAATCCTGAACAACAACAGGTACACCCAACTTATCGCTGGCAATATCGGACAATTTCTCCGTATTAATTTCACCTTCACCGGTAACTGTATAACGAATAATCGAACCGCCCTTGAATTCAATCGACAATTGAGCGCCGAAGATAACCCAAGCCAAGCAGCCGATAATTATCAAAGCCAAAGAGAAACCTAAGAAACGGTGACGATTTCTGTAGAAACTGAAACCGTAAAAAGGTGCCAAACGATTGGCAATAGTGTACATATCTTTTTCTTCACTGCGAATCGTGCTCTCTTCTTTGATCATCTTCTCGCTGACCCGATAGAGGCTCGGTTTACGCATCGCTCTGAAGTTGGCCAGAGAACGCATCATGGTATTGGATAAATAAGCGCCGCAGAACAAGTTCAGGATAACACCGGTCAACAAAGAGTAACCGAATGAAAGCATGGAACCTGTACCGAAAACCATCAAGCAGATAGAAGCAAAAGCAACGGTTACGTTACCGTCAAGAATAGAAGCGAAAGCTCGATCAAAACCGTAATGGATAGCTGTTTGAGTCGGGGTGCCGGAACGCAATTCTTCTCTGATACGCTCACAAATAATAATGTTGGCATCAACACCCATGCCGATAGACAAAATAATACCGGCAATACCTTGCAAAGTTAAAGTCTGCTGCGGAATTGAAATAGCCAACAGAATACCGACAATCTGAGCTATCAAAGCAATACATGCTACAATACCGGCTATTCTGTAACGTTCCAGGAGGAAAACGAAAATTATCAACATGGCAACAAAGCCGGCCATTATCATCACGCTTAAAGCATTACTGCCCAACTTAGGTGAAATAGCATTGGAACTGATGGCGGTAATAGAAAACGGCAAAGCACCGGCATTAATCTGGTTCGCTAATTTAGCAGCACTCTGAGCATCTTTCATTCCCGTAATCTGGGCCTTACCGTCAAGGATCTTCGCCTGAACTACAGGAGCGGACAATTGAGTATCATCCATGTTGATGGAAATTGTTTTACCCAACAAGCGACCGGTTGCTTCAGCAAATTTCTTCGCCCCGTCGGCCTTCAAATTCAAAGAAACGAAACTGCTGCCGTCACGCGTATCGGCCAAAGCATCGGCACTGGCAATATCACTGCCCGTTAATACCACGTTGCCGTCCGGATCTTTAAAAGTTAATTGAGCCGTCTGTCCCAATTCCTTCATAGCTTCTTCGGGATTAAAATTCTTCTCCGTCGATTTCCACGGGAAACGTACGATAACTCTTCCCGACTGCGGTACCGGAATTACATCACGATCAAGAATCTGCAAGCCGTCCAAACGTTTCTCCAAAACTGAAACGACCGATTTCAACTCTCTGTCTGTCGGTACTCCATTGTAATCTTTAGGTGCAAAAACCGCTTCCACACCTCCGCGAATATCAATTCCCAAACGAATATCCTTGGAGCCGTATATCGGTAAAGGTTTGCCCTTAGGCGACGGAATTGTCAGACCTGTCCAACAAATAACAGTTGCCAGCGCAACACCTAATACAGCGACAAAAAAACTCCAACTATGGGACTTACGTATTTTCGATCTAGCCATAGCTTTTAATCCTTTCCTACACTCTGCGAGCATAATAGCCTATCTATTTTACTCAAATTTTACATTTTAAGCAATTAAAAAAGCCTCTATTCAGCACATTTTCCTGAAAAAAAGCCTGTTTTCATTTATTATTTTCCAAATACAGTTCTTTCCGGCCTAAATAAAGCAATTGAAAATCAGCTGCCGTCAGTTCCTGCAAATAGCTTTTCAGCACTTCTTTTTCCGTAAAAGGCAATAAAAAGCGTAATTTTACATTTGCAGAAAAATCCTGCTGCACAATTACCGCCTGTTGTTTCTGCAAATAATTAAGCAACTTTTGATATACAGCATAGGCGATAACAACCTCAAATTCGGCCCAACTGACAAGCTGCACGATTTCAGCAAGCTGCAGAACCGCATTTCCCGCCTGACTGTACGCCCTGACCAAACCTCCTGCACCTAATAATATACCGCCGAAAATACGGGATACAACCAGCAGCGTATTATTAATGCCGTGCGACGTCAAAACATGAAATAACGGTGCGCCTGCCGTTTGCGCCGGTTCCCCGTCATCACTGAATTTGCTGTATTGTTGCTTAGCGACCGCATCATAATATTGCCAGGCATAAACGTGATGTCTTGCCTCCTTATGCAGCTCTCTTACATAAGCTAAACGCTCAGGAATCTCGGCCAAAGAATACAATGGCAATGCGTAAGCGAAGAACTGCGATTTCTTCACCGTATATTCGGCACAAACCATCGATTTTACCGCCAACAGACCGCTGTTTTCCATGTTCAGACCCATCTTAAGGTAATAAGGCCGTTTGCCAAACTTCTTCAATTTGTTTTACAGGCACAATATGTAAAACATTTTTCACTTCGTTATCTACTTCATCCAAGTCTTTTACATTAGCCTTAGGAATAATTACCGTATCCATCTTCGCCCTATAAGCAGCCATCAATTTTTCCTTTAATCCGCCGATTGGAAAAACTCTGCCGGTCAAAGTCAGCTCACCGGTCATCGCTACCTTATGTTTTACCTTGCGCCCGCTCAAAGCGGAATAAAGTGCGGTAGCCAAAGTTACACCGGCGGAAGGGCCGTCTTTCGGGGTAGCACCTTCCGGTATATGAATATGCACATCCAGTTCATTCCATTTCGTATCACTCAATTTAAGTGTATCCGCCTGACTGATAATATAAGTCCAGGCAACCGTTGCCGATTCTTTCATCACATCACCCAAATTGCCTGTAAGATTGATTTTACCGCTGCCCTTACAGATTTTAACTTCTACTTCCAAAGTTACGCCGCCGATATAAGTCCAGGCCAAGCCGTTAACTACACCAACTAAATCTTTACGATGCAATTCATCATCCTGATACGGAGCAGTCCCTAAATAATTAACTAGATCTTTCTTACCTATGCTCAGTGACGGCAAATCGGTTATTGTACCGGCAGAATCACGCAGCAACAAATCCGCCGCCAACTTGCGACATATAGTTTTTAAGCATCTTTCCAACTGCCTGACACCGGCTTCCGCCGTGTAAGCTGAAATAATATGTCTTAAGCAGGTATCGCTTAATTTAATTTGATTAACTTCCAAATTTATAGAACGCAAAAGTTTCGGCCACAAAAAGCGTTTGGCAATCTGTAACTTCTCGTTTTCCGTATAAGAATCCAAATTAATAACATCCATTCGATCGTAAAGTGCCGGCGGTATCGTGTCATAACTGTTAGCTGTAACGATAAACAGAACTTTGCTTAAATCGTAAGGTAAATCCACATAGTTATCTCTAAATTTATCGTTCTGTTCTCCATCCAACACTTCCAGCAAGGCCGCAGCCGGATCGCCTTTACTGCTGATACCGAGTTTATCGATCTCATCCAACAGGATAACCGGGTTATCACAGTCTACCGTCTGCAAAGCTTTAATAATTCTTCCCGGCATAGCACCGATATAAGTGCGACGATGTCCACGAATCTCAGCCTCATCATCAACACCGCCCAAACTGATTGTCGCCAAAGGGCGATTCAAAGCTGCTGCAATTGAACGGGCGATGGAAGTTTTACCGATACCCGGAGGACCGATCAAACATAACAGCTCCACGGTCCCGGCGGAATTTTTCTTAGCTTCTTTCAAATGACGCATAGCAAGATATTCCACGATGCGCTTCTTAACCTTAACCAAGCCGAAATGATTCGCATCCAAACTCTCCTGTACTTTCGGCAAATCAAAACACTCGGGTGCCAACTTCCCCCATGGCAAACTTAAAACCAGATCCAAATAATCCTGTAAACCGGCAACTTCCGGATTATTAGGAGCAGCCTTAGCAATCTTCTGCAAAACATTTTCCAGTTGCCGCCGCACTTCCGGCAACAAATTCAGCTCCGCCAAACGCTTTTTATAATTATCCAGTTCATCAGTTTCGGTATTGTCGGAAAGTTGCTGCTTCAACGCTTTAATCGTATTGCGAATAACATAATCGCGTTGTTCCTTTTTGATCATATCTCCGACTTTTTTATCCAATTGTGAGCGCAACAAACCTAAGCCTAAATCACGTTGAATAAAATCGACAATACTATACACACGCAGCAAAAGATTGCGCATAATCAGGCAAAACAAACGTTCACGCGGGAAAAGCGGCACCTGCTCGGCAATATAATCAACATATGTTGCCAAAGGCATTTGCTCCTCGTTACCGATAATCTTCGCGGCATCATCACGATTGCGATTTTCCATTAACCATTTATGAAAATATAAATTCAACACATCCCGTACAGCCTGTAAATCGCTCTTTTTAAGTTTACTGCCGGCAGTTAAAGTAAAACCTGTTTGGCCGTTATAAATCGGCAATTTAAGCTGCGATAAATTGGTATTATCATTAAGAACTTTTATCTTGACCAAATCCAGATTATCATCACTCTGAATTTCCAATAGTTCGGCCCGAACCAAGCCTTGTAACAAAACACGAGTCGAATTATTATCTTCATCCATCTGTAAAGACAGAACCTGAGCAATAACACCTGTATGCAGCATCGTAAAATTCGAATCCTTATAGGGTGAAACAGCGCAAGGTAAAACCGTATGAGTTAACGGCTGCGTGTGTATAAAATTGTCCAAATCAACTAATTCATCTTCACTCACCAAAGTAGCGACAAAAACCAACCCGTTATTGGCAAAAGCTTGCGCCGCGGCATTATTGGAAAGTGAATCTTTACACTCAAAAGACGCACATATAGCAGGTAAGAAACAATTATTCCGCACGGTCAATTGCGGCATCACCATCGTCTTCTTAGATTTCAACAAAGTAGCGCGATCATAAAACACTTCGGAAACATCTCCGTCCTGCACAGAATTTTCCCAATCTCCGCCGGCCGTATTCCGCATTCTCTGCGCATATTCATCGAATAAATTAGTAGAATTATCCTGCTTTTTCGTCATTTTCTCACCTATACTAAAAAAGGGTGGCGCAAGCCACCCTCATGAAATAATTACAATTGATATCAGCCGTAAATCTTAGCAACTGTACCGGCACCAACTGTACGACCGCCTTCACGAACAGCGAAACGTAAACCTTGCTCAATAGCAATCGGGTAAATCAATTCAATATCCATGTTAACATGGTCACCAGGCATACACATCTCAACGCCCTCAGGTAATTTAATTGAACCTGTAACGTCAGTTGTGCGGAAGAAGAATTGCGGACGATAACCGTCAAAGAACGGCTTATGACGACCACCTTCAGCCTGTGTCAAAACGTAAACTTGACCTTCAAACTTGGTATGCGGATGAATTGTACCCGGCTTAGCCAAGACTTGACCACGCTCAACACCGTCACGGGCAATACCACGCAACAAAGTACCGATATTTTCACCGGCCTGAGCAAACTCCATGCTCTTATGGAACATTTCAATACCTGTAACAACAGTATTAACCGGCTCATCGTTCAAACCGACGATAGCAACCTGCTCGTTCAACTTGATTTGACCACGCTCGACACGGCCTGTAGCAACAGTACCACGACCGGAAATTGTGAAGACTTCCTCAATCGGCATCAAGAACGGTTGATCAATAGGACGATCCGGTGTCGGAATATATTCATCAACAGCCTTCATCAAATCAACAATGCACTTGTATTCCGGAGCATTGATATCTGTAGATGTGCTCTCCAAAACCTTCAAAGCTGAACCACGAATGATCGGAGCATTATCACCATCGAAATCATACTCATTCAACAAGTCACGAATTTCCATCTCAACCAAGTCCAACAATTCAGCATCATCAACTTGGTCAGTTTTATTCATGAAAACAACGATTGTCGGAACGCCAACCTGACGAGCCAACAAGATGTGCTCACGTGTCTGAGGCATAACACCGTCAGAAGCGGAAACAACCAGGATAGCACCGTCCATCTGAGCAGCACCTGTAATCATGTTCTTAACATAGTCGGCGTGCCCTGGGCAGTCAACGTGAGCGTAGTGACGCTTATCTGTCTCATATTCAACGTGTGTGGAGTTAATAGTAATACCACGTTCACGCTCTTCCGGTGTCTTATCAATGTTATCGTATGATGTGTATTCAGCATCACCAGCAAGAGCTAAAACTTTTGTAATAGCAGCTGTCAAAGTTGTTTTACCATGGTCAACGTGGCCAATTGTGCCGATGTTGACGTGGTCCTTATTTCTCTCATAAACCTTCTTACCCATGTGAAGGATCCTCCTTTTGCTAAACGCAATTAAAATGACAATCGGCAAACGCCTATATCATAATATTAAAGATTTTTACAAAATTTGCAAGTATATCTCTGCGTCAAATTAATGTTTTAATACTTTTTCCATTATTGACTTCGGCACTTCCTCGAAATGGTCAATCTGCATCTGGAAGGTTCCGCGACCTTGAGTCTTGGAACGTAACGATGTAGCATAACCGAACATCTCGGCCAACGGTACCAAGGCCTTAATCTTTTGGGCACCTGTCAAAGCTTCCATACCTTCGATACGGCCACGACGGGAACTGATATCACCCATAACATCGCCCATGTATTCTTCCGGCACAACAATATCGACACGCATCATCGGTTCCAACAAAACAGGATCCGCCTTACGCATAGCCTCTTTGAAAGCCATAGAACCGGCAACCTTAAATGCCATTTCAGAAGAGTCAACTTCATGGTACGAACCGTCAACCAGCTTAACCTTAACATCAACAACAGGATATCCGCCTAAAATACCGGCTTTCATCGCTTCCTGAATACCTGCATCGATAGGAGCAATGTATTCTTTCGGCACAACACCGCCGACAGTAACATTTTCAAAGCTGTAACCTGCGCCCGGCTCATTCGGTTCAACTTCAATAACAGCGTCACCGTATTGACCGTGACCGCCTGACTGACGTACAAACTTACCTTGAGCTCTGACCGCCTTACGAATTGTTTCTTTGTAAGCTACTTGCGGAGCACCGACGTTGGCTTCAACTTTAAACTCACGGAACAGACGATCTACAATGATATCCAAATGTAACTCACCCATACCGGAGATAATTGTCTGACCTGTTTCAGGATCCGTATAAGTTCTGAAAGTCGGATCTTCTTCAGCCAACTTGCCTAAAGCAATCATCATCTTATCTTGTGATGCTTTCGACTTAGGTTCGATAGCTACCGAAATAACAGGCTCCGGGAACTCCATAGATTCCAGAATAATCGGATGATCAGGATCGCAAATCGTATCACCTGTAGTAGTATCTTTGAAGCCAACAATAGCGGCGATATCACCGGCATAAACTTCATCAATTTCCTTACGGTGATTGGCGTGCATCTGCACAATACGACCTACACGCTCGCGTTTACCTTTAGTAGCATTCAATACATATGAACCTGCAGTCAAATGACCGGAATAAACACGGAAGAAGCATAACTTACCGACAAACGGATCGACAGCAATTTTGAATGCCAAACCTGCAAAAGGTACATTCTCATCAGAAGGTCTCTCTTCTTCCTCTTCTGTCTCCGGATTAATACCCTTAATGTGAGGGACATCCAAAGGAGAAGGTAAGAAATCGACAACAGCATCCAAAACTTCCTGTACGCCTTTGTTACGATAAGACGAACCGCAAACTACCGGAACCATTTCGCAGCGGCAGGTAGCGGCACGCATTGCCTTCTTCAACTCATCATTGCTGATTTCCTGACCGTCAAGGAATTTCTCCGTCAACTCATCGTCGGACTCAGCAATCTGCTCAACCATCTTATCATGCCATTCCTGAGCTTTTTCCACATACTCAGCCGGAATTTCAACTTCCTTAATAACCTTACCGTCTTCACCGTCATTGATGTAAGCTTTCATCTTCATCAAATCGATAATTCCGGCAAAGGAATCTTCCTGACCGATAGGAATTTGAATGGCGACAGCATTAGCATGCAAACGATCATAAATAGATTTGACCGATTTATAAAAATCGGCACCCGTAACGTCCATCTTGTTGATATAGACAACACGCGGAACGCCGTAATGATCAGCTTGACGCCAAACTGTCTCAGTCTGCGGCTCAACACCGCTCTTAGCATCCAAAACAGTAACCGCACCGTCCAAAACGCGCAGAGAACGCTCAACTTCAACAGTAAAGTCAACGTGCCCCGGAGTATCAATAATATTAATACGGCAATGACGCCATTGAGCTGTTGTAGCAGCTGAAGTAATAGTAATACCGCGTTCCTGTTCCTGTGCCATCCAGTCCATGGTAGCACCACCGTCGTGCGTTTCAACCATCTTATAAATACGGCCCGTATAATACAAAATACGCTCCGTGGTAGTGGTTTTACCCGCATCAATGTGCGCCATAATACCGATGTTACGTGTATTCTCAAGTGAGAACTCTCTTGCCATTAATCTCTACTCCTTTATTAAATGCAATTACCATCTGTAGTGAGCAAAGGCGCGGTTAGCTTCAGCCATACGATGCATTTCTTCTTTACGTTTGAAAGCACCGCCTGTAGCATTACTTGCATCCAACAACTCACCGGCTAAACGCTCAACCATAGTTTTTTCACTACGTTTACGAGCAAAATCTACGATCCAACGTAATGATAAAGTCTGGCGACGCTCAGGTCTTACTTCAACCGGAACCTGATAGTTGGCACCGCCGACGCGACGTGCTTTAACTTCCAGTTGAGGCATTGTATTCTCTAAAGCTTTTTCAAAAATTTCCAAGCCCTCAGTGTTTGATTTTTCATTCACCATAGCGAATGCTTCATACACTATTCTTTGGGCTAAACCTTTCTTCCCGTCCAACATGACATTATTGATCAGCTTACTGACTCTAACATCATGATACAGAGGATCAGGAAGAACTTCTCTTGTTGGGACATGTCCTTTTCTTGGCACTTGTCTTCCCTCCTTAATATGATAGTGCGAACTTAATCGCCATCACAGGTACTCATATTGCTCACGCAATTGTCAGGCCGTCACATCTATATGTGAGTACTGATCTGAGTTCAACCTGATCCGATTACTTCTTAACCTTAGCTGCTTTCGGACGTTTAGCACCGTATTTCGAACGACCCTGCATTCTGTTAGCTACACCGGCAGTATCTAAAGTACCGCGAATGATATGATAACGAACGCCCGGCAAATCCTTAACACGACCGCCACGAATTAAAACAACTGAGTGCTCCTGCAAGTTATGACCGATACCCGGGATGTAGGAAGTAACTTCCAAACCGGATGTCAAACGAACACGAGCGACTTTACGCATAGCTGAGTTCGGCTTCTTCGGTGTTGTTGTCTTAACAACTGTGCATACACCGCGTTTTTGAGGCGAAACTACATTAGAAGTACGTTTCTTCAAAGTATTCATCTTAACATGCAAAGCAGGTGCTTTAGGCTTGTAAGTCTTTGAACTGCGTCCTTGCTTAACTAATTGATTGAACGTTGGCATCAATACTCCTCCTTTCACAAGAAAACAAAATTTGCTTATAAAAGCAATCTGTTCAATTATACCGCAGATAGATTTTTTTGAATAGTAAATGTGAGCTTGAAAAAAGTAAAAAAGTTGTTAAATACAGCACGCTGAATTATTTATGATAGGGCTCATGTGCATTAATCTTAAAAGCCCTGTACAGTTGCTCTAAAACTATATACCGGGCCAAACCGTGAGTCAAAGTTAAAGGACCGAAAGACCAGGTATAATCACAAGCTTTGATCAAATCCCGATCCAAACCTCTGGAAGAGCCGATAATAAAATCAATTTGAGCCTGACCGCGTTCAAACCATTTCGGCAAAGCTGCCGCTACATCTTCGGAGCTTAAAACTTTACCGGCCGGCGTCAACGCGACACTGCAAGCTTTGGCAGACAACTTATTTTTGATCTTTTCCGCTTCCAATCTCAAAGCTTTATCAGTTTCAATTTCATCAGGCAATGCGGGAATTTCAAGGATCTTTACATCAGCGAACCTTGACAGACGCTTAATACACTCTGTAATCCCCGGCAGAAGAAACTTCTCTTTGACACCTGCAAGTGCGATTATATTAATTTGCACGTCCCGTCAATCTCCCGCCTGTGAATAAAAAGCCGCATCGGATTCATTCCTGATAGCAATATCGGCACCTAAAGCCCGCAATTTTTCAACAAAATTTTCATATCCACGTTCAATACTGCTGACTTTATATATCTCAGTCTCTCCTTGAGCGATTAACGCCGCCAACACCATAGCAGCACCGGCCCGCAAATCGTGCGCTTCCACAACAGCTCCGGTCAAATTCGCCGGGCCTTCAATCATCGCCATTCTGTCGGCCAATTGGATATGCGCACCCATCTGTTGTAAATATGCTACATACTGAAAACGATTATCCCAGACATTCTCAAACATTCTGCTGATACCTGTAGCCTGTGTCAACAAAACAACAGTCTGCGGTTGTAAGTCGGTAGGAAATCCCGGGTAAGGTAAAGTCATAAAAGAAGTAGCGCGAAAATTCTCTTTAGCATCAGCTATTATATGACAATAATCATCGCCGGAAATCACCGGAATTCCCATCTCCTTGAACTTGGAAGTCAACGGCTCCATATGTTTCGGAATCAAATTTTTCACCTTAACATTACCTTGAGTGATCGCCGCCGCTATCATAAATGTCCCGGCCTCAATCTGATCCGGAATAATAGAGTAAGTCTCATTTCCCGGCAAAGTTGAAACACCGTCAATTCTTATAACATCCGTACCGGCTCCGCGAATTTGTGCACCCATAGCATTCAGGAAATTAGCCGTATCGACAATATGCGGTTCCCGGGCGGCATTCTCAATTACAGTGCGTCCGAAAGCTTTGGTCGCAGCAATCATTAAGTTCATCGTCGCTCCGACACTGACTTTATCCATATATATTTTATTACCGCTTAAACAGCGCTCAACAGAGAAATTAATTTTACCGTAACTTATATTATGTTCAGCACCTAAAGCGTTAAAGCCCTTAATATGCAAGTCGAACGGTCGCATTCCGAAATTACAGCCGCCGGGTAAAAAGCACTGCACCTTGCCGCAACGACCCAAAATCGCACCCCACAAATAATATGAAGCGCGAATTTCTCTGGCTCTTGTATTAGTAACTATATGAGTATTAATAGTCCGCGGATCAATTTTCAAAGTACCGGCCTTAAATTCTATCGAAGCACCCAAATCACGAATAATTTCAACCAAAGAAACAATATCCGAAATCATCGGGACATTCTCAATCACACAAGGTCCGTCCAATAAAACTGCAGCTGAAATAACCGCCAAAGCGGCATTTTTAGAACCGCTGACAACAACTTCACCTTTTAATCTATTTCCACCCTTTACATAATAACTGGTCATTTATTCACCCACATTTACTGTTCCAAAATAACTTTCAAATCAGCTTCACTGACATTCGCAATATCGTCAATTTTAACACCGTACTCCTTGGCTTGTATGAGCAATTCTTTCTTGGCAGCCTTGTACCACAAGTCATTTTCAAAATCCGGATCATGCGCGGCGGCAATGGTCGAACGGTACATACTGCCTTCCGAAGGTAAAATTACGGTAAATTCGGTACCGCTACCCAATACTGATTGGACAAAAATTTCTCCATGATGCATTTTTATTAACTCCTGCACAATAGACAAGCCCAAACCTGTGCCGCCATGCTGCCTGGTACCTGAATTATCAACACGATAAAAGCGGTTGAAAATGTAAGGCAGATGCTCCTGCGCAATCCCGATACCGTTATCAGCAAACTTTATTGTAACATCATCAATCAAGCAGCTGATATATATATCGATCTTACCGTTAGGCACACCATACTTAATTCCATTACTTATTATATTACCGAAAGCTCTTTCCAGCGACTCGGTCTCTGCAAAAACCATCGGTACTTTATTCAGAATATAGCAATTTATTTTAATATTTTTCTCAACAGCCTGCAGAGAAAATCTTTCTATTAAATCATGAATCAAAGGTTCAACTTCAATCAGTTCAACCTTAGGCTGCCGCCGATTGCCGTCGATGCTTGAAAGTAATAACAAATCTCCTACTAAAGCTTCCATCCGCATCGCATCGTCGCGAATCTTCTTAATATCATCGGCTATCTGTTCCTTCGACTTTTCCTTAATACCCCAATCCAACAGAAGTTCCGTATAAGCCTTTATTGTTGTAATCGGTGTTTTCAGTTCATGGGAAACATTGGCAACAAATTCTTTGCGTTGCTTATTTTGTAATTCTTCCTGCGTAAAATCCTGTACAACAATAACTGTATTCAGAATACGTGTATCCTGCATATTAACTTTTACAGCAAAATTAATCGATCTGTCGGGTCTGATGGAAAATGTCACCGACTTGCCGTTAACAGGCATTAAAAAAAGGCTCTTAATCCCTTGAATATGACCGAACTTCGTCAAAATATCGGTAACAGAGCCGGGAGGTTCTTTCAGGTCCAAAAGTTCCAAAGCACTACGATTATGGAAACGACATTTACCGTTGGTATCAAAGTAAAGTACTCCGAGATGCAACGAAGAAAAAGCTGCCAGCTCCATATTAAGATCTTTGTTGGCTTCTCCATGCTTAAAATGCAGAATCCCACCGCTGAAAAAAGACGTAAAAAAGTTACCTATAAGCTTATAATGACTGCCGATAAAATAAAGTAAGACAACAGCTGCAAGAAATAAGGCGGCTTGGAGAGATACGGTCAAAAAAGGTACAACTAACATAACGGCAATTAATCAACTTTAGGATTTTTCTCAAAGAAATAACCGACACCGCGTTTAGTCATAATGTAGCGATAATCGCCTTGACCATCTTCCAGTTTCTCACGGGTACGACGAATAGTAACATCGACAGTGCGAACATCACCGTAATATTCATAGCCCCATACTTTACACAACAAATCCTCGCGGGAAAAGACCTGGCCGGCATTCGTAGCTAAAAAACGTACAAGTTCAAATTCACGTAAAGTCAAATGCAGGTTAACACCATTGCGCCGGACCTCATAACAATCCGAATCAATCTCGACATCACCGAAAACCATAACACGGGAATCATTGGCTTCCATCTCACCTAAATTGGAGCGACGCAAACTTGCCTTAACCCGTGCCAGTACCTCACGCAAACTGAAAGGTTTGGTTATATAGTCGTCTGCACCTAGTTCCAAACCCAAAACCTTGTCAATTTCCTCACTTTTAGCTGTCAACATAATAATGGGCATCTGATGCTTTTGACGAACCCGACGGCAAACATCAAGGCCGTCAATACCTGGCAACATACAATCCAAAATAATCAAATCGGGTATTTCTTTGTCAATAGCTTCCAAAGCCTGAATTCCGTCAAATGCTGCCCGCACCTGATAACCTTCACGCGTCAATTCGGAAGACAAGACATCAACAATATTTTTCTCATCATCAACAATTAATATCTTAAAACTCATTAATAATACCCCACTTACTATTAAGGTAATAATAACAAAAAAAAGTCATTATAACAACAGGAAAATAACACCTTCCGCTGAAATAATGACATTCAAAGGATAAAAAAAATCCGGCGAAAACCTATTTTCCCGGGCCGTCTCCAGCCAAGTATCTTCGGC
>CABKML010000004.1 GCA_902373515.1 uncultured Eubacteriales bacterium | reverse complement strand
AATAAATATTTTATTTTGCGGCCGGAGAAATTGCTGCTAAAAGATTTATAATGAAAGCATGAAGTTACGGACGGAGAGAACAATATGAACAATGATAAACCGATTGATAATATGAGCTATGAGAACATTTTGCATATTGTTCGCAGCGATTTGCCGTTAATTGAAATCAGACAACGGCTCGAAGATTTCCATGACCGTGATATTGCTGAAGTTTTACATGATTTAACCGATGCGGAACGGGAAAACTTATTTAAAGCTCTGGGAATAGAGCGCTTTTCCGACGTCTTCTCTTATTTGGACGACGGGGCGGAAGAAATTCAAACGTTGCCGATTGCCGATGCTGCCGAAATTCTGGCCAATATGGATTCCGACGATGCCGTTGATATTTTGGAAAAAATCGACAGTGCTCCGGTCAGAGAAAAATTATTAACTTTGATGGGCGATAAGGCTTCCAAAAACGTTAAATTAATTCGTTCATATGAAGAAGATACTATCGGTAATATGATGACGACCAATTACATTTTAATACCTAATAATGTGACGGTAAAAAGTGCAATGCGTCGCTTGATTAAACAGGCTGAAGAAAACGACAATGTCAGCACTATATACGTCAAAGATGAAAATGATAAGTATTACGGTGCTATTGATTTGCGAAAGTTAATTATTGCCCGGGAAAATACCGCTTTGGAAAGTATTATCCAGAGAAACTATCCTTTTTTGCGGGTTGACGAGAAAATAGAAGAATGTATTGAAGACCTGAAAAATTATTCGGAAGACTCTTTACCGGTCCTGAATCAGAAAGAAGAGATGGTCGGTGTAATCACGGCCCAGGATGTAATTGAAGCCGTTGATGATGAAATGAGTGAAGATTATGCCAAATTCGCCGGTTTGACAGCAGAAGAGGAAGATAATAAGAGTTTATTACGCAGTGCCATACAGCGTTTACCTTGGCTGATTTTATTGCTGTTTCTGGGGATGGGCGTTTCCAGTGTCGTCGGGCTGTTCGAGAAGATTGTGATGGAATTAACTATTATTATGAGTTTCCAATCCTTGGTTTTGGATATGGCGGGCAATGTCGGCACGCAATCTCTGGCTGTGACTATCAGAATTTTGATGGATAAGAATATTACCGGCCGGGAGAAGTTCTTCTTTATGTTGAAGGAGTTGGAAATCGGGGCGATTAACGGCCTGATTTTGGGCGGTATGTCCCTGATCTTAGTAACTTTCTATCTGACGCTGTTTAAGGGTTACTTGATTTTACACGCTCTGCCGATAGCCGTCTGTGTCGGTTTGGCTTTATGTATAGCTATGCTGGTTTCCGGCCTGGTCGGGTCTTTGACGCCGATTTTCTTCGACCGTATTCACGTAGATCCGGCAGTAGCCTCAGGTCCTTTAATTACGACTATTAATGATTTGGTCGCGGTCGTAACTTATTACGGCTTGGCGGCAATCTTCCTTTTGGGTCATATTAATCTGCGGTAAAATTTAACAGCAAACTTTAACAGAGTGCGCCGCTTACTCCAAGTCTTTCCGCTTTTGCCGGCGGCAGAGAAATTTTAACTTGGTTTCAGAAATAATAGTAGCCAGAAAAATCAAAGCAAAACCTAAGATAACTAAAGGGGTAATTGCTTCCATCCCGAAGCAGGCAGGGAAAATCAAGCCGAAAATAGATTCCGTACTCAGTAAAATAGCTGCGGTTGCCGGTTCTGTATATTTTTGACCGATATTCTGTAATAAAAGCGCCAGTATGGTGCAGACAACAGCTAAGTAAATAACGCTGGAAATAACTTTATAATCCAAGGCGGTACTTATAGTTTCCCGCAAAGCCCGGCTGCAAATCCAGGCTTCGACAGCGGCTGTGAAAAATTGGACGATAGTCAAAAGAATAGGATCGGTTTTTCTGGCGTATTTACCGACCATAATAATATACAAAGCGAATAATATACCGCTTATTAAAGCAATACCGTCTCCCGTCAGGACCGAAACGGCGGAAGTCCCCTGAATTTCAGTTACAGCGTTACCGGTCATGCCGATCAGACCGGCTCCGATAAATGTACATACTGATGCTGCTATATTGAAACGGTCCAATTTGGAGCGCATAATCAAATAAGCTAAAAAAGGCACAAAAACACAGTAAGTTGCATTTAAGAAAGCAGCTCGCCCCGGAGTGGTGAAATTGATACTGAAAGTTTGCAAAGCGTACGACGTATAGAGTAACGTGCCGCCTAAAAATCCGATCATGACATCTGTAAATTTGAGATTTTTTAATTTTTTATAAAAAATTAGAGCGGTAATCGGAGCGGCAATCGTAAAACGCCAAGCCAATAAAGTGTTGGTAGGTACGTCGTCAATAGCGAATTTGGCAAAAGTTAAAGATGTTCCCCATAAAATAGCGGTAGCTAATAAGGCTGCACGCGGTAAAATAAAATTTAATCCGGCAGAATGATTTTGGTGTTGATTGTTCATACTGAATAAGTTATCCTTTCCTTTTCAGTTTAACACTACATAGAGTATTTGAATAGCTGAAACGGCATTTTTCACTAAATAGCGGAAATAGGCAGACAAAATAATTATTTTTAACCGTATAATATTTATGTGTCATTTTTTGTTCGAACTTCGCAAAAACGCTGCTGTTCCCGAAGAAACATTTTTATAACAGAACTTTTATTTTATGATATTATTATTAACAATTAATGGTTGGAAATTGAGAGAGCGAATATATCGCCTGAAAGGAGAAAAGCTTCATGAATTTTAGACATTGTTTTTGGCAATACAGGCGAGTAATATTTTCTGTGCTGTTTTTTACCGGATTGAGTGTCGCTTGTATTTCGATTGTTCCTTATATGACCAAGGTTGTTTTGGACAGCTATGCCCGATTGAGTCTGAAGCAAGCCGCTGTTTATTCCGCTGTCTATATTATTGCTGTTATTTTATTTTTGTTGACCGAGTATGCGAAGAAAATCAGTTTTAATAAGTTGCAACAGGTTTACGGCTTGGATGTAAGAATGAGACTTTTTCAAACAATTGTGCGTTTGCCGCACTATCTTTTCAATCAGCAGAAAACAGGTCGTTATATTAACGCTTTGACGAATGATTTGGAGAATATCTACGTCAATTATATATTGTGTTACGTGCAGTTGGCAGTCAGTATAGTTTCACTTTTAATTTATTTGGCTTATATGGTTTACCTTAATCGGATATTATCACTTGTTTTGCTGCTTGTCTGTTCCTTGGCACTTCTTATACCGCAGCTGCTTGGTGATAAATTAAGTGTCGAACGGAGAAATTTCAGTCAGGCTGAGGCCTATTTTTTAGATGCACTGAACGATTTATTGGCGGCAAATGAGATTTATGACAGAAATAGTCAACCGAAATTTGAAAAAATTTTTGCAGCCTATAATTTTTCTTTTGAAAAAACGCAACGTTCATTAGTTGATTGTATCTCATTAAGCAATATTTTTTCAGCATCAAGTTTGTATCTGATTAATATTGTAACATTTGCGCTCGGTTTGTTTCTGGTTGCAAGCGGACAACTTGCTTTATCATCGTTGATTGCGATGCTGGCTTTTGTCGATTTGGTCGCTATACCGACGCGTGATATTATTTATCAGATTATTAATATTCGTTCTGCCGGGCATTTAATAAACAGATTGGCCGAATTTTTCCCAACTGAAACTTATGCTCTTCCGGAAAATTCCAATTTTAAGAATTTACAGGTGCGTGATTTAGATTATCAAATCGGTAATTTTCATTTGTCGGCCGGGAATTTAAGTATAGAGCGGGGGAAGAAATATTTGTTGATCGGAGATAACGCTTCCGGTAAATCTACTTTGCTGAGATTGCTGGCAGGAGAACTTCTGCGACCGAAGAACATGTTTTTTCTTGACGGCCGGGATATTGCGCGAACGGACATCAGTAATTTGGTTTATTACAGTGCCGCGTCTAAAGCATTTAAAGCGACTGTGCGTGATAATGTGGCAATCAGTTCTGTCGACGGTACCGTTTCCGGCTTGGCTGAGCAAGCGGTAGGCGATTTTGTGGATATGCAGGTGGATTTTTGCGGTCGGAACTTAAGTCAGGGACAGCAGGCCAAAATTGCCCTTGCCCGTGCTCTTAATTCACCTAAAGAAATACTTTTGTTAGATGAGATTTTTGCCAATGTCGATAGTGTCAGGGAGCTGGAGTTAACGAAACTTCTGTTGCAGACAGATAGAACATTAGTATTGATCAGTCACAATCGAACAAATGATTATCAAAAAATGTTTGACCATGTATATTCTTTACCGCAGTAATATTTATGCATTACCCTTTTTAGACTTTTTTTACTTTTTCTCCGCCCTAAACTTTGGTAAAATAAGCTAAGTTGAATAGCAGCGGAGGAAGAAATGCTGAAAAATAGCAATGAGCTGACAGAAAAAGCAGCTAAGGAAAATAATTTAGATAAAACACAGGCTTTTCGCCAAAGTGCAGAGTCGAAATCCGATAATATAGGACAGGAGACGCGAGCCTTTGTGCGCAGCGGCAATTTGCCTCCTCAAAATAAAACCCCGGAATTTGAAAAAAGCGTCGATAATATGAATAACGGAGCGGATTATCAGGAAGTACTGGAAAATTTATCGGACAAAGAGATTGCTGAAGCTAAAGCCCTGCGACTGAATTTGGAACGGAATATGAAGAAAAGAGTCAAAGGTCGTCCGACCCGTTCGGTTTATTCTTTACCGGTGGCAGCGGCCTTATCTAAAGGCTTTTTTCGCGTAATTAAGTTATTGTTGGTCTGTTGCCTGGCTTTGATTATTTTCTTCGGCTCCATCGGCCTGGGAATAGTTGTCGGTTATGTAGCAACAACTGAGCCCATTTCCGCGTCTTTGTTGGCCAAAGGTGCTCAAACTTCATATTTTTACGATAAAGACGGTAAGGAAATCGGCAAGCAGACGGGTTCGCAAAATATTGATCGTGATTATGTCGCATTGAGTGAAGTGGCAGAGACTTATATTGCCAAAGCGTTTATAGCTGTTGAAGATCAGCGCTTTGCGACCAATATCGGTATAGACCCCAGACGTATATTATCCGCTGTTGCCGGGTTTATCTTCGATTTGGAGAATAGTCACGGCGGTTCGACTATCGCCCAGCAAACGGTTAAACTTTTAACAGGAGATAACCGTACCAGTGCCCAAAGAAAGGTGCAGGAGTGGTATAGAGCGATAAAATTGACGCAGGAACTCGGTAAATCCAAGATCATGGAGAACTACCTGAATCTTGTGCCCATGGCAAATTCCTATGTCGGTATAAAAAGTGCAGCCAAAGCTTATTTTGACAAGGAACCGAAAGATTTAACTTTGGAAGAATGTGCCTTTTTGGCCGGCATTCCCAAAAGTCCGGCTACATACAATCCCTTACGTGAAAGCGGTCGGAGAAATGCTTTGCGGCGGCAAAGACAAGTTTTACTCAAGATGTTCGAACAGGGATTTATTGATGAAGCTGCTTACAAAAAAGCTTTAAATACCGAGTTGGTATTCCGCCAGAACAAAGACGGCGCCGGCTCACAAGTCATTAACACTTATTATATAGAGTATGTACATCGTCAAGTTGTGCGGGCCTTACAGAAAGAAAAAGGTTATTCTCTTGAACTGGCCAATAAACTTGTCGGTTCCGGTGGCTTGCGTATCTATACCAATTTTGATGCCAAAATACAGAGTGATATTGATGCGACCTTCAACAATGTCAAGTTATTCCAGAAAAATCCGGCAGCTTTCGTGAATGAGCCGGAGAAACCGCAGGCCGGTATGGCGATAATTGAAGTCGGAACGGGCAAAATTGTCGGTCTGGCAGGCGGCTACGGTGAGAAAACAGGTAACTTTTATCTTAACAGAGCTACGGATATTCGCCGTCAACCCGGTTCATCTATTAAACCGGTGGCCGTATATGCGCCGGCGATTGAAGAGGGCTTGATTACCGGTGCTTCGATGATCGTCGATGAACCTGTATTCCTCAATAAAGATAAGCCGCAGGAAGAATGGCCGAACAACGTTGATCGTCGCCACGTCGGACCGATGACAGTTCGGCATGCTTTGAAACAGTCAAACAACGTCGTTGCCGTAAAATTAATTCAAAAATTGACCGTACCGAAGGCGAAAGAGTATCTGCATATGGAAGGCATGGAACTGAAAGATGATCAGTCGTGGCTATCTTTGGCTTTGGGCGCTTTAACTTACGGTGTAAGTCCGTTGGAGATGGCTACAGCTTATCAAGTTTTAGCTGACGGCGGTAAATACATCGAACCGACTTCGTTTACTAAAGTTGAAGATGCGACAGGAAATACAATACTTGAATCCAAGCCGCATATGCAGAATGTTTACAGTCCGCAAACAGCTTTTATGACGACTAAAATGTTGGAAGGTTACTTTGAAGGTGCCGTATCGGCCAACGATACAGCCGGTTTGGCTTATTTGTGGAATGTGCGCGGAATTGAAAATGCTCAAGGCCAAAAAATTCCGGTAGCCGCTAAAACCGGTACGACAGATTCTATTGTCGACCGTTGGTTCTGCGGTTACACGCCTTATTATGCCGCAGCTACCTGGTATGGTTTTGATAACCGCTTGAAAACTACTGAAATTTCCGAAGCGGATAATGGTAACGTTGTCCATATCTGGCAAGATGTAATGAAGCGGATTCATAGTGATAAACCGCCGAAAGATTGGATTAGACCGGATAATATTGTCGAACATTCCATATCTACTTTAACCGGTAAATTGCCAAGCGAAGTAGAAGTAGAAAATAACTATGTCGAGAAAGAATATTTCGTCAAAGATTCGCCGCTGGAGCCTAAGACCGTTTCCAGTGAAGAAGATTTGGAACAATATTATGACGATAAGGAAAAGGCCTATCCGGGAGACTATTGGAAATTGGAAGATGACGATGACGAGAATGCTTCCGATCAGGATGGCGACAAGGATAAGCGTGAGAATCAGGACGACAATGACGGCAAGACGGACGATAATCGCTCCGAGCGCAAACATCGGTCGCGCCGTCGCCCCTTATTGCGCAGACATAGAAGTGAGGGGGATCCTGACAGCACTGACCGCGATGAACAGAATTCTGCTTCTACGGACAGTTCCGACAATTCCAACAGATCGAACAATTCGGACGCTTCCCGCCGAGCAGGCAGATCAAACGGCTCCGGCCGTCAGGCTCCCGATACTGCGGATCGAAGCAACAGATAATAACAAGCTTGAGGAATAAACTTATGCAGGAAAAGAAAAAACAGGAACATATTGATTGGGATGAATACTTTATGGCGGTTGCCGTCTTGGCGGCCAAAAGAAGTAAAGATCCCAGTACGCAAGTGGGAGCCTGCATTGTTAATCAACAAAATAAAATTTTGTCTACCGGCTATAACGGCTTCCCTATCGGCTGCAGCGATGATGATTTTCCCTGGACCAAAGAAGGCGATTTTATAGACACGAAATATGCTTATGTTTGTCATGCCGAATTAAATGCCATATTAAATAATCCGGGCACCATTTTTCAAAATTGCCGTATATATGTCTCGCTTTTTCCTTGTAATGAATGTGCCAAGGCTATTATTCAGTCGGGGATAAAAGAAGTTATTTATTTGTCGGACAAGCATGCGCAGGAACCTTATATGCAGGCTTCCAGACGAATGTTACGGGCAGCGGGGGTTAAATTGACCAAGTTGCAGCCGCAACATCAACGTCTGACTTTAGTTTTGCAGGAGGATTTAATATGAAAAAGGAATTGACCGGGACGCAATCTGACCGGAAAATTCCCGATTTATTGACTTGGCAGAAAAATATTAAGGCCCATGCGCTGCCTTTGACGGCAGCCGGTTTGGATGCGGCGGCAATCGCCTGCCGACAGGATAAACAACAAATTAATCGCAGCTCTGCCGGTAGGACGGCAACAGTCGGCAGTATTATCAGGAGAAATTTATTCACCGTTTTTAATTTACTTAATTTCGTTTTAGCTCTGTTTATTCTTATCGCTGCCGCTTATAAATTCACCTATATAAAAAACGGTATGTTTATGGGTGTGGTAGTGTTTAACTTGATTATCGGCATATACCAGGAAATCAAAGCGAAATTATTGCTCGATAAGTTGGCAATATTAGTTGAACCGCAAGTTTCAGTCAAGCGCCGAGGGCAAATTGAACAAATAAAAAGCTCTGAACTTTTAGAAAATGATTTGCTGGAAATTAAAAGCGGCATGCAAATACCGGTAGACGGAATTATTTTTCAAACTGACGGAATAATAGTAGATGAAGCTTTACTGACGGGAGAAGCGGAAGCGATCAGCAAAAAAAATGATGATATAGTTTACGCCGGTACGCTTTGTACAGCCGGGGAGGCTTGGATTCAGGCCTGTCTGGTGGGAGATAATTCTTTTGCCGCTTTGCTTACCGCGAATGCCAAAATTGTGAAACAGGAAAACTCCCGTCTGCGTCTCGGTCTGAACAAACTTATAAGCATTTTAGCGGCGATAACTTTACCGCTGTTCTTTTTAATTTTCATGAAAAATTATTATACATCTTATGATTGGCCGAATACGCTGGTACTGACTGCCGGAGCAATAATCGGGATGATTCCTGAAGGTTTGGTTTTATTGACGGAAGTGGCATTTGCGCTGGCTGCCTTCAATTTGGGTAAAAACAATTGCCTATTGCAAAAAACGGCGGCAGTCGAGATTTTGGCATCTACCGATATTTTATGCTTGGACAAAACAGGAACAATTACCGACGGTCGCATGCAAGTGAGCGGGATTCTGCTTTGTGATGCGGAAACTTGCAGTGATATTACGCCGGCGGGGATGGCGGGAAAAGAAAATCTGGCAGCTTTGGCTTTATATATATTACAGGCCAATAAAGTTGATAATTTAACGGCAGCGGCGATTAATAATGCTTTCGGAAAATATGCCCCTATAATACGGGATTGGCAGGATAAATTAGGTGTCTGGGAAGAACTGATACCTTTTTCTTCCGAGAAAAAATATACGGCCGTAAGATGGCCGCAGGTCACCTATTATTTGGGCGCAGCCGAGTTTATTCTGGCTCAAACACCGGCTTTAAGCAAATTACAGCCCCGATTAAAAGAGCTGAGTCGCCTGGCGTATAGAGTTTTACTATTGGCGGAAAAAGAAAATCAGGCGGAGATAAAACCTCTTGCCCTGATTTTGCTGACTGACGGCATCCGTCCGGATGCTGCCCGAATTTTCAACTATTTCAAAGCGCAGAATGTCGATGTAAAAATTATTTCCGGCGACAATCCCGAAACTGTTCGCGCCTTGGCGGCCAAAGCAAACTTTCCCTTTGCCTTGACGGCCTGCGATTTAAGTTCCTACGGTGCAGAAGCCGATTATGACTATTTAATTCGGAATTATAACTTATTCGGTCGGGTCAGTCCCGGACAAAAAAAGCAATTGTTGGCCGCTTATCAGGCCGCCGGCAATGTCGTTACTATGACAGGCGACGGGGTGAATGATATTCCGGCCTTGAAAAAAGCCGATTGTGCCGTCGCCATGTGCGCCGGAGCGGATGCCTGCAGACGCAGCGCCGATATCGTGCTCTTGGATAATCAATTGGCGCATTTGATTGCAGCAGTTTATGAAGGCCGCCGTGTAATAAACAACATTAAATTAGTTGCCTCTTTGTTTTTAACCAAAACTTTTTATTCATCTTTATTGTGTCTTCTTTATTTATGCTTGCCTTTGAAATATCCGTTGTACCCGGTGGATTTAACCCTTATTTCCACATTAACCATCGGTATTCCGGCCTTTTTTCTGACTTTGCAGGCTAATAAAGCCAAAGTTAAAGGCGACTTTTGGCGGGATGTATATAAACGGGCTTTAATACCTTCACTTATTGCTTTTTTGTATATTTGCTTATGGGAATTTTTGCTGCAGCATTATCCGACTTTTGCAGTTATGCGCAGTTGGGCGGTGCTTTTAACTTTAGCTGCGTCCGCCTTCGCTTTATTAACTTATTCCGCCCGTCCTTTCAATTGCCGAAGATTTGTTTTAATAACAGTTTTACTGACAGCATTTATTTTGCTTTTGCTAATTATGCCGGGATTTTTCGCCTTACCGTTTTTGCCTTTAGCAGCGGCAATCAAAGCGGCAGCTGTATTTGTCGGCGTTTTCTTAACCGTTTATTTTGTGCTAAACTTAGGAATTAATTGACATTTTTGGGAGGAACTCGGAATGGGTAATATAATTTTGACAGGAGACAGACCGACAGGCAGACTGCATGTAGGTCATTATGTCGGATCGTTAAGACGGCGGGTGGAATTACAGAATTGCAGCAACGTCGATAAAATGTATGTGATGATTGCAGATACTCAAGCTTTAACCGATAATGCTCAAAATCCCGCTAAAATCAGGGATAACGTTCTGGAAGTAGCCTTGGATTATCTGGCTTGCGGTCTGGATCCGCAAAAAGTGACATTTTTTGTCCAATCGGCTGTTCCGGAATTATGTGAATTGACAATGTATTATATGAATTTGGTTACAGTTAGCCGGCTGCAGCGTAATCCGACAGTGAAAAACGAAATAAAACTGCGTGACTTTGAAACTTCCATTCCTGCCGGTTTCCTGAATTATCCTATCAGTCAGGCTGCCGATATTACAGCATTCAAAGCCGACATTATACCCGTAGGTGAAGATCAGCTGCCGATGATTGAGCAGTGTCGGGAAATAGTCGACAAATTCAACAGTATTTATGGCGAAGTATTAGTATCGCCTACAGCAGTTTTACCGAAGAATTCCGTCTGTAATCGTCTGCCTGGTATCGACGGTAAGGCCAAAATGAGTAAATCACTCGGTAATTGCATTTATTTGGCGGATGAAGATGATGTGCTTAAACAGAAAGTAATGTCGATGTTCACCGATCCTACGCATTTGAAAGTGACAGATCCGGGACGAGTTGAAGGCAATACCGTTTTTACCTACCTGGATGCTTTTGCTGTGGACGCTCATTTCGCTGAATATTGCCCGGAATATAAAAATCTGGAAGAAATGAAAGAGCATTATAGGCGCGGCGGCTTGGGTGATGTTAAAGTAAAACGCTTCCTTTTAGCTGTTTTGGAAGATGTTTTACGTCCGATTAGAGAAAAACGGCAGCAACTCAGTAAGAATTTGGCCGATGTTTATGACATTTTGCGCTCCGGTTCCGAAGCGGCCGAACGGCAGGCAGCTGCAACTTTAGCTCAAGTCAAAAAAGCTATGCGTATTGATTACTTCAGTGATGCGGAATTTTTGCAATCACAGCAACAACGATATAATAAATAAAATTTTGTGCACATTCGGCGCTTTCTCTTCGGCAACATTGGAAAAACGAAAAGTGAAGCGCCTTTTTTTTATTATTATTATGAGCCGCTGAGCTGCTTATAACGGCAGGCAAATTCTAATTACTTGCCAATTTCCCCGATATATGGCATTATAATAGCATGAGTAGCGATTTAGAAAGTCGCGCGATGGTTACCGTCTGCTGTAGCAGAAATTTTTTAACTGTTATTTTGTCAGGCGAGTAGTTTTTATCTGTTACTACTTTGAACGATTCAAAGCGCTACGTCAATCCTGATGTAGGTTGGCGGCAGAGAAAAAGTTCAAATGAGGCAGAGTTTTTACAAGAAAAAATCAGCAAACAAATATCATCAATCACCATCTGAGAACCGGAGACCTAACCTTTTAGAGCTTAGGTAACTTTAAGTTTTGCTAAGGTGTGCGTCCCCGATACCGTAACCGGTATGAGGTGTTATATGCTGAAGTTTTTTGAACGTCATTTCGGCCTGGATAAGGTTTCTTTTTTCAGCCTTTTTATTGGCTGTTCTTTAATGGCTTTTGCTATGGTAAATATACATATGCAAGCCAAAATAACCGAGGGCGGAATGCTGGGATTGTCTTTACTTTTAGCCCATTTCAGCGGCTTGGAGCCTTCTTATTGGGGCTTAATAACGGACAGTACAATTTATTTATTAGCTTTTTCTTTATTAGGAAAAATGTTTATAAAAAAGGCATTGTTCTCCGCCGCCCTTTATGCTTTGATGCTGAAGATTTTTATGGCGATAGGACCTGTTTTGCCCAGCTTGGCCGCTTATCCGGCTTTAGCTGCCGTTATCGGCGGCTTAAGTATCGGCGTCGGCTGCTCTTTTGTCGTTTTGTTGGGCTTTGCCACCAGCGGCGACGATGCTTTCGTTTTGCTTTTATTTAATAAATTGAAAGTGCCGATGGGCATGACATACATGGCTTTGGATTTAATCGTTTTAGGATTGTCGATAAGTTATTTACCTTTGGCCAATGTTGCCTGGTCATTAATGACAACGATGATTTCTTCCGCTGTTGTCGGCAAGTTCGAAACGTCCGCATTGGCTAATTATTTGCATCGGCATTTGCCGACAAAGTCCGGCGACAAGTTGTTGCTTAAGCCTGAAACTGTGAGAAGATAGAATGAGACTGGATAAGGTTTTGGCAGATAGAGGCCTGGGAACAAGAAGCGAAATTAAGAAAATTTTGCGTCAGGGACAAGTTACCCTGCACGGTCAGGTCGTACTTAAAGCCGATTTGCAAATTAATACTGCTGACTTACCGTATATTTGCTATCGGGGAGAAAAAATAGATTTTTATGCCAAAACCGTATTTTTGCTGAACAAACCGGCGGGTGTTTTATCGATGCCCGAAGCTGAAGGTGTACCTTGTGCTTTGGATTATCTTCCGCCTGCTTATCGCAGCCGTAAATTCAGTTGTGTCGGCAGATTGGACAAATATTCGGAAGGCCTTTTGCTGATAACGAATGACGGCGAGTTGATTCATCGCCTGACCCAACCTAAATGGAAAATCCGGAAATTATATTATGTCGATTTTGAACCGGAAATGTCTTCAACGGCGGCGCAGCTTGTTCAAACTGAATTTGCCCGGGGAATTAATCTCGGAGACTTTGTCACGCTGGCGGCCGAATTTCATCGCCTGAATTCTACAAGTGCCGAAATTACGGTACAGGAGGGGAAATTTCATCAGGTGCGCAGAATGCTGAGCGCTTGCGGTTATACTGTAAAACGATTGCTGCGTCTGCAGGAGGGTCCGTTGGCTTTACAGGATATGGCCGTCGGAGCGGTCAGACAGTTGGATGAAGCGGAAATTGCTTCATTGTATGCTGAAGTTCAACTTACTCGCACCGATTAACACAAACACCCGACGGCAAAACGAAGTAACAGCTGAATGACTGAAAACATCCTGAGCGATTCGGCACAAAAACGGGCACTTTCTTAAGTTATTAGCTGACAAAAACAATTACAGCAGCTAATTCTTGATATTTTAATATTTATGTCACGCCTTTTCTGTTAAAATATAAATGGAGTAGGAGGTTGTGCATGGATTTTTTAGAAGGCGCTTTGCTTGGACCTATGTGGAGCGATACTGATTATCAAACAAGGAAACATACAGGTGTCAACTTGCTGATTTCTTTGATTTTCTGGTTGTACCTGTTATATGCTTTTTACCGTATCAATACGTCGGGTACGCCGTTTTTAATTGCCGATAATCATTTGAATTGGTTATTATTGGGTTCTTTACTCTTTTTAATTTCTCCTTTGTTGTGCGTTATTTATTATCGCAGTTCTTTGCTTGTGCGCTTTATAATTTTATTTGTGCAGTTTTGCAAATATCTGATGCTTTATTTAGCCTTTTTCAAGTGGCTGGCACCTAGCTTGGATATTGATTTCAGCAATACATTAAATTCTATGACCGTATTTTTGAATGATACTGTCGGTACGGCGATTGAATATTATACTGAGAGATATCAAACTTCCGGCCTTTTTGCCAGTACCGCCGTTTTGGCTTTTATTGCTTTTGTTATCGGGATAATATTGCTCTGCTTATGTATAACATTACCTTTCCTCTATTTTAAGTTGTTGCGCTGGTTACAAGCGGTAACTGACGATGTGATGTGGATCTGTGTTGACTTCGGACGGGTTTTAGTACGCAACAAAACTATTACAATCCCCGCAAGATTACATAGCCTGGTACAGCATATCAGTCAGGTACAACGCCGAAACGATGCCGGACGCAATAAAGTGCCTAACAAAAAATAAATTGAAAATTCAAATGAATAAGAGGTTGCATTATGAATAAGCGTAAGACAAAAATCATTTGTACATTGGGACCGGCTACCGACAATGAAGATGTTCTGCGGAAGTTGATTATCAACGGTATGAACGTTGCCCGTTTCAACTTTTCTCATGGAACATATGAAGAGCACGGGCGGCGTCTGGCTATGTTAAGACGTTTGTGTAAAGAGTTGAATATGCCTGTTGCGGCTTTGATGGATACTAAAGGACCGGAAATTCGTACAGGTCACTTTGTTAATAAAGGCGTTAATTTGCAGGAAGGCACGAAAGTCGTTATTTCGCATGAGGATGTTTTAGGTACGGCGGAGAAATTTTCCGTCAGCTATAAGGACATGGATAAAGACTTGAAAAAAGGAGACCAAATCTTGATTGATGACGGTTTGGTCGGCTTGCGGGTTGAGAGCATTGAAGACCGCGATATTCATTGTGTCTGCACCAACTCAGGTCCGGTTTCCGATTACAAGAGCATCAACTTACCTGAAATTAACACTAATTTGCCGGCATTGACCGAAAAAGACGTGGAAGATTTGAAATATGCCGCAACCAACGATTTTGATTTTATTGCAGCTTCATTTATTCGTAAGGCCGCGGATGTTATTGCTATTAAACGTATCCTGAAAGAATACGGTGCCGCTCATTATGAAATTATTTCTAAAATTGAAAACCGGGAAGGTGTCAGGAACTTTAACGAAATTCTGGCAGTTTCCGACGGTATTATGATTGCCCGCGGCGATTTGGGCGTTGAAATCCCGGTGGAAGAAGTTCCGGCTGTCCAAAAAATGATGGTCCATGCTACATATAAGGCGGGCAAACCTTGTGTAACAGCGACCCAGATGTTGGATTCGATGATTAGAAATCCGCGCCCGACAAGAGCTGAAGTTACCGACGTTGCCAATGCTATTTATGACGGTTCATCCGCCACGATGCTTTCAGGTGAAACGGCAGCCGGTAAATATCCGGTTGAAAGCTTACAGATGATGGACAAAGTTGCCCGCTTTACCGAATCGAAGATAGATTACTGGAAACGTTTCGAGCAGGAACGTCACAGCGAACTTCCTTCAGTTTCGACGGCAATTTCCCATGCTTGCTGCACCACGGCTATGGACTTGAATGCCAAAGCCATTATGACGGTTACTATGTCGGGACGTACAGCCCGTGCTATATCACGTTTCCGTCCCGCCTGCCCGATTGTTGCAACCACAGTTTCCGAACGGGTCTTAAGAAATTTGCAGTTAGCTTGGGGTGTTCAGGCTTTTTTGGTGAAAATTGCTAACAAGGAAGATGATTTATTTGCCGAATCGATCGCTTTGGCGGAGCAGAACGGTATTGTCACCAAAGGCGATGTTGTTGTTGAAACATGCGGTAAACCTTTAGGTTTGAGCGGTACGACCAACAGCTTGATGGTTCAGAATGTCGGCAATATTTTATCTAAAGGCTTGGGCTACGGTAATCATAAAGTTACCGGAGAAATTATGGTGTTGAAGAGCACCGACTTTGTGGAGAATCTGGAGATGCCTCACGGTACAATAATTGTAGCTAAGCGCATCAGTGAAAAACATTTGCCGATTATCAGAGGAGCTGCCGCCCTGGTGGTTGAATCACAGGGTTCGGAAGATTATACGAAGATCGCCGGTTCAATTTTGGATATTCCGGTTCTTGTCGGTTGTGAAAATGCCACTAAGATTTTGAAAAACGGCTCTATTGCCACGTTGGACCCCGATAGAGGTATTATCTATTGATGCGGCAAGCGACATGATTTGCTTGATTAATCCAAACTGCCATTATTCCTGTTAATAGTGGCAGTTATTTCATAGTTGACGCTGTCTGCAGAAGGAGGGAGAAGAAAATGGTGAAAACGACAAGCAAGGAAGAATTTGTTGTAACTTGCCCGTTTTGTCGACAGGAATCTGTCTGGTCGCTGCAATTGCAATGGAGACAACAGAAAGATTTACTTTGTCCTGAATGTAAGAACAATGTAAGCAGAATAGTTTTGCAAGGTGCTTTGAATTTACAAAAACACCGCTTATTGAACTTGTTATACATTTGTGCGGCGCTTTTTGTCGGTGCTTTTTTGACCTGCTTATTTATCGTTAAAGCTTATAGTAACGAATTTAATCGCCTGCCGGCGATGGCGACTTTTTTATTTTCTCTGGCAGCAGTTGTTCTGGCACTTGATGCGTCGGTGTTAATAGTTTTAATTAATCGGCTAAGATTTCTGCGTAAGCGTTTACAGCTGCTTCAACAATAAAATACCACTTAGTCGGCGCTTTATTTGCAATAAAGTCAAATTTCATTGTTATACTAAGACCGAATTAAAGTTCAAAGGAATAAGGTGATTATATGCAGGATGAGAATAATAATTTTGATTATCAGGCTTTTTGTGAGCAAATGTCGAAAAATATGCCGTCTGTTAAGAAAAACGCGGGAGCGAAATTTTGGAAAATTAGTTTTGCCGTTCTTATAATTGCGGGCGTAGCTTTTTCGCTTTTTTCCAACTTCATTTTGCTGCAAAAATACAATAACTTATTAGCCAATCAGAGTTCTGATAACAGAAGCGCTCAGCATGCAGCTGCTTTTGAAAATCAGGATAATACGACGAGCGGAGAACAGCTGGCAAGCGGCGGTTTAAGCACGCAACAGGTGGTGAAAAAAGCAATCCCGGCCGTTGTTGCTATTAAAACGGAAATAGAAGTCCAGAATTTTTGGGGCAAAGACAAGGTGACGGGAGCCGGTTCCGGCGTAATCATTGATAAAGACGGTTATATTGTAACTAATTATCACGTAATTGAAGGCGCGAAAGAAATTACCGTCAATTTAGCCGGTGATGATACTGCGCACAAAGCCAAGTTGGTAGCCGGAGATGCCAGAACTGATTTAGCGGTACTGAAGATAACCGACAAAAAAGGACCTTTTCCCTATATCAAACTTGCCGATTCGCAAAAAGTCGAGATCGGCGAAAAAGCTATTGCCATCGGCAATCCTTTAGGTGACCTGGAAGGTACGGTGACCCAGGGAATAATTTCCGGTTTGAATCGTGAAGTTTACACTAAATCTGCGCAAAGCGGTAAATTAACCAGATTGAATAATGTAATTCAGACGGATGCTTCCATTAATGCAGGTAATTCCGGCGGCGCTCTGCTGAATAATCGCGGCGAACTGATCGGTATAAATACGGCCAAGGCATCATCCCGTGACGGCGTAGGGGTAGAAGGTATCGGTTTCGCTATTCCGTCCAACACTGTCAAAAGAATAATCAGCGAGTTGTTGAAAAAAGGCTATGTCAGCGGCAGACCGGTTATGGGCATAAGAGTAACGGATGTTTCCGAAAGTAACGCCGAATTATACGGTATGCCCGTAGGTGTCTATATTGTTGCCGTTGATAAAGATTCCGCCGCCGAAGCAGCCGGTTTACGCAGACACGATATTATAACCAAAATGAACGGTGAGCCTACCAAAAATTCAACAACCTTGAATGCTATTAAAGATCGTTATAAAGCCGGTGATACGGTTGAACTTGAAGTTTGGCGTCAAGGTGAGACTAAGAAGATTAAATTGACATTCAGCGAGGCCAAACCTGAGAAAAACACTTCAGCCAAAGAAGAAAAACAAAAAGATGCAGATAAGGCTGAAGATGACAACAATAAAGAAGATAGTACGGCGAATGAAGCGGAAAAGAAAGGCAAAAATCGCCCGAACGGCAAAAGTAAAAGAAAAGCGGTTAAACGGAACGATTCTGATAGCGACAATGAGTTTGAAGGCAATGATCGGGAACCGGACGCTTTTAAGTGATTGATTCTTGCGTAATATTTGTAATCCCTTTTACCGTCTCTCTTTGAGGCTGTAAAGGGGATTTTCTATTTTCGCTGTTTTTTTTCGGTGACTGTTATTACTAGGATAATTCCGTCACTTGGAGCTTTTTTCCTGCTCTTTGGCTTGCCAATAGGCAGCTTGCAGCAGCCGCATAATTTCATCCCGTTCATCTGCATTCAATTTACCGCCGACAAACAAGGAGGTCAGACTGTTAAGTAAAGCATAAGCGTCATCTTTGGCCTGCTTCCCGCTCTCCCTGTAAACTTGATGCACGAAATTGCTTTGTTCATCTAAAAGATAGTTATAGTCAACTTGAAAAATTTGAGCCAACTTTTCGTAAGTTTCTTTATGTTTGGGAAAACGTAAGCCGTTTTCGTAATTAGATAAACTCCTGACACTGACACCTAATAATTCAGCTAAATCTTCTTGCTTAATGTGTCGTTCAGCACGAAGCTTCTTTAATTTTTCGCCAAAATTCACGGCCAATCTCCTTTTCTTAGATGTATAAACACAGCTATGCCGAAACTCGCTGCACATGCAATTAAATTCAAGTGAATTGTAACTTTACATGTATTTAATGTCAAATGCAGGTAAGATTATAAGAAAGATTGCGGAAAAGACTAATCAACACGAGATATTTTAACAAGCAGGCAGACACTCAAACTCAATGCCGCCGAGAGAATTATCGCCCCTCCAAGCGGAATATCGGCCAGATAAGAGAGGATAATTCCCCCGAAAGAATTTATTAAAGCGATAAGCACAGAAAGATATAAAGTGCGATAATAGCCTTTTTTCAATAACATGGCAGCAGCTGCCGGTAATACCAACAGTCCGGAAATTACCAATGTTCCGGCAACTTTAGCAGCTGAAGCGACCGTAATTGCAGTTATGACGGAAAGGGAAATGTTAATTAAATTAACCGGCAGACCTTGAACGGCGGCAACTTTTTCTTCCAGAGAGATTAAAAGTAAATAGCGTTGTAAGACAATAAAATATATTAAAACAATAACTGTCAGAACTATAATTAACAGCAGATCAAAATTACTTACACTTGCCAGACTGCCGAAAAGGTAGGCGGACAAATTGCCGGCAACAAAAGCATAATTTGCGAAAATTGCCGCCAAAGCAATAGTTACACTCATCATAATAGCCAGCACAATCTCACTGTATTGAGGATAATAACGGCGTAAACATTCAATTACTGCAGCACAAATAACAGTAAAAATCAGCGCCGTCACGGTAGGATTGATGCCGCAGGCAAAACCTAAAGTGACACCGGCCAAAGCTCCATGCGACAAAGTATCTCCTGATAAAGAGAGATGACGTAAAACTAAAATATGTCCCAAAGCGGCACAAATAAGACTCAGACAGACGGCGCAAATCAAGAGTTTAAGCAAATATATCTGCATAGATTAAAATTCTCCTTCTTGCATTTGTTGTTCGGAAAATTCGGCAAAAGTATAGCGGACGCAAGCAGTCTGCTCAATTTTGAGCACGGTCGGGGCCTGCTTAGCCCAATTTTCCCAGGCATGTGTTACGAAAATGCCGATAAATTTCGCTTCCTTCTGTGCTGCCCGTAAAAAACGGAAAAAATCATTTTGTCCCGATTTATCCAAGTTTACAGTAGATTCATCCAATAAAAGGATTTCAGGCCGACGCAGCAGGCAACGAGCCAACTGTAATTTTTGCCGCTGGCCGGAAGACAGGTCGCTGAGCAGACAATTGCTGTAACGACTTAAATTCGCTTTATCCAACCAGTCCGAGCACTGTTTTCGTTCTCCGGGCGACAAAGATTGCCAAAAAGGGAGATTGTAGTAATAACCTGATTTTATGTATTCTTTACAAGTTATCGGAAAATCAGGAGCGGTATTGGCGTTTTGCGGCAGATAAGCAATATTGATTTTACGCTGGCCGAATTCTATTGTTCCTTGCTGCGGCTTTAGCAAACCGCAGATTAATTGTAATAAAGTAGATTTGCCGCTACCGTTTTGTCCGACTACGAGATAGTTGTTTTGCGGATATAAATCAAGGTTGACATTTTGCAATACGATTTTGTTATGATAAGCAAAACTTAGATTGCGGATTAGTAATGTTGGTTTTTCAATAGTCTGGCACATCGTTTTATCCCTGATAATTGCTGAATTTGAAAAAATTATAGTTCTAATTGATTTCTTTGTTATTGTAATTGCTCTGCCCGGCAACTACAAGTCGGGTGAAATTATCATAGATTAATAGCAAGAAGCCTGTCGATGTATTGCATATGCTTTTTTTATTTGTTACAATAATGAACACGGCTCTATGGTCAAGCGGTTAAGACGCCGCCCTCTCAAGGCGGAATCCCGAGTTCGATTCTCGGTAGAGTCATTAACGGTCAATCAGGCATCAGCAGGTTGACCGTTTTTCATATTTACTATGAGATTAATTGCATATGTTATAATTTGAGAAATCATAAAAGGGGCATGATTATGAAAAAGGATAAAGACAACAAAAAATTGCAGGACAGTGAATTAAACAACGAGGAAGTTGAAGTTATGCCGGAAGAGTCGGAACTTTCCGATGACGATTTAATGGCCGCTTCAACAGTTGTTTTAACCGATTATGAAACAGGAGAGGAATTTACGTATTACGTTGCGTATGAGTTTCCTTTTGAAGATGAATATTATTATGTATTGGTTTCAGCAGCTGAAACTGATGAACCGGAGGCTTTATTCGCCCGTTCGGTCAAGTTGCCCGACGGCAGCGAAGGCTTTGAAACTTTGGCGGATGACGAGTTTGATAAAGTTGCCGATGAATATGAGAGATTATGCGATTTAATGGATGAGGATGATGAAGAGGAATTGCCCGACATCATCTATAACGAATAAATAGTTAAAGTCAAAGATTGTCAGGTAGATATATGCGTGGACAGAGACCGACAGATTTAGAAGAAAAGCTGATTGTTTTAGAAGATTTGGATAACGGCTATGAATTTTATATGCGAAAACTCGATTTGTTTGAATTGAATCAGCAGGAATATATAGTTTTTGCGCCGTTTGAACCTGATGACGGAGAACATAACGCTCCGGATATTATTATTATGCGAATTTTACATATTAAACCGAATAAAAATAACAGGCTCAAGCAGGAAGAAATTCAATTTGAATCAATACTTAATCGCAATGAGCTGGATGCGGCATTTACCCGTTTTAATGAAAGAATGGTTCTGGACGCTTTGGCAAAGGAGTAAGAAATTATGTTGACAAAAATTAAGGCGATTGCTAAAACTTTCGGAGGCTTGTTGTATTTTTTTCTTGTTGCGGCTGCAGTTCAAACTTTCGTTTTTATTTTTGCCATGCAAAAACCGCTAACGCCGGAAAATGCAACAGATAAATTAGCAGCTTCTGTTTTTCCGCTTGCAGCTTTAATTTACAGTATCATTCAAAGCGGTACCTTCATCTCGTATGCGCTAGTTCGCAGGCGCAAACAAACTGATTATATCGCCGTGAAAGTTCCGGCAGGCAGAACTTTTCTCTATATACCGTTTATCGCCTGTCTTTTGTTGTTCGTCAGCTCGCTTTTTTCCAACTTACTCGTTTTTTTAGCGAAAAATTATGCCTTTTTTCAAAGTGCTTTGGAAGAATACAACAATATGATTTTGCAGAAAATCAATCCGTTTGCACCGATTACAATTTTGTCTGTAGTAATTTTAGTGCCTATAGCGGAAGAATTGTTTTTCCGGGCGATGGTTATCGGCGAATTGAAACGCTTTTTTCCCTTGCCGGCAGTTTGTTTTATTTCCGCCTGTTTGTTTGCTTTGGCCCATTGGAATTGGTTGCAGTCGGCATATACATTTGTTGCCGGCTTGATTCTTGCCGCCGTATACGTTTGGACCGACAGTATTTTTTATAGTATTTTGTTGCATGGATTTTTCAATTTGTTGGGTTCTATGCTGCCTTATTGGATTAATCAGCTTAATTTTGCTGATGCGGAAGTGATTTTCAATTTGCTTATAATATTATTTGCTGTAGTCGGCTATGTTTATTTGCGTAAACTGTATCGTAATTACCGGCATTTACAGGACCTTAAATCACGTACTTCTGAAAATGAAAGCTTCGATTGACTGTAAGTCCGTTCAGCGCTTGGCGGTTTTTGGCGACTTGGTAGAGAAAACAGAATTATGACTACTTTTTTGAGAGGCGAAAACATGCTTAAGAAACTTTTTTATCTGATCTTGTCGGTAGGTATTTTAACTTTTATGCTACCTAACAATTTGCAAGCGCAGAGTAATGTGCTCAACTTGCAATATACAATATATAGTCAAAATCCCGATATACAGAGTTTTAAGAATGAAGTTGATGACGGTGGATTCTTTTCAGATGTATATGAATACGAATTTGAGCAAAAAGATATTAAGCAGAAGACGCAACTTAATAACGGATTATATCGTTATGTTATTGAAATGAGCGATGAGGACGCGAATTATAACGGCAATGTTCTGAATGTCAATTTTACTGAACCGAAATTGGGCAGAAAACAGGGAAAAATTACTATAATTAACGGGCAAAAATATTTACAGTTAGAATTTAGAGAGAAAATACTAAAAAAATATGCGATTAAGTTTCAGGATGCTGCCGGAAAAGAATTGCAATTTACTGCAAGTTTTATTTCCTTAAAATTAGCAGATAATAAGAGTATTAATTTGCAACAAAAAAATAAGATGTATTATTTATATAGAGAAAAAGAATATACAGATCAAGGCGATTTTTTACCGTTGGCTGATTTAAATCTGTTGAGTAAGCAAATTGTCGAAATTTCCGGACGACAATATATACTGGAGAAAACTGTTTTAGACGATGATGTATACACTTTCACTTTGAAATTAGCAGAAAAAGCTGAAAGAGAAATCAAAATCAGCTTTGATATGAGCTTGCCTTATGCTATAAGTGACGGGGATGAGCTGGAGTTGCTTATGCCGGACGGTACAGTTAATAAAGTTAAATTATCTGCATTTAATGGTCGAGGTGAAGCTGATTACAACTATAAATTGCTAACTATAAAAGAAGGCGCAATCAAGTTGAAGGAATTGCCGAGAAGTTTACGCTCCTATTATGGAATAATAAAGCAGGAATTTGATCCGAAGACTGAAACCCTGCGCGTTAAATTGGGCAAGCGTATAGGCATTGTCGTATTGCAGCCGCAGGCAGATGTTAATTATAACAACTGGATACCTAAGTCTATAATTTCCGGAGTTGCTTTAAATTTAGCGGATGAAAAGAGAAATATTATTCAAAGCGGGCAGAAGCGAGTAAACATGTACGGCTGGGAAGCTAACGATGTTTTTGTATCGCAGGCAGGAACTTATTGGATTCAAATTACGGCAATAAATGGGAGAAACGATTTAGACATCACAAGAAAATATCAATTGCAAATAAAAGAAAATGGTAGACCATATCTGCAAACTTACAACGGTCAGGAATATGCTTTGGCCAATCCTTTAGGAGCGGAAGACGGCACGATTGCCGATGATAATTCTTATACGATTAATTTGTTAGGCAGCAAAACTTTATATTATATTTTGCCTGGTCATAAAGCTGAATTTGCGAAAAATGTAGTAGATAAAACAAAAAATCAATTGTTACAGACGCAACAGGTAAAAAATGGTGATACGGTAACTTTTAATTTAAAGATGCTTATTCCGTCTGATCACAATATCCTTTTACATAGCGGCAAATATGCTAAACTTGGCAATAAAAATGATTTAAGTTTTGCTGATAACTTAGATCCGCGCTTGCGTTTCGTTGAAGGAAGCTTACATTTAACCGTTAACGGTCAGCCGACTGATGATTTTATCGCTACATACAATGCGCAAAAGCACGCTATCGTCCTGCAAGACAAGTCAAAAACGTACACAGCCGATTTTGACTTTAATAATAATATTAAACTACCGCCTAAGGCCACGTTGGAATTAAGTTTTACGACAAAAGTTAATTGGACAAGCAATTCCCCCAAAGGTAATATAATCAATGAATTGGCCGGCGAAAAAGTAATATTGAAGCCTGTCAAAGATATTAAAGTACAGAAAATATGGCAAAATTCTGAGGGTGATAATATATCTGCGCTGCTAAAAGCAGTTAACGTTAGACTTTATCAGGATGGTCAGAAAACGGATAAAACTTATGAATTGACTGAATTAAATCACTGGCAGATTACAGTCACCGATTTACCGATATACAGCTCGCTTGATCAGCATAAAATTAGTTATGAATTGAAGGAAGAATATGATGATAATGCTTATCAAGTAATTTATAACAAGAAAGATGATAAAGTAACGATTATTAATAAGTTGAAAGAAAAGAAGCCGCAGCCGACCAAAAGTGAAAAAATTAAATTGACCGAAATCTCGGATAATCCGCCGCCGCCGACCAAGATTATCAAAAAAATTGTTACTAAGACAGGGGAGAATCGTTCTAATACAAAAGCCGGAGGATTATGTTGCTTGCTTTTAGCTGTTGCAATTGTTTTTGGGCGAAAACAGGTCTTTACAAAAGCCGACTATTAATAGCAATTAGCATAAAAATTACGCATTTGAAAATCGCGTTTTTAGTCGGATAAAACATAAATATGTGAAAAAATCACTAATTCTTGTTTTTCTCGCTCGCTTAATTCTATAATTATAGCTAATTGAGGCGAAAAGAGGAAAAAACTATGACAAAAAAATTAAAGTTATCTCTGGCTACGCAAATACTTATAGCCCTTTTTTTGGGCATAATTTTCGGTTTAATTTTAATGGAGACGGGACAAGCGGATTTTGCCGCTGCTTATGTTAAACCGTTGGGTCAAATTTTTCTTAATTTATTAAAATTTGTCGTTGTACCTCTGGTTTTAACTTCCATTATCGACGGTGTAATTTCGCTGAAAGATATCAAAAAAGTAGGAACGATCGGTTTAAGCACAATACTTTATTATAGTTTAACGACAGCTTTTGCTGTCGTCGGCGGTCTGCTGTCGGCGCATATTTTTAAAGGAACATTTCAATTGCTGCAAACAACAAATTTGAAGTTCGATCCGGGCAAAGCTACAGGTATTATGTCAACTATAGTTGGTCTTTTCCCTAAAAATGTTTTAGGACCTTTAGTTGAAGCCAACATGTTGCAAACGATCGTTATCTCTCTTTTTATCGGCTTTGCAATTATAATCTCGCAGGAAAAGGGTGCACCGCTGGCGAAATTAAATCGTTCAATTGAAGATGTATTCATGGTTATCATGGAAATGATTGTCAAAATTTCACCTTATGCCGTTTTTTGCTTGATAACTCCGGTTATCGCGGCTAACGGGGCGGAAGTTATCGGCTCTTTAACGATGGTTTTATTGGCGGCCTATGTTGCTTATGTTTTTCATTTGTTGGTAGTCTATTCTTTCACAGTTAAAGTCTTGGGTAAGACTTCTCCGAAAAAATTCTTTCAGGCCGTCCTGCCGGCGATGGTCTTCGCTTTTTCCAGCGCATCCTCTGTCGGCACCTTGCCGCTTAATGCTGCTTGTTTGGAAAATAATTTGCATATCAGAAAAGATGTTGTCAGCTTTGTTTTACCGTTGGGCGCGACGATTAATATGGACGGAACAGCTATTTATCAGGGCGTTTGTGCCGTTTTCATTGCTGCCTGCTATGGTATAAATTTAACTCCCGGTCAATTGTTGACTATTGTTTTGACAGCTACTTTAGCCAGTATCGGGACAGCAGGAACCCCGGGATCCGGCATGATTATGTTGGCCATGGTTTTGCAAAGCGTCGGGCTGCCGGTGGAAGGAATTGCTTTGGTAGCGGGTATTGACCGGATCTTTGATATGGGAAGAACTGTGGTTAATATAACCGGTGACGCCAGTTGTGCTGTAATTGTCAATCGCCGGGAAGACTTGAGAGAAGCGGCGAAATGATGTAAGTTTATGCAGCGGCCGTTTGTTCGGCATTTTATACAAAGACGGTATTATTACCGTCTTTTTTGCATTCAAATAATAATTTTACTATACCGGGACATTATCATTTGTGACTCATAATCACCTATTGTCAGCTGTCCGACGCATTGACAAAAAAATATAAATTGCTATAATTGAATTAATACAATTAATTGTATAGCAGTTTTTAATGAGTGTAAATAAATGTTTACAGTTGAAAGGAGCATCTTATGAAGAAGATACTTAGCTTTTTTCTACTCCTTTTTGTTACGTTGGGATTATTTATTTTATTTCAGTATTTTGCCAAGCAGGAAATAAATCAATTCAGTTATGTCGGGCGTACCCAAATTATCTTAAACACCGATGCAAGATTAAAAAATGAAGAAGCGTATCAGGAAATAAAGCAAATAACCGACAAATTCGGCGTTAATATTTCTCGCTTAATTTGGCATGACTCTCAACATTTAGCTATATATACTACGGACGGAACGCTTAAAAACAACATTTTTTTACAACAAGGAAGCTTTCCGGCCGAAAATTCCGACACTTTTATCAGCAACCGACAAACGGAAGATCCGCATCAAGTAGGAAAATTTAATATTCTTTCTCAAAACTTTCGCCTGGAAATCGCTCCGTTCAGTCGCTTGCAGGAGCTAGGCGGCTATATCGGTATATTTTATTTAGACGCAACAAATATTGACGTTGTCAAGCAAATAAAAGAGGAATTTAGCGCTAAGTTGGGCAAGTGCGAAATTTTCCAAGCTTACGCTCAAAATAATATATTAGAAGAAATCATTTCAATGATACATAACTACAGAATTAATGCGGCATTTTTATTGCTTTGCTTTTTCCTGTATTCTCTATTCTATATTTATTATATTTTACGCCAAGCTAAAAAAATAGGAATTCTGCAAATTAACGGTTATACCGATTTTAATATTCTAAAATCCCTACAATCGGGCGTAATTAGTGCCTTTGCCGTTTCAATCTGTATAAATTTAATTTGCCTTTTTGCTTATTTATACTATTGTAATATAACCCATTATATCTTCAGATTGACGCTAATTGTTTCAGCACTGTATTTGTTCCTTTATATTTACAGCCTGCTGCTTGCATTCTTATACATTAAAGTCCAAACATATATGTATAACCAAGCAGAAATCATCAAGGGTAAAAGACCGTTCGATCTCCTTTTTTCTTTACAATTGGCAGCTAAAATTTTAGTTCTCATCTATTTAGTGTTTTGCATTACTTTGAATCAAAGTAATTTACAACTGCAGAAAAAAGAGCTGAAAAACAATGAGCAATGGCAGGAGGCTCAAAATGTTTATTTATTAAGAACCTCCTTTATTACTAATAAAATCAAAGAAAGAAGACCTTTAGAAGTAAGAACCGCCAATCTTTACCGAATTTTGGAAAAAGAAAGAAATTTATTTTTGCTCAATACTCGTAAGTATAAAAATACAAATAATTTGGAAGTATTAAATGAAAAGGATCTTCGAGCTGCTTTGACAGAACAAATTATAACAGTTAATCGGAATTACTTAAAACGGCATCCTGTATTTTTGCAAGAAGATAAGAAAATCAGCGAAAAAGATCTACTTGTTGATAATTTTACCTTGAATGTATTAGTTCCGAAAAAATTGCAAAAGTTTGATAACTTACTTAAAGATATTCTGTCGGAACGATTTTATTTCCAAAAAGTTAAAGTGGCCAATATTTATCACAAAAAATTTAAGGAAGAATTGGAGAAAATCAAGCAAGCAGACTTGCGAATAAATATCATTTATATTGTCGATGGCAACAAATATTTTACTTATAATGAAAATGTAGAAAAGGCAAAGGGCAATATAATTTACGACCCGATTGTAGCTGTCGATACCGGTAATATTGATGCCAGCTATTATTACGCGTATTTAACGTCTTCCTGTTATTATTACAGCCAAAACAGTATTAATCCGATTAGTGAGATAATGCCTTATATTCAGAAACTGGATTTAGCAGCTTCGTACAATTCGGTTGCGTCTGTTTATAATCAAAGAGGTGCCGTAATTGCAAATATAATTAAAAACATTAAATATTTGCACATCATAACCGGATTACTTATAGGTTTGCTTTTTTTGACAGTCATACTGTTTACCGTTTGCTACTTCACTAAAAACAGATACAGTATTTGTGTTAAACGCTTACATGGTTATAATTTCGGGCAAATTCACAGTTTATATCTACTCTTTAATATCGGAATTACTTGCCTTTTTATTTTGCCGTCAGCAATAAGTATGTGTAATAAATTGTTGATAGTTACAACGGAAATAATAGTGATTTTTTCTTACGGCATGTATTTGCAAAGAAAAATATTACATCAAGTTTTACAGGAGGGGAAATAGATGATTCAATTAAAAAATATCAGCTTAGCCTACGGCGAACATCAAATATTTCATAATTTGAATTTGGATATTGCCGATGGTGAATTTGTTGCAATCGTCGGAAAAAGCGGCAGTGGCAAAACTTCATTGCTTAATATTATTGCTCTTTTAGAAAAACCTAATCAAGGATATGTTTTAATTGATGGGAAGAAGTATACGTCTCAACGTCATATACTCAGATATCATCGCAGTTTGATGAGTTTTTTGCTGCAAAATTTTGCTTTGATCGATGAGGAGAGCGTCGCTTTTAACTTGCAGATAGCGGCTAAATTTGCCGTAAATCCCGATAATCCGGCGCAAGATATTGCTTCTGCCCTGAAACAGGTCAATTTACCGGAGAGTATTTTGTCGCAGAAAGTGTATCAATTGAGCGGAGGTGAGCAGCAAAGAGTAGCTTTAGCCCGATTGTTAATTAAAGATGCAAAATACATCTTGGCGGATGAGCCTACAGGTAATTTGGACCGGCAAAACAGTAGAATTGTTTTTGAAATTTTACAATTGCTCAATAAACTTGGAAGAACAATTATCATGGTAACGCACGATGAGAATTTAGCACGACAGGCTCAGAGAATTATTGAGATTTAAGTCGCTAACGTCAAGTCTTCAGCTTATACCGGGACATTATCATTTGTGACTCATAGATAATAGCGGAACTAATACAAGAAGTTTGACAATTATCTCAAAACATGTATAATTATCTTGCTTCGGGTGGTTAGCTCAGCTGGTTAGAGTACTTGCTTGACATGCAAGGGGTCGTTGGTTCGAGTCCAATACTACCCACTTAAAAAGGCTCAGATTAATCTGAGCCTTTTTCTTTACCTGATTGTAAGATATTGTATATAACAAATTAACAACAAGTGTAGAGGATAATAGAAATAAAGCAGACGACTGACCCACCATTTCGGCCGGTGACTTTTGGCGGCTAACGGCAATAAATAGGGGATAAAAATAACGAAAGTTTGCACATCGCCGAACATTAAACTGTTTATACCGAACCAGGGAAGCAGATAATCGGCCAATAATAAATAAACTCCGATAACACAAGCTAAGCGTAAAAGGTAAACGGGAATTAAATTTTGCAAAGCGGTCTTATCGAGCTTCGGATTGAAATCGCCGCATTTATAAACGATAAAATGCAGAGTCGCGATAAACAGCAAACCGAAAACGGCATAATCGGTTTTGAAAATATAGACGAGTAAAAGACAGCAAATAGCTAAAACCAAGCCCAGGAGCAGACAAATAAAAGCAACATACCTGTTTTCGGTCGGCGCTGTTAATTTTTGCCATAAGCGGCAGTTGCCGTAATGAAAAAGATGCCACTTTTCCGTCTTGCGTTTGCCGCTGAATGAGCGGTAGGAAGCGATAATCAGATCCAAGCTCATTATAAAAACAATTCCGGCAAACAACGTGAAGAAAATATTGACGAAATCAGCTATATCCCGTACGTGCCAATGGGTATAAGCGAAATGTATGGCATATTGTGAAATTACAGCCAAGAGACCCAAACGTGCTAAATATTTGGCAATACTGTGCGTACGCCTTAAACCCATTACGCAGTCATATGCGAAAATAGGGAAAGAAAGGCGGCATATTAAGCGCAGAATAAAACCGACTTCGTAAGGAATATAATGGGGCCATAACCAACACATATGGTCGATAGTCATTAAAATAAATGCAATTAATTTCAGCATTTTTACTTTCCTGCCTTTTTCTGAATTAGTAAATATGTTAAAATACTTTCTGTTACAAGTCTAGTACAGAGGTCAAATTTCTGTTTTTTCCACTGATTATACTGCTTGCTCGTTACAACGTTCGGGTTATTTCCGCTTATCCGGACAATTTTATTTTCCTTGGAGGATACATGGTTCCGATATTTTATAGTGAACTCAGCAAAGAAACGCTTGTTAAATTACTGGTCAAGCGTAAATTAATGAAAATCAGTAAGGCGCTCCCGAAGAAACGTCAGGAACTTATGGAAACCCTGATGGCCGATGATCAGGCGCACGGTTACAAAACGATTGTGGAAGCTAATCCCGATGTTGAATTTACCCCGGAAATGTTCAGCAAAAAGCCTCGTAAAAAAGAAATTTACGAACAAAAAATTATGACTCAGGAAGCTGCTGCCGAACAGGGATTTATAGCAAACTCGGCAGAACCGAAAATTTTACCGACCGAAGCAGGAGAAAGACAGAAGGAAACAGTAAAAGAAGCAGCGAAAAAAGCGCAGACCGTTTCACCGACGAATGAAGAAAAAAAGCAGATTTTAACGGTCCGGGATGATAACAGCAATACAAAAATAACCGTTACCCCGCGTACACCTCAAATTCAGACTAAATCTTATAAAGCCAATAAAGCTGATAATTCTCGCAAATTCAATGCTCACAAACGCGAGAACCGCAATTCGGAAAATAATAAAAAGTATGCGAAAAAAGCGACGGAAAACAGTGAGCTGAATTATGAAAACACCCCTGAAGTATTACTTAATTCGGAAATCGAAAATAATAATAATGTAGCGCCGGAAATTATTACCGTTAATGAAAATCAGGCAGTTAATCCTGTCAATGAAAATTCGGAAGTTAATGAGATTAATGAAACGGAAGCACTTGAGCCGGAAAAAAGAGAAGTAGTCGGCGGCGTCCTCAATATTACCCAGGAAGGTTACGGCTTTTTACGTACAGAAAATTACAATTTAAGCAGTAATGATTATTTCGTTTCCCCGCAATTAATTCGTCGCTTCAATTTGCGGGAAGGCGATTATGTCCGCGCCTATTTACGCAAAAAAAGAGGTGATGAGCGCTTTCAGGCTATCAATTATATTAAAGATGTTAATGATTTAAGCCCGGAAAAATTGTTCAAACGCCCTAATTTTTCGCGTTTGGTTCCTATTTATACGCAGGAAAGATATACTCTGGAAACTTCAAGTAATGAATTAAGCACCCGCATTATTGATTTGATTTGTCCGATCGGTAAGGGACAACGCGGTATGATAGTTTCGCCGCCGAAAGCCGGTAAAACCATCTTATTGCAAAAAATTGCCGATGCTATCAGCCATAATAACCCTGAGGCGCATCTGATTGTTTTGCTTATAGACGAGCGACCGGAAGAAGTTACCGATATGCAAAGACGAATTAACGGAGAAGTTGTCTATTCAACTTTCGATCAAACTGCGGAAAATCATGTCAGAATTACGGAATTGGTTTTGGAAAGAGCTAAAAGACTGGTGGAATTGGGCCGCGATGTGGTAATTTTACTTGATTCGATAACCCGTTTGGCACGCGCTTATAACCTGACGATTAATCCTACGGGAAGGACTTTATCAGGAGGCTTGGATCCGGGCGCTTTATATGGCCCGAAACGCTTTTTCGGTGCTGCCAGAAAAATTGAAAACGGCGGCAGCCTGACGATTGTTGCGACAGCCTTGGTTGAAACAGGTTCCAGGATGGATGAAGTTATTTTTGAAGAGTTCAAAGGTACGGGTAATATGGAAGTCTTCCTGGATCGTAAATTGTCGGAGAAGCGTATTTTCCCGGCTATTGACATTAATCGTTCCGGTACGAGACGGGAGGAGCTGCTGCTGAATGAAAGAGAGCTTGATTGTGTCTGGGCTATCCGTAAGGCTTTGAGCCGCCTGGATACAGCTTCAGTAACGGAACTTATCCTCAACTTTATGCAGAAAACTAAAAATAATGCTCATTTCATCGAGTGTATCACTATGTCTTTGAATGACAAGGACATTATAGAATCGCTGGTGAAAAAGAATACCGGTAATAAAAATAACTCCGCTAACGCTTTTTAGTCGAATGCTATTGACAGTGACGGGGAATTAGCGGTAGACTTATAAAGTTATTACTGGTATGGCATATGTGAAGTTCAACTGTCACACGCTATATTTTTGTGAGGTGAAATTATGAGAGAAGGAATCCATCCGAAGTACGAGAAGTGCGTTGTCCGTTGTGCTTGCGGTGAGACTTTCGAGACCAAGTCGACTATGGATAGTATAACTGTTGATATTTGCAGCAAGTGCCATCCGTTCTTTACAGGTCGTCAGAAGCTCATTGATACAGGCGGTCGTGTTGATAAATTCAAACGTCGTGAATCACGCAAGTAAGAATAAGGGAGGCTTAGACCTCCTTTTTTCTTATTTACAGATAATTTAACAAGTGGAATTAAATATTATGGCCGAAACTTATTTGCAACTTATAAAAAATGCCTGCTTGCAGCTGCGAACTTGTCGTAATGATATTACCAGGCGGGATTTGATTATTTTGTTAGCTCGTAAATATTTGCAAATCAGCGAGTCACAACTGCGCTTGCGTTTGTACGATGATGAACCGGCTGCTGCCGATATCAGTCGTCTTTTTGCTGCAGATATAGAAAAGCTGGCGCAGGATTGGCCATTGGCGTATGTTAGCGGTTTTGTTGACTTTTTTAATTCTACTTACAAAATTGTTCCCGGAGTTCTGATACCTCGCCCCGACAGTGAAGTTCTGGTAGAAGAAGTTTTAGAAAGCATTAATTCTTTTCCCAAGTCGCAAGCTCAAACCGGGACTGCAACTTTTGCACAGCAGGAAACTGTTGCAGAAACGGCGCCGGAGAAGCTGAAAATTTTGGAAATCGGTATCGGCAGCGGGGCGTTGCTGGCTGCTATAGCAGGCGAAAGTGCAAGAGAGTTGGAATTGACAGGAACGGATATCAATCCTGCAGCTATTGCTCTAAGTCGAGAAAATTTAGCTTGCCGTCAGGTCAAAGCACATTTGGAAGAGGCTGATATTTTCCCGAGTTTAACGGAAAATGAAAGAAAATACGACATAATATACAGCAATCCTCCTTATATTTCTGCAAGCGAGATGCAGACTTTACCGGCTTCCGTTGCTGCTTATGAACCGCAAAACGCTTTACAGGCAGCGGAAAACGGCTTGTATTTTTACAGAAAAATTCTGCAGGCAGCGCCTGCGTATCTTGTAAACGGCGGATATATTTTATTCGAACACGGTTATCGTCAGAAAAAGCCTTTGCAGGAACTTTTAAAGAAATATTCTTATGACGTTGTTAAATGGCGGCAGGATTACGGCGGTCGGGATCGGGTCCTTGTGTTGCGCTATTTTGCTTCGGAACTTTAGCCGGGTAAGTCGGACGGGCTGATAATTCGGACCATCGGATAAATCGGATAAGCCGGATAGGAGAAGGCGGATCAAGCGGATAAATCGGATAATCAGCGAAAAAGATCGGATTAAAATACGTAACATTAAAGAAGGCGGAATACAATGATGTTGGAAAGCAATATACTGAAATTACAAAAATACGCACTGCGTCTGGAAGAGTTGGAACAAACACTTTCTCAACCGGAAATTATTAACGATATAGCCCGTTATACGGAATTATCAAAAGAATTGGGCGATTTACAACCTTTAGTCGAGCAGTATCGCCAATATACAAGTTTGCAGACGGAAATTGAGAAAAACCGTCAGTTGTTATTAGAAAATCATGACCCAGAATTACACGAATTGCTTAAAAGCGAACAGGAAGAACTGGAAGCGCGTTTGCAAAAAACGGAAGAAGAATTGAATCTCAGTCTTTTACCCAAAGATCCTAGAGATAATTTGAGCCTGTTTATGGAAATTAGGGCAGGAGCAGGCGGAGAAGAAGCGGCGCTGTTCGCAGCGGAATTGCACCGTATGTATTTAATGTATGCCGCCAAACAAAATTTCAAATGCAAAACCCTGGAATTGAACGAAACGGAAATCGGCGGCATAAAAGAAATTGTTTTTCAGGTCGAAGGTAAAGGTGCCTGGTCCAAATTGAAGTATGAAATGGGGGTCCATCGCGTGCAGCGGGTACCGGCGACTGAATCAGGCGGCAGAATTCATACTTCGACAGCAACTGTAGCCGTTATTCCGGAAGCGGAGACGAAAGAATTTGCAATCAATCCGAAAGATTTGCGCATCGATACTTATAGAGCGTCGGGTGCCGGCGGTCAGCATGTCAACATGACAGACTCGGCCGTCAGAATTACCCACTTCCCGACCGGTTTGGTTGTTACTTGCCAGGATGAACGTTCACAGATTAAAAACCGGGAAAAAGCGATGCTTGTTTTAATTTCCCGTTTGCAACAATTGCAACAGGAAGAAGAGAACGCTAAACTTTCAGAGGAACGGCGTTCCCAGATAGGTACAGGTGATCGGAGTGAGAGAATTAGAACTTATAACTATCCTCAAGGTAGAGTTACAGACCACCGTATCGGTTTAACTTTGTATCAGTTGCCGCAGATTCTGGCCGGCGATTTGGATCTGTTGGTCAAAGAATTGCAGGCGGCGGAACAGCACAAGGTGAACGAATAGAGAGAAGATGATTTTATGCAAACAAAATTAATTACAGCTGTGCAGGCGGCCGACGGGCAGTATAAAATTGCACCGGACGAGCTTTTACAAGCGGCGGAATATTTGCACCGAGGTCAATTGGTCGTTTTCCCGACCGAAACAGTCTACGGTATCGGTGCCTTGGTCGATCAACCGGCAGCTTTGCGTGAAATATTTACAGTTAAAGGCAGACCGCAGGACAATCCGTTGATTTTACACGTAGACAGTTATGCGATGCTGCAACGCTATGTGCAGCCGCTCAATGCTGAAGAAAAATTGCTGGTGGATAATTTTATGCCCGGTCCTGTAACTTTTATTTTGCGGCGGAATCAACAAGTTAATGATATTATTACAGCCGGACTTGATACAGTAGGCATCAGAATGCCGGGAAACGTTATTGCCCGCAGCTTAATTACAGCCTGCGGCGCCGGTATAGCAGCCCCTTCAGCTAATATTTCCGGCAAACCCAGCCCGACTGAAAGTAAAGCGGTTATTGATGACTTTTGGCAAAAAGTTGCCTGTATTATTGATGGCGGTGACAGTGCTTTCGGAGTTGAATCGACTATCTTGGATTTAAGCCGAAAACCTTATCATATTTTACGGCCGGGAGCTGTCAGTGCCGCCCAATTCAATGCCATTTTACAAGCTAACGGCTATGCTGCTGAAGTTGTAGAACAGCATGACTATTATTTACCGAATTTGAAGGCGGCGGATGTGCCCAAAGCTCCGGGGATGAAGTATCGCCATTATGCACCTGAAGCTGAAGTTAAAATTTTGCGCGGTTCGCCGGCTGAGATGGCGAAAAATCTAATTACACTTGTAAACGGGAAGAAAGCAAGTGCCGCTACAGCAAAGATCGCTGTTTTTGTCAGTCGGGATTTGTATGCCGCCTTACCGGGCGCTGTACAGAAACAAATTGATTTTCCTTATTTCTTTGAAGATTATGCCTGCAATCTCAAACAATTGCCGCATGAGGAACTGGTGGAGGCCGATTTTTCTTCTTCGGACAAAAAAGCTTTTCAAGCTGCTAACGGTTTATTCCAAGCTTTAAGGCAGGCAGATAGAGATCAGGCGGCTTTAATTTTAGTGGAAGCGGTCGAAAATATGGGTATTGCGCAAGCGTACATGAACAGATTGACTAAGGCTGAAACCAAATAGTTTTAAGTTTATAACAATCTGTGAGATGGGATAAACGCACAAAAAGACTTGAAAAAACTGTAAAAATATCAACATTGTGACGCAAAAACGGATTCTGCTATTTATAGGCACGTAATTTTGTGCTAATCTAATAGGCGTATGAAATTATATTGTAATATAACCGTAAGGTTAAAAACATGGAGGAATATTGATGACAAAGTATGTTTACCTCTTTAAAGAGGGCAACGCTTCAATGCGTAATTTGCTCGGCGGTAAAGGTGCAGGTTTGGCAGAAATGACCCGTTTGGGTTTGCCGGTGCCACGCGGCTTTACAATTACGACCGAGGCATGTAACCGTTATTATGAAGATAACGAAACCATTGCTCCGGAAATTGAAAGCGAAGTCTTCGCTACTTTAGCAAAGATGGAAGAGATTACCGGCAAGAAATTGGGCGATATGAAAAATCCGCTCTTGGTATCCGTTCGTTCCGGTGCTCGTGCTTCAATGCCGGGTATGATGGACACAATTTTGAACTTGGGTTTAACTGATAAAGTTGTCGAAGTTGTTGCCGAATTGACGAATAATCCCCGTTTCGCTTGGGACTCTTATCGTCGTTTCATTTCAATGTTCGGTGATGTTGCCATGCACGTTGATAAATCCCATTTTGATGCCGCTATGGATGAAGTTAAAGCAGCTCGCGGTGTTAAGGGCGATTTGGAATTGAATGCTGAAGACATGAAGGAAGTTGCACAAAAGATGAAAGCTGTTTATCAACAGCAATTGGGCAAACCTTTCCCGCAGGATCCGAAGGAACAATTATTGACAGCCGTTAAGGCCGTTTTTGAATCCTGGAACAATGAGCGTGCTATTTATTATCGTCATATGCACGATATTCCCAGCAGCTGGGGTACAGCTGTTAACATTCAGGAGATGGTTTACGGTAATATGGGTGAAACATCCGGTACAGGTGTTGCCTTTACACGTAACCCTGCAACAGGTCAAGCCGGTATTTTCGGTGAGTATCTCATGAATGCTCAAGGCGAGGACGTTGTTGCCGGTATTCGTACTCCGTTCCCGATTACACATATGGCCGAGCAGATGCCCGAATGCTACGCTCAGTTCAAGGAAATTGCCGCTACATTGGAAAAACATTACGGCGATATGCAGGATATGGAATTCACAATTGAGCGCGGTAAATTATTCATGTTGCAAACTCGTAACGGTAAACGTACAGCTTTTGCCGCTTTGCAGGTTGCAGCCGATATGGTCAAAGAAGGCTTGGTAACAAAAGAGCGTGCTTTGATGCAAATCGATCCTTCTTCTTTGGATACCTTGCTCCATCCGAATTTCGATCAGGAAGCTTTGAAAGCTGCTAAAGCCATCGCTAAAGGTTTGCCGGCTTCTCCGGGCGCAGCATCAGGCGGTATCGTTTTCTCCGCTGAAGAGGCTTTTGAAGTTACTCAAAGCGGCGCCAAGGTTGTTTTGGTCCGCACAGAGACATCACCGGAAGATATTGTCGGTATGAACGTTTCTGAAGGTATCTTGACAGTTCGCGGCGGTATGACTTCGCACGCAGCCGTTGTTGCCCGTGGTATGGGTAAGTGCTGTGTTTCAGGTTGTGCTGAAGTTTCTATCAATGCTGAAGCTGAAACTATGACAATCGGCGATAAAGTTTTCAAAAAGGGTGACTGGATTTCCCTTGACGGTGCTACAGGTTGTGTTTATGACGGCGCTATTGCTACCAAACCGGCTTCTTTGACCGGCAATTTTGCTACAATTATGCAATGGGCCGATGAAATCCGTGAGTTGGGTATTCGTACTAACGCCGATACACCTAAAGATGCTAAAGTTGCCCGTGAATTGGGCGCTGAAGGTATCGGCCTGGTTCGTACTGAGCATATGTTCTTCGCTGAAGACCGTATCTTTGCCTTCCGTAAGATGATTGTGGCCAAGACTGTAGAAGAACGTCGTAAGGCTTTGGCAGAATTGTTGCCGATTCAACAAGGTGACTTTGAAGGTATCTTTGAAGCTATGAAGGGATTGCCTGTAACAGTTCGTTTGTTGGATCCGCCGCTGCACGAATTCTTGCCGCAGGCGGAAGAAGACATTGTCGAGTTGGCTAAGGCTTTGAACATCACAGTTGACAGCTTGAAGACCACAATTCACGATTTACATGAATTGAACCCGATGTTAGGTCACCGCGGTTGCCGCTTGGCTGTTACTTATCCTGAAATTGCCGAGATGCAGACAACAGCTATTATCAATGCCGCTTTGAAAGTTTCAACTCCTGAACAACCGATGGTTGCCGAGATTATGATTCCGTTGGTTTGCGACATTAAAGAGTTGCAATTTGTTAAGCGTGTTATTGTCAAGACTGCCGATAAGATTATTAAAGAATCCGGCAAGAGCTTGAAATACAAAGTCGGTACTATGATTGAAATTCCGCGTGCCGCTTTGACAGCTGATGAAATTGCGACAGAGGCTGATTTCTTCAGCTTCGGTACTAACGATTTGACACAGATGACTTACGGTTTGAGCCGTGATGATGCCGGTAAGATTTTGGAATGCTACTACAATGAAGCTATCTTTGAATCTGATCCTACAGCTCACTTGGATACCAAGGGTGTCGGTCAATTGATGCGTATTGCAACTGAGAAGGCTCGTGCCGTTAAACCTGAGATTAAATTGGGTGTTTGCGGTGAACACGGCGGTGATCCGGCTTCTATCAGCTTTGTTAATACTTTGGGCTTCAATTATGTTTCCTGCTCACCTTATCGTGTACCTATTGCTCGCTTGGCTGCCGCTCAAGCAACAATCAGTCAAAAAAAGTAAGCTGAATTAGTTTTGCCGATTCAGTTAATTACCGGCTTCCCGCAGCGGAGGCCGGTATTTTTTTCCCTTGAAACAACAAGCGCTGCGCAGCGGCCTGAGAGAGCTTTGATTAGATTGCTTTTTTTCGGAATTAAGTTAGAATGAAGCAATGATAAAAATTAGGCAAAAATTCAGTTTATTAGTAAATGATGATTTGACTTCCGGGCCGATTATCTTGAAGTTGGCTGCTTTTTCCGCTCCCTTGCTGTTGGGAAATTTCTTACAACAGTTGTATTCAACTATAGATTTAATAATTATCGGCCGTTTTGCCGGTAGAACTGCTTTTGCAGCGGTAGGTTCAACCGGATATATTATTGTTTTACTGATCGGCTTGTTGGTAGGCTTGGCCGGAGGTATTGCAGTTAATGTCGCTCAACTTAAGGGTGCCGGTAATTATCGCGGCTTAAGCTTGATGATTCATACAGCTTATGCTTTGGCTTTTATCGCCGGAGTTGTACTTACCTGTTTCGGTTTGCTGACGGCGAGATTCTGGTTACGTTTGACACAAGTTCCGCCGGAGATATTTGCCGGGGCCGAACGCTATCTGGACTATACATTTATCGGCTTGATTCCCGGTATTGTCTATAATTGCGGCGCTGCAATTTTACAAGCTTTGGGGGACAGTCGCAGACCGCTTTTACTGTTGTTCCTGTGCTCGGTAATCAATTTTATTTTGGATATGCTTTTTGTCGCATTTTTCCACTGGGGGATTGACGGAGCGGCCTTGGCTACGGTGCTTTCCCAGTTAATATCGGCAATAATTTTAACTGTTCATTTATTGCACGTAACAGCCGATTATCGCTTGTATTGGCGCAAGATTCATATTGATAAGCAGTCTTTGCAGGCTATTGTCAAAATCGGGGTACCGGCTTCTTTACAGGCAACAGTACTTAATGTTTCCAATATTTATATTCAAACTATGCTTAATACTTTCGGGGTTGTAGCGGTGGCTGCCTGCACGGCGGTTACGAAAATCGACGGCTTTTTCTGTTTGTATTTTAATGCCTTGGGTACAGCAACAATGACTTATGTCGGCCAAAATTATGGGGCGAAGTTAAGTCGGCGGGTTGTAGTCGGGGTCAGAACTATGGCTGCATTCGGCGTTATCAGCGGCATGTGTTTATGTGCTTTAAGCACCTGGTACAGATTTTCTTTGTTGCGGATTTTTACCGATGATCAAGTAATACTTGATGTTGCCGGTCGCCTGTTTGTCGCCTATATCCCTTATTTTTTCCTTTTAGCGGCGATGGAAATTTATTCCGGCAGTTTGCGCGGCTTGGGTAATGCCGTTTTGCCGATGACGATATATATTTTGGGAATTTGTGTTTTTCGCTGTTTATACGTATTTACCGCCTTACGGATTGATAATACGCTCAGTACCCTTTTTGCTGTCTATCCTTTCAGCTGGATAATTACAGCTGCGGCTCTGTTCTTGGCCTATAATTTGCGCAAAAGACGCTTATTGCGTGAATTGCAGTAAAAGTGCATACCGACTTTTCGCTTTGCTTAAAAGCTGAAAATAGGGGAATTTATTCATAATTTCCTACTGAATATTATTGATGGGGATATATTAATCACTTTCCTATCTTATAAAAGATTTCCTATCTTATAAAAGATAGGAAAGCAAGATGAAAAAGCTAAACAAGCTAATTATAGAATTAGTTAGATGATAAAACAAGGGGTGTGTATTAGTTCAATTTCTTGCAGTCTTAAATCTCCTTTCTTTTTGGACTAATACAAAAAAACTTGATTTTAACGAAATTATGTATTATAAATGAAAAAGTAATATATGGCTGCGATATTTTGGTCATTTTACACAAAAAATAGAGGAGGAAGCAGCAGAATTTTGCTGACGATTTTTATGAAAAGACATAGTACAAAATCACTTTCTTTTTTGTTATCCGTTTTATTGATTTTTTCCGCTTTTATGCTTTTAACAGCAGATATGAAGGCTGAAGGAGAAGAAGAGGAAACGCAGGAGGAAGAATTGCAGGATATTGCCCTTGATGCGGAGCATTTTCCGGATGCGCAATTTTTAAAGTGTCTGCAAAGCGACCCGCAAGTTGATAAGGATACGGACGGTGTTTTATCTGCGGATGAAAGGCAGAATGTTAAACAGTTGTACTTGGCGAATAAGGGAATTGGTTCCATTCAAGGTATTGAATATTTTCCTTTATTGAATATCTTGGAAGTAAATGAGAATAAACTGAAAAAAATTGATCTCAGCCGAAATCCCGAAGTTATATTGCTGAATGCCGCCGATAATCAGCTGAGTGAGCTTATTTTGCCTCAGAAATGCAGCTTGTACGATTTAAAAGTCTATAGTAATCAATTAACCGAATTGGATTTGTCGTCCGCCGTCGACCTGAAAAATATAAATGTCAGAGATAACAAATTAACTGTATTGGATTTTACGAATAATAAAAAATTGGAGTCTATAATTCTCAAAAAAAACAGATTAACATCATTTAATTTTGACGGTTTGGGCGTAGCCATTTCTGATGCACCCGAAGTACCTTCCGGTCAACTTTATGCTATCGAAGTCGGAGATGATTTACTTTTTGATCTTAGTAAATTGCCGGGAAAATTTGAACTTGAGCGGGCGAGTGCCTGGGAGGATGCCGCCGTTAAGAGCGGTAATATCCTTAAACTTGCCGATAAAAGGCCGACAACGGTAAGCTATAAATACAGATATTACGGCGATGAAATGACAAATTTTCATTTGAAAATCAATTATTATGAGCTGGTTGATTTCCTTGCTGCCGGTGGCGAAGGCAGCATGCCGTCCGTAAAATTGCCGGAAAACACGGAATATCAATTACCGGCATGTGCATTTAAAGCTCCGGCAGATAAAAAATTTCACGCCTGGTCGATAAACGGTCGGGAATATAAACCTGAAGATAAAATTACAGTTAAGCGAAATACGAAAGTTGCAGCTGTTTGGCAGGACCTTAATCCTGCGCCGAAAAAAACTGAAGTTTCGTTACCGGCACCGACGCCTGAAACTTCGCTACCTCAAGCAGTAAGCACGGAAGAGGTGCGCCCGGGACGAGTTGCTAAAACGGGAGAATCAGCAAGCGGACAGATTTCTGCCCTCTTACTGCCGCTGCTTACAGCAGTTTTTATCATCAAGAAGCGGGAAATAGAAAATAATAAGTAAATTCATCGGAAATAAGGAAAAATTAAGAGCAGTGCTGTCCCTTGGCGGCGCTGCTTTTTTCGTGGCCGCCTGCAGCTTTGGCGTTCAGATACCTAAATCGTCCAAGCTGAAATAAGTAAAAGCAATATTACAAGTCGGGATTGCAAACAATCACAATTGATAAATTAGTAAATTTGTGCAGATTATCCATTTATTTGAGGAAAATACTGTTAAAATGGACGAAATCACAAAAATAAGTCACTTTTTTGCCCACAAGCTATTCCTATTTAATGGATAAAAAGTTATAATAAGGTTAAGTTTGAATTTAGGAGGACTAACATGTCAGAAGTTACACAAACTCAGGCAATGATCGACGAACTGGTCAAGAAAGCTCTGGTGTCTTTGGAAGCATTCAGAAAATTAGATCAGGACAAAGTCGATTACATTGTAGGTAAAGCATCAGTTGCCGCTTTGGACAAGCACGGCTATTTGGCCGAACTGGCGGTTAAAGAAACCGGCAGAGGCGTATTTGAGGATAAGGCGACCAAGAACCTTTTTGCTTGCGAGCATGTCGTTAACAAAATGCGTCACTGGAAAACTTGTGATGTTATCAAAGAGGATCCGGTCGAAGGCTTAGTTTATATTGCCGATCCGGTCGGTGTAGTTGCCGGTGTTACACCTGTAACCAATCCTACTTCTACAGCTATTTTTAAGTCATTAATTTGCTTAAAGACACGTAACCCCATTATCTTCGGTTTCCATCCGGGTGCGCAGAAATGCTCAGTTGAAGCGGCTCGTATCGTGTATGAAGCTGCAGTTGCCGCAGGTGCTCCTAAAGATTGTATTCAATGGATTGATAAGCCGTCGTTGGAGGCAACTTCCGCTTTGATGAATCACAAAGATGTTGCTACCATTTTGGCAACCGGCGGTAATGCGATGGTGCGTGCCGCTTACAGTTGCGGTAAACCGGCTTTGGGCGTCGGTGCCGGTAACGTTCCTGCTTATGTTGAGAAATCGGCCAATATTCGCCAGGCCGCACATGACATAGTTATGTCCAAGACTTTCGATAACGGTATGGTTTGCGCCTCCGAACAGGCTGCGATCGTCGATCAGGAAGTTTATGACAGCTTTATCAATGAGATGAAGACCTATCATGTTTATATGGCCAATAAGAAAGAGAAAGCTTTGCTGGAAGAGTTCATGTTCGGTGCCAAAGCTAACGGCAAAAACTGTGCACTGGCCAAACTCAATCCGGATATTGTCGGTAAACCGGCTACCTGGATTTGCGAGCAGGCGGGCTTCAAGATTCCGGCAGACTGTACCATGGTAGTGGCAGAGTGCGAAAGAGTAGGCGAATCTGAGCCGTTAACAAGAGAGAAACTTTCGCCGATTTTGGCCTTGTTAAAATCCCATTCCCGGGAAGAAGGCGTGAAGATGGCCGAGCAGATGGTTGAGTTTAACGGCTTGGGTCACTCAGCTGCTATTCATACTGCAGATAAAGCTTTGGCCGATGAGTTCGGTCATAGAGTTAAAGCCGTTCGTATTATCTGGAATTCTCCTTCGACTTTCGGCGGTATCGGTGATGTTTATAACTCAATTATTCCGTCCTTGACATTAGGTTGCGGCAGCTACGGTCATAACTCCGTATCCAATAACATCAGCGCTTTCGATTTGATTAACATCAAGCGTATCGGTAGGAGAAGAAATAATATGCAATGGTTTAAGGTTCCGCCTAAAATCTACTTTGAAAGAGATTCAATTCAATATTTACGTGTTTTGCAAAACTGCTCACGGGCGATGATTGTTTGCGATAAGTCGATGATTGAATTAGGTTTTGTCGGTATTATTTTGAATCAGTTGGAACAACGTCGCAATAAGTGTGTTTATCAATTGTTCTCCGAAGTTGAGCCTAATCCGGATATTACAACTGTCCAACGCGGTGTTGAGATCATGGATGCCTTCAAGCCGGATACTATTATTGCTATCGGCGGCGGTTCACCGATGGATGCGGCCAAGGCTATGTGGATGTTCTACGAGCATCCGGAAATCGACTTCCGTAACATGATTCAGAAATTCATGGATATTCGTAAACGTGCCTTTAAGTTCCCGCAATTAGGCGAGAAGGCCCAGATGGTATGTATTCCTACAACCTCAGGTACAGGTTCTGAAACTACACCGTTTGTCGTTATTTCCGACAAGAAGGAAGGCAAGAAGTATCCTGTAACCGACTATGCTTTGACGCCGTCAATTGCTATTATCGACGCTTCTCTGGTCGATGGTGTACCGGGAGTTATTGCTGCCGATACCGGTATGGATGCTTTGACCCATGCAACAGAAGCTTATGTTTCCATGTTGGCCAGTGATTATACTGACGGCTTGGCTTTGCAGGCGATCAAAATGATTTTTGAATACTTACCGCGTTCCGTTGCTAACGGCAGAAACGATAAGGAAGCGAAAGAGAAGATGCATAATGCTGCGACCATCGCCGGTATGTCCTTCGCTAATGCTTTCTTGGGCATAGTTCACTCCATGTCGCATAAAATCGGTGGTGAATTCGGTACAGTTCACGGTAGAACCAACTCCGTCTTATTGCCTTATGTTATTATGTACAACGGTTCACGTCCGAATAAACTTGCAACCTGGCCGAAGTACAATTATTTCAAGGCGGATGAGAAGTACTTTGAAATTGCCAATATGTTGGGCTTAGGTGCTACAAGTATTGAAGACGGTGTCCGCAAGTATGCTAAGGCTTGCCGTGATTTGTCCAAGCGCTTGGGTATGCCAAGTTCCTTCAAAGAGATGGGTGTCGATCGGGAAGCTTTCATGGCGCAAGTGCATAATTTGGCGATGATGGCTTACGAAGACCAATGTTCTCCGGCTAACCCGCGTTTGCCTATGGTTAAGGATATGGAACAAATGATGATTGATGCTTATGACGGCAAAGAATGGTTTTTGAAGTAATAAGTTAATCTTTCTTCATAAATTAACGCGATAACGATTGTTATCGCGTTTTTTTTTTGTGTTTTTTTCTTGCGCAGAAAGAGCTTTATTTTACCTTGATTGGTGTTATTATGTTCTTCGGCATAATTTTTGCAGAAAAGGAGGTTTGCGGAAAATTAAAGACATTTCAGCAGTTTGTGCTATGTCGATAAGAGGCGGCATATTGCGAGAAACTGATGTCATAGAAACAGGATCGAAAAAATCACAGCCTCAAGTCATGCAATGAGGCGAAAAATATAAATTAAAATATAAAAATCTTTTGCAGGAGGATTCGTATGAAATTATTGAAAACAATAATGGCTTTGGCTTTGTGCTGTGCTTTGACAGCGTGCAGTACAACTGCTCAAAAAGCTAAAGAAAATAAAAATAAAACAACTCAAGCTCCAACTACGGCTGCTAAACAGTCAGTTGCAACGACAAGCAAAGCGGCGTCGGATAACAAAGACAAAAAAGACAAGGAAACGACAGCTAAGAACTTGGAGTGGAAAAATATTAAATTACGCAATAATTTAGATAAACAAAAGGGCTTGGAAATTAAGTATCCGGAAGCTGTACAAAAAAAGTACGGCAAATCACTTAAATTATCCAAATATCCGACAAAAATTGTCGATCTTTCTACTTCAAGCTTGGCACTTATGGCGAAATTGAATGTCAAAATGGCGGCAGTTTCCCGGACTGTTAAGACAACTAAGGCCGCGGAATACTACAAAGATGTGAAAAACATTGAGTCGGGTATGCGCGGAGTTGATACGGAAGCTGTTATTGCTCTGGAACCGGATTTGGTTATTATGAGCGGCGGCATGAAGGAAAAATACGGTGCACAATTAGAAAAATTGAAAATTCCCGTATATTACACTTCTGAAGGTCCGTTAGTAAATTTAGCAGCCAATCAGGCGGAAACTGAAGCTTTGGCCGAAGCTTTCGGCGGCAGTCAGGCTAAAGAAGATATTACGGCTATGTACAAAGCAGCTGAAGAGGCTTGTCAAAATTACGCCAAGGCACATGCATCAAAGAAAACGGCCATTATGTTCGGTGTCGGCGGTAAAAGTATCATGTTGGCAACATCAAAGAGTTATTTCGGAACCATAATTAAAATGTTGGGCTTTGAAAATGCAGCTGATGCCAAAGATGTCAAGGGCAGCGGTATTTTACCGTCAAGTCTGGAAACATTGGTACAGGCAGATCCGGAAGTTATCTTTTTAATTGCGCCGCCTACAGGCTATGATCCGCAAAGTTTGTTGACCGCTTTTACTAAAGCTAAGAATGCCGATAAAGCCGTATATGAAGGTATTAAAGCGGTAAAGACCGACAAAATTGTTGCTTTACCGGGAAATTACACAACCAGCAGAGGCTTGGAAATTGTCCCCGATCTCTATCATTTGTGTGAGATTTTAACAGAAAAGTTAGGGAAATGATGCAACGCCCGTCCCTTACCGGGCGAGCAGGAGCTTGGGGTTTCGCAGGCATCCTCTTAGGAATTCTGGCTCTGCTTGCCCTGCTTTCGTTAAGAATCGGATCGGCGGGATATAGTTTGGATGAAATAGTTCGGGCCTTGTTCGGCAACGGGTCCGTTACGGTCAGAAATATTTTATTACATTTACGTTTACCGCGTGTCATTGTCGCGATGGTTGTAGGTGCCTGCCTGGCTACTGCCGGCTCTTTGTTACAGGCGGTAATGCGTAATCCTTTAGCTGATCCGGGAATTATAGGTGTTTCAGCCGGTGCCGGTACGGCGGCAACGGCGATTATGTTACTTTGTGCCGATTTAAGCTTGAGCATTCCTTTTTTTGCCTTTATAGGTTCTTTGACTGCGTGTGCTCTCATTTATATAATGGCATACGACGGCGGATTAAGCCCTGTCAGAATTATTTTGGCAGGAGTGGCTATTAATACTGTTTTAGGCGGATTCAACGCTTTGTTACAGTTGCTGTACAGCGACAGCCTGACGGGCGTGTTATCTTTTTTGACCGGTTCTATAGCCGCTTCCACCTGGTCGAATGTTCGCTTGATTTTGGCATATGGGATTCCCTGTCTGTTGTTAAGCTTTTTAACAATCAGAGGGGCCAACGCTTTGCAATTGGGGGACGAGATGGCTACCAATCTCGGCTTCCCCATTACTTTAACCAGAATTTTAATTTCGGCCTTGGCAGCTTTTTTAGCGGCGGCAACAGTTGCTGCTGTGGGTATTATAGGCTTTGTCGGCTTAGTTGTACCGCATATAACCCGTATTCTGGTAGGATCGGATTATCGTCGCTTATTACCGATAGGCATGATTTTGGGAGCAGTTGTAGCATTGGCAGCCGATACTGTCGGGAGAGTTTTAATTTCCGGCATGGAATTACCTTTAGGCATTGTTATGGCGGTGGCCGGAGGTCCTTTTTTCCTTTATTTGCTTAAAACTAAGAGCAAAATTCAACAAGGAGGTAAGTGATCAGGTGCTTATTAAAGTAGAACATTTGCAAGTCGCTTATGGTACGAAAACGATAATTACTGATTTTTCCTGTGAAATATCCGAGGGTGAGATTTTAACGTTGATCGGACCTAACGGCTCGGGTAAATCGACTTTGTTGAAAGCTGTGGCCGGAATATTGCCTTATCAAAAGGGCAAGGTGTATTTGGACGGCAAGGATTTACACTGTTGGAAAAAGAAGGAAATTTCCCGCAAAATTGCCCTGTTACCTCAAATTCATCAGGCCCCGGAGGATTTTACCGTGCGTGAACTTGTCAGTTACGGCAGAATGCCGCATCAAGACTTGTTGCACCGAGACTCGGAAGAAGACCGGGAAATAGTTGATTGGGCGCTTAAGCGTACACATACGGCAGCCTTTGCCGAACGTTATTTGTACGAACTTTCCGGCGGAGAATTGCAAAGAGTATGGCTAGCCTGTTCTTTGGCACAAAAACCGCGGATATTATTTCTGGATGAACCGACAACGTATTTGGATATTTGTCATCAGCTGGAAATGATTACATTGATTAAGGAATTGCAAAAACAGGAAGGTTTGGGCATTGTTATTGTTTTACATGATATTGCTCAGGCGATGGATATCAGCGATCGGGTCATTGTGCTGGCAAACGGCAGACAGTATGCAGCCGGAAATCCGGAGACGGTTATCAATACCGCGATGCTGGCTGAAGTTTATAAAGTTCAGGCCAAATTATTGAAAATTGCCGGCCGTCGACGCCCGCTGATAGATTATACGGTTTATACTGAAGAGAAATAGAAAGAGGTTAATATATGAAATACGCTGTTTGTTATCGGTCTTTGACCGGTTGTACGAAAAAAGTAGCACAAGCTATATACGATGATATTAAGGAGAAAGATAAAGCTTTGCTTGATATTAAGGACAATCCTGATATCACTGCCGCTGACATTGTCGCTTTGGGCTATTATGTTGATCAGGCCGGACCGGATGACCTTGCTTGCAAATTTATTACAAGATTAAAGGGTAAACGTGTCTTTGTTTTTTGCACTTTAGCTTACTTTGCCGACTCTACGCATGCTTTTGAAGCTATTCAGAAGGGTATTAAACTTGTTCAGGAAGCCGGCGGTCAGGTTATCGGCAGCTTTATTGCCAACGGCGCCCTGGCACCGCAAATTATTGCCGAATTCAAGCGGATGGCCCAATCCGGTAACGGTAATCATCACGCTTACACCCCGGAAAAAGGCTTGCGTTATGAGTTGTTCAAAAATCATCCGACAAAAGCTGAATGTGCTTTGGCAAGTGAACGTTTCCAGGAAAGAGTATTGCTGTCGGATCAAGTTGAAGAATTAAAGGCGCAACATTAGTTATCATATTTTAATTGTTGAGTAATTAATTTGCTATTAAAGCCAACTATACTGAAAGCTAAATATCAAGGCTGAAAATGAGGCAAAAAAGATGACATTAAAAGAAGCTATTTTGCAACGCGCTTCAGTGCGCAAATTTAAGCAACTGCCGATTAAGTCGGAAGAATTAAATAATTTTATGCGCGGTTTGAAGTCCATTCCCGGATTAATGCCCGGAGCGGAGCTTAATTTTGTCGTTTTAACTTACGAAGAGGCACAACGGAAATATAAGAATTTTTCCAAAGTTTGTACCTTTGCTCCGTATTATTTATTCTTTTACGGAGACGATTGTCGGGAAAATTGGCAAAATGCAGGCTATCTGGGTGAGATTGCTTCTTTGTGGTTGACTTGTAACAATTTAGGCGCCTGTTTCCAAAGATGTGATAAATTGTTGCCTTCTTCCGATACTGTTCCTGTAACTGAGCTGGTGCCCGCTGCTCCTGTTACTCCCGCTGCCCCTGCTGCTTCTGTGTCAGAATCTGAATCCGAACTTGATTCTGAGCCCGAAACGACGCTTAAAACAGCAGCGACAACGTCAACGCCGGCAGCAAGTGCAGCCGAGGCCGAGACTGTCAGCGATGCGGAAAAATTTGCCGAAGATAAACGTCTGCCTTTAATTTTAGCTATCGGCCATCCGGATAAGTATCCCGGAAAATGTCGGAAGATAGCTGTGAGAAAACGCTTAATCTCAGGTTCACCTGCAATTAATGCGAAAGTCGAGCTGCTTTTGCATGCAGCCTGTCAGGCGCCGTCCGAGTACAATACTCAACCCTGGAGATTTTGGGTTACAGAGGACACGATACATATTTTCAGCAAACCGAGTCTTATTTTTCGCAGTGCCTGGCACAAAAAAGCGCAGGCGGCGGCAGTAGGAGCTTTAGTGGCCAATTTGGCGACTTTAGCCGAACTTGACGGTTGCAATTATCGTATTTTTGCTGAAACACAAGCTTTTGCCGATATTCATAATTTGCAATATCAACTCAGTGTTTCGTGGAATTAAAGTTTTATTAGAAGTATTAGAAGTCGGAAAAAAGCGCCCATCACTCGACGGGCGCTTTTCTTAATAATCAGCGACTTTCTTGTCGCTATGAATTATCGAGGTGACAGGACTCGAACCTACGACATCCTGCTCCCAAAGCAGGCACTCTACCACCTGAGCTACACCTCGACGTCAGGTTATTATACAAAATTAAGCTGCCTAATGCAAGGCGACTTTGAGCTGTGTGCCAAGTTGGCAGCGACAATATGTGATGAGGGATATCCGGGTCGGTAACAAATAAAAATATTTGTGAAAATTTTCAGTTCGGCAGGAGAGCACGTTATCTTTATAATACCCCTTACAAACAGCAAATTTGGTGAATCTGCACAAAAACAAAGCAAAAATTCATCGTTTTATTATTGCGGTGAGATTTTATGCTTGATAAAATAGACATATATTACAGTCTTAGTTGCTTGTTATGGAGGTAAGCATGGCCAAAAAAGAAATTATTTCCATGATTCTGGCGGGCGGTCAGGGATCACGCTTAGGAACATTGACCCAACATATGGCAAAACCGGCAGTTCCTTACGGCTCACGTTATCGCATAATAGATTTTCCTTTGAGTAACTGCGTTAACTCGGGAATAAATACAGTCGGTGTATTAACCCAATACCAACCGTTAGGCTTGAACACTTATATAGGCAACGGTCATCCGTGGGATTTGGACAGAAGCACGGGCGGAGCTTTTATTTTGCCGCCGTACCAGCGTTCAGGCGGCAGTGACTGGTACAAAAATACAGCCAATGCTATTTATCAGAACATCGGCTTCATCGATATGTTTTCGCCGAAATATGTCCTTGTTCTTTCCGGTGATCATATTTATAAAATGGATTATGCCAAAATGCTGAAAATGCACGTTGACTCAGGCGCCGGAGCGACAATTGCCGTCCTGGAAGTCCCTTATGAAGAAACTTACAGATTCGGTATTATGAATGTGGATGAACATGACAGAATAATCGAATTTGAAGAAAAACCGGCCCATGCCAAAAGTAATCTCGCTTCGATGGGAATTTATATTTTCACCTGGGAAACCTTGCGCCGCATGCTGATAGCCGATGAAAATGATCCGGCAAGTTCTCACGATTTCGGTAAAAATATTATCCCGAAATACTTGGAATCGGACATCAAATTACAAGCCTATCGTTTTGCCGGCTACTGGAAAGATGTCGGTACGATTGCCTCTTTGTGGGAAGCTAATATGGATATCCTGGATTATCCCGATGAAATTAATTTGCGTGATGCTTCTTGGCGTATTTACAGCCGCAACCCCGTGAAACCGGCACATTATATTGCCGATACGGCCAAAGTTATAAATTCGGCCATGACGGACGGTTGCCAAATTTACGGTAAAGTACAACACTCTTTATTATCTGCAGCCTGCATTGTAGAACCGGGAGCCGAAGTTATAGATTCCGTCTTAATGCCGGGTGTGCATGTCAAAGCCGGAGCCAAATTGGAAAGAGTTATTGCCGGCATAAATGCGGTAATCGGCGAGGGCGTAGTTATCGGTCATAATGTAGACGATAATTCTCCTTACAAGAACAAGCTGTGCACTGAAGGCGTATCTGTTATTAATCATGGTGCGACCATCAAAGCCGGCAGCAAACTTCCGGCGGAAGTTATGGTTTGTCAGGATATGCAGATTGAAGCGGCAGAAAATGTCGTGGAAAAAGAAGTCGCAATTTTGTGGGAGGGTAATGTATGAAAAATGACGCTTGCGGATTGATTTTCGCCGACGGTCAGGGCGTATCTTTGAGTGACTTAACCCGTCTGAGAGCCTTGGCGGCAGTTCCTTTTGCCGGCAGATACCGTATTATTGATTTTGCTTTGTCCAATTTGGTTAATACCGGTGTCAGCAAGGTGGGTATTGTCACGCATAATAAATTCAAGTCCCTGATCGACCATGTCGGAACAGGATCCAACTGGGACCTGGATCACAAAAATCAGGGAGTATTTCTCCTTGCTCCTTATATTACTTCCAGCTTTTATCCCGGTCATATTGATGACTTATCGTCCATCGCCAATTTTTTAAGACATGATACTTCAACCGACGTCATTATTTGCGGCGCCAATGTCGTCTTCAATTCCAATTTGCTCGATGTTCTGCGTTGCCATAAGGGAACAGGGGCGGATATGACCGTAATGTACGATCGCCATGATGAATTTCCCAGTGAACCGAACATTGTTTTGGAAACCGATGCGGAAGATAAACTGTTGAATGCCTGGAATAATCCGATTGAAAAAGTCAGTAACAAATTATTCCTGGGAACGATGATTATCCGGCGCAATTTGCTTTTGAAAATCGTCGATGAGGCTATCAGCAAAGGCTTCGGCGAAGTAACGGCACCTTACCTGTTAAGGATGTGCAACAGCCTTAATATTCGTTGCTATGAATATAAAGGCTTATGTCTGAGAATTAATTCTATTAAAGATTATTTCAGAGAAACTTTTGCTTTACTTAACCCGCAAGTCAGTCATCAACTGTTTGAAACCGATGATATTTTGTATACTAAAGTAAAAGATGAAGCGCCGACTATCTACACGGAAACTGCCAAAGTTACCAATACTATTGTTTCAGACGGTTGCTTGATCTCCGGCCAAGTGGAACATTCCATGATTTTCCGTCATGTGAGAATCGCTGAAACGGCAGTCTTAAAAAATTGCATAATTTTTCAAAATGTCGATATCGCCAACGATTGCTATCTGGAGAATGTTATACTTGATAAAGATTGTGTAATTCAACCGGGAATTCATATGGTCGGACATAATGATTATCCTGTAGTAATAGGTAAAGGAGCAATAGTGTGATGAACGACAAACAAGTCAAGGTTTTGATGGTAACGGCAGAGGCTGTACCCTTTGCCAAAACCGGCGGGCTGGCGGATGTTGTAGGAGTTTTACCGAAAGAGTTACAGAAGTTGGGTGTAGATGCGCGTGTCGTGATGCCCCTGTATAAATGCGTAAAAGAAAAATTCGCCGCCGACTTGGAGTTTGTGCGTTGGTCAATGCTGCGTATGGGCTGGCGTACACTGTATGCCGGTTTATTTCGCTGCAACTACGAAGGCGTAGAATATTACTTTATAGACAATGAATATTATTTCGGTTATGACGAAATTTATAAAGACTATGATTTTGACATTGAAAGATTTTGCTTTTTCCAGAAAGCGGTGCTGGAAGCGTTGGGACAGGCGATGCGCTTTTATCCCGATATTATTCATTGCCATGATTGGCAGGCGGGTTTGATTCCCGTACTTTTGCAGGCACAATATCAACAGTTCGGCTATTTTCCCGAAATTCGGACGCTGTTGACTATCCATAATTTGCGCTTCCAGGGATATACAAGTTATGAGAAAATTGCCGATTTGACCGGCTTGGATAACAGTTATCTGAACGATTACGGTGTACTCAAAGACGGATATGCCAATTTCTTGAAAGCCGGTATTGTTTATGCCGATAAAATCAATACAGTTTCTCATACTTATGCGCAGGAAATTATGTATGAATTTTACGGTGAACGGCTGGAAACCGTCCTTAACTATTACAAGAATAAATTATGCGGTATTACTAACGGTATAGATACGGTTGAATTTAACCCGGCTACGGATCCTACTTTAGTGAAAAATTATTCCGTCAGCGATTTTGCGCAGGGCAAGGCCAAGAATAAAGTGGCAGTGCAGAAACAGCTGAACTTAACAGTGGATGAAGATGTGCCTTTAATTGTGATGATCAGCCGCCTGACCGACCAGAAAGGCTTGGATTTGTTCAATTGTATTGCCGAAGATTTACTCAAGATGGAAGATTGCCAAATTGTCATTTTGGGTACAGGACCGAGTATGTATGAAGATTCGTTACGCTATTTCAGTAACAAATATCCGCAAAAAATGCGCGCCTGTTTACGCTTTGACGACCGCTTTTCCAATCTCCTCTATGCCGGTGCCGACTTGTTGCTGATGCCTTCCATTTTTGAACCTTGCGGTTTGAGTCAAATGATTGCCATGCGTTACGGGACATTACCTATTGTCCGGGAAACGGGAGGCTTGGTCGATACGGTACAGCCGTATAATCGTTATGAACACAGCGGCAACGGTTTCAGCTTCACAAATATTAATGCCCATGACTTCCTGCACGTTATATGTCAGGCTTTAAGATTATATCGAGCGTATCATAATGGTGAAAATATGGATTTCGCCAACTTGATAACAACTGCGATGAAATGTGATTTCAGTTGGAACAATGCCGGCAAAGAATATCTGAAATTATACGAAAGTATGATAGAATAAGTAGGAAACAAAGTTACTGCTGCCGCTTCAATTGAGGCGGTTTTCTTTATAGAGAGGCGTAAACGGATGCATATTAAAGGATTCAGAACACGCGATTTTATCGCTTACGCATTGATAGCGGGTGCAGTTTATTGGCTGTCGCTCAATTTCAATTTTTTACCTAACTGGCTGCACAGCTTTTCCTCCAAGTTATTACCGATAACTTTGGGCGCCGCTTTAGCTTTCGTAATCAATATCCCGACGTCTTATATAGAGCACAAGTTTTTCTCGGTTAATTGGGGCAAATATGATTCTGCCAGAAAAAAAGTGAAAAGACCTTTGTCGTTATTGCTGTCATTGTTCTTTTTCGGAGCTTTGATTTATGCCTTTTTCGCTTTGCTCTTACCCCAAATTAACGCTACTTTGGTGCGCCTGAGTGCGCAAATTCCGCTGACAGTTGCCCGCTTGACCGATCAGGTGGAGAATTTTTTAGAAACCAAACCGCAAATTCGAGAATTTGCCGATGCCAATAACGTTCATCTGGATGATATTGCTCGTCAATTTACTTTAAGCTATGACAAGGTTATTCGTTCGTTAATCAGCGGTATTTCCAATATCGTATTAAATATTATCAGCGGTTTTGTAACCTTCCTCATCAGCCTGATTTTCGGAATATATATTATATGCGGCAAAGAACAGATAGGGCGGGAAGTTACCGGTCTGCTTTATGCTTTGTTTAATGAAGAAAAGGTTGACCATTTCTTGAAATTAATGATTTTCGCCGGTAAAATGTTCGCCCGTTATATTGCCGCTGCCTGCATGGAAGCGGGAATCTTGGGCTTTCTTGTCCTTGTAGTAATGTTTTTATTCGATATTCCGTATTACAGCATGATTGCCGTCCTGGTGGCCCTTTTTGCTCTTATCCCTATTTTCGGTGCTTATATTTCTGCCAGCCTTTCCTTTATTTTAATTTTGACTGTAAATGTGCATAAGGCCTTATTATTCTTACCTTTATTTTTTGTAGTGCAACAAATTGAAGGCAATTTAATTTATCCTTTTGTGGTCGGTTCACAGGTGGGTTTACCGGCAATTTGGGTTTTCGCAGCCGTTTTAATCGGCGGTAACTTTTTCGGTTTCCCCGGCTTAATCCTTTCAGTCCCGCTTTCAGCCGTTCTCTATGTTGTCATCAAACAATATGTCAAGCAGAGCAACGAACAAAGAAATATTGCTGTTGCCAAATTGCACAGTGCCGTAGAATATTTTGCGGTAGAGAAAGACGTTGATGCCCTTATGCGCCGAGATTACAATCCTACGCCGTTTTTTACCGCAATTATGAATAAGCATTTACCGCTTCCGCATCTGCCGCACATCTCTTTGCCCTATTTGACAACAAATGAAAATATGGATAAAAAGAGTGAAGAGGAGCAAGTTAAAAACCCTAAAAACAAGAAAAAACTGGAAACTAAAACTGATAAAACATCCCCGACGAACGGCAAAAAGGATGTAGGGGTTTGAACAAAGATTAGACAATTTGTACAAAATATGAGAAGTTGGCCGCTTTTATTTGAAATCCGGTGACATCTGATATAAAATAAACAATAGTTCGATAGTTCTTCGAGCATATTTGCTAGATTTAATTTCAGGAGGAAGTTATGGCAATTAAAGTAGGTATTAATGGTTTTGGACGCATTGGTCGTCTGGTATTTCGAGCAATCGCTGATCAAGGTTTGTTAGGCAAGGAAATTGACGTCGTTGCTGTAACAGATATGGGTACTGATGCTGATTATTTTGCTTATCAGATCAAGTATGATTCAACTCAAGGCAGATTTGAGCATGAAGTTTCCAGCAAGAAATCTTCTGCTGAATTAGATCATGACGATATTATCGTTGTTGACGGACATGAGACCAAATGTATCATGGCTCAACGTAATCCGGCCGATTTGCCTTGGAAGGAATTAGGCGTTGATTATGTTATCGAATCTACCGGTTTATTCACCAAAAAAGAAGCAGCCGAGGGACATTTACAAGCCGGTTGTAAGAAGGTTATCATTTCCGCTCCCGGTAAAGGCGGCGTAAAGACAATCGTTATGGGCGTTAATGAACATGAATATAATCCTGCTGAGGACAACGTTGTTTCCAACGCTTCCTGCACAACAAACTGCTTGGCACCTGTTGTACATGTTTTGCTCAAAGAAGGTTTCGGTATTGAAACAGGTTTGATGAGCACAATTCACTCTTATACTGCAACACAGAAGACTGTTGACGGTCCGTCCAAGAAGGATTGGCGCGGCGGTCGTGCAGCTGCTGTTAATACTATTCCGAGTTCAACCGGCGCTGCTAAGGCTGTAGGTCAAGTATTACCGGCAACTAAGGGCAAATTAACAGGTATGAGCTTCCGTGTTCCGACACCGACAGGTTCAGTTGTCGATTTGACATTCCGTTCCGAAAAAGACACAAGCATTGAAGAGATTGATGCTGCAATGAAGAGAGCCAGCGAAACATACATGAAGGGTGTTTTGAGCTATTGCAAGGACGATATTGTTTCTACTGATATTATCCATGATAATCATTCCTCTATCTATGACAGCAAGGCTACTTTACAGAACAATCTCCCGGGCGAGAAGCGTTTCTTCAAAGTTGTCAGCTGGTATGATAATGAGTGGGGTTATTCCAATCGTGTAGTTGATTTGTTGCGCTTTATGGCAAGCAAGGATGCTAAATAACAGCTTTCCGGTCTGAAACTTGAAAGTTAAGCCCTGCTCGTCGAAATGATTTTGACAGGCAGGGCTTTTTTGGCATAAGTTTTTCAACAAAGTTTTGTTTGATTGTGTCAACGAGTTAATTGCCCCGATTGTCGCAGTAATATATAATATAGATAACAAAGGTAACTTTGTTCCGGTAATTAGCGTAGAGGGAGCGTGACATTTATGAAGTTTAATTTACAAGGTATTAATGTTAAGATCAGTGAGCGAATTAAAGAACATGCTACTAAGAAGATAAATAAATTGGAGCGTAATTTAGCTGCTCAGGATCAGGTGGAAGCTAAATTCAGCGCCGTCAATAATTCTGTTATTTGCGAATTGACATTGAAGGTTGACGGTTATTTCTATCGTACGACAGCTAATGTTAACGACGCTACTGTCGCTTTTGATCAGGCTCTGGATTTAATGGAGCGTAAATTACGTAAGCATAAAACCAGAATTTTGAAACATCATCACAGTGAAAGTCTCAAGCGTTTGTATGATGAACTGCAGGACGGATCTGCAGTTGCGGAAGACCAAGAAACCGTGCAAAAAATTACTAAACATAAACGCTTTAATATCGCTGTTATGGATGAAGAAGAAGCTTTACTGCAAATGCAGCTTTTAGGTCACAGCTTCTTCCTGTATTTAAACGGTGAAACGGGTAAGGTCAATGTAATTTATGCTCGTAAAGCCGGGGAATACGGTGTAATGGAATTGGAATATTAGAGATTGAGTATTACTAATTATTAATTATCAATTTACTGAGAGGCGCAGGATATACCCTGTGCCTCTTTCCCGCTTATTTGTTATAATCAGCATATGGAAAATACAAGCACAATTTATAATGATTTGAATGCCGCCCAAAAAGAGGCGGTACTTTACGGTGAAGGACCGCTTTTGATTTTGGCAGGAGCAGGTTCAGGCAAGACACGGGTAGTTACTTATCGTATCAGCCATTTAATTAAAGATTTACAGGTAATGCCGCAACAAATTATGGCTTTAACTTTTACCAACAAAGCAGCGTTGGAAATGAAAGAACGTGTAAGTAAATTAATCGGCAGTAACGTCGATCGCATGTGGATAGGTACATTCCATTCCGTGATGGTTAAAGTTTTGCGCCAGTTCGGCTCGCTCTTGCACTACAGCCCGAGTTTTCAGATTTTGGATACCGAAGAACAGCAAAAACTGATTAAAACAATTTTGCAGGAACAAGGTTTGGACAAAGACATGTATGACCCGCGTGCGGTTATTCAGGCTATATCCAAACAAAAAGGTCGTTTGTTGACGGTGGAGCAGTTTTACGAGAAATATCCGACATTGACGAAATGTTTGGACAGTACAGCCAAGCTGTGTTTCCCGTTTTATGCGGAATATCAGAAAAGATTATTAAGTCTCAATGCGATGGATTTTGATGATTTGCTGCTCAACGCTTATGTTCTGTTTGTGAATTATCCCCATGTTTTGGAACTGTACGCTAATCGTTTTCGCTATATTTTTGTTGATGAGTATCAGGATACCAATTTTGCTCAGTACAACCTTGTTCATATGCTGAGTTCCAAACATCGCAATTTATGTGTTGTCGGGGATGATGATCAGTCTATTTACGCTTTTCGAGGTGCGGATGTCCGAATTATTCTGAGCTTTGAGGAAGATTTTCCGGATGCGAAAGTAATTAAATTGGAACAGAATTATCGCTCCAGTGCCACTATTTTACAGGCTGCAAATAATATTATTAAACATAACCGGAAACGTAAGGCCAAAGAATTGTGGACCACGGCGGCGTCAGGCGACAAAATTACTTATTATCGGGCTTTGAACCAACAGGATGAAGCTGATTATGTTGTTGAAACTATCAAAAAATCGGTGCAGCAGGGGCAGGAATACAGGAAATTTGCTGTCTTATACCGTGTTAACGCTTTATCGCGTAATTTAGAGTTGGCCTTTCTGAAAGCGCAGATACCTTTCCATATATTCGGCGGTTTACGTTTTTATGAGCGCAAAGAAATCAAAGATGTTTTAGCTTATTTGCGTTTGATTTGCGATCCTAAAGATGACTTGGCTTTCATCCGGGTAGTTAATACGCCTAAAAGACAGATAGGAACAAGTACAGTCGAAAAAGTTTTAACTTTGGCTCGTACCTCCGGCAAATCGGCTTTAGAAATTTGTGCGGAAGTTTCCCGTTATCCGGAACTGCAGAAAGCTCAGAACAAATTAGCAACTTTTGCCCGGCTGGTGGCCGATATGAGACGTAATTTGCAAAATCCCGCTTTTACTTTAGCCTCTTATATTGAATATGTTCAGAATGAAAGCGGTTTAGTCGAAGAGATTTTGAATCAAATGGAAAAAGGACGCGAAGATTCGGCGCAACGGGTGGAAAACTTGAAAGAAATGCTTTCGGATGCTGTCGACTTTGTTAAGCAAGCTAAGTTTGATACCTTGGATTTTACCGATGAGCAATTGGAGGAGAACGATTTGCTGGCTTTTGTCAGCCGCGAAAGAAAAGCTATTACAGATTTGAGTACAGCGCCGGTAAAGACTTATGATGGTAAGGCCGCCGACTTGTCGTTGTTGGAACAGGAAGCTCTGAAAAGAACGACAGAGAGTGATTCCGAGGCTGAAAGCCTAAGACAGCGGACTTTGTTGGACGATTTACATGATTATTTGGAAATGACGGTCTTAAATCAGGCGGTGGAGGGCGAAAATGACGGGAATTTCGTTACTTTAATGACTTTACATGCCGCTAAAGGATTGGAGTTTGATAACGTTTTTATTGTCGGGATGGAAGAAAGTATTTTTCCCGGTGTAAGATCGTTGAATAATATTGAAAGTTTGGAAGAAGAAAGACGTTTAGCTTATGTCGGAGTTACCAGAGCTAAAAAGAAATTAACGTTAACAGCGACGGCGGAACGCTTACTTTACGGTAGTACTACCTATAATCCGCAATCACGTTTCGTAAAGGAAATACCGCCTGAATTGTTGGATGAAAAGCAAAATGAGACGAGCGCCGATAACTATGATTTATTTCAGCATAATGATCGTCGTCACTATGAAAGTTCCGGTAGTTTCAGTTTCGGCAACTACCAAGCTAACAACTATAACAGCAACAAAAACACAGTCGCTTACTCGCAACGAGTAATTAATAAAGGTGTACAGGAGGCTATGAGTCAATTACACAAAATCAGTAACAACAAAAAAACTGAAATCAAATTGACCCCCTTAGCGGCCGGCAAAAGCACAAATGAATTGGAGTTGGCACAATTAAAAGTTAATATGCGAGTTGTGCATGCCCGCTTGGGACATGGCGTAATTAAACAAATAGAACCGGTTGCCAATGACGCTATTATAGTTATACAGTTGGATAATGGTGAAAGAAAGCGCATTATGGCCAAAGCGGCCCATCTGCAGCGGGAGTAGTATTATGAATGAGGAAAATTATAATTTCTTTGCCATGCTCAATCGCCTGAGTTTAATTGAGCGTTGGAGTTTGATGCAATGCCGCCAAAAAGAAAATGTATGCGAGCATTCTTATCAGGTGGCGATAATTGTGCAGGCTCTGTATTATATTCGCCTGAACAAGTTGACGGCAGTAACCTTACCGCAAATTAAATTGGATTTAGGAGAGTTGTTGCAGTTAGCTTTGCTGCATGATGCTACTGAGGTAATAACGGGTGATTTACCGACACCGGTTAAATACTATAACCCGGAATTGAAGCAGGCATACAAAGTTGTTGAAGATATTGCCGCTCAACGACTGTTGGCACTTTTACCATCGGAATTACAGGCAAATTATCGCCCCTTAATTCTGACCGGTGAAAATACCGCTGCCGCCGGGACTCTGTCGGAGCAGCAAAAATTGAATCGATTATTCATCAAGGCTGCCGATAAGATCAGTGCTTTAATCAAGTGCAGGCAGGAAGCGGCTTTGGGTAATCAGGAATTTGCAGCAGCTTGCAGTAAAACTGAGCAAAGAATCGGGGAACTGCAGTTGCCGGAAGCTGATTATTTTGTGCAACATTTTGTTCGTGCTTTCAGTATGTCTTTGGATGATTTGAATCATGCCGCCTTGGATGCGGAATCGAAAGAGAGCGTTATATTACAGAATGAATATCGAATCGAATAAAAATGAAAATAATGTTCGGGGCCGAAGTTATTACGTCAAGTTTATCTTAGCTCCGACTGTGCTTTGCTTCTTAATTCTGCAAGCTGTTTTGCACTTCTTGCCTGCTGCAGTACCGGGAGTTTTACAGACGGAATTTACTTTTAATTTAGCATCTTTGACCGTCTGCAGTTGCCTTTTGGCTTTGTTTTGTTATTACGGTACGAAATTTTACTTACCTTGGTGGCGCCGCAGCATGATTTTTTTTGCTGCCGTCATCTTTCCTCCGGTCAGTTTGATTTACGTCAAGCGTTTACAGCTTCTGCAGATTTTTCCGAATTATATGTGTTGGGAAGCTTTAATATTTTTAGGCTGCCTGCTTGGAATTTTCTTATTGACCGTTTTGTCGCGCGAGTTGACTTTGTATTTATTTTTCGGCGCTTTAACCACAGTAGTTTCCGTAGGCAGCTTCAGTCTTTTCGCCCATATATTCTCTTTGTTTGCTACGGAAGAATGGCTGATTCCCCAAATTTTATCTTTCGTAATCAGCGTTATTTTCGCTTTTTGGGTTAATCGCAAATATGTTTTTAGCGGCAAGGGAATCTGGTGGCAGGAATTACAACGCTTTGTCTTTTCCCGCTTATTTTCCGGCTTTGTCATTGAATTTGCCTTGATGGCTTTTCTGGTTGAAATATGTCGGATCAATCAGGATTGGGCGAAAATTGCCACCGCATTTTTAGTTGTCGTGTGCAATTATATTTTGAGCAAATTTTTTGTTTTTATGAAGAAATAAGGTAAAATTGACTTAGCCTGCTGTAATTGTCGGGAGAAATGAGGAATATATGCAATATTTACATATCAGAACATTTGAGAAAATCAACGATTCGGATTTGCTTTTGACGGTGGAAAACTTAGAAAACGGTTATTACGTTCCCGAAACTTTCCCCGAAATTACGGCTGCCGATTTGCAAAAACTGGCACAACTCAAACCGGCTGAGCGGATAAGTTCTCTTTTAGCATTGTTTTTCCCCTCTTTTACGCGCAAGGAGTTGGATGAAATTGTCGGAAAACAATTTTCTAAGATTGACAGTCTGTTGCCGTTGAAGCCGTTTAATCATTATATGCCTTTATATTTGGCGGAATTGGATAAGTTGGACAGCGGCAGTATATATGATTATATATTGCCTTTATTGGTTCAGCTGCAGGCTGCAGCCTTACGCAAACGGCAGGATCGGCGAGACTTGATTTTGTTGGAACATAATTTGGGTAACAGCAGTTTTGTCGCTTTAGTTCGAGCTTTGGAAGCTGTTAAATATGACCGGAAATTGACGCTGTACTATAATCCTAAGCGCATTAATCCGGTTGTACATGCCGCTATGAAGAAATATGTCAATAATATAATTCTGGCACCTGTAGATAACGCTTTGAGCTTACCGACAATTAATCTTTTTGCCAGTCGTTTACGACATATTAAATCTCAAGTAGCTCTCAGTCGCAGTGAAGTTAATGATTCCAAGTCCGATTCTGATAATTACGAGAAAACACCTCAGTCAGTTGATATGACAAATGAAGAAAATCTCAGCGACTATCCGGCTCCAACTTTATCGACATTGGACAGCTTATCGGCAGTTTTAATCGCCACTGCTTTACAACTTGCAGTAATTGCTGAATTACCCTTAAACAAAGCGGACAAAATTCATCCTGAAAATAAAGAAGAAATTTCAGATTCACCTGAAAAGGGCGCAGGAGATTCCTATCGCCGCGTTAACCTTTTCTTACCGGCAAAACAAGGATACTTATTATTGGCCGCCTGCTATGCCAAAGTCATGTGTCCGCTGATTAATAAAATTATTTTATCCGGACAAAAAGGTAATATGTTGAGCGAACTGGTGCATAATTTTCGCTTTGAAGTTAAAGGTAAGCACAATACTTTTGAATTACCTGTCCAATTGGAACGGATGCTGTTTGAATTCAGCAGTCGTGATAACGTCAAATCACTGGCTTGGATGAATGATTTTGCTCACAAAGGGGTCTTACAGCTGTCGTTACAATGTCGCCATAATATTAATGGCGTTATCAGTGCCGAATTATATACCGAAAAAGCGGAAGAAAAATTACTTTTGACAATTTATGACCGCTTCGATCTTCTCTTGCCGCCTTTATCGGTATTGGCTTTTGCCGGATTCTTAAAATATTATGAGAAGAATCAAAAAGAGGATGAGCTGGACGTCGTCTTCGTTAACGCTTCGATTTATCGCTACGCCGACAGAGTAATTAATGCCATTTATGCCCCTGCGGAAATTAAAGGCAGAAAATTTAAAGAACTTATGCAGGCTTTAGCCCTAGAATCAGGTCAGCTCTTCCCGCAATGGTTTATTATGGAACAGGATATTCCGCCGGAAAATATTGTCAACAACGATCGCTATGATCCGGAAAAACATAGGGCCGAGTTTGAGAAAATCCGCTTGGAAGGCTTGACTCAGGAAGAAATCGACAATCTTGTATAAGTGCTAATTGATTAAGCGGGAAATTATATGATGGGCGATGCGTAAACCGGCAGTGCCGGGAACGAAGATCAAACTGGCCAAAGGCACTTTAGCCCCGGGCTGTTGCAGTTTCAGACGGGAAATTTCGGCCGTTTGTTCCTTTAAAGGTTCAGGTGAATAACAGACAGTCAAGTGTTTTACCTGTCTTTGGCGTAACTCCCGGCGCATAACTCTACAAATTCTGTCATATTTTGTTTGAAAAAGATCACAAACGGTAATTTGAGCCGGATCGAATTTTCTGGCAGTTCCCATGGCGCTGATTAAAGCGATATTTTTGCTTTGACAATATAAAACCAGAGCAATTTTACTGCTGACCGTGTCGATACAGTCGGCAACAAAATCGCAGTCGTCCAGATATGACAGGTTGGTGACCGGTGTGATAAATTCTTCTTTTCCTTCAACTTGACAAAATGGAGCTATTTCTTTAATCCGGGCACAACTGACTTTGACTTTGCTGCAATTTATACTTTGACAGTCGGCACCTAATTGGCGATTCAGATTTGATGCCTGATAGACATCCTTATCAATAAGCAACAGGTGACCTAAGCCGCTGCGAGCCAGAGCTTCGGCCACAAAAGAACCGACACCGCCCAACCCGATAACGGCAACTTTCGCCTTTTGTAATTTCTCAATATTGTCAGCTCCGAGGAGGAGAGAACTTCGTTCAAAAACTTCTGTCGATGATAAATTATGCAAGTTAAATGAAACCGCCTTTCTTCAGTTGATGCTAATTATAACTGTAAATTATGAAATAATTTAATCGTCTTATTCCAAGCTCAATTTCCTCGCGCTGTCATTGACAGGAAATTCTATATATTCAAAATATGCCCGAAATTTCGGGATATTAATCCGGATAGGTCCTGAATCATCCCGGCAAATATGATATAATTAATGTAAGTGTTTGGAGGATGAAATGAAGGGAAAATACAAAGCGGAGCGTGATAAAGCGCAGGAATTCAAGATTGATCAGATGTTCAGAGAGAACCTTGAGAATGTCGTCCCCGTTAATTTGGAAGACGAAATGAGGAAGAGCTTCATCGACTATGCTATGAGTGTTATTTCCGATCGGGCTTTACCTGATGTCAGAGACGGTTTGAAACCTGTACATAGAAGAATTCTTTATTCCATGTTTACTCAGGGATATTCCTCTGATAAGGCTTATAGAAAATCAGCCTCAACCGTCGGCGATGTTATCAGCCGCTTCCATCCGCACGGCGATGCTGCTGTTTACGATGCTATGGTACGTTTGGCACAGGACTTTTCCATGCGCTACATGTTGGTGGACAGCCACGGCAACTTCGGTTCCCGCGACGGCGATCCGCCCGCTGCTTATCGTTATACGGAAGCCAGAATGGCTAAATTGGCGGAAACTATGATGTTGGATATCAACAAAGCAACAGTTGATTTCCGGCCTAATTTTGATGACCATCATGTTGAACCTGTTGTTTTACCGACCAATTTTCCTAATTTGTTGGTCAACGGCTCCGTCGGCATTGCTGTCGGTATGGCGACCAATATTCCGCCGCACAATTTACGGGAGACAATTTCTGCCTGTATTTATCTGCTTGATCATCCGGATGCTACAGTAGAAGAACTGATGCAATTTATAAAAGGCCCGGATTTTCCGACAGCCGGCATTATTTTGGGAACTAACGGGATTCGGGAAACTTACAAAACCGGTCATGGTCGCATTGTCGTTCGCGCTAATGCGGAGATTGTCGACGGTTCACCGGCTAAAATTATTGTGCACGATTTACCTTATATGGTTAATAAAGCACGTTTGCTGGAGAAAATATCGGAACTGGTGAAGCAAAAACGGATAATCGGAATTTCGGCAATTCGGGATGAATCCGATCGCAATGAAGACGTACGGATTGTTATTGAGTTGAAAAAAGATGCCAATCCGCTGCTGACGTTGAATCAGCTTTATGCCAATTCACAATTACAGGACGCTTTTAATGCCCATATGTTGGCACTTGTCCCGAACGCTGACGGAGCTTTGGTTCCTGAATTGCTGAATCTTAAGAGTGCTCTACAGTATTATCTTGATCATCAGCGGCAAGTAATTTTGCGTCGTACACAATTTAATTTAGAGAAGGCTCAATTACGGCAACATATTTTGGAAGGCTTGAAAATTGCCGTTGCCAATATTGATGAGATTATTAAAATCATTCGGGCATCCAAGAGTGAATCTGATGCCAAAGTTAATTTACAGGCACGTTTTAATTTTTCCGATCGGCAGGCACAACATATCGTCGATATGCGCTTGGGTCGTTTATCCGGCTTGGAAATTGAGAATCTTTATCAGGAATATGATGAGATTTCCCGTAAAATTGCCGAATACACCGAGATCATTGAGAAGCCTGCAGTTTTGGACGGAGTGTTGAAGACTGAAATTACGCAAGTTGCCGAACAGTTCGGTGATGAAAGACGGACGGAAATTGATCCTTTCGGAGTTGACGGGATTGATGATGAAAGTTTGATTAAGCAGGAAACTGTTCTGGTCAGCCTGACAAATAACGGTTACATTAAACGATTGGCAGCCGATACTTATAATATGCAACATCGCGGCGGTAAGGGTGTCAGCGGTATGAGTATCAAAGAGGAAGATCGAATTCATAAGATGATTACTGCCTCAACCCATGATGATATCTTCTTCTTCAGTAATTCGGGTAAAGTTTACAAATTACGGGCATATGCTATCCATGAAGCTTCCAGAACCGCCAAAGGTACGCCGATTGTCAACTTGCTGCAATTGGAAGCCGGCGAGAAAATCGTCGAAATTTTAGCCGTGCCGGAAGCTGAAGAAAAGCGCAGTTTAGTTTTGGTGACCAAAAAAGGTTTAATTAAAAAGACTCGTTTGAATGAATTTGCCAATATTAATAAGAACGGTAAAATTGCTTTCGCTTTGCGCACGGACGATGAATTATGTGCAGCAGCGTTGGCGCCTGATGAAGCGACGGTAATTATGGCGACTCATACGGGTATGGCAGTGAGATTTTTAATTGACAAAATTCGGGCTGTCGGTCGTAAAGCTTACGGTGTATGCGGCATAAAGTTAAGAGCCGATGATTATGTTATCGGTATTGTCGTTGAGCAACCGGGTGAAGACCTTTTCCTCCTGACGGAAAAAGGCTACGGTAAGCGTTCGGTTTTCTCTGATTTCCGCTTAGCTAATCGTGGCGGTGTAGGTGTCAAAGCCTATAACTGTACCGATAAAACCGGCAATTTAATGGCTATTACTTCTATTAGTGATGCCTACGATTTAATTATTATGAATGATGAGGGTATGACTATTCGAATCAGTAGCAGCGAAGTTAATGTTCAAGGACGTAATACTCAAGGCTTAAGATTGATGCGGAGTGAAGCTCAAGTTGCAGATTTGGCTCGTATTTTACATACAGAGACAGCCGAAAATGAAGTGCCCTCTATGGATGTTGATAGCGAAAGCTTGACACAATAAATTTGTATTTTGGACATCTTGTTTCATTAAAGCTCGGAGAAATCCGGGCTTTTTAATTAGCTACTTTTCCCAAAATAGCTCTGAAAGTTGAAATTTATGCTATTTTTCAGTGAAAAACAGCACACAAATACAAAGTGACAAGAGAAAAAACATAAATATATCTAAGAAAGCAAAATTTAGATAAAAATAATTTGTGCATAATGGAGAAAAAAGAACAAATTTATTGACAGTAATCCAATTGATACTAAAATATTCATCAAGAGTACTCTTAAAGTTTAAAAAAGGAGGATAAAATTATGAATAAGAAAAGCAATCAAAAAAATATTGTAAATAAAAATTTTGTTGAAATTGCTATTAAGAATGCAGAACAAGCATCCAGAGAACTTAATACTAAATTAGTCTATGCTCGATAAAATAGATTCAATTATTTAAATGACAATGTTGAAAATTTTATTGCCCATATACTATGTTAAATATAATTTTAAGCGGGTAGTTATATGAAAAGAAATTGGAAGAAAAACCTTATTGGTTTACTTATTTTGAGTCAGCTTGGTAGTGGCGTTTTATCATTTATTCTTTCGTGGTATGTTTTGGAAGTTACTAACAGTGCGCTTTCTTTCAGCAGTGTGGTAATACCCACAAGTATTGTCGGCTTGGTTGTAGCTTATCCTATCGGTAAAGTTGTTGATAAATACTCGAAAAATCGTTTGATGGTTTTAGCCCAGTTAATGAGTATTTTGTCTCTTGTAATCTTCGGTTTATTTAGATATACATATGGAGACGCTTATTTGAGTGTCAGCATTATTACATTGAATGTTTGCTTATCTATATGTGATGAGTTTATTTCAACGAGTTTATTGGCAGCAGCTCAACAAATTGTTAATAGTGAAGATGAATTGGGAAGCTATAATTCTTTAAGTCAAACGATTCGCAGTATTTGTAGCATGACTGCTCCTTTATTAGGTGCCGCCTTATACCATTTATTCAGCCTGACAACTTTTGTCATAATTGAAATTGTGATTGAAGCAATTTGCGTGTTTTATATTTATAATATTAAGTTGGTTAATGAAGTGGAAGTCCAGGAAGAAACTGAAACAGTCAAATCCGACTTAAGTATCGGAGATATGGTTAACTACTTACTGAGCAGAAAAATTATAGTACATTTGAGTATTTGCATGCTTTTCTTAAATCTTCTGATGGGTTCGCTTAATGTAGGTTATCCTTTTATTGTTTCGGAAAATTTTAATGATAAGCCTTATATTTTCGGTTTCATCAGTTTCGTAATACCTTTAGGCATGTTATCAGCTTCTATTTTATATCAGATTTTAAGATTAAAGAGCAGTTTTGTTAAACAAGCGGTTTATTCTTGGTCCGGCTTTGCCGCTGTTATTGTTCTTATCGGGGTGAGCACGTATTATTTAGATCTTAAATCTTATTTATTTGCCTTTATTATGATTTTAAGTTCTTTTATAGTGGGATTTTTAGCCTCATTTTCTCAAATACCGACTATGACATTTATGCAGAAAGTTGTACCGGCTAAATTACAGGGACGAATTTTTTCTTTGCTTGATTCATTTGTCAAAGCTGCTGTACCGGTTTCATATTTATTGTATGGCGTATTGTTTGATAAGTTTAATTTGAGCTTGATTTTTATGCTGTCAGGTATTTTAGTTTTGCTGTATATGTTGTTTATGATTATTTATTCTAATAAAGTGAAAGAATAATTATTGTAAATGATAGCGAGTTTAACTTGAGTGTTTTGGAGAACATATAATAGAAAATATTTATAGAGCCGCTTTTCAAAAAAAGAGTACAACCGGCAGTTGTACTCTTTTCAGTTTCGCCGTATCGGAAATATTATTTATCAACCTTGGGCACCGGTCATATCCAAGTGCATCAGCTGATTCAACTCAACCGCATACTCCATCGGTAACTCCCTGGTAAACGGCTCAATAAAGCCCATAACAATCATTTCTGAAGCTTTTTGCTCCGTCAGTCCGCGTGATTGCAAATAGAAAAGCTGTTCAGCCGAAATCTTGGAAACAGTCGCTTCATGTTGCAACATCGTTTCACCGTTTTTAATCCGATTGGTAGGGAAGGTGTCGGATTTTGATTTTTCATCCAAAATCAAAGTATCGCAGCTGACATTAGTCTTAGCATACTTAGCATTAACTCCATGTTCAATCGTTCCGCGGTAAGTAGCTTCGCCTCCGTCCCGTGCAATTGATTTGGAAATAACGGTAGAAGACGTATGCGGCGCCAAATGAATCATTCTCGAACCGGCATTTTGAATTTGCCCTTCACCGGCAACAGCAATACTGATAGCGGAACCTTTGGCGTAGGGACCGGCAAGAATGCAGGCGGGATATTTCATGGTCAATTTACCGCCCAAATTACCGTCAACCCATTCCATCGAACCGCCTTCTTCGACGTAAGCCCTTTGAGTCACCAGATTATAGACATTGTTGGACCAATTCTGAATCGTTGTATAGCGACAACGGGCATTTTTACCGACGTAAATTTCAATTACACCTGAGTGCAAAGCATCTTCGGAATAAGTAGGAGCGGTACAACCTTCAACATAATGAACATCAGCATCATCATCAACAATAATTAAAGTACGTTCAAATTGCCCCATATTAGCGGCATTAATCCGGAAATAAGCTTGCAGCGGCCGAGAAACTTTAATTCCCTTAGGAACATAAATAAATGAACCGCCGGACCAACAGGCAGAATTAAGAGCTGAAAGTTTGTTATCACTTGTCGGCACGATTTTACCGAAATATTTGCGGAATAATTCGGGATATTCCCGCATACCTGTTTCCGTATCGAGAAAAATTACGCCTTCTTTTTTCAGTTCATCCTGTACTTTATGATAAACAACTTCCGACTCGTATTGGGTTGAAACTCCGCACAAAAAATTCTTTTCCGCTTCAGGAATACCCAGACGTTTGAACGTATCTTTAATTTTACCGGGAACCTTATCCCAACTGTTTTCCTTATGATCGGAAGGTTTAAGATAATAACAGAAACCGTCCCAATCAATATGACTTAAATCGCAACCGAAATCAGGCAAAGGAATCTTGTTAAAAAGCTTTAAGCCTTCCAAGCGGAAATTCAGCATCCATTCCGGTTCTTTTTTTATTTGAGAAATATGTCTAACTACTTCTTCCGACAAACCGCGCTTAAATTGTAAGACACCGACTTTACCGTCACTGAAGCCGTAACGATAATCACGATTGATTTTTCCGGCTTCTTCGCGGTTCTGCTCCGTTTGCATTTCAATTCTTTCTTCCGGGGTGAGAAAATCAATCTCTTTATTTGTTTCAGACATTTTAATCTCCTTTATTTTCTCTAACTATTCATTTACTTCCAAATCAATGGCAGTCGGATTGACTTGTTGCGTAGCTGATTTTTTATTTTCATAAGCACTTACAGCGTGCGTTAAAGCCTGCCAAGCCAAGTTGGCACATTTAATTCGCGGTAAGACCCGACTGATGCCTTTAAGTGCTTGGGCATCGCCCAGAACTTCCGGATTATAAGGATCCGCCTGTAGCATATGACTGAAATTCGCCAATGCCGTTTTTACGAACTTTATATCATGTCCTTCCAATTGCTCGGCCATCATAGAGGCTGAAGCCAGACAAATGGAACAGCCGCTGCCCTTCTGACGAATATCCGCTAATTCTGCCGTATCGCCCCGGCCGCTGAACTCACATTGAACAGTCAAATCATCGCCGCAGGAAGGATTTTTCAAACGAACCGTTATATACTCCGGATTATTAAGCAATACATTGTGTCGCGGATGCTCATAATGATCCATAATCACTTCTTTCATTAATTGTTCATCCTCTGTCATAACTAATATCGTTTCATCCTTTCTTTAATTAAAAAGCACACTTAAATAATCATCAGCTGTAGCAGCAGTTTCTACCAGACGGTCAACTTCAGCGACAGTATTGAAAAAGGCCAAACTGCAGCGTAGACAATTTTCCTGTTGCAACCAGCGCAAAGTCGGTTGAGCACAATGATTACCGGCACGCAATCCTATACCGGCTTTAGCAAAAACCGAAGCGGCATCGTGCGGATGGACCCCGGCAACATTGAAAGCAATAATACCCGAAGCGTTATTTTGCGGATTATAAATTTTAATGTGGGGCAAACGGGATAATTTTTCGACTGCATAGGCGGTCAAAGCCGTGAGGTAATCATTATGGCTTGTCAATTCATATTGCTCGACAAAATCAAGGGCAGCAGCAAAAGCGATAACTTCAGCAATCGGCATGGTACCGGCTTCAAACTTCCAGGGAGCATCTTTAAAAGTCGATTGATAAATATCAACCTTATCAACCATTTCTCCGCCGCTTTCAAGCGGTGACATAGCCTGTAACAAATCGTATTTACCGTAAAGGCAACCTAAACCTGTAGGGCCGTAGAGCTTATGGGCACTGAAAGCCAGAAAATCACAATCCAACTGTTGCACGTCTATCTTGGCATGCAAAATCCACTGCGCAGCATCGACCGACACAACTGCAGGTGAGAACTTATGGACCAAATTACAAATGGCAGCAATATCCTGACAGGCCCCCATCAAATTACTGACACCGGCGACAGCGACAATTTTTACCTTGTCATTTAACAATTTTTGCAAAGCCGGTAAATCGATTATACCGCGCTTATCCAAAGGTGCCAAAACCAACTTGGCATTTTTGCGCAGGCACAACTGTTGCCAGGGCAAATAATTGGCATGATGTTCCATAGCTGAAACAATAATCTCATCGCCCGGATTTATCACAGCTTCTCCGTAACTGCGAGCGACCAGATTGATTGCCGCTGTAGTCCCGCGCGTAAAAACTATAGATTCGGCAGTCGGCGCATTGAGATATTTCGCTATCCGTTGCCGACAACCTTCAAAAGCGACGTCGGCTTTATGGGCAAACTCATCTGTACCGCGATAAATCGAAACACCGTAGTTGGCATAATAGTTACTCAAGGCATCAATTACCCTTTGCGGCTTCAAAGCTGTTGCGGCATTGTTCATATAAATGTAGGATTTACCGTGCAACTTCTGCCTTAACATAGGAATTTCAGCTTTCGCCTGCACGAATAAATCAGGCTGCTTTAATTTATCCTGCCCCATAATTAATTAGTGTCCTTACTTGTTAAAATCCGATCTTCATTGCCGGTAATACGATGTTGACTGTCGGAGTGAGCTAAGTTTTCCAACTGTGCCAATTCTTCTTCGGTCAAATCGGCATCGCTGTCGGCTGTAAAATCAGTTTGCCATTCCAAAAGACGAACGCCGAGTTTCTGCAAAAAAGGTTGCCTGAAGTGGTCGACAACCGGAATCAGGAATCCTCTGGTCATAAGCTTTTTGGCTAAATCTGCAGTTAAACCGCGACTTTGCATATAATACAGAGCTTCAGGATTTAATTGACCGACTGAAGTAGCATGACCGGCAACGACGTCATATTCATCAATTATAAGTAACGGATAAGTCTTAGCTTTAGCCGTCTTGTCCAAAGTTAAAAAGCGACTTTCCTGGCGACAATTAGTTCCGTGCGCCGCTTTATCAATATAACCTCTGCCGACGAATTCACCGGTACTTGCAGCCTGAATAACGCCGTTACAAAGCATGAAAGAAGTGGTATGCGGTGCATGATGTCTGATTTCCAAATGGGTACTTTGACTGTCTTTATTATTGACGAACATAGCTGCATAAGCTTCCGCTTCGGCGCCTTCATCATTCAGGTGAATCACCGCATCGTTCAGCGATGAAGCCTTAAAATTACAACTGGTCGAAGTAAAGAGAGCATCTTTCGCCAAATCGGCGTAAATTACAAAACCCTGCTCGGCCCGCAAAGAACCTGAAACAACTGCAGTTGCCGGTAAAGATTCTTTTAAAACTTTAAGTGAATGTAAAGTCGTTAAACTCAGACAATCAATATGCAATTTACTTTGAGGCGCCAAATCGCATTCAAAATAAAGGCAATGGGAATTGGAAGCAATATTCAAACAGGAAATTTGCCACTGCTCCTCCGGCATTAAATTAAAATGTATAACCGTATTACCGGGAATCTGCTCATCAACAAGGAGAAAAAGCTTCCGATCCGACGAATAACGTTGACAAATATCGGCCAATTTCACCAAATCCACCGTTAACTGTCGATGTATACCGTTGAAAGGATAACGACTTTTACTCTTAGTTTTCAATTCCACTTGGGGAGGATTGTAACGATTATAAAAGGAAGCGGAGGGCGTAAAAGTTTCAGCTGTAGCCAAAGCCACTTGTTGACCGTCAGGCTGCAAATAGTACAAATCAGCTTCGTGCAGATAAAGCAGCAAACAGTCTTGAACTGCTTCGCTTAAGAAATGATCATCAACTGCAAAAGGCAATTTATCTCGTAAAAGTTCAAGCACCTGTAGCCTCCTTAATTTTCTTCAGCGTAATTTTCAGCGCCGATTTCTTCTCTTAACCATTCATAGCCGTCATTTTCCAAACGCAAAGCTAAAGAACGATCACCGCTCTTTACAACTTTACCGTTCATCAAAACATGAACATAATCAGGCGGAACACAGTTAAGCAAACGCTGATAGTGCGTAATCATCAGAACAGCAACTTCCTTACCGCGTTCTTTGGCCATTTGACAAATATTTTCACCTACAATACGCAATGCATCGATATCCAAACCGGAATCAATTTCATCCAAAATAACGATTGAAGGTTCCAAAAGTTTCATCTGCAAAATTTCGTTTCTTTTTTTCTCACCGCCGCTGAATCCCTCATTCAAATAACGGGTAGGTAAATCACCGTTCATCTCCAAATCTTTAACGGCTTGGTGCAACTTAGCCCGAAAAGGGAAAATACCGATAGGATTATCGGGGCGTTTGACATTCATACATGTGCGCAAAAAATCGCTGTTGGTAACACCGGGAATTGCTGCCGGATATTGCATAGCCAAGAAAATTCCGGCCCGTGCCCGTTCATCTACAGTCATTGCTAAAACATTTTGCCTGTTCAGAATGACTGTGCCCGAATCGACAGTGTAATCAGGATGTCCCATGATTACAGAAGCCAAAGTCGATTTTCCCGTACCGTTAGGTCCCATAATCGCATGGATTTCACCACCTTTGATGGTCAAATTGACACCTTTCAATATTTGTTTGGTGGCAATCGAAGCGTGTAAATCTTTTATCTCTAAAATCGGCTGCATTAACTCTACCTCATCTTTCTGTAACGATAATCTGCTAATTGAGTAAAGAGAACAAGATATTCGGTTCAAATACTCAATATATTAATTTTAGTTACTTTATCGAGGAGCGCAAGTTGTCGCTGTTATTTCAAACACATAGTTAACTTTTTTTCATGTCTCTATCAGCGCTTTGTGCACAGCTTTTCGCCCGCTTCTGCAATCTAACACAATTCCGACGGGAAGTCGCCGGCCTGCAAAACCGTTTTATTACGGAATTTACCGGGCGTTTGTTGATAAACTTTACTGAAATTACGGACGAAAGTTTTAGTGGAATTAAAACCTACACGATAGGCAACGTCGGTTATATCCAAGTCGGTAGTCGTTAATAAAATAGAGGCTTTCGTCAAACGAATGAACATGAGCATTTCATAAAAATTCCGTTCATAAGATTCCATCAGTATTGAATTAAGTTGATTGGGCGAAATCTTAAACAAAGTCGCAACCATACCGGCGCTGACTTCACGGGCAAAATGTTCATACATATAAGCTGTAATCTTTCTAGCCAATTGCCAATTTTTATCATGTTTAATCAAAGTTAAAATAGCAGAATCATTGCGGATATCCTGCGTATGCTTTCCGGTTTTTTCAAATACCAGTTTAGAAATATAAGATGCATCCGTATAGCCCATAAGATGAGCAATCTCCGCCAAAGTAAATTCAGTATAGATTATATAATCTATAGTTTTTATCACTTTCATTGTTTTTGTTAAAGAAGCAAAAGTTTCGCCCGTAGTCTTACGAATATAACGGTCCAAAGTGGAACTGCTCATCATAAATTCTGCCGCCACCGCATCAATCGAAGGATGATAAACCAAATTATTGTATATGTACTGAAAAATGGAACGACTATTGTAGTCGGTAGGCACCGAATCTGCTGCCGGAATATCTCTATAAGCGGCCTGCTTAGCGGCAAATTGCATATACAAAGCAATTAAATCGATCATCTTGGCCGTCAGCCTGACTGTCGACCAGATATCGCTTTTGCCGGAGACGGAAATTTCAGGTGCCGGATTATTATTATCGGCAAAGATATTATCGGCCAAAAAAGTTAAAGGAGCATTAGTTACTTTTTGCAGAACTTTGAGATGATTAAGCGGCAAATTCGATAAAGAAGCGGCAGCAACAGGAGCAGTATCATTTTCGGCGATGCGGTTAAGCGATGACTCCAATTGCAGACCGGTTCTATTAAGTGGTTTATATTCCAACAAATCGGCAATATCATTAAAAAGATAATTTACATACTTGCCGGAAGCTGCATCAAGATTAAGGCAACTGATTCTGTACAAAGTATCACGCAACTGATCATTACTGCGCCCCGTATTTAGATTGTGCCTCAACAAATAATCCAAAAACGTGAAGTTGAAAGTTATTAAATCATAAAAAAGCGGTGTTGTAACTTCGGTAATTTCACTGACCTGCCAGGGCATAAGAACAAGCAGCGAATTCTTCCGAATATGATACGAATTCTGTTTAATCTTAATTGTGCCCAAGCCTTCACGCACATAAATAAAACGAGCTGTCTGATGCAACAGCGGATCGGTAGCCGAAACGTCACATTGTTGCTCATAAGTAGCAATATTATTGAACATAACGGATTGCGTCCGAATGAAAGTACTATCTCCGTTTCTTCTGCTTTTATCAGATTCAGTCGAATATTTCCGCATACATGCCCCCGCCGAAACAAACTTGACTCATTATGTTTGTGACATTAAAAAGTTCTATCACCATCAAATTGTAAGTAATTGCCAAATAAAAAGCAAGTATTTTAGGCAAAATAGACAAATTGCAGATTATAGACATATTAAAAAGCTTACAATGTCCCCTAATTTTTACGTTCTCATTTATACTTAGAAGAAGCAAAACGGTAGAAAACCGAAAAACGGAGGAATTAGCATGGGAAAAAATTTAAGCGGCAGATCATTTTTGAAATTATTGGATTTTGAACCGCAAGATGTGCGTTACTTACTTGATTTATCTAAAGATTTTAAACGCTTGAAACGTGCCGGTACACCGCATCGTTATCTGGAAGGGAAGAATATAGTATTGCTGTTTGAAAAAACTTCAACCAGAACAAGATGTTCATTTGAAGTTGCAGGACGTGACTTAGGTATGGGTGTAACTTATCTTGATCCCGGTTCATCTCAAATGGGCAAGAAAGAATCTATTGCCGATACTGCCGGCGTTTTAGGAAGAATGTACGACGGTATTGAATATCGCGGTTACAGTCAGGAATTGGTTGAAGAATTGGCAAAATACGCTAAAGTCCCGGTATGGAACGGATTGACGGACGAGTTTCATCCGACCCAAATGATTGCCGATTTATTGACAATGGAAGAACATTTCGGCTACCTCAAAGGTTTGAACTTTGTTTTCATGGGTGATGCGCGTAATAACGTCGCTAATTCGTTGATGGTTGCCTGTGCTATGGCCGGTGTTAACTTTACAGCCTGTGCACCGCAGGAACTTTTCCCGAAAGCGGACTTAGTTGCTCAAGCCCGAGCTATCGCCGAACGCCAAGGATCAACGGTGACCTTGGAATCAGATGTAAAAAAAGCAACAGCCGGAGCGCATGTGCTTTATACGGATATTTGGGTATCTATGGGCGAGCCGGATGAAATTTGGGCAAGCAGAATTAAATTGCTGCAGCCTTACCAGGTTAATCGCAGTGTCATGGAAAATGCCGACAAACAGGCGATTTTCATGCATTGCCTGCCATCTTTCCATGATCGTAAAACTTTAATCGGCGAACAAATTTATGAGAAGTTCGGGTTGGCGGAGATGGAAGTCACAGACGAAGTTTTCCAATCTGATCGCTCAGTTGTATTTGAAGAAGCTGAAAATCGTATGCATACAATTAAAGCAATTATGTATGCAACATTAAAATAATAAAATCCGGCCGAAGCCGTCTCGACTTCGGCCTTTGAGGTGAAAAAATGGCGAAAATAGTTGTCGCATTGGGCGGTAACGCGTTGGGACAGACCCCGGAAGAACAATTGGCAGCCGTCTCTAAAGCAGCGACGGCAATTGTTGATTTAATTGCAGCCGGACATAAATTGATTGTCACCCACGGTAACGGACCGCAAGTAGGGATGATAAAAAAAGCGGCTGATTGTGCCCACAAAAATGAAAATAATGCCCCTTATATCGCTTTGAAAGAATGCGGTGCCATGAGCCAGGGTTATATCGGTTATCATTTACAACAGGCAATAGAAAATGAGTGTTGCAAACGCCAAATAAAACAGGCGGTGGCAGCAATTACAACTCAAGTTGAAGTTGCCCCCGATGATCCGGCGTTTCAGCATCCGACTAAGCCCGTAGGTAATTTTTATACGGAATCGGAAGCACGGATAATGAGCGAGCAAGGCTTTATTATGCAGGAAGATGCAGGCAGAGGCTATCGTCAGGTGGTAGCATCACCTTTACCTGTAAAAATAATAGAACTGAAAGTAATTAAAACCCTAGTAGAAAACAATGTCTTAGTAATCACTGTCGGCGGCGGTGGAATCCCGGTAATCAAGACACCAAAAGGCTATCAGGGTATAGATGCCGTGATCGACAAAGACAATTCTTCGGCATTACTGGCAGATGCCTTAGACGCCGATTGCCTTTTAATACTGACAGCGGTGGAAAAAGTAGCGATTAATTTCAACACTCCCGCACAACAGAACTTAAGCAGACTCGATTACGCCACAGCCGAAAAATATATCGCAGAAGGACAATTTGCTAAAGGCAGCATGCTGCCGAAAATACAGGCCTGCCTGAACTTTGTTCATCAAAAACCGGAGCGAAAAGCCGTAATTACTAATTTATTTACAGCCCGGGAAGCTTTGCAGGGAAACAACGGAACAGTTATCACGGATTAAACTCTTACATTGCAGGAGGCTGAAATGGACCTTGTTTTGCACTTTATAAGTGAATTTACCAATTGGCTTTGGAGTTATCCTCTGTTAGCAGCAGTTGTCGGCGGCGGCATCATCATAGCCTGCCGCCTGCGTTTCATTCAATTCCGTAAATTTGCATATATCAACAAACAAACTTTCGGTCGAATCTTTTCTCCCTCCTCTATCGGCCAAGGAACTGTAACCCCTTTTCAGGCTGCTTGTACGGCCTTAGCTTCATCTATCGGTGCAGCTAATATTGTAGTAGTACCGACTATTATCTTTACAGCCGGTCCGGGAGCTGTATTTTGGATGTGGTTGGCCGCCTTACTCGGCCAGTCAACCAAATTTGCCGAAATAGTTTTAGGTATTAAATATCGCAGATTGAATCAAGCCGGAGAATATGTCGGCGGCGCTTGCTATTATATGGAAAAAGGAATAGGCGGCAGAATCGGCAAAGTATGCGGATTCCTGGTAGCCTTCTTCTTTATGATCGAAATTTTACCCTCCATTACGCTGCAAACGCATTCAGCAGTCAAACCGCTGGTCGAATTGGGTTTCAGTCGTTATTCAGCCGTGGGAATAATTTTTATTTTAGTATTCCTTGTAGTTTATGGCGGCGTGAAAAGAATAGGCAAGGTAACTGAAAAATTGGTACCGCTTATGGCTGTTGTTTATTTTTTCTTCGGTCTGATTATTTTATTAGTGAACTTCAGGGAAATCCCACAAGCTTTATACAATATAATTGTCGGAGCTTTTAACCCGGCGGCAGTAGGAGGAGGGGTGACCGGAGGCTCGATTTTAACTGTTATGAAAGCCGGAGTAGCCAGAGGCGTTTATTCCAACGAGGCGGGGATGAGTTCCGCACCGTACGGCCATGGCGCTGCGACGACGGATCATCCTGTCAGACAGGGATTTTGGGGAATTTTTGAAGTAACGGTTGATACTTTGATAGTGTGCACTATGAGTGCGATGATTACACTGGTAAGCGGTGTTTGGCAAAATGGCGCTTTCAAAGACATTGCTGTTTACAAAGCCTTTTCCTTACAGTACGGAGCGCTAGGTGAATATATCGTTTCCTTCAGCCTGTTTTTATTCGTACTTTCAACAATTATCGTGATAGTCTATTATGTTGAAAAATTGGCAGAATATTGTTTCGGCTATCTGATGAGCAAAGTCATGCGGATGTCTGCCTGCGCTATGATTATTCTGGCTGCTTTTCTCAGCATGGACAATGCCGGTATATTGCTGGATTTTACGCTGGGCATGGTGGTTCTGTTCAATATTATCGGTGTTGTGTATATGAGCGGGCAGGTCAAGCGGGAAACGGACGAATTTTTCACACAGACGCAATATTACGAAAAGTAGCAAACTGTATTTTAATTGCCATTGCCGTAAATAAGCTTAATTTATTGAAACTTAATTTATTTAAAAACATAAATTAAGTTTTTTCTGCATTAATACGCATATAATAATCGTGAGCAGAAACCGATAGAAACAAGCGGAAACTGCCGAAGTACAAAACATTATATATAAATGGATAAGAGGCGCCAATGATTAATCCGAAATATCAAGAAAAATCGCGTTTATTGGACGGAGATACCTGTATTCTTTTTGTACACGGTATTTTAAGTTCACCTAATTTTTTTCGCAAAATGACACGGTCTTTGCCTGACAACTACAGTTATCTCAACATATTATTGCCGGGTCACGGTACAACTTTAAGTGATTTTGCCAAAGTTAATATGAAAGACTGGGAAAATTATTGCGCCGAAAAATTGGCTTTACTGCGCGAAAAGTACAGCCGTATAGTAGTTGTAGGCCATTCTATGGGAAACTTACTTTTGGTAGATGAAATAAATAAAAATGCGGATAAAATAGCCGGTGCGGTCCTGATTGACGTGCCGCTGATCGGCCATATAACAACCAAGGGACTTGAAACCATGTTTAAAGCTACCTTTAATGAGGAGAAAGAAAAAGATAAAATCGATTCAAGCGTAAAAGACAATAAAAGCATCAAAATAGAGCATTATTATGAATTACCATATTTTCTGCCGGCATTCATCGAATTACTTTGGAAAATGCATAAAGTCAGACGTGATTTTGCCGAGTTTCCCATACGCAGCTATGTATTTCAAAGTGCAAAAGATGAATTGGTTTCACCGTTAAGCAATAACTATATTAATAGAAACAGCTTGGCTCAATTGACAGTAATGCCGGGAACGGGACATTTTTATTTCCCTAAAAGTCAAAGAGAATTGATTATATCCCGCATATGTGAACTGTACGAAGATCAGGCTCAGGCTGCGAGCGGAGAAAAAGCTGACAGCTGAAGCGGGCAGGAAAGAGAACAGGTACGTAGCGGAAAGCAAAGAAATAATTCTCACCAAAACAGCGGAAATATTCTGAAGAAATAAAATAAAAAATCGTAATAGAATTAAAATCGCAAAACGCCCCTTAATTTCGGAGGATAGTCGGCATTACAAACACACGAAACAAAGCAACGGAAAAAGAAAGTAAGGAAAAAGGGGTAAAAAACGTTGTCTCAAGGGGGATGCGCAT
>CABKML010000003.1 GCA_902373515.1 uncultured Eubacteriales bacterium | reverse complement strand
ATATCACATGCCGCTGAGCTTATACCGGGGGCGGAAGAAATAGTTTTAGAATAAAACGCTGTCGGCACCGACGAGCGGAATTTATCAGATATTCCAATTGGCGCTTCAATTGGCGCTTCAATTGGCGCTTCATAAAGATTAATAGCAGTACTTGGCGTCGGGCAGTTGGCTTTCGGGCAGGAATGCTTTAGAATTGAAGAAAAACATCCGGGAAGGTTTGACATGACTACAACTTTTACATTCAATCAAAATCAGGGCCTGAGCGTGGAGCTTGTAAATAAGCAACATCTTAAAGTTTGTCAGGAGGGGCGGAAATTACAAGCTTGTGCCTGCTTTGACGGCAAGCTCGGCGAAACTTATTATCAACCGAATTTTAACGGTGCGACGGAGAAATTTGTTGCCGGAACAACGACAAGCGAGCCGTTGACGGTGGATGATTATCGTCTGTTGGCTTTTAAAATAGCTCTTTGTGCCCGCAAGCATCGGTTGCAGGCAATTAAGTTGGAATTGGCGCCGGATAATTTGTGCCTCGGTTTGACGGCTCAGGCAGTCTTTGAAGGCTTTTGGCGGGCAGAACATCAATTTGACGATTATTTGACGAATAAAGAAGAGCAGCTGCCTTTGCAGGTGGATTTAAGCGTACCGGCGGAAAAGGTGCCGAAGTTGCAGAGCCTTTTGCAGGAAATGCGGGATATTATGAGCGGTATTGAAATGACTCAATATTTGGCCAATCAACCGGCTAATGTTATGTATCCGGAGAAAGTTTGCGAATTTGCTCGGGAAAAATTGGAAAAAGTCGGTGTGAAAGTGGAAGTTTTAAGTCAGGCGGAGTGTGCGGCCTTAGGCATGCAGGCTTTTTTGGCTGTGGCGCAAGGTTCGGACAAAGAAGCGAAATTTTTGCTGATGACTTATGAAGGTAATCCGGCCAGCGAGGAACGCTTAGGTTTAGTGGGTAAGGGTATCTGTTATGATGCCGGCGGTTATTCTATTAAGTCGACTGAAGGTATGTCTACGATGTTTACGGATATGACCGGCGGAGCAACCGTTATCGGCGCCATGTATGCGATAGCCGAACAGAAGTTGCCTGTTAATGTGGTCGGAGCGACAGCGCTTTGTGAAAATATGCTTTCAGGCAGCTCGTATAAACCGGGCGATATTATCGGTTCATTGGCGGGTAAAACGATTGAAGTGGCCAATACCGACGCTGAAGGTCGGGTTACTTTGGCCGATTCCGTTAATTATGTGACTTCCCGTTGCCATGTTACTAAAGTTATTGATATCGCTACTTTGACCGGGGCCTGTCTGGTGGCTTTGGGCGAAGAATATACAGGTGTTGTAAGCGACAGTGACGATTTTTATGCCGAGCTGGTTAAGGCGGCGCAAAGAGCGGATGAGAAAATTTGGCGTTTGCCCGTTTCTCAGCGCTTCAAAGATATGAATAAGAGTAAAAGGGCCGATATTAAGAATGTCGGCGGCAGATTGGGCGGTACGATTACAGCCGGTTTGTTCGTGCGGGAATTTGTGGCCGGGAATATTCCTTGGTTGCATTTGGATATAGCCGGTACGGCTTATTTGTCCCAAGCGGCCGGATATTTGCCTTTGTTTGCTACCGGTACCATGGTTAAGACTTTTTATTTCTTAGCTAAGCAGGAGGCCGGTTCCAATTCCGTTTGCCGTCACTGATTCCGGTACAATTTCAATATAAGTAAAAACCCTTGCTCCTGTTTTTCAGGCGGCAAGGGTTTTATTGTTTCGGTTTTTTGTAACTCTGCAACTTGGCAATTTTAATATTCTAAAGTGCTTTCAAAATCGTCGGCGGCGGAAGCCAAAATCGGAACGTAAATTTTATTGTCTTTAATTTGTGTCCCGTGGACATTGAGCGCATGTCCGATCAGGGATTTGAAAAGCTCAATATCCTCAAGTTTCAGGGTATCGCCCGGCCATAAAAGGGGAATTCCCGGCGGATAGGGGATGAGAGCTTCGGCAACGTGCCGGTTACAGGCTTGGTCGATTTCCACCCACTTTGTATCCAAATGCCAAGCTAAATTGAGGCAGGCAGCCGGATGATACGGCTTGGTACTGAAGGCGGGAACTGTTAAACGATGGCGATAGTGACGATCCAGTCGCCGCAAATTTTCCGTCTGCAAATTTTCCGGCCAGGAAGTTTGGCGATATTTTGCGCATAACTTGTTGAGAACTTCCAAAGTCCGGGAAAAATCGCTCCAAGTTTGACCGAAGTGAGGAATTAAGACGAAACGGCACAAATCGGCCATTTCCGGATTGATTTTGTTAGCCATCAGGTCTTTTACAATCACAGGTCCGGGGCAAACGTCGGCGCAGTCGATAACGATTCTAAGCGGGTCATGCAAAGGTCTTGTCGTTGATTTCCGATTAGCCGGTAAATCTTTGCTGTCACTGCTGATGCCGATTTCCACCCGCTTCAAGCCGGCAGGTAATTGCGAAATGAATTTATCAACTAACTGCAAAAGTTCGGAAGTGGCACTATAACCGTAAAGATCCATGTAAGAAATAGCGTAATCGAGGCCGACTCCGAGCATTAAAGGTGGACTGGTGGAGGTGAAAGTAGCGGCGATTTTTCTGATTTTGCGACTGTCAAGATCAGGTCGCTTTTCCTGTAACTTTTTGCCGATCAGAATGATGGAGGTAGGGGTAGGTGCAGGTAAAGTCTTGTGTGCCGAACAGACTACAAGGTCCGCTCCCTGTTCAATAGCACCGGCCGGCATGAGCTCTTTACCGAAAGGAAAATGAGCCCCGTGAGCACTGTCAACAATCAAAAGAACCTTAGTCTTTTCCAGGACGCGGGCAATTTTGGAAATGTCGTAACAATGGCCGTAAAAATCGGGAGTAGTCAGATAAACAGCTCTAACTTCCGGATATTTTTGCAATAAATCGTGTAACTTTTCAGGATTTTCAATAACATCCAAGTTCAGAAACAACAGGCCCAAATCAAGCAGTTCCGCAGCCTGCAGCGCCGATTTATGCACATCCAAAGCTGTTAAAAGTGTTCCCTGCCGCCCGCAGGCACCGCCGATAACGGCTTTAATGGCGACGGAAGATCCCAAAGTGACGAAAATAGCATCCGCTGCCCCGTAACAAGCGGCAGCATTAGCCTCGGCCGCCTGCAAAGCAGCACCCGGATCATTAAGATCCTCGGTTACCGGCAGTTCGGTCAAATCAAAAGCTAAATAGTCACGTTTGAGGAATTCCGGGTAAAGCAGGCCGTTGTTATTACCCGGCAAAGCAAAGGAAATGCGCTCACGGTGTTTACCGTTGCGCAAATGCATTAATAGAGGTGATCGTAGAGCTGCTTTTTCAGCTCTTTGTTCTTGGTTTTCGTCGTTCATAAGTGTTTGACGATCCCCCTTTCAGATAAAATTTTCAGCTAGTTCATTATAGACTTAAATCACGTTTTTGAAAGCGTTGAATGACAAGAAAAGGTCCTTCAATGTGAAATTTTTGTAAATCATATCGAGCCGCCCGGTTAGGTTTAATTGGCAAAAGTTCCGGAGATTCAGACTTTTTTCTTGTTTGCAGAGGGTATATAATCAGATATATTAAGTATTTTGATGATACGGACAGGCAAAGAGATGAAGGACAAGCAGAATTTTTGGACAAGAAAATTTTGGCAAAGTGCTTTGCAAAGTAATTCGCCGGAACAGCAGCAGATGTCGGACGCCTTCGGTTTATATTTACTCTTGGCGCTTTCAGGCGGTAGTATGGATGCCTATTCCTATTTGTTTCGGGGTAAAGTTTTCGCAAATGCACAAACGGGCAATGTGTTATTGATGGCGGTGCATTTGGCCGGCAGAGAGTGGAAGGTGGCCGGACGTTATGCCACTCCGATTTTGGCTTTCGTTGCCGGTATTATATTGGCCGATTGGATCAGGCACTATGTGAATCGGGAATATCTTGATAATTGGCCGCAAATTCTGGAAGAACTTAATCCCAGCTGGCATTGGCGGCAATGTACCGTCCTTTTGGAAATTATTGCTTTAAGTCTGGCCTGTATAATGCCTTTGAATCTGAACTTTTTGGCAAATATGTTGAGCTCCTTCGCTTGCGGTCTGCAGGTTGAAAGTTTTCGGGCTTTAAGCGGTCATTCTATCGCGACGACTATGTGTATCGGTAATATGCGCAGCGGCACGTATTATCTTGACCGTTATTGGAAAACCGGTGATGGTAAATATTTAATTCAGGCAATTGTTTATTATGCGATTATTCTGTTCTTCGCTTTGGGAGCGGTTATTGAAAGTATTCTGATTGCTTATTTCGGAGCGGCGGCATTACTGTTCTCCGTTGTAATTTTGATAATTGTCGCCTTACTGATGTTCCTGTAAAGCGGAAAATTTCCCTAAGCGGGGCTTTTGCAAGCCGGCTGTGAGCTGTACTGTCCGGACAATCGGAAAATGACTTTTGCAAATTGTGCTATAATTGAAAACAACTGAAGTGCGATTGCCCCCGATTCGTTTGATTCGGTTCGAGATAGAATAAAAATTACAGTGAAAGATAATTATGGCTATATTCAAATATAAAACAAAACAAAGGGAAGCGATTCTGAATTATTTGCGGCAAAATCACGAGCCGATGACCGGTATGCAGCTGGCAGCTGTTTTAGCTAAAAAAAATTTACAGGCCAGTTTGACTACCTGTTATCGTCATCTGGAGGCCTTATATCATGAAGGCCTGGTAGAGAAATATTTTTTGCCCAATGAAAAATCGGCTTATTATCGTTATGTACCGGAACAGGAAAATATTGAAGTACATTTCCATTTGAAATGCACCGCCTGCGGGCGCTTGGAACATATGACCTGCGACCGGACTGTTGAAATAACGCAACATATTTTTAACGAACACGGCTTTCAAGTTGATTTTGAAATGACATTCATTTATGGTTTGTGTAAATATTGTCAAAGCAGGCGGACGGAAAAATAATTCGCCTGAGGCTTGAGGTGAACAGCAGTGCGATTATTATTCGGTTATAGAAGGCGGATGCAGGCAGCTTTAAGCTTGCTTCTGTCTCTGACGTTCAGTCTTGTTGCCTGCCGCGGGGGAAGTTTCAGCGGCGGTAAGAATTATTTGGCGCAGCCTGAACCGTCTGAAAGTAAAATTTGCGGCACGGTCAACTTGTTGGCGACAGCTTTTCCGGCCTATGATTTGGCTTACAGTTTGTTGTTCAGCCGCCTTGACGCTGCCGGCAACTTGCAAAAAGGCCAAAATCCGCCTTTACCTCTGTATTTTAACTTACAGCTGCTGGGCAGCGGCGGCGATTTACACAGCTATGAACCGTCTTTGCAAGATGTTAATCAGATGAAGCGTGCCGATTTAATTATAAGTATCGGCCTGAGCGCCGACTATTCCCTGCGTCGCTTAAAAACCGAATTACAAAACGAAGATGCCGGAAAATTTTGGCAATTGACACAGCATGTTGACCTGCTGCCGCTTACCGGAAATGTGAGCGGACAGCCTGCTTCCAAGGATGAAGCGGAGCAGCTTTATGATGAACATGTTTGGCTTTCCTGTAAAAACCAGGTGAAACTGCTGACAGCTTTGAGTCGGCGCCTGCAAAGTCTGGTAGAGGCAAAGTTTCCCGCTTATGCGGAGGACTTTCATAAGTTTATTACCAAACAGCTGCAGGAACGTTTGCAACTTTGGCGGAATCTGGATGCGGATTATCAACGAATTATCGAGCGGGCGCCGTTGAAAACTTTAATTTTTGCTGACCGTTTCCCTTTACGTTATTTTTGTCACGATTATCAGCTTAAGCATTATGCCGCATTCAATAATTGCGCTTTGAGTCAAGATCCGTCGATGAAAACTTTGTTGAATTTACAAAATAAAGTTAAGGAAACAGGCAGCAGGATAATTTTTTATACGGAATATGCCCGGCCGAAATTAGCTGCTGTGGTTGCTGCCGATTCCTACAGTATTACAGCTCGACAGGCGGCAGCATTGCTGCATTCCCAATGCCGCATCGATGCCCGCTTCTGTCCGGAATATAGGGCAATTGACCCAAGTGTGGCGGCAGCGGACTGCCCTTGTAACGGGCCGCAGGAAAAAGCTGAGCCTTCGAGGATAAAAGACGCGGCGACGGACGATCGCCCGATAAACTATATTGCTTTGTGGCGCAGCGGTCATAAAGTGAGCTTAAAGGAATTACAGGCCGGAATTTCAATGTATGATTTGTTACGGGAAAATTTAAGTCTGGTACAGTTGGCCTGCAACCGGCTCTATGATTCAGTGCAGTTGAATTTGCAGCCTGAAGCACGGACTTCCGGCAATGAAGGGGAATAAATATGATTCAACTGGAAAAAGTTGATTTTGCTTATAACAAAGCTGAAAGAGCGATGGAAATACCGATTTTGCAACAAGTAGATTTTACTTTTGCGGAAGGTAAACGTTATTTGCTGAGCGGGCAAAACGGCGTGGGCAAGAGCACTTTGTTGCAACTTCTGGCTCGAAATTTACGCCCGACAGGCGGGAAAATTATTTATCGCCGGCCGCCGCTTGAACAATTGAAATTGGCTGCAGTTACACCGCTGAATACCGTTAATTCGTCCTTAAATTTCACAGTTGAAGAATTTTGTCGAAATATAGTGCAACTGCGCATCCTCCGAGACAGCAGACAGCGAAAATTTTCAAGGATAAAAGACTTATTCGGGCGCAAACGGCAAGAAGTTGAGACGGGCGGAAATTCTGTCGCTTATTTCCGGGAACGCTTGTCCAAGTTGACGGAACGTTTGGATTTAAGTGCCTGTTATCAGCGCCAGTTGAAAGAATTATCCCAGGGACAGTATCAGAAGTTATTGTTAATACGAGCGATATTGGCGGAGGCTGATGTGTACTTATTGGATGAACCGACAGCTTTTATGGACAGAAAGTCGGCGGAGCTTTTGCCGGAAATTTTGCAGGAATTTTTGGCGCCGACCTGTTTATTGCTGCTTGTAAGCCATGAAGATCCGAGCTTATTTGCCGCTTATAACAAAATTAAGCTGCAGAATCGGCAATTGACGGCGGAGGTGTAAAATGACGGAATTCTTGCAAGTTTTACAATATGATTTTGTCCGGCGGGCTTTGCTTACAGGGTCGCTTTTGGTTATTTGCGCTGCTTTACTGGGAAACTTGTTACTCAGTAAAAAAATGGCAATATTGTCTTATACGCTTTCCAACATTGCTTTTTTGGGGACAGCTGTTGCTTATGTGTTTAATTTACCTTCATTTATCTGTAGTTTGCCGCTGGTAGCTCTGAGTTCATTTGTTTTGGTGCAGCAGCCGCAAGCGACGACGAAGAAACAGCCGAAGGATGCAATTCTCGTTTTAACGGCTAATGTCGCTTTAGCTGCCGGGATTTGCCTGATTGCTTATGTCAGCGGTATGAGTTTGGATATTTGCAATTTTATGTTCGGTTCGGTTCTTATTGTTAACGGCGGTGAGATGCTTGCTATCATTTTTATGTGTCTGATTATTTTGTTCACTTTTATTCACCTGCATCCTTATATTTTCGCCTGGCAATTGGACAGCGGCTTTTATCGCCAAACTCGACTTTTACCGCCGACTGTCAATCTTATAGTTACTTTGCTTTTAAGTTTCCTTTTGGCTGCCGGTTTAAAATTGCTGGGGACCCTTTTACTTTCGGCCTTACTGATTTTACCGCCTCTAAGTGCGAATCTGATTACCCGCAGCCTGCGCATGTCTTATTGCCTGAGTGTTTTACTGGCTTTAGGCAGCTTTGCCGGCGGCATGGCAATTTCTTACGCTTTCTCTTTACCTTCAGGCGCGGCAATTGTCACAGTTCAAGCCTTAATTTATCTCCTGCTTCGCGGCAGCCTGAGTCTGCTGCACAGCCGTAAGCGGCGGCATACGGCCTTGCTTGTAATCGTTGCCGGTTTGCTGCTTAATTTAAGTGCCTGTGCCGACAGCGGACGGCAGAACAAGGTGCTGACGGATTATTATGCCGCCGAGAAAAAGGAACAGGGCGCTAAGATGCAGGCGAACGGTGAGGCGCGCGGCAGACGCTTGGGGGCGGACAGTAAAAACGAATTGCGCACGGAACATCTGGCTTCAGGTCAGGCGGCCGACGGCAGTGAATATCTGCCGATTCCGGAAAAACAATTTGTCCTTTTAACCAATGAAATCTATGCCAATTACAAGCAATATACGGACAAAACAATAGCGATGGAAGGTATTTTTGTCATTTTAGAGGATAAAAAAGCCAATAAGCCGCGCTATTTCGTTATCCGTTACGGTCCCGGCTGTTGTGCCTATGACGGCATGCCGGGATTTGAAGTCGTTTTCCCGGCCGACTATGAGGTCGACAAGTTAAAAGAGAACGATTGGTTATATGTCGAAGGCAAACTCAAAGTCAGTCGTGAAAACTCGATTGATTATCTTTATTTGGAATTGAGTAAGATTGAGACGGGCAGACCTTACGGTTTGAGCCGAGTCATACATTAACGATTGCCATTAACTAATCTTGCGTTTCTTCCTCTTCTACCGGTTGCTTCAACCAATCTTTATGCAGGAACTTATTGCAATAGAATTTTGAGTTTTGTGAGAAAGCTTCATTGACGGCCGCCAAACCGACACGCTGTGCCAACGGCGCTTCCGCACTGAACAAGTTGGTGCCAAGTGCCAGACGATTGCCCGGAATTTTGACGCCCAAAGCGGCTAAAGTTGTCGGGAACATATCCATAGTAATGGCCTCTTTTTGCCTTTGAAACTCGTTTTTCTCTGCTGTTGTCAAACGGGGATTGATGATACAGTTATAAACCGAAGGCCTTAAATTCGGTAAATAATGGCGATGATAATCGGGAGCCATGGTGAAATGGTCACCGACGATAATTATTGTCGTGTCTTTATAAAAAGGTTGAGCTTTAATCCAATCGACAAATTCATTAATCATTTTAGAAGCCCCGATTAAAACGTTGGCATACTGATCATCCGGATACTTGGAGGCTGTATAGCCGGCAGTAGGCCAACCTTCCGGCCCGTGCGTATCCATTAATTCCAACTGAAAATTAAAAGGTTGAGAAGATTTGGCCAATTCCGTTAAGCGTTCTTTGGCGAAGGCGAACAGCTTAATATCTTCAATTCCCCAAAATTTCATATAATCCTCCGGAACTTTACCGGTACGCTTAAACCAATTCAAGTCGCAAACTTCATAATCGCCATGCTGTAAGAACCAGTTTTCCTGTCGGCCGAATTTGGCGGAAGCGCCGGAATAAAAGACATTTTTATAACCTTCTTTGGCCAGAATATCGCCCAAATTGTAAGCGCCCGGCAAAAAAGCTCCCGGCGGCGTGTCGTTCGGTTGACGGAAGGGGACGATATAAGGTAAGCCGCTCATTTGCGCCACCATGGAACCGAGGGTATAAGTTGCCGTTTGCACAGGCGAAAAACCGCCTAAATCTTTATTAACGGAGAAAGAATAGTTATCTTTTGCCAGCCGGGTCAGTTCCGGGATTAAATTTTCCTTCATACAACCGCCGCTCGCCGGATCCTGATAAGAGGATTCCATGGATTCGGACCAGATGTAGATTAAATTTTGTTTCTTTGCCGGAAAAGTCAAAGCTACATTTTTAGTATCAACATAATTATTTTCGATTAACGGATTATCGTAAAAATTGTACCAAAAATGACGGGTTACGTGCGTATAACGTTCAAAATTAGTGAATGCAAGTAGCATAACGATAACAACCAGAACGTGCAGACAGGTCCGAATTTTACGATGCTGCGGCTGTTTATAACGTCGGAAAGCGTAGATTGTCAGCAGCAGGACGATCAGAGCCGGAATGAAAGCGAAAATTGTGTACTTGATGTAATAGGCAGTCGGCGTTCCGGATTGGGCGTTGAAAAATTGGTTGACCAGAGCGTCGGGAGGAACCTGGCCGAAAACATTGTGCATATAAACCGGACAAAATCCGAGGTTAAGAATACCGAAATAAAAAATAACGGCGATAAGTAATAAAAAACTTCGACAAATTTTCTTAATGTTCATGGTCGTTTCCTCTTCGATAAAATTCACCTTATTTTAATGCTTTTTGCGTAAAAAATCGAGAGCCCCGGCGTAACTTTTGTCGTTTTCTGCTGCTGTGTTGACAGTTGCTTTTCGAAGGAAAATGTGGAAATGTGGATAATTTCCGTGCATAAGTAGGCTTATTGCCCGCTTTTTAGGAGAAATTCCATGTAGAAAAAAGTAACAATTTGTGGATAACTGTTTGTCGACGGACGTTGATACAGACTTCACAATTATTTAACGCCAACGGAAAAACGGGAAGTTATTATAGAATCAGAGTGAGCAGGAAGGGGTGAGAAAGATGTTAAAAGGAGCTTTGGTTCTGGCTGCCGGTACAAGTTCGAGAATGGATTCGCGGATCAGCAAACTGTTACAACCGGTAGCAGGTAAACCGATGATTTTATGGGTTAAAGAAGCTTTGACTAAAGCAGGAGCGCAGGATCAGGTGTATGTCGTCGGTTATCAACAAGCTGAAATTCGGAAAACCGTCGGCGAAAATATGATTTATATGTTGCAAAATCGTCCTTTAGGTACGGGACATGCGACGGCTAAAGCCGCCAGTTTCCTGGAAGGGGTCAAGGGCGAAGTGCTTGTCTGTCCGGCTGATATACCTCTGATTCGGCCTCAGACTTTGATCAATCTGGTTAATAATTTTTCCGATTGTGCCTGCGCTTTTATTTCCGCCGAAATTCCCAAGGCGGCCAATCTGACTTATGAAGAAGTTATTCGTTCCGCCGATCACAGGATTATCGGCCTGAAAGCGGCGCCTACCTGTAATTTGATCAGCGATTTTTTCGATGCCGCCTCCGGTCCTTTGACCAGAAGCCGTTATCTGACACCGCAAAAATTAAAAGAGACTGTCGAAGTTTCCAGCGGTATTTATTGTTTCGATACCAGCCTGCTCCTGTCGGCCTTAGGTAAAATAGGGGCAAGGATGGGCAACGATAAGACTTATGAATTGAGCGATATTATTCGTCTGCTGCTTGCCGACGGCCATCAGGTCAAAGCTATTCCCGCCAATTCTCTGGAAGTTTTGGGCGTTAAGACCAGGCCGGAACTTGATGATGCGGCGTATTTGATGAATCAAAGAATTTGCGCTTATCATATGAACCGGGGCGTAACTATTATCGATCCCGACAGCTGTATTATCGACTATAATGTCAGTATCGGTTCAGATTCCGTAATCGGACCGCAAGTGGTGCTGACCCAAGGTACGCAAATAAGCAATAATTGTCGAATCGGAGCTTTCAGTTCGTTGCAATCGGCTTTTATCGGGGAAAATACGAAAATAGAGAGAGCCGTTTTGCAGGAGTGTAAGTTGGGGCAGGATAATTTAATTGAACCGTTTACGGAAATCCGCCAGTCGGTTCTGGGTGATAATTGCCGGGTTGAAAGTTTTACTTTGCTGAAAAATTCGCAGTTGGCCGATAATGTTATCGTTCATGATCATTCGTCGCTGGCTTTTGTGCAGGCGGAAAAATTGCAGGAATTTAAAAGCGGGACGATAATTAAAGATTATCGCAGCCAAAAGTTACAGGAGCGACAGGAATTAGAGAATAGGAAATATAAATGGTAGATAGATTAATTGTCGGTTTAGGTAATATCGGTCGGGAATATGAAGATACGTGGCATAATTTAGGCTTTTATATGCTCGATGCCGTAGCGGCGCAGGCCGGGGTAAGCTTAAGTCAGATCAAATTTCAGGCGTTTTTTGCACATTATAAGCAGGACGGCAGAACCGTATATCTTATGAAGCCGACAACTTATATGAATAATTCGGGTGCGGCCGTGCAGGAAGCTTGCGCCTATTTCAAATTGAAACCGGAGCAGCTTTTAGTAATTTATGATGACTTTGAATTGCCGTTCGGCGATTTGCGCTATCGCGATAAAGGCGGAGCGGGAACGCATAACGGGATGAAATCGATTGTACGGGCACTCAAAAGTGAGAATTTCCCGCGCCTGAGAGTCGGAGCCGGTCCGATTCCGGACTATATGAGTATTGTTGATTTTGTTTTAAGCAAAATTCCGCCGGCCAGGCGGCAGCAATTACCGGAACTGGCCGAACGCATTAAAACTTTTATCGCCAAGGTGGATAGCGGCAATGCCGCCAAAGCTGTCTGTGATTTGCATGCGCATAATTTGACCACTTTGAAGAAATTGGCGCAAAGAGAGGCTTATTCGGCCAAAAGGGAGTTAAAGTAATGATGGCACAGCTGCTTGAGCAGGCCCTGAATGATCCGGCATTTGTCAAATTAAGCACAGGTTTAGCAGCCCCTGAGGCATTATTCAATGTTTACGGGACTTTTGATGCGCAAAAATGTTATTTGACGGCGGCTTTAGCCGTAAAAAGCAAGCAAGCGCTGTTGGTGGTGTTGGAAAATGATTATGCACTGCAGGAATGGCAGGCGGCATTAACGACTTATTTACCGGATGACGTTTACTGTTTGCATCATCGGGAACCGGATTATATGCCGGCTGAAAGTGCCGATTCGGCGGAAACTCAAAGACAGGCAGCGGAGATGGATAATATTATGCAGGCTTTGAAAGCAGAGCGGACTTGCATAATTTTAACTGAAATCAGAACCTTTTTCGATCACTTTTTGCCGTCTGACGTTTATTGCAACATGGCGTTGCATTTACAAGCGGGCGCCGAGTTTAATCTTATGCACTTGCAGCAAAAATTGCAGGCCTTGGGTTATCAGCGGCGGGAACGGGCCGTGGTGGCAGGAGAGTTTGCTTGTCACGGTGATATTATCGACCTGGTTACGCCGAAAACGGCCGCAGCCGGTCAGGGTCTGCGCCTTTCTTTCTTCGATATCGAGCTGGATCAAATTAAACTTTTCGATTTGGCAAGCGCCCGGGCGGTCCAACAGTTGAATTCCTGTATGATTAATCCCGTGCGTTCCTTTGCTTTGAATGAGGCCGATTGGGAGAAATTAACCGAGTTGGCGCAGGATAAAGCGGCAAGTTTCGAGCGTAAATTAAAAATTAAGCAGGCAAGCGGCCGGGTAACTGAGTCGGAACAGCAATTTTTGTCGGAACAGATAGCTTTAATGCAAACGGCAGCGGATAAGTTCCGAAATCACTGCTATTTTGCCGGCATAGAAGCCTATTTGCCTTTATTGTATCCGGAGAAGAACGACCTTTTCGCCTATCTGGAACAATGGGGCTGCTGCTTGGTTATGGATGAGTTTAATTTACTGAAAAAGGCGGCGGAGGCCTATGCCAAACAAAGTCTGCTCGATTGGCAAAGCTTTGAGCAGGAAGGTAAATGTCCCTCCTGGTGGCCTGAAACTTTACCGACGGCGGAAAATGTCGTTGCCAATTTACAAAAACAAAGAAAAATAGTGACTTTAGCAGTTTTCGCTACGGAAGCTAACATTCTGAAAAACGGTATTGAGCCGGTAAATATTACAATTGGCGGCCGTGAAGCTGAAAGTCTGAAAGTCGGAGAGAAAAATCGCAGTCTTGTAGATAAAATTGCCGACCTTGACGGTTATCGGCAAAAGGGTTATCAATTTTACGCTTTTGCGCCGACCGAGAAACAGGCGCAGGCTGCGGCAACTTACCTGCAAGAGGAAAACGACAGAATTTTATGGCAGGTGAAAGTCGGGAATTTGCGGCAGGGATTTAATTATCCGGCGGCAAAATTGATGGTTTTCGGCAATACCGAGCTGAGTACCAAGCGTTTCCGGACAAATACCGTTAGACGGAAAAATGATGACAAACGGCGAATTATAGACTTTTTCAATGATTTGCACAGCGGCGATTATGTGGTCCATGATATTCACGGTATCGGTATTTATCGCGGCATTAAAACTGTCGTCAATGACGGCGTCAAAGGTGATTATCTGTATTTGGAATATGCCGATTCAGCTGCCCTGTATCTACCTATGTCGGCAATTAACCAACTGCAAAAATACATCGGTTCTCAGGATAAAGCACCTAGGCTTTCCCGCTTCGGCGGCAGCGACTGGGAAAAACTGAAAGAACGTTCCCGCCGTCAGATTCGTAAATTAGCTACCGACTTGTTGAATTTATATGCCGAACGCTTACAGATTAAAGGCTTCGCTTTCCCGAAAAACAGTCGGATGGAAGCGGAATTTGCCGCCGGTTTCCCTTACATTGAAACCGATGATCAGCTGCAGGCGATGCAGGAAGTGGAAAACGATATGTGTAAGCCGCAGGTTATGGATAGAATTATTTGCGGCGATGTCGGCTTCGGCAAAACCGAAGTTGCTTTTCGTGCCTGCTTCAAAGCAATATTGGCCGGCAAACAGGTAGCTTTTATCGCTCCCACTACGGTTTTAGTTGAACAGCATTATGATAATTTTTGCAAACGGGTTGCAGAATTCGGGATAGAAGTCGGCCTGCTCAGCCGTTTCAGCCCGCCTTTAATGCAGAAAAAGGTTTTAAGTCACTTGCAAACGGGAGAATGTCAAATTGTTTTCGGTACGCACAGATTGTTGAGTAAGGATGTGAAATTTCAGAATCTCGGTTTGTTGGTAGTTGATGAAGAGCAGCGCTTCGGCGTTGATCACAAAGAGCAGCTGAAAGCGGCCTATCCGACCGTAGATGTTTTGACTTTGTCGGCTACGCCTATTCCCAGAACCTTACATATGGCCCTTTCCGGTATCAGAAACATTTCGCTTTTACAGGAAGCGCCGGAAAATCGTAAAGCTGTCAGAACTTATGTGCTGGAATATGACGAAGACTTGTTGAAAGCTGCAATTTTACGCGAAAAAATGCGCGGCGGACAGGTCTTTTTCCTGCATAATAATACGCATACTATCTATAAATTACAGGAGCATCTGCAGCAGATTATGCCGCAGGTAACTTTCAATGTCGCGCACGGGAAAATGCCGGAGGGGCAACTGGAGGAGGTAATCTTCGATTTCATCAATCATGCCTTTGACGTATTATTGTGTACAACAATCATCGAATCCGGGATTGATATGCCCAACGTTAATACTTTGATAGTTACAGATGCCGATCGTCTGGGACTGGCGCAATTATACCAGATAAAGGGACGAGTAGGCCGTTCGACCAAACAGGCATATGCTTATATAACTTATAGACCGGAACGGATTTTAACGGCAGATGCGGCCAAGCGGATCAAGGCAATCAGCGAATTTACGGAACTGGGTTCCGGCATGAAAATAGCTTTACAGGATTTGGAAGTCAGAGGCGCGGGTAATCTCATAGGTGCGGAGCAGCACGGACAAATTGCCGCTGTCGGCTATGATATGTATTGCCGGATGCTGGAAGAAGAAATTCAGACCGTAAAAGCTGAAAAAAGCGAAAAAACTGAAGTGCCGTTGAAAATCACCCGGCAGCAGGCGGAGCCGGAAGATCAGGCTTATTTGAACAGCTTGAATTGTCAAGTTAACCTGAAAGTCAGCGCTTATATTGAACGGGAGCTGGTGCCGGTTGACAGTGAACGCCTGGATTTGTATCGCCGTATCGGCAGAATAAATTCGTTTGCGGAATATCTTGACTTGACAGATGAAATCCTGGACCGCTTCGGTGATGTCAGCCCTAATGTCCGGAATTTACTGGATATTGCTTTTGTGCGCAGCAGCCTGAATTCTTTGCATGTTAAAGCGGTGGAGAGTCAATTTAATAAAATCGATTTAATCTTGTCTACAGACAGCGCCCTGAATATGCAAAAAATAAGTCTACTGATGCAGGATAAAACTTTACAACGGCAACTGCACTTTGTTGCAGCCAATCATCCTTTTATAGAAATCAGCGGTTTGCACGGCGTCAGTGAACAGAATCGTCTGATTCTCCTGCGTAATTTATTGCGGCGCATGCAGGAAAATTAAACTTCCGCCGCCGCTTGTCGGCAACCTTATTTTCAGTTATATTCAAGGTGCACATTCTACAGGTCACATAAAATTTTGCTGTTAAGGGAGACGGAAAAATGGCTAAACCTGCATTTGACAATCAGAAATATTTGGAACTGCAATCAACTTATATTAAAGAACGTATTGCCGCATTCGATAACAAGTTGTATCTTGAATTCGGCGGTAAATTGTTCGACGATGAACATGCTGCCAGGGTTTTGCCCGGATTTAAGCCCGACAGTAAACTTAAGATGTTGCTGAAACTGAAGGAGCAGGCAGAAATAATCATTGCGATTAATGCGGCCGACATAGCCAAAAATAAACTGCGCGGCGATTTGGGCATTACATACGATGTGGAAGTTTTGCGCCTGATTGATGCTTTCCGATCTGTCGGTTTATATGTAGGTTCAGTTGTAATTACTCAATATGAAAATCAGAGCGCCGCTTTGAAATTTCGCACGCTTTTGCAAAAGCAGGGAATTAAATCTTATGTGCATTATAAAATTGCCGGTTACCCGAATGATGTGCAAAAAATCGTCAGCGACGCCGGTTATGGCAAAAATGAGTATATCGTCACGCAAAGACCTTTGGTGATTGTCACAGCTCCCGGCCCCGGTTCAGGCAAAATGGCCACCTGCTTATCTCAACTTTATCAGGAATTTCAGCGGGGGGTGAAAGCCGGGTATGCCAAGTTTGAAACCTTTCCCGTCTGGAATTTACCTTTGAAGCATCCGGTTAATTTGGCTTACGAGGCGGCGACAGTCGATCTTAACGATGTAAATATGATTGATCCTTTGCATCTGGAAGCTTATGGTAAAACTGCCGTCAACTATAATCGTGATGTTGAGATTTTTCCGGTTCTGAAAGCCATAATGGAGCGAATTTCCGGCAATTGTCCTTATAAATCGCCGACAGATATGGGCGTTAATCAGGTAGGTTTTTGCATCAATGATGATGAGCTGTGCCGTAAAGCCGGTCGGGATGAAATAATTCGACGTTATTATCAAACGGCGGAAGCAGTAATGCGCGGCAATTTGGCGCCGGAATCTCTGGCTAAAATCAAGTTGCTGTTATCACAAGCCGGCACTTCTGCAGCGGACAGAAAAGTTGTTCAGGCGGCATTAGATAAAGCCGAGACAGCCAAAACCAATGCTATGGCTATAGAACTGGCCGACGGGACGATAGTTTGCGGGCGGCGGACAAGTTTATTGGATGCGCCGGCAGCCTGTCTGTTGAATGCCTTGAAAGTCTTAGGTAATATTGCGGACGAGATTCCTTTAATTTCGCCGGAGGTTATTGAACCGGTGGCCGAATTGAAAACCGGTTGTCTGGGCAATAATAACCCGATGCTGCATGTTGATGAAGTTTTATTGGCTCTGGCAATTTCCGCCGCTTCCAATCAAGTCAGCCGCCGGGCCTTACAATTATTGCCGCAATTGCGGAATACGGAAGCTCATTCAACGGTTATTCCGGGGGCGATGGACAGAAATATTTTACATAAGCTGGGAATTAATGTGACAAACGAAGCGCAATTTCGCACGAAAAAATTGTATCATTAATAAGAATGTCGCCGACTGCCTAATGCCGCCGGACGGAATGGGTAGATGCAGGCAGCAAAATAAGTGATAAAATCAAGTTCAGCAAGAGGTAGCAGAAAAATGGCACGGGCAGATGATTTATTTATCAAAACATGTAAAACAATATTGGAAGACGGATATATGGATATAAGTGCTAAGGTTCGTCCCAAGTGGGCGGATGACGGCAGCAGCGCTTATACGAAAAAAGTTTTCGGTGTAGTCAATCGCTACGATTTAAGTCAGGAATTTCCGGCTTTAACATTAAGACCGGTACCTTTCAAAAATTGTGTGGACGAATTGCTCTGGATATGGCAACGCCGTTCCAATAATGTGCATGATTTACATTCTCATATTTGGGATGCCTGGGCCGACAGTGACGGCAGCATAGGCAAGGCTTACGGTTATCAATTGGCCCAAAAATATGAATTCCCCGAAGGCTTGATGAATCAGGTTGATAAAGTTCGCTATGATTTGCGTCATAACCCGCAATCTCGTCGCATAATGACCAATATTTATAATTTTGCCGATTTGCATGCGATGAACTTATATCCTTGCGCCTACTCCATGACTTTTAATGTTGTTGACCATAAGTTGTGCGGTATTTTAAACCAACGCTCCAACGATATTCTGGTTGCGAACAATTGGAATGTCGTGCAATACGCCGTTTTGTTACATATGCTGGCAATCGATGCGGGCTTGGAAGTAGGAGAATTGGTGCATGTTATTGCCGATGCGCATATTTACGATCGGCATATTCCTTTGGTTGAAGAATTAATTAAACGTCCGACATTCAAGGCACCGAAATTGGAAATTGATCCGGCCGTGAAGAACTTTGACGATTTCAGCGTTGACAGCTTCAAGTTGAGCGACTATGAACACAATCCGCAAATTAAAGGTATTCCGGTAGCTGTTTGAGTTCGGCAAAGCTTGGAAAAGGTTGGAAACGGAAGGAAAGCAGGATGCGTAATTATCATTTGACGCCGGTGGCGGCGATCGACAGCAATTTGGGTCTGGGCAATAAAGGCGATTTACTGGTCAGACTTAAAGAAGATTTGCAACATTTCAAAACTTTAACGCGGCATCAACGAGTTATCTACGGCAAAAATACTTTGTTGACCTTTCCGCAGGCGGCACCTTTGCCGGAGCGGGAAAATATCATTTTAACGGACAGTGAGATAGATTATCCGGAAAGTTCAGCTTATAGCGTTAAAATTTGTCATTCTTTAGCGGAATTGTTCGCTTATTTGGAAAGCGTAAATACGGATTTGCGGAATTTCGTTATCGGCGGGGCTTCCGTTTATCGCCAGCTTTTACCCTATTCCGATTGCCTGGAATTGACGGAGATTGACCATGCTTTTGCGCATGTTGATGTATATTTCCCCGACTTTCGCAGAGATTTTTGCCTGCAAACGGCGAGCGAAATGCATTTTGACGGCAAAAGCGGCTTGAATTATCGTTATTGCACTTATGTTCGTCGGTAATTAAAATTAATGATAACCGGTCAATCAGCTTCCGGCGAAAGAAAAATTCGTACGGAATAAATTTTAATTGACATTACGAGGTATTATGAATATTTGGCATGACATTGCAGCGGATAAAATCAAACCCGAACAATTTGTCGGTGTAGTAGAAATTCCGAGCGGATCCAAAAACAAGTACGAGTTGGATAAAAAAACGGGTTTATTGCGCCTGGATCGCGTTCTGTTTACATCAACGCACTATCCGGCCAACTACGGCTTTATTCCTCTAACTTATGCTCAGGACGGCGACCCGTTGGATGTTCTGATTCTCAGTCAGGTTCAGCTGGATCCTTTGGTAATGGTTGATTGTCATCCGATCGGTGTTATTCGCATGATCGATCAGGATGAAATTGACGATAAAATAATTGCCGTACCGGACCATGACCCGAACTATTCTCCGTATCATGAAATCAGCGAATTGCCGAGTCATGTAGCGAGTGAGATTATCCATTTCTTTGAAGTCTATAAGAGTCTGGAACACAAGTCCACGACAACCAGTGAGGCCATGGGCGCCAAAGTTGCCCGTGATATTATCAGCGATTGCATGGAACGCTATCAGGTACATTTCCGGGGTAAGGAATTTACGGCCAAAATGTTGCAGCAGGAAACGGCTTTGGATGAAAATTTACCCGAAGTAGAACATAAGACAAACAAATAAAGTTCCGGGCACTTGTGCCGGTAACTTATATCTGCTATTTTATTTTGCCCGCTTGATCGGTCATCGCCGGATTGAGCGGGTATTTTTTGACGTTATACATGGCGATTGAAGCGGCGATTGCCAAATTCAAAGAATCGACAGCCGGACTTTGCTCGATGATGACGGGCGTATAAGGCTCTCTTTCAAATTCGGGAGCTAAACCCTGACCTTCGTTACCGAAAATTAAACTGCGCGGTTCATCTTGCTTGAATTGCGTTGCAATAGCGCTTAAATTAACGGCAGTCGGGCTCAGACAGAAACTGAAAAGTTGCCGTTTATTTTCGCTTGCACAGTATCGGCGGAGATAATCGCTCATTGTGGGGAAATACTCAATATTCAAAGCGAACATCGCTCCCATGCTGGCTTTCGCTATTTCCGGCAGAAAACAGCTGACACAATTGCCGATTAAAGCGATGTCGGCAAAGTTGAAAGCCAAGGCCGAGCGCAAAATTGTCCCGAGGTTGCCGCTGTTGGCAATACTGTGCAGGACTATATGGTCGGCAGCGGGAGAAAGTGAACGGAAAAAACCGTCTTTACGATAAATTACGGCAACATAAGGTTCTTTTTGCCCGTGGGCCAATTTATTGATCAGTTTCGGGGCAGCTTCAGCTTTAATGCCCGATTTTTCAGCTAATTTACAAAATTTGTCGATTTCCCTGAAGGCCGGATCATAGTAAGCAGCCAGCAGCAGGTCGGGGCGCCATTTGAGACATTCAAAGGCGGGAAAAGGTCCGAGGACATAGGAATAATCGGCATCTTTATGATAGAGTTTGTAAGCCATGTTTTTCTCCAGTACAATTCATTTCCGAATTAAAGATATTATAGCAATATTATGACCGGTGAAGGTTATCCCGGATAGGCTTGCCGTCCTGTAAGTTATATTTCCGGCTGAATATTTTCCAATTCCTATTGACAAACTCACAAAATCTAATAGAATAATAGTGTAATTGAAATTGAAAATCGTTTGCAAAATTGAAGAAGCCGAATACAGCTTGACTTGCTTGGAAAACAAAAGCCCTTATTTCAGCTTCAATGATCAAAACAGGGCAAACAACAGGAGTGAAAGTGAAAATGCGAAAATTAGTTAAGACTTTAAGTTTAGTTTTGAGTTTAAGTCTATTGTTCGGTCTTGTCGCCTGTCAAACTAAAGACAAAGCGCCGGCAGAACAGAACGGTAAAAAGTTGATCTATACAACATTTTATCCCGTCTATGACTTAACCAAACGCATTGTCGGCGACAAAATGAATGTGAAAATGCTGATCAAAAGCAACGAAGAACCGCACAGCTTCGAACTGAAATCAAGTGATATGGCGGCCTTGAACAAAGCAGATTTAATTGTTTATAACGGCGCCAATATGGAGGGTTTCATCAAAGACGTTGAAGCGGCAGTTAAAAATAAAGAAAAATTTCTGAACTTATCGCAGGGCTTAACTTTATTGGAAGCGGCGAGCGATTTGGCGAGTGCCAACCACGATGCGGTTAATCCTCATACCTGGTTGAGCGTCAAGAATGCGATGGAACAGTTGGATACAATTTGCCGTAAATTGTCGGTTATTGACCCGGCCAACAAGGCTTATTATGAGCAGAATCTGCAAAAATCGCTCAAAGAATTTAAAGCTCTGGACGACGAGTTTACTAAAGTTCTGAGCGGTATTAAGAAAAAGGACAAATGCTTTATAGTTTCGCATGCGGCCTTCAATTACTTGGCCCGTGATTATGGCCTGAAACAGATAGCTGTAACCGGAATTTCCCCGGAAGATGAGCCGACAGCAGCCCAACTGAAGAAAATTGCCGATTTCGTCAAAGAGCACGGAATAAAAACAATTCTGTTCGAGGGTAAAGCTACCCCGAAAGTTGCTGAAACTTTGGCGAAAAATACCGGCACAAAGACAGGAACTATATATACATTGGAGAATTTGACGGAAGAAGAAGCCAAACTCGGTTATATTGAATTGATGCGACGTAATTTGCGGGAGTTGGAGAAAGTCCTGAGCGAGTAAGAGAAAGAGAAAGGAAAACTGTGATGGTGCCGGTAATTTCAGCCGAGAAAATAGATTTTGCTTATGAAAGTAAAACCGTACTTAAACAACTTTGTCTGACAGTAAAAAAAGGCGAGTTATTGACAATTATCGGTGCTAACGGCAGCGGCAAAAGCACCCTGCTGAATCTGTTGTTGGGCAACTTGTCGCCGCAAAACGGGACAATCGAATTGTTCGGGGACGATATTTGCCAAGATCGGCATTACCGCGACTTAGCTTATATTTCCCAAAACTCCTTTTCCTCTTATCGCAATTTTCCGACAACGGTAAAAGAGGCACTCAAAATTCACTTGGCTTATTTGCACAAGAAAGTTGATTTGCAACCTTATTTGCAGCAAGTTGATTTGGTTGAACAGGCGAATCTGCAACTGAGTCAGTTATCGGGAGGCCAGTTACAAAAGGTAGCCTTGATGTTGGCTTTGGTCAAAGAAGCAAAATTGATCATTCTGGATGAACCGACAGCTGCAATTGACCGTTGCTTCGCCAAATCGTTGATGCAAAAGCTGAAAGAGTTGACGCTTCAGGGCTGTACCGTATTATTGGTAACTCATAATTTGACGGATGTTCTGGAATATACGGATAGGGTTTTACGCTTGAAAAACGGCAGTTTGCAGGAAGTGGCACTTGCCAAAGCTCAAAATGTGGAGGAGTCGGACTTATGAGTGCAATATTTGAATACGAGTTTCTGCAAAGAGCTTTTATAGTCGGTACACTTTTAGCCGTTATCCTGCCGTGTATCGGATTGACTGTACTTTTGAAACGTCTCTCCATGATGGGTGATACCTTGGCGCACGCTTCCCTGGCCGGCGTGGCTTTGGGTTTGTTGGTAGGAATTAACCCGCTGTTTTTCGCGGTTGCAGCCTGCGTGATCGCCGGTTTGGGTATTGAAACGATAGCCGCTAAACTTAAAGCCTATCAGGAAATTTCGACCGTAATAATTCTCTCGGCGGCTATAGGTCTGGCCGGTATATTTACAAGCTATACAAGCGGCAATGCGATCAGCTCGTATCTGTTCGGTTCGATCGTAACCATCAGCGATGCCGAATTTTACCTCGTTTTAGCAGTTTCAGCGCTGGTAGTAATCGTATACACCGTTATTTACAAACAGCTGTATTTACTGGTATTTGACAGCAAAGCGGCGGAAATTCTGGGAATAAAGAGTCGTTGGCTGAATTTTATTTTTACACTGTTGGGCGCGATTACTATTTCCATCGCCGCTAAAACAATCGGTTCCCTGATTGTTTCCTCGCTTCTGGTTTTGCCCGTCATTTGTGCGATGCAATTCAGCAAAACGTATAAACAGACTTTGTTCATTTCAATAGCATTATCTGCAGCCTATGTTTATATCGGCTTGATCTGTTCTTATTATTTTGACCTGAAACCCGGTTCGGTTATCGTTTTGATTGCAGTTATCGTTCTGTTGGCAGTGATGGCGGTTAAGTACAGACGGCGAGCCTGATTAAGTTTTTTGCAAGTTTTTAATTTGAAAAATTCCTCAGAATAAAACTCTGAGTCATTAATATAAATTATGAAAAATCAAAGGAGATGACTATATGCGTCCGGCAAAAATTATTTTAAGTGTTTTAATTACAGCTTCATTGTTGGCAGCTTGCAGCGGTCCGAAAAGAACCGTGCCGGCAGTGACGGAGGCGAAGACAACTTTTGTAGAAAAAGCAACTAATTATCAGAAAGACAGCACGACTGAAGTTCTGGTGGACAGCGAGATCAAAAAGGAAGATATTGTTAAAGTGATTAAACACGGAGATCACTGGCATGTTTTCACCAAGGACGGTCGGGAGAGAATTACTTATTCTGATCCTAATGCTCAAACTGCAGGAGAAGATGAGTTGGAATTTGTCAGCGTCGTAACTTTGAATCAATTGAGAAAATTGAATATTGTCGCGATCAAACAACATGGAGATCACTACCATTGTTATACGGCCGACGGAACAGAGTATATTACGCATGATAACCCGCAGGCGGCTTTCCCGAACATTAAAATCACGCAATACGTCGGAACACATGCCGATCATGCGAAACATAAACATCAGCACCGGGAAACTGCAGACGGCGAGAGCGGTGTTATGGGTGAAGAAACTTCCGGCATTTTCGCAGGCGACGGAAGCGAGGCGGGTCCTTCAGCTTCAGGCCGTAGGGCGAATCGCAATGAAATCGTGGCAATTTTACAACACGGTGATCATTATCATTGCTATACAGCCGACGGGCGGGAATTAGTTACTTACAGCGACCCCAGATCCATGTATCCGCATGCTTCTTTCGGTATTTACACCGGTAAAAACTGTCCGGTTAATCCGATAAAGCCGAATAGCGGCAGCAGCGGTAATTACAATGTTCCGCAGGCTGCGCCGGATTACAGTAGCGAAGAAAGTTCCCCTTCCGACAGTGATTATGAGCATAATTCTCCTGATTACAATGCTTCAGGCACAGGCAGCGGCAGCGGACAAACGGACAGCTCTTCTACAACTTCGGAAGAACCGAGTGTTCCGGGTTTGAAGTTCGTTGATGTTATTTATGCCAGTGAATTGCCGGGTAAAGGCATTGTGACGATTTTGAAGCACGACGATCATTACCATGTATATGACAAAAACGGTAAAGAGTATGTTGTTGGCCATGGCGCGACGGATGAAGATATCAAAAAATATTGTCCGGGTGTAACAATCGGCACTTTCCAAGGCAAGCACGGCGATCCGCAAAATATTAAGCCGAATGTTCCGCGGAAAAAAATCAAACAGGATCCGAATGACCCTAAGCGTATCGTCAAATCTTTGAAACACGGTAACCATTGGCATATTTATCGGGCTGACGGAACAGGCGGTATTGCCTATGAAGATCCGAGCTTGATTTATGAAGATATTGAAGTAGGCGATTATGAGGAAGAAATTAAGAAGCAGGAAGGTATTGTTGATGATCAAAGCGTCGATTTGATGAAAAAATATCTCATGGAGCATTACGGTGTAGATGATAGCGATATTATGAATATCGAAGCTGTTTTCCATATCTACAAAGATGATCAGGATATTGAAGTCAGCAGTCACGATTTGGAAGTCAAAAACGGCAAAGTCGAACTTAAAGACGGCTATATTTTGCCGAAATTAAAGCCGGCAGCGCCTAAAGACAATGAGGGTACAGATAGTGGTGACACGCCGGTAGATACAGGCAATTCAAATGCAGCTGTAACTGAGGACAAGGCCAAGGATAAGGCAAAGGACAAAGATACTAACAAGGATAGCAAGCCGGACCGGAACGCTGCTAAGAATGTTGATAAGAACGTCGCTAAAGCCGACCAAGCCGCACAAGCCGACGAGAAAACTGACAAGAAAGCCGACAATTCGTCCGATAAACAGGTAAATAAGGGTGCTGCCAAACAACCTGAAGGCAGGAGCGAGAAGCCGGCCAAGGAAACTGATAAGAACGTTGAGAAGAAAGCTGCCGACCCGTCTAATAAGCCGGTGAATAAGGCCGCTGAAAAGCAAGCGGACAAGAACAATTCGCAAGTTGCAGCAATCCCGGCCGACAGAAAATAAGACGGCTCGCAGCTGAATAAAACGAAGCGAACTTATAACTAACGAATAACAAACGAAGCCTCTTTACCCAAATAAGGAGGCTTTGCTTTTGCCGTCGACGCTGCTGTTACATCGCTCACCGCTATATCACCGGAAAAGGACACAAAAAAACCTGTATATCGAAAGCGACATACAGGCGATATACGTCCCGTATAGGAATCGAACCCACATCAACAGCTCCGGAAACTGTTGCCTTATCCGTTAGGCCAACGGGACATCATAGTTATTATATAGGTATGGCGACTTTATTTCAAACGGAATGTATTAGTTCAAATACGCCGATTAAAATAAACACGATAATAATTCAAGCTGCCGCATAAGATCAGTACTTATTTAGACAGCTTGAATTGATTAGATTGGATTAGTTAGGCAATTTATTCAGTTTGAGCCTATGTTTGCGATGTAAATAGACAAGCAACGGCACGAGAAAGAACGGAATATTTGCCATCAGAGTTAAATGGAGATTGAACATACGAGGATAGAAACAGAAATACAATGGCCATATTAATATAACTTGTAGAATTGAAGGACAAAATGAACCTAATAAATATGCTCGTTCAATTTCTTTCGTTTCGGACAAATTTCTGGCTTTGTAAGCAATAAGTAAGGTAATCAGTGACCACACGAGAGGTATCCAGAGCGTTTTTCGCTCTTTAACAAGTGCTAATTCCAAACCACTCAATATTATAAGAAAAACAAATACAGAAAGGTGTGATTTGAAATTTTCCTTAGGATCCATTTTATACATTAGCAGATTCATAAGGTAAGCCCTCCCACAAATGCTTAATTTGATATCTTTATTTTAACAGAATGAACACTTTAAAGATATCAAAAACTTCAACTATCAATAAATAATCTACAAACTGAACAAAAAAAGCACGATATTTTTGGATAACTTGCCTTTAGTGGACTTACAGTTGCAAATGTATGCAGTTAGCAACTTTGAGCGAGCGGCAGCGGCGCAATAATAATGTCGGAAAAGCGATACTATGCTAAACTGGTGCATGTTAAGATAAAATTTACAACAAGGATGAAATTATGCGCGTCAGAAAGAAAAAATGGGCTGAAACAGCAATACAGGAGAGCAATATCTGCTTAACAACAGCAGAAGCTGCGAAAAATCGGGGCAAGTGGCGAGAAATTTTGCAGCGGCAGAAAATTTATTTGGAAATCGGTTGCGGCAAAGGCAAATTTATTACCGGCTTAGCTCGCACGCAGGAGAATATCGGACTGATCGGGATGGACAGCGAAATTAACGCTTTATGTTTCGCCGTTAAAAAGAGTGAAGAACAACGAGCAAAAGCAGAAGCTGCAGCTCCGCTGAATTTAATTTACGGGACGGCGGAACATTTGGAACAAATATTTGCGCCGAACGAAGTTGCACGAATTTATTTGAATTTTTCAACGCCCTGGCCCAAAAAAGCCCACCACAAGCGGCGCTTGACCTACCCGGAATTTTTAGCAAGCTATTTGCGAATTTTAGCTGTCGGCGGAGAGATTTATCTTAAAACCGATAACTATGATTTTTTCAACGCTTCTAAAATTTATTTGCAATATATGGGCTTTACTTTGACCTTCGCTAAGGAAAACATAAGTAAAGAAGAGGACGTTACCGGTATCAGCACGGAATATGAGGAGAAATTTCGGCAGGACGGTTTGGCGATTTATCAGATGATTGCCCGTAAAGGCGAAGAAGCGGAGGTTAGACGTTTGCAAGCTTATTATCAGGCGCCCGACTCACCTTTGAGACAGGAGGAAGAGATTAATCGGGATTTGCAAAATTGCGAAATTTTCCGTTCCCGCTCCTCTGCTTATCATCAAAATAAAAAAGATGAAGAAGAAAACGGGCGATTACAAGAGAATTAAAGAGAAAAAACAGGGAAAACATAAATAATAAGCCGAAAACGGCGAAAATAAGCTTGACATTGGCGATAAATGTGTTATTCTAGCAGAGCGTTATATGAAAAAGCGTAAAGATGAATAATATCTATGGAGGATTTAGGAATGAAAACTGTTGTTGCTAAACCTTTGGAATTAAAGCGTAAGTGGTATGTTGTGGATGCTGAAGGTCAGACTTTAGGTCGTTTAGCAGCCAAAGTTGCCGCCGTTTTAATCGGTAAGGACAAGCCTATTTTCACACCGAATGTCGATTGCGGCGATTATGTAATCGTGATTAATGCCGAGAAAATTTCAATGACCGGTGATAAATGGCAACAAAAAGAATATCGTCATCACTCGAACTATCCGGGCGGATTGAAGTGCGTACGTTATGCCGATTTTATTAAAAAACATCCGACACAGCCGGTTGAATTGGCAGTTAAAGGTATGTTGCCGCACACCAAGTTGGGACGTCAGATGTATCGTAAATTGAAGGTTTATGCCGGCGCCGAACATGAGCAGCAGGCCCAGAAGCCGGAAGAACTGAAGTTATAATTTGGGGAGGTAAATCATGATTGCAAAGACATTGAAGGCCCCGAATGGCCAAGTTTATTATTATGGTACCGGTCGCCGTAAGAATGCGGTAGCTAAGGTCCGTTTAATTGCCGGTGAAGGTAAAATTACAGTTAACGGTAAGGACATCGATGATTATTTCGGCTTGGATACATTGAAGCTGATTATTCGTCAACCGTTGGAAACAACAGATACAGCAACAAAATTTGATGTTATCGCTGAAGTTACAGGCGGCGGTATTTCCGGTCAAGCCGGTGCTATCCGTCACGGTATTGCCAGAGCCTTATGCTCCAATGACGACGCTACTTTCCATACACCTTTGAAACGTGCAGGTTTCCTGACTCGTGATTCCCGTATGAAAGAACGTAAGAAGTACGGCTTGAAAAAAGCTCGTAAAGCACCGCAATTCTCCAAGCGTTAAGCTTCGGGTGTTGTTGCTTGCAAAGGACCATGGCCCCGAAGCTGTGGTCTTTTTTAATATTTTACCGTTATTTAACTATAATCGGACTTAGAGGAGATATATATGGGTAAATTAAAATTAAGTCAGGCCTATTTTCCGACTTTAAGAGAGGCTGTGCGGGACGAAGATTCTGTCAGCGGCAATCTTCTGGTGCGAGCCGGCTATATAAAAAAAGTGGGCGCCGGTATTTATACTCTTTTACCTTTGGGACATCGTATTTGCCAAAAAATTGAGAATATAGTGCGCGAAGAAATGGACGCTATCGGCAGTCAGGAGCTGGTGATGCCGGTTTTGATTCCCAGCGAAGTTTATGCAGCCAGCGGTCGTTTGGAAAATTTCGGACCGTCGATTTTTCAATTGCATGATCGTTACGGCAAAGATTATGTTTTGGGTCCGACACATGAGGAATTATTCACGGAAGCTTGCAAACAGGCGGTAAATTCATACAAAGATTTGCCCTTGTCGCTGTATCAAATTCAAACTAAGTTCCGGGATGAACCCAGACCGCGTTTCGGCTTGATTCGGGTGCGGCAATTCGTGATGAAAGATTCCTATACTTTTGCGCGGGATTTAGAGGGCCTGGATGTACAATACAAGGAGATGTTTGAAGCTTACAAACGGATTTTCGACCGTGTCGGCTTACATTATGCTATTGTACGGGCCGATACGGGAGTGATGGGCGGCTTGTTGTCGGAAGAATTCCAGGCTATTTGTTCTATCGGTGAAGATATTGTCGTTTATGAACCGCAATCGGCTTATGCTTCCAATTTGGAAGTAGCAGAATGCCTTGCAGAAACTGACAACTTGCCGGTGTGCACATTGCCGGGAGACGATTTCACTTTATTGTCCACACCTGACGGTCATACTATCGACGAATTGCAGGAACGTTACGGTATATTGCCGACTTCAATTGTCAAGAGCTTAATTTATGCCTATAATTCCGCTGAAAGTGAGCAAACGAAGTATGTTGCCGTGCTTGTCCGCGGTGATCGGGCGGTGAATGAAACAAAGTTACAAAAGCTTTTACACGCTGTTAATTTGAATTTAGCGGACGAAGAAAAGGTTAAAGAGCTCACCGGTGCCAATGTCGGTTCTGTCGGTCCCTTCGACTTGAATTTACCGCTTGTTGTCGATCAGGAAGCAGCTTGTCTGGATGATTTCGTTGTGGGTGCCAATCAGGACGGACATCACCTGATTCATTGTCATTGGACGAAAATTGCCGACTTGCAAAAGGCTTTAACGGAATTACAGACAGAAATGGCGCTTGCTGATTTCCGGCACTTGACTTTGGAACAAAAACAGACTTTACAGGCGAGTTTGCCTTACGTCAGCGGACGCGTAACAATTGCCGATGTGCGTAATATTGCTGCCGGTGATACTTGCGTCAACGGTAAGGGAAAAGTGGAATTCAAGCACGGCATTGAAGTCGGCAACACTTTCAAACTCGGTAGTAAATATGCCAAGGCTCTGAATTTAACTTATGTCGATGAGAATAATCAGCGGCAATATGTGGAAATGGGCTGCTACGGCATCGGCATCGGTCGAACTTTAGCCGCCATGGTTGAACAGCAACATACGGAAAAGGGCTTACTATGGCCGAAACACTTAGCTCCGATTCAAGTGGCAATCGTGGTTGTCAATAATACCAATGCGGAACAGATGCAGGTGGCCGAAAAAATTTATGACAGTTTGGACGCTCGCCGTTACGACATTGTTCTGGATGATCGGAAAGAGCGTGTCGGTGTCAAGTTTAACGATATGGAGCTGGTCGGAGCTTATTGCCGAATTACTGTCGGTCGCAGTATTGCCGACGGTTTGGTGGAAGTGAAGCTTAACGGTACGGATGTTCCGAGCGATTTGCAGGATGTGCAAATGGTTAAAATTACGGAAATTTCCGATTTTGTCAGTCGTATTTTAGGCTGAAATCTCCGACTCGGGAAAATCGGCCGGCGGCAATTATCTCCGCCGGCTTTATAAATTTTGCGGCGAAATTTGTTTGCGGTTAAATTTATTGCCGTTTCTTCTCTCAGTTTGCCTGTTAAACTTTCATGCAGGTGCTATAATTTAGACATTAATCCTGAATTAATCGTTATGGTATGGGAGCTGTTGAGACAGCTGAGACGCAAGGACCATCATTACCTGATCCGGATAATGCCGGCGGAGGGAATCATAACGGCTGTTTATTTTGCCGTTTCATTTTTGCGATTTTGCCGTTTCATTTTTGTTTTTCCCGTATTTCAGCGGTTGATTAATATAAGCGGATTGGGAGAAAGAGGTTTTTATGCCTGAAGAAAGTAGTAAAAAATTTGACAGCAAGAAGATATATGTTCTGGCTGAAGGCGCCGTTATGTTGGCATTGGCGATTGTGTTGAGCCGGTTCAAATTGTATCAAATGCCTGCAGGCGGTTCGATTAATTTGTTCGGTTATTTACCCTTGTTTGTCTTTGCCGTTCGTCACGGCGTGGGCAAGGGCATGTTGGTCGGCGCAATATTCGGCTTGCTTGATTTTATTCTTCATCCTTATTTTGTTAATGTAGTTCAAGTTCTGTTGGATTATATTCTGGCCTACGGCAGCTTGGGTTTGGCCGGTTTTGCCTGTACGCTGAATCGGAAATTTCCTGCTCTTAACAAACAAAGAATTAATATTGCCAATGTTCTTTGCTGCTTAATCGCCGGCTGTGTCCGCATCCTCTTTGCCATTTTTTCAGGAGTTTTCTTCTATATGGCGGGTAAGAGTTGGTTAGAAGCTTTCATCGGCTCTGCAACATATAATATTCCTTACGGCATCGTGAACACGCTGTTGGCTATTTTGGGTATTATTCTCTTACAACCGGCTTTGACCCGTCTGAAAAAATAGACGGCTGCCAAGCTTCAATTGCCCTGTTGTCCGTAATTAGCGGTGACAGGGCAAAATTTATATACCGTCAGATTGACAACGGTTGAAATACTCCGATTTGTGGTATGATAATCGAAGTTATACATGGGAGTGAAAAGATGCAGCGTTATCGACGATTAATTATTACCTCAATAGTGGTGCTGGTGCTGTTTTTAGGTTTACAGGCGGTACAGGCCGGGATTAATAGCGGATTTAGAGCATATCTGAATAAAACGTATCCGAACAATAAGTTTGTTTTGGCCAAGCCGATTGTCCGGCTGTTCCCTTTACGCTATGAATTATCTGTTCATGATATGCAGGATAAGGTCGACTTTCTGGCTAAATCCACTTATCGTCTGCGTAAGCCGGCTGTTAAACACGACGCTCAAGCGGCCTCCGACGGGCAAAATTCCGATTTGTGGGAACCTGACAGTCAATATAGTGACAATTATAAAGAGCAGAAGGCGGCAAAAGCCGTCAACGATCAGGCCGGTAAGCTGCTGCAGCATGAATTTCATCCATATGTTTCACGCTATTCCATTCAAGTCTTTTATCCTGGAAAACATGAAAAAGAAGTTCGACCTGAGGCCCGTCTGTTGATCCGTTTCAACGGTAAAATTAAGAGCCGGGAAGATATGAGCAAGGCAATTTTGGATTGCACAGCTAAGATCAAACAATTGAATATTCCCGAATTGCAGGCTATATATTTTGAAAGCTCGGTATTACCTTTAAAGGTTGATAAATTGGCGCAGTTGGGGATTCCGGCCGCTACATTTGTAAAAACCGAAGTCGTTAAAGACAATAATAAAACGGGGAAAAGCAATAAAGGTAAGAAAATTCAGGATGTAAAAGCAACTAAAGTGATTGCCAGCGGTTATGCCCATGATAAATTTATGTATTGCTTTAATTACGATTTCAGCTTCGGAGAATTGAAGGATGAGCTGATTATAAACGGCTTACGGGTAGAAGAACTTTACGGTGAAGTTTTGGAAAGATTTTATCGTCCGTGGAATTTTAATTATAATGCTTAGACGCTGAACAGGCGCTGCCGGGTGCAGCAGGCGAAAGGAAAATTATTTATGGTGAGAGAATTCAACGATTTCAGTAAGGGTGGACAGCCTGTCTATAATCGTCGCCGCAACAAAGATAAGACCAACCGGTCGGAAAATAAGAGCGAAACGGAAAAGAAACCGTTCAGTGCCGAAAGCCGAAAACGGCGAGCAGCGCTCAATAACGGCAACGATGCCTCCCAACAGGGACTGAGCAAGAAACGGGAATTGCGCTATCCTGAAGCCCGTGCTGTCGGCCGGGATAATATGCAACAGCTTAGCAATGAGGCGCCGGTCAGAAAAGATAAGCTGAATAAGAATCGTCGATTCGGCAAAAACCGGGAACGTGTCAGTGAGACAGCTGCCGATATTGCCCAGGATTGTACAAGATTGCAAAAAGAGATTGAATTGGCCTTAGCGGAATTAAGGACAACTGAAGTCAGCCTGGTTTGAGGCGAGACGTGCGCATTTATGAAAAATTCATTATTGATAACTTTTGAAGGCCTTGACGGGGCCGGAAAAACGACGCAAATTAATTTGTTTCAGCAATATTTGCAGCAACTTCATTTGCCTTATATCTATTTACGGGAGCCGGGCGGAACTGTTTTAGGTGAAGAAATCAGAACTTTGCTTAAAAGTACCAGACCTGATTTGAAAATTAACGATTTGGCGGAATTATTGCTGTTTTCTGCGGCCAGAGCCGAAATTATCGCTGAAAAAATAAAACCTGCTTTGGCGGCGGGAAAAATAGTTATTATGGATCGCTTCATCGACAGTACGCTCGCTTATCAAGGCGGCGGTCGAGGTCTGGATGCTAATTTAGTTAATAGCCTTTGTCGCAATATTCTGGGCGATTTGGTGATTGATCGGACTTATTATCTGGATTTGCCGCGTGCAGTTGCCCTGCAGCGTCTGCAACAGACGAGTAATGCGGCCGAGGATCGCTTGGACTTGATCGCTGATGGCGAATTTTGGCACCGCGTACGCAGTATTTATTTGCATTTACAGAAACAGGAAGCGCGTTATTTACTCTTGGATGCAACAGCTGCCGTGCCTGTCGTGCAGGCACAAATAAAAGCCGATTTTTCGCAGCTTCTTGAACAGATGCAACGATAAGCACAACGACAGACTACCGCAAACATAGCGGCGTATGTGCGGCGTATGTGGCCCGAGCGGATTTGTGTTAGAATTAAATAAATTTTATTGCCCGGAGGCTCGGGGAGGATTTAACTATGACGGATGAAACTAATAAGACGGAGATGAAATTGGTTTATTCTATTGTTCATGATGAGGACAGCCCGCGCTTATTGTCGGAATTGAATAACCATAATTTTAGCGTAACCAAACTCAATTCTACAGGCGGTTTCCTGCGCTCCGGCAATACGACTTTGATTACAGTTGTGCCGGCGGACAAAGTTAAACAGGTTCTGGATATTATCCGGAAAAATTCTTCCACCCGCAGTGTGGCGATCAATCCGAATGTTGCTTCCGCTTTGCCGGGTGCTACATATTTGCCGATGCCGGTAGAAGTGACTTTGAGCGGAGCGACAGTATTTGTGACGCCGGTGGAATATTTTGAGAAAATGTAAAAATTTACATGGTAGAGCAGAACGGTAATTTATATTTGGAGAATTTAGTCGGACGCCGGGAACTGAAGGATTCTTTATTGCGCCTGGTACAAACAGGTAACAATGTTTCGCTTTTGCTCCAAGGCGAAGAAGGTCTGGGTAAACATACGGTGGCTCGAGCTTTGGCCGAAATTTTACTTTGTCGGCAGCCCTGTAATAATTATGCCTGCCATAAATGTGCTTCCTGCAACTATTTTCATGCGCAGTCACATCCTGACTATGTTGAGTTGACTTTACAGGCCGGTCAGAAACAGATTACCATGGAGCAGCTTAGGAATTTTACGGACGAGCAGGTTAATTTACAACCGCTGTTAGGCGGCAGACGCGTTTTTTTGCTGGAATTGTACGCTGTCAGCCCACAAGCTCAGAATCTGCTGCTTAAAACTTTAGAGTCGGGCGCTGCCGGTAATTTTTACATTCTTTTAGCCAATAATCTTACCCAGGTCTTACCGACTGTGCAGTCGAGAACGCAGATATTCAATCTGCCGCATTTAAGTCAGGAAGATTTACAGCAATTCACGGCAACTTTGCCGGCAGACGGATGCCAGGATGCCGCAGAATTAAAGCGTTTGGCGGAATTCAGTCAGGGAAACCCCGGATTTTATTTGCAACTTCTGCATGATGAAGCTTTTTTGAGATATTACAATGATTTGCAGGAAATTTTTCGGCGAGCGCTTAAGTGCAGTCCGGCCTTATTATTGTCTGAAATTTTAACTGAACTGGGAGCGTATAAAGACAAAGATAAACAGCCGTATTTATGGCGAATCTGGTCGTTTTTTCTTTATAAAACGAGCTTGCGCCACCCATCCTGCCGCCCGGTTTTTATCGCTTGGCAAAAATGTGTTGCCCGCTTACAGGCCAACGGCAGTTTCGAAATTCAAATGCAGGCGTTTTTGCCGGAGCTGGCAAAGGTGCTATAATTAACAAATAAACTGAATATTAGCGATGAACATAAAGGATTAACAACTATGGTAAAGGTACTCGGTGTTAAAATAGAAGGTAACGGTCGTATCTATAATTGTTTGGTGGAGCAGAAAATCAGCTCGGCCGAATTAAGGGTAAAAACTCCGATTATTTGTCGGCAGGAAGGCGTAGATTTTTTCGCCGAAATTGATCGCACGGCGATGGATATGCCGGAACGCTATTTACGTGGAAATTATTATACTTTTGTTCGCTTGGCTACGGCGGAGGATCAAAAACAGCAGGCCGACAAAGTTCTGTTCGAAAAAGAAGCACTTCATTTTGCCGCTGTAAACGCCGAACGGTTGGAGATGGATATGCATTTTTTGCAAACTCATTTATCCGCGGCTGATAATAAATTTGTTTTTTATTTTGAAGCACCGGAACGGCTTGATTTCCGTGAACTGGTGAAATGTTTGGCCTACCGCTATCATATGCGTATTGAATTACGGCAGGTGGGCGCCAGGGAAAAGGCGAAAATTAAAGGCGGTATCGGTGTTTGCGGCCAGGTTGCCTGTTGCGTCAGACATTTGGAAGCCTTTCCGCAGGTGACAATCAAGATGGCGAAAGAACAGAACCTTGCAATTAATTCCAGTAAATCGCAGGGAAGTTGCGGCCGTCTGCTTTGCTGTTTGCAATATGAACAGAATTGGTACGATGAAGCTTCCGTAAGATTACCGCATTTAGGTTATACACTTAATACAGTTTACGGTAAGGGCGTAGTTAAATCGGTAAATTTGCAAAGAGAAATTGTCCAAGTCAGGTTGGATTCGGCTAAAGACAGCGATCCGTGGCAAGTTGTGAGTATTGACGAGATCAAGGATAAATCGTACATGCTTGCGGTCAAAGAAGCGGAAAAATTGCAGAAAGCGGCTCTCGCTCAGGTGCAGGAAAATAAAAGTTCTCAGCCGGCGGAGCGGGAACGGAATAATTCCAAACCGGCTTCCTGTTGCTGCCGTACGGATAAGGCGCAGCCCTGTTGTGCGCATAAACGGGAAAATAATGAAAGCGTTTATTTAGCCGGCAAATCCTACTCGGTAGTGCAGGTTTATCAGGGAAACGAATATTAAACTATGGCATTTTCCGACGCAGAGCACGAACAACAGCAATTTAATGAGGTACTTTCCTCTATTATGCTTAAAACGGTTGGCGAATTAACCGGAGGGACATTGTATCTGGTGGCAGTTCCTATCGGTAATGTTGCCGATATAACTTTGCGTGCCCTGGCGGTTTTAGCGAACTGTGATTATATTGCTTGTGAAGATACGCGCAATACAGCTTTACTTTTAAGCTATTATGGGATTAAACGACCGCTTTTTTCCTTGCATTCATACAACGAACAGGCGCGAATTCCTTATTTGCTGCAATTGCTGCAGCATAAAGCTAAAGTTGCTTTGGTCAGCGATGCAGGTTTGCCTTTAGTTTCAGACCCGGGCAGTATGGTAGCAAAAGAAGTTACAGCAGCGGGGTATAACTTATGTGTTGTTCCCGGCGCCAATGCGGCATTAACGGCCTTATTGGGAAGTTCGCTGAATCCGACCGCTTTCACTTTCTTGGGATTTCTGCCGCGCAAAGGCAAAGAGAGACAGGCTGCTTTGCAAAAAATCGCTGCAGCCGGGCAAACTGTAATTGTGCATGAGTCGCCGCACAGAATAGCGTCTTTGCTGCAGGAGCTTATAGACAACTATCCGGCGTATAATTTAGGCGCACGGCCGGTTTGCCTAGCCAGAGAATTGACTAAACGTTATGAAAATTATACCAGAACGACAGTTTCAGAATTGCTGAACCTTGTTAGCGCCCGGGAACCGAAAGGTGAATGTGTTCTGGTTTTTGCAGCCGCCGATAAGGCTGCAGGGTTGTCGGAGGAGACTAACGGCACGGATTTTCGCCGGGAAGAAATTCGCAAATATTGTCAGGAACATCAGTTGCCGGATTTGGCGACTATAAAGAAAGCTTGGTGTAAAGCGGCGCTTGATTTAAAGCTCGGGACGAATTGGGAGCAGGATGAAGAATTAATGACGACAGCCGTCTATAATTATTTTACCGGTATGAAGATTAAACTTAACGCCAAAGACCTGTGTTCTCGTTATAATCAATACAAACAACAGGATATTTACCGCTTGTTGCTTATATTGAAAGAGATTGTCGAACCGAACGAGTGAGGATTTATGTTGCAGAAGATCAGGAGTTTTTGTCATTCAACCTGGAAACACCCCGGTTTAATTTATGCTTATCTGTTATGCTTTAATTTAGCTTTGGCAGTATTTGTGACCATAGCCTTGCGCTTGTATCCGGCGGGCGACCGCATGATTTTAACGGTTGATTCGTATTATCAATATGCCCCGTTTTTGGCAGCTTTGCGCGATAAGTTGTTGCATTGGCAGAACTTGTTTATGTCCTTTTCCGTCGGCCTGGGCGTCAATTTTTGGACCTTAATTGCTTATTACGCTTTGTCGCCGTTTAATTTGCTGCTGTTACTTTTACCGGCCGATTCTTTGCCTTTCGGATTCTATTTGATAATTATTGTTAAAATAATTACGGCTGCTTTAACCATGTGTACTTTTTTGCGCTACTATTACATCAAACGCCCGCTTTTGCAGGCGCGAAAATTAATGGAGCTGGCACCGGCACAGAAGGACAATTTACTTTATTGGCAAAGTTGTTATCAAAAAAAAGGCATAAAGAAGCGGGAGAATTTTGTCCTGTTTTTTGCCTCTTCTTTTTACGCCTGGTCCGGTTTCGTTATGGCTTATTTGTGGAATATAATGTGGCTGGATGCTGTTTTTATGTTGCCGCTTGTGGCTTTAGGATTAAGTAAAATTTTCCGCGAAAGAAAGCTGATTTTGTACGTACTTACTCTAAGTTATACGATAATAGTTAATTACTACACGGCTATTTTCGTCTGCCTTTTTATAGCTTTGTACAGTGTCGTTGTTTGTATTGACGAATGGCAGTATCGGCGTAACTTTGAGAAAATGACGGGAATTTGCCAACACATTTATAAAAATATTATTGTTTCTTTGCTTGACTTCAGCAGCCTTTCCGTTTTCAGCGGCATGATTGCAGCCTTTGTACTTTATCCTGTTTGGGCCGGTTTTCATCTTTCGTCAGCTGCCGGCGATCATTTTCCCGACGCCTGTAAGTTTGAACTTTCTTTAACCGATATTATCAATCGCCTGATGGCCGGCGGCAATGTGAAAATTCGAGCCGGCGAACCGAATATTTATGTCGGTTGTCTGGCTTTAGTAGGCATAGCTTTGCTGATTTATCATTTGGCTAAAAAACCGGCAGCGATTTTACCGAAAGCGCTGCTCTTAGTTTTTATCGGCGTCAGCTTCAGTAACAATATTTTGAACTTTATTTGGCACGGTTTGCACTATCCGAATCAGTTACCGCATCGCTTTGCCTTTGTTTTCTGCTTTTTAATGGTCCAGACAATTTTTGAATGCACATATGATTTCCAAAAAAGATGGAGTAAATATCTTTTAATCGGGGCTGTTTGGTTTACGGTACTGTGTGCCGGCAATTTTGCCTTGCTGAATTATGCCGATGCCGAGCAGAACTTGTTCCTTACCGCCAATATGAGTTTCAGCCTGGTATATCTGTTGGCTGCCTTACTTTTAACTGTAGCCCAATATTTGGTGGGGAAAAGGCATAGACAGGCGGAATTGCGGGCAATTAATTTACCGCAGATTAAGCTCGGACGAAGCACAGGCGCCGGTTTTGTCGTTGCCCCGACTTTTTATAAACTTATCCCGTATTTGCGGCAATCGGCTTTTATCCTTTTAACTTGCGCCCTGATCGCCGAATTGCTTTTCAACACGGTAAGACAATTATCCGATTTGAATGAGAATGAATATTTTCCCTCCAATCAAGCTTATGTGGAAGATTTTACTTGGAAAAGAGCAGCTTCCCGTGCTTTGCAGCAACAATACGGCAAGCAGTTGTTCCGCATGGAAGTACAGGATGGTAAAACTATAAATGACGGCGCTTTATACAATTACAACGGTGTCAGTATCTTTTCTTCCACCTCCAATTGTCAGACAGCTGTAAGTATGCGCAAAATGGGAATAAACGGCAATAATATCAATTCTTATAAATTACAGAAACCTTTGAATTTCTGGGCCGAATTGTTCGGGGTGCAATATCTTTGGAGCGCCGGCGATATCTATAAACATTGGCCGGAGGTTGATTGGGATACTTTACAGTTGACGCCGGAAGAACGGCCGGATAAAGAGAATATCAAGTTGCGCCGTAACCCGGCTGCTGCCGGGCAGGCTTTTGTCTGGGCGAAAGACTTAAAAGATTTTTATCTGGATGATAAACAACCTTATCTTAACTATAATCGTCTGGTGAAACGACTTCTGCCCGACAGCAATATCACGGATGACTGGCACTTGAAAGGAGAAAATTCGGTGCCGGCTTTGTTTGAAGCTGTACCTTTGCAATTGAGTCGGCAACAATTCAGTGAAATTACGTCGGCCGACCACAGCTATCATCTGACTGCGGGCGATAATTTTAAAACCAAGGATTTTTCTGCCGCTTATCACAGCTCCATCCCGGTCGAAGAAGACAAGGCCTGTACGATTTTGACCTATCAGGTGACAGAAGATGAAGAAGACTTAAGTATATATGTTGACAGTGATGAAACGCTGTATTTTACCTGTGCAATTAACGGTCAAACGAAAGTTACGCATGAATTCGGTTATCCGGAAGCTGTTCAGCTGCCGCAATTACAAAAAGGAGATACGGTGGAACTGCAGTTTGCTTACAAGGAACATAACGGTAAAGCTGAGATTACGGCAGCTTCCATGAATAAAGAAGTCCGACGTCTGTGGCAGGAAAAAATGGCCGCTACCTTGCATTTTGAGGCCGAAAGTTCAGCTTTCCTGCAGGCTGATTTGGCGGAACTGAAAACCGCGCCGGCAGCGGAAAAACAGTTGTATTTGTATACAACCATCCCATATGACAGCGGTTGGCGTTTACAGGCGGGGGGAGAGACTTTGCCGGCTTTTTCGTGGCTGAATGCGCAAAAACCGGAGCAAAAAGAAAGCGGCGCTTTCTTAGCCTTCGCTTTACCGTCTTCGCTCCAAATGAACGACAAAATTAATTTATATTATGTGCCGCCGAAATTCACGGCCGGCGCAGCTGTAACAATCAGTGGCATTTTTTTAACTATAATATATATCTACATAGTGTATAGACAACGAAACGGAAAGAAACGGGAGGAATGACATGGCAGTATCTTTTACTTTTTATGTAACAAGCGTTGCGGCTTTAGACAAAGTTGCGCAGGCTTTGGCGCCTTTTTTGCAAGCGGATGACTGCTTGAGCTTAAGCGGCGATTTAGGTGCCGGTAAAACCACTTTTACTGCTGCTTTGGTGCGAGCCTTGGGCCTGGCCGATAGCGTTACCAGTCCTTCGTTCAATTTATTACACGAATATAGTGAACCTTGCAAAGGTGTACAACCGGCTGTTCCGATAGTTTATCACTTTGACACTTATCGCTTGGAAAATTCCGCCAATTTTATCGCTTCGGCTCTGGACGATTATTTCGGTCAGGCTTTATGTATTGTCGAGTGGGGCGATCTTATCAGCGATATTTTACCGCCTTCTACTATTTTTTTACGCTTTACTTATGCGGACAGTGACACCTGTACGGAAATCGTCAATACCAAGCGATTGTTGGAAATAGTCATACCGACAACTTTGTGGCAACAACGGCAGGAGCGGGGGCAAAATTTAGTAAAATTGAGTGAAGAATTAAAGGCAAAACGGAGAGAAATATGAATATATTGGCAATTGATACAAGCATGCAGGCTACAAGTTGCGCGCTTCTGCAAGTTACGGACAAAACAACAACTTTATTGGCGGCAAATTATTTGAATGTCGCTTTGACCCATTCCGAGACAAGCCAGGTTCTGGCGGAAAATTGCCTGCAGGCGGCGCAATTAACTTTGAAAGATATTGATTACTTTGTTGCTGTTAACGGACCCGGTTCTTTTACCGGCTTAAGAATCGGAGTAACTTTGGTGAAAACTTGGGCTTACAGTCAGAATAAGCCCTGTATAGCTGTAAGTTCACTCAGCACTTTGGCCGCGGCAGTTATGGATTTGCCGGAAGATACCTGCCTGATTCCTTGCTTAGATGCCCGAAATGAAAGAGTTTACCTGCAGGTTGAAGTCGCCGGCAAAATAGTTATTCCGGCGCAGGCGACAGCTTTTGCATCTATTAAAGAGCAATTACAGGTCAATTTGCCGCAAACTGTAAAGAAAATAAAATTCATCTCCACCGGCAAACCGGAATGGGCTGATAAATATGCTGCGACTTTTCAGCCCGAGTTTACAGCCGTAAATTGGCAAATAACGGAATTGAGCGCAGTACAGGCGGCAAAAGTGGCAGCCTTGCAAATACAGGAGCAAAGGGCGAAGCTGTTGCCGTACAACGAGTTGGTGCCCAATTATTTGGCCTTATCTCAAGCTGAAAGACAAAGACAGCTGAAAAAATAAAAGGCGGCAGTCAGCATGCTTGAGTACACACTGAAAGTTGCCGCTTTGCAGGATTTAGATGCTGTTTATGCTTTTGAAGCGGCTGTTTTGCCGGATGCCTGGTCACGTCAAACTTTACAAACGGCGTTACAGTCGAAGCTGCAGCAAATTTTGTTGTTGTTCGCCCAAACGGAAGAGGAAAATGCGCTTCCGGTCGCGCTGTTACATTGGCAGAGTTCCTACGATTTTATAGATATTTTCAATATCGGAGTCAGGGAGGAATATCGGCGGCGGGGTTTGGCATCTTTACTGCTCAATTTGCCGGCAGCGATTTTACAGCATAAGTTAACGGCATATTTGGCCGCCGCCCGGTGCGAAATTGAGCCGGAAACCTTAAGATATTTAGAGAATAAATTTGCCGCTGAAGTTAATTGGCAATATATTAATTTGGAAGTTCGCAGCAGCAATAAATCCGCCTGTAATTGTTATCAACGCAACGGATTTGTGCAAATAAGAAAGATAGCCGGATTTTACCGCCAAGCGCCTTTCAACCGCAGCACAAACTGGGATTATCAGGGAGAAGCGGCATATTGCCTGCAAAAAGTTCTCCGGCATTAAAGTTGAATTAAGCCGTACTACTTGCTTTTTGGTTCAGATTTCGGAATCAGGTCGAAATTACGTTTTATAACTTTATGGGCAAAAGCATCGTCGAACCAGGCAGCATATAAAGCTGTAATTTCCTTAGTTCTGCGGCAGGAACTTATATCCAGTGGGCGCCCGAAACTGATTCTGATTTTGAGTTTCTGCCGGCTGACGGCATCACGATAATGCGGCCAGGAGTAATAACGATTGAAAAATTCATAAGCGCCGTCAATAAATACCGGAATCAAAGGGACGGAAGTGTTCCTGACCAGTAATGCCGCACCGCCGTGCATCGGACTTAAATGCCCGTCAAAAGAACGTGTGCCTTCAGGAAAAATTAAGAGACCTTTATTACCTTGCTCCAAAATATCTTTAGCTTTATATAGACCTTTAAGCGGATTGCCGTGACGATCAATAGGCACGGCCTGGCCTATATAAAGTGCCAACTTACCTATCAGACCGTAATTATAAGCAAGATCGGAGCCGGCAAGGCAATGAAAATTGGCCAACTGTTTATTGGTCAAAGCTCCCTGTACCAGTAACCCGTCTACAATCGTCTCATGATTGCAAACCATCACATATGAAGTATCAGTCGGAATGTTCTCCGTCCCGACGTATTCCATGTCAACTTTGTGCTTAAGACACATAATGAAAAATTTTTGCAAAGCGCGAAAGAAAAAATTGCGTTTATACACTTTTTCGCCGGCATGTGGCAGGTTAGTCATGCTGGAACAACTCCTTTAACTTATCTTATGTGATAATATCTATCAATTATAACAAAAAACGTTGAACAAAATCAGCTTTATTATCCGTTACGAGCGAACTTTTATTTTCCCCAACTGATACATGGTACCGACAACCGTCAATAAAACCAACAATAAAAGAGCGATCAGGGCCGTAGCTGTATCCAAAATACCGAATCCTCCCTGTAAAAACAGCAAAGCATCCTGTTGAAAAATCAAGGAAAACAGAACATCTAAAATTATTAAACTGCCGCCGAATGCGGAAAACAGGGCAATAGCCTGCTCCTTCAAAGCTGTCGCCAAAATACCGCACAACAGACAGAAAACAATCAGACACCAAGTTTCCCGGCAACTTACCGGTAAAAGAGACTTACAACTGTTAAAAGCAAAAAAAGCGAGCGTGTTACCGGCCAGAAAGAAAGAAAAAGTTAAAGCGAAAGACAATATTACAGCGCCGGTCAAAGCCAAAACGACGGTGTAAACGGCCAGACTGACACCTTGAAGATGAAAGAAAAAATTGTTGGTCCCGATAGCGATGGCCAAACCGCCTGTCAGACCGAAAAGAAAAAGAATGACATGCAGAAGTTTTTTGCCCCAGAACAGCAGCACAACAGCGACGACAAATAAGATTAACAGTGTGATGTGGCGGACAATTTCCTGACTGTCGGCAGCAGGATTGGCGGTCGATAATTGTAATAAAGTAAGAAAACGCGAAAGCATAATTTATACCACCTATATAAAGAATTAACAACATAATAGTCAAAAATATCTATTTGTGCAATCTTCTAAGAAAAATTAGACATTTGCACAGTTCGGAGATATTTGCTGAAAAGACTGGAACTGAATGATAAAAGGTTATAAAATATTAGCAGAGAAAGTTTATCCGTCCTTCGACGGATTAATCAAAGGAGTTTATTTATGGCTGGAATGCAGAAGAAGAATATTGCCGATATTTGTGTAAAAGGCAAAAAAGTTCTGGTACGCGTGGATTTTAACGTACCGCAGGACAAGAAAACCGGTGAAATTACCGATGATAAACGTATTAAAGCAGCTTTGCCGACAATTAAAACTTTGCTGGCTAACGGCGCAGCATTGATTTTGACTTCGCACTTAGGCCGTCCGAAGGGAGTTGATCCTAAATTCAGCTTGGCTCCGGTTGCCGAACGTTTAAGTGAATTATTGGGTCAAAAAGTTATTATGGCCAAAGATACTCTGGGTGAGGATGCCAAGGCCAAAGCAGCTGACTTAAAAGCAGGACAAATTCTTTTGTTGGAAAATATCCGTTTCGATCCGAAAGAGAAAAAGAATGACCCGGCTTTCGCGCGTGAACTTGCAAGTTTGGCAGATGTTTATGTTAATGATGCTTTCGGCAGTGCCCACCGTGCACATGCTTCTACTGCCGGCGTTGCCAATTATTTACCGGCCGTTTCCGGTTTATTGATTCAAAAAGAATTGGAAGTAATGGGCCAGGCTTTACAAAATCCGAAACGCCCGTTTGTAGCAATCTTAGGTGGTGCTAAAGTTTCCGATAAAATCGGTGTTATCCAAAACTTAATTCAAAAAGTTGATACTTTAATTATCGGCGGCGGTATGGCTTATACTTTTGCTGTTGCTCGCGGCGGTAAAGTCGGTAAGTCTTTGCTGGAAGAAGATAAGGTGGAATTAGCTAAAGAAATTTTGCAGGCGGCCGAGGCCAAGGGCGTGAAGCTGCTCTTACCGGTAGATACGATGGCCGGTCATGATTTTACTGCCGATACGGAATCTGAGGTTGTCGATACGATGAACATTCCTGATGATATGGAAGGCTTGGATATCGGACCGGAGACAATTAAACAATTCTGCGATGCAGTTAAGGATGCCAAGACTGTTGTCTGGAACGGACCGATGGGCGTCTTTGAGTTTGCCAAATTTGCTGTCGGTACCAAAGCAGTAGCCAAGGCCGTGGCAGATTCAGGTGCCGTTTCTATTATCGGTGGCGGCGATTCGGCTGCAGCTATTGAACAATTGGGCTTTGCCGACAAAGTTACACATATTTCTACAGGCGGCGGCGCCTCACTGGAATTCCTCGAAGGTAAGACTTTACCGGGTGTAGCCTGCCTGGATGATAAGAATCCGCGCACAATTATGGCTGCCGGTAACTGGAAGATGAATCAGGGCGTGCCGAAACAGGCGGAAAAATTGATTACAGACCTGCAAGCCGAATTAAAAGGTGAAGAAAACAGCGAAGTAGTTCTGGGCGTTCCTTTCACAGCTTTGGCCAAGGCTTTGGATACTGTAGCCGGAACTGATATCAGAATTGCCGCTCAGAATTGTCATTTTGCCGATAAGGGAGCTTACACCGGTGAAGTCAGCCCGGAGTGGTTGGCACGGATGGGTGTCAAGTACGTTATTTTAGGCCATAGCGAGCGGAGAGAATATTTTGCCGAGACAGATGAAACTGTTAATCAAAAAATTAAAGCTTGCCGTCATTGGGGCTTAAGACCCATTCTCTGCTGCGGTGAAACTTTAGCGGAACGGGAAGCTCAACAAACATTTACTAAGATTGGTCACCAGATTAAAGCCGCTTTGGCCGGTGTACCCGAGTCTGATTTGCATTTCCTTACTGTCGCCTATGAACCTATTTGGGCTATCGGTACGGGTAAGACAGCAACCGATGCACAGGCGGAGGAAGTTTGCGCTTTCATTCGGGACGAAGTTGCCAAGTTGTATAGCCGTGAGACAGCTGACAGCTTGCGGATTTTGTACGGCGGTTCCGTTAATGCCGCTAATGCAGCCGGACTGTTCGGTCAAAAAGATATTGACGGCGGTCTGGTCGGCGGTGCTTCTTTGAAAGCTGCCGATTTCGCTGTAATTGCCAAGAGTGCCAAGTAATTGATTGTCCGAATAAGCGATAAGCGGGCGGGAGATGTAGATCTTCCGCCTGTTTTTTGCCGGAGCGGTAGATGTGGCGATTTATAATAATCGGCGATCCGGCGCTTGACATAATTTTTGACTAAGTTCGTATAAAAGACTATAATAATAGTCCAAGTTGTGGTAAACAGCGTATCAACTTAATTGAATAGTTGTAAATCGAAGATATTAGTATAGAGTTTTGTTCTTAAAAAAGAGCCGACTTGACCTAAGTTTATTGGTCGTTGTCGGTTCTTTTTTATTGAGGTGGAGATGGAAAATAAGAAGTTCGTAACTGTAGACGGTAATCAGGCGACGGCATTGGCCGCTTATCCTTTTACGGAGATTGCCGGCATTTATCCGATAACGCCTTCTTCCCCGATGGCCGATTACGTTGATAAGTGGTCGAAACAGAACAAACTGAATATTTTTCACCAGACAGTGAACGTGATTGAGATGCAATCTGAAGGAGGCGCAAGCGGTGTTTTACATGGCGCTGCCTCCGGCGGGACGTTGGCTACCACTTTTACCGCCTCTCAAGGCTTACTTTTGATGCTGCCGGATATGTTCAAAATTGCCGGTGAGATGTTGCCCGTTGTTATGCATGTGGCGGCCAGAACAATTGCTACACACGCTTTGTCTATTTTCGGCGACCATTCGGATGTAATGGCGGCGAGAACTACCGGTTTTGCGCAAATTTGTTCAGCTTCCGTACAGGAAGCTTATGATTTGGCTTTAGTTACCCATTTGGCGGCAATTAAACAATCAATGCCTTTTATGCACTTTTTTGACGGCTTTCGTACTTCGCATGAAATTCAGAAAATTGCGATTCTGCCGGACGATATTTTGCCGGGATTGGTCGATAGGGAGGCGCTCAGGCAATTTCGGGCCCGCTCATTGTCGCCCAACAATCCGTGGCTTTACGGCTCCAATCAGAACGGCGATATATTTTTTCAGGCCCGAGAAGCCTGCAATTCCGTTTATGCCGCTTTGCCGCAGACTGTAGAGAAGGAAATGCGGACAATTAACGCTTTGACGGGGAAAAATTACCAACTGTTCAATTATTACGGAGCGGCGGATGCCAAGTATGTTATTGTTGCCATGGGCTCAATTTGCGAGACAATCAAAGATACTATAAATTATTTGCAAAAAAACGGGTCTGACGATTTGGGTCTGGTGCAAGTTCACTTGTATCGGCCGTTTGTCCATGCCAAATTAAGAGCAGCTGTGCCTGCAAGTTGTCGCTGCTTGGCCGTTTTGGATCGCACCAAAGAACCGGGAGCGAACAATGAACCTTTGAAACTGGATGTTATGGCGGCATTCAGCGGTGAGGCGAAGGCACCGAAAATTATCGGCGGCCGTTACGGTTTAGCTTCCAAAGATACAACGCCGGATGATATTTTCGCTCTTTATCGGAATATGCAAAGCCCGGAGTGCAAGCCGGAATTTACCCTGGCTATCAATGACGACGTAACGCATCTTTCACTTCCCCGTTCGCAACATATCGACACAACTGAAAAGGGCACGGTTTCCTGCCGTTTTTGGGGTATGGGTTCAGACGGTACGGTCGGAGCGAACAAGAATACAATTAAAATTATCGGTGATCAGATAGATTTGGCCGTGCAGGCTTATTTTTCCTACGATTCCAAGAAATCAGGCGGTCTGACTATTTCCGATTTGCGTTTCGGCCGGCAGGCAATTAATCAGCCTTATTTGGTTAACAGCGCCGATTTCGTTTCCTGCTCGCAACAATCATATGTTTTTAAGTACGATATGCTGGATGATTTGAAACCCGGCGGCAGTTTCCTTTTAAATTCTATTTGGACGGCAGCTGACCTGGAGCGCTTTCTGCCGGCGGCATATAAACGTAAGATTGCTGAGAAAAATATTAAATTTTATTTAATTGACGCCTATAAATTGGCCAAAGAAGTAGGTTTGGGCAAAAGGACGAATACAGTTTTGCAGGCAGCTTTTTTTGCTGTAGCGAAGGTGCTGCCTTTGGAGCAGGCGGCTGCATATTTGCAGGAATATGTCGCTTCTTTTTATAAGATGAAGGGCGAAGAGATTGTGCAGATGAATTTGCGTGCCGTTAAAGCCGGCTTGGAAGCAGCCGAGCTTGTGGATGTCCCTGCTTCCTGGGCTAATTGCCCTTTGGACGGCGTTACCAATAATCTGGGCAGTCGGGCTTGGGATCTTTACGGTGACAGCGATGAAGCGAAATTCATGAACGATGTTGCGGAAATGATGAATCGGCAGAAGGGCGATTACTTGCCTGTTTCCGCTTTTATGCCTTATAAATGGGGCAATTTTCCTCAAGGTACAACTAAATTCGAAAAAAGAGAAGTGTCTTTACAGGCTCCAAGATGGATCGCGGAAAATTGTATTCAGTGCAACCAATGTTCCCTTGTTTGCCCGCATGCCGTTATTCGTCCTTTTCTCTTAACGGAAGAGGAAGCGGCGGGAAAGGGCGATCTTAAAACAGTTGCCGGAACCAGACCTTATAATAACTATCGCTATCGTATTCAGGTTTCACCGCTTGATTGCACCGGTTGTGCTGCCTGTGTAGAAACTTGCCCGGCACCGAAAAAAGCTTTGGTGATGGAAGATTTGACGAACATGCCGGAGGCGGCCGGACAGTGGGATTATCTTATTAAGTTACCGCGTAAACCCAATCCGATGAAGGCCACTGTTGTTAAAGGTTCACAATTCAACCAACCTTATTTCGAGTTCTCGGGAGCTTGTGCCGGCTGCGGCGAAACCCCTTACATAAAGTTATTGACTCAACTTTTCGGAGATAAAATGATTATTTCCAATGCTACCGGCTGCTCTTCTATTTACGGCGGTGCTGTTCCCAGTCAATCTTATTGTAAGGACAGTTGCGGTCGCGGCCCGGCTTGGACGAATTCTTTGTTTGAAGATAATGCCGAGAACGGCTTCGGTTTGTATTTGGCGGCTAAACAGTTACAGCAAAGAATTAATAATTTGCTGAATCAACTGCTTGACCTCGTACAGGCTGAGAATTTGCAGGTAGAAGCTGAAGATTGCAACATAATTAAAGAGTGGCAGGAAAATCTGGCAGAGACGGAGGGAACACTTGAACGGGCGGCAGCTTTGCAGGCTTTGCTGGAGCGTTGGCAGAAACTGTTGCCGCTGCCGGAAGTGCAAAATATTATAGCCCGCCTGTTGGAGTACAAAGATTATTTCAGCAAGCGTTCCAATTGGATTATCGGCGGCGACGGTTGGGCATATGATATCGGCTACGGCGGTTTGGATCATGTTATTTCTACCGGCGAAAATGTTAATATTCTGGTTTTGGATACGGAAGTTTATTCCAACACCGGCGGTCAGGCTTCCAAAGCGACGCCGACAGCTGCAATTGCACAATTTGCCGCCGGCGGTAAAGCTATTGCCAAGAAAGATTTAGGCATGATGGCCATGAATTACGGCTATGTGTATGTTGCGCAAATTGCTATGGGGGCTAATCAGGCACAAACGCTGAAAGCTTTGGTCGAAGCGGAAAAGTACAACGGACCGTCACTCGTTATTGCTTATTCGCCCTGTATTGAACATCAAATCAAAGGCGGTTTGCGCTATGCCCAACAAATAGAGAAAATGGCGGTGGAATCCGGATATTGGCATCTTTATCGCTATGACCCGACCCGCGAACATAACGGTAAAAATCCGTTCCAATTGGATTCCAAGCAGCCCAAGGGCGGATTTAAGGAGTTTTTGATGCAGGAGGGACGCTACAGTTCTCTGTTGCAGAAATATCAGCCGGCCGAAGTGGATGCCTTCATCGCCCGGGCGGAACACGATGCCCAAAGACGCTATCTTTCTTATTTGCGTAAAAGTAAAGAATATGAAACCGTACCGGCGGATTTCTGGCAAAAGGAAGCAGAAAAATCGCTCTAAAAAACATTAATCGCTCGAAATGCATTTTTACCGCCGCTACAAATTTATTGTACTTCCAATCATTTATAATACCAATAGAAGTATCTCTAACAAAAAATAATGAATAACAGCGGAAATTATGAAATTTGACAAACGAAAACTGTTGTCGGACAGTATTTATAAGTACATCAGATCCAATATAAGCAACGGTACCTGGAAACCTGATAAGCAGATTAACGAGCAGAAGGTTGCCGATACTTTGTTCGTTTCCCGTACTCCCGTCCGGCAGGCTTTGCAACGGGCATATAATGAGGGCCTGCTCGGCTATAATAAATATGTCGGTTATTTTGTCGTCGGTAATAAAAGAGAGGACATAATCGAAGTTTTCGCTATCAGAATAGCTTTGGAAGCCTTGCAGTGCTATCGGGCCGCTTGCAACATGAGTGAGGGCAATTGGCAGAAATTGCAGGAAATTAATGCGGAAATTCGGGCGATTTCGGAACACGAAGGCGACTATAATTGTCTTTACTGCCTGAATGAGGAATTTTGCGCTATTATTCAGCAGTCTGCCGGCATGCAGCGTTTACCCCGTTTTCAGGAGCTGCTCAGTAATTATTTACATGACTATAAAGCTTGGTTTATTAATAATATGGAACGTAATGACAGAGCTTTTTGGCAATATAATGATAATTTGCTGGCGGCGATGCGGCAGCTTGATCATGCGGCGATTTATCGTATTGTCGAGCAGCGTTGGCTGGATTATCGTGACTATCTGTTGCAACAATTTTCAAAAAATGAGAATTAAAAGGAGCAATTTACAGTTTGTTAGCAAATTTTACAGAAATATAAGCTATTTATGTGCTAAATTTATCTTAATTGTATTGCTGACAGTTCAGTTTGAATCCGTCGGATTGAATAGTATGAAAGCTATAAGGTTAATTTATGGGCACTAAGGATTTGTTATCGACACGAATATATAAAGCGATTAAAAAAGACGTTTTGGACGGCGTCTATCCTTTGGGCGAAAAAATTAATGAAAATCTTTTAGCTAAAACTCTCTTTGTTTCACGTACGCCCGTACATAATGCCTTAAAAGCTTTACACAAAGAAGGTCTGCTCGGTTATAACCGGAATGTCGGTTATTATTCCAATATTGTCTGTCGGCAGGACATAACGGAAATTTATGCTATCAGGCTGGTTTTTGACACGCTTGCCGCCTATCAGGCTTCATTGAATATGCAGGAAGAAGATTTTCTGGAACTTGAACGTATGAATGAAGAGGCAATCAGGGTTTTGGAAGAAAAGGCCGATACGGTGAAACTGCATGCGGTAGCGCGTGATTTTAATACCAAAATTTCCTTCTTTTCCGGGATGAGCAGATTGGCATCTTTGCAGAATATTATATTCGGTTACTTGGAAGGCTTTAAAATTTTATATTTTCGTAAAAGCATGCCGCAATGTCTGGATACGATAAAAGATCGTTGTCTTATAGTTAAGGCGATGCGGACCAGAAAGCGCGATTTAATCGAACAGGCGATTAAAAATTATTTAGACCGGATAAGTGAAAATATCATCAGTTTTCTTCCCAATTCCTCCAAGAGCACAAGTATTTTCGAGGCGGAAACTTTCAGTGAAATTAAGGCTTTGGCGCAAGAACAGGCGGAGAAGAATCTGAGCGAAGAAAATATCGTCTAAGATGTCAACAATGTTTTTAAAAAGAAGTCAAAAAGAAATTTATTCTTATGAAAAATTTGCCCGATTAATTTATAATTAAGGTTCAGAGCCTATTCATGGCAACACTTTCTAGGAGGAATAATATGGCAGCAGCTTTGTTACCGTTTTATATTGCCGGCAGCAGTAATTTGCCGGTTTTGAGTTTCAGCTTTTTTGTATTGCTGGTGGTGTTGATGATTGTGACCTTGGCGTTACATTACTTGGCCAAAATGCGTCGGACTTACAGCTCCCTACACGGCAGTTTGCGAGCGGTAGCCCATAATGTGACGGAAATTAAGTCATGCGATATTGCCAATTTGAAATTGTTGAGTCAGATTGTGACCCAACAAGGTTTTGATTTGTTGGACAGTGCTACCAAACAACTGGAAGATGATTCCGAGAGATTGTATCACGGTAAGTGGATTACGAAACCGAGTAATGTTTATAACTTCGATAACTTGTTAACGGCTAAACAGTATACTTTATTTACTTATGAAATTCCGTTGCAAATTATTGCGGTATCCTCCCTGTTGTCGGCAATTTTCTGGCTTTCCGGTTTCTCTTTTATCAGCAGCGAACAAAGTTCCGTTGTCCTGAGCGTCAGCAGCTTGCCTTTGCTGTTGGGCGCGTTCATGGCTTTGCTGCTGGCAATTACAGTTCAGCGTAATCGCTACAAGTTGCAGCAGGCTATTAATTATCTTGTAGAAGTAACCATGCGGCGGATTCCGGTATTTGAAGAATTGGCCGGTACAGCTGTTCTGGTGGACTCTTTCGTGCGCTATGATCGGGAAATGAACGAATCGGTAGCTTATCTGGCTGAGAGCGTAGATAAATTGAGCCATAAAGAACTGGCGGAAGAAATAAGTGCCAATATCAGAGAAGTTATGCTGAATGAGATCGCGCCGGCTTATAAAAAAGCTTCCGATGCGCTGGTAGACTTGGCGGAGAATCTGGCTGATAAACAAAGTAAAGGTATGGCTGAGCTGGCAGATAATTTTACGGCAGCAGTCAGTCGCAATTTGACGGAGCGTCTACAAGGCTTTTACACGGAAATGGATAAATTGACTCAAAGCCTGCAGGCAGGATCAAGTCAAGTTGATATTGCTTTGGATAATTTAGCCCAGGCTAAAGCCGATCAGCTGGAATTGCAACAAAATACGCAGCTGGCTTTGCAACAATTAGCCGAAGTCAGACAGCAATGGCAAGATGATATGCAGGCCAATAGTGAAGCTATCAAAAGCATTGCAGCGACGACAAGTAATTTTGAAAACATTTATAACGGTGAGCAGAACCAACTTGCCGATCGATTGAATAATTTAAGCAGTGAACTGCAGGTCTTCTCGACCGAAATGAATAATCTGCTGTCGGCTTTGGTTAATGAAAATAATAATACGCGCAATAATGTTCAGAGCCTGGAAGATTCTAACAACCGTCTGTTGTCGGATTTGCATCAGTTGTCTCAGGAAATGGCGCATAATGCCGATACTTTAAGTCGCCAAAGTGCTCAAATTAACGACAGCCTGGCCGGTTTGAATGAAAGTCTTAATCGTTCCGTCAATCAGTTCTCTTATCAGCTGTCAGCCGGTGTTAAGAACACCTTGAATGAATTTGACGAGAGCCTGGCGGAAATCAGCTTGCGTTTAGCTAATACGACCACGGAGATAAAAGATAGTGCTCAAAGTATCAGCAACAGTTTGCGTGCGGATACCGGTATTCCTAAGAATAATCAGCAGGTTTAATGGGTAAGGCGGCAGGGAAGCAATGTCGGAAAATAAGCAGGAAAACAGCAAAAACACACAGGGAACGGAATTGAGTGCCTGGATGGCGGGCGGCGAACAGCCGGAGCTTGACGAAAAAGAGCAACATCCGCTTAATAAGTTGCGTTTGCAGGACGCTTTGCAGATTGTGCGCCGGACGCACTTGCTGATTGAAGAAATCCCGGCTCAAATTGATCGCAGTTCCGTCAATGCCTTTCTGGATCAGCTGGCGCGCTTGTCAACCAATCAACTGGCGAATTTTACCAATCAGTTGAATACGCAGCAGGTCGGCTTGATTTATGCCGCTTTCAGTGAACCATTGTATAAAGAAGAAAAACAGATTTTACGTAATATGGCCTTATATCGCGCCAGTTACTATACTTTCATCATCGGCTTTGTTATCTGGCAGCACGCTTTTCCCAATAGTGATATGCAGTTGACTTTGAGTCTGGTTTATCGCTATTTGCAGGGGCGCGGAGAAGAAAGACCGCCGTTTGCGCAAGAATTATTGGCGGACAAATGCTCTTTGGAACTTTCGGATCGGATATTTGTTCAACAATGTGTCCGTTTGTTGGAGAAGGAATTGTTAATCAAGCAGACTTGCAGCAATTTGACGGAATTTTTCCGCCGTTATGCCATTCAAAGTAAAGGTACTTTCGCAGCCACTGTATTAGGCTACTTTTTCCTGATGGTTGATTGGACTTGGTATGTCAAGGAATCGAGAATGTTATTTTTACATTTGCCTTTGATGGTCAATGAGGTTGCCGGTGAAATAGTTTCACGTCTGATTAATTTGGACCAGTCGGCGGCCAAATCGAAAAACTTTTTGTTCCGGCAATTGGAACAGGTGCTGGCACAGGACGATTTCAACCGCCGTATTAAACCGCTTATTCAACCGGCGGTTTGGCGTCAATATCAACGTTGGCTGGTAGAGGACAAAATCAGTATTCATTGCTTGAATAATGCCGTAAAACGCGCTTTTTTGTTCAATTATCTGGATGATGTTATGGATGCTGCCGATTTGAACAGCGAAATTTTAGCCTTGCGTTTTCATGACTTTTTGTTAATTGATGATAGTAAAAATACTGAACAAATACTTTATTATGATAACGCGACAGTCCGCAATATGTTGGCGCGCGACTTGCCGGAAACTTATTTGGCAACCCCGCCTTTGGGTGTTCGTCTGGCTTCAGATGCGCTGAACAATCGGAATTTGAAAGGCATCATTTCTTTACCGTTGGCAGACGGGGATTTGAAAGTAAGTCAGATGCTTTTGGATTTCGCCTTGCAGCGGACGGCTAAAAAGACGCAGGCGGGTACAAAAAAGGTTTTGCAGGCCTGGACGGAAACTACAACTGCAAACAATAATCGGAGCGGCAGGTAAATATATGCGAATTCCGGCCAAACTCTTATTAGTGTCAGTTGTAACATTTGCTTTTTTGACTGCCTGTTCTATGCCCAAAAATCAGCTGCCGAAGTCGACAGGAACTGCCGGAGTTTCAGAACCTTGCGGGCCGACAGATGTGAACGGTTCGGCTGCCGTAAAAGTCAGCGAACAGGGGCCGAAGCGTATCCAAAGCGGGTCGGAATTGGAAGCCGACTTACCAAAAATTTCTCAACCGAATTACAGCCGGGCGGCTAAAAGCCCGCTGCGCAATAAATCCGGTATTTCGGCAGCCGAGGAGGCCAAAGAAGCAGGTAGCGGCGTTACAGCCAAATACGGTGACAGCTTGGCGGCTTATACGCGGGAGGAACAGGTTAAAGTTGATAAGTTTTTCGGACCTTTACCTCCGATTAATCACCTTAAACTGCTGCGCCATTACAAAGTTAAAGGCGTTTATATCGGCAACGGCGATAACTTAAGCGAGATTATCTCTTTAGTGAAAAATACCGAGATTAACAGTGTTGTGATTAATGTTAAATCCGATTCTTATTTTCATTATCCGACTGAAAATATTATTGCCCGAAAAGCCGGCGTCAGTATTGTCGGCAACGATGAATTGGCCCAACGCATTCAAAAATTGAAGGATCAGGGAATTAGAGTCATCGGCAAAATTTCCTGCTTCCGTGACACGCTTTTGGCCCGTAATTATCCGGAATTTGCCGTAAAAGACAAAGAAAATCGCGTAATTAACTGGTCGAACGAGGGCGAAGCATCTTTCGTCAATCCGTACAATATCAATGTCTGGCGTTATATTCGTGATTGCTGTTATGAAGCGGTTGACTTGGGCTGCGATGAGCTTTTATTGGACCAGGTGCGCTTTCCTTTCGGTGTCGCCGCCAATGAAGTGGGCAACGTTTATTATGGCGAAAAAGAAGATTTACCCGATAAACCGGCAGCTATCGCCCGTTTCCTGGAATTTATGCGAGTTGAACTGTCGGATAAACTGGGCGTTCCGTTATCCGCCTCGCTTTTCGATGTCCACAGTAAGCAAGGTGAGCTCAGCAGCGGTCAAAGCTATCGGATGTTTTCCAGTTGCGGCTTGGACAGCATAACACCCATTTTGTTCCCGTCCGATTATGCCAATGCCTCGCCTTGGAGCGGCAACGGCGTGGGCACGGAAATTAACGGTCAGCTTTTTAAAGCCCCGGATTTGGATCCTTATGGTGTTATCAGTGCCACAGCCAACTATTATTTGAGCAATTTTTCGAAACAGGGCAGCACTTTTTATCGCCCGTATTTGCAGGCTTTTACTGCCGGGTACTTACCGCGTAATTATTGGCATAAATATACACCGGCGGAAATTGCCAAACAAATCAAAGCTTTGAATGATTCGGGCTTGGATGAATATATTTTATGGAACGGTGAGGCGCATTACAGCCGAGAAATTTTCACCTCTTTGGCCGGTGAAGTAACCCCGGACGAGCAGCCGACTGTGACAAGCTCTGCGAGCGGGAATTGATTTTGCCGATTATAATGTCAGGAAAATGTAATTTTAATTTTATGATAATGCAATGCAAGTACGAGCTTTATTGCTTAGAATTTACGTTGACGTATTAGCTAAGTAAAAATCGAGGTAAATTACATGGAATACACACGGGAGTCAATTCGTTTATTTGCTCAAAGTTATAAATTGATAACAGTGTACAAGGGTATTTTTGCGAATCCTGTTGGTCGTAGTTTGCAACACCTGTTGGATTTACTTTCACAAGCTGATGACCCTGACGGTCGCCTGATAGAAGCTTATTGTGAATTTTTTGCCGCCTTGGCCAAAGAGCGCGCCGATGTCAGTTTGCCGGGATTTTTAATTGAAAAACTATTATGCGATTGCAACACTTTTACGCAAAATCCCGTAGCTGCTTCCAATTATATTTCTGATGCTATATTGACGGATTTGGAGTGCATTCAAGCTATTTGTACAATCAGTGCGGAAGTTTTGCGAGATTATCTGCGCTCACTTTATATTCTGACCGCACATGAGGAACTGCTGCCGTTAGTTTCTCGTTTACCCCTGTTTTTCAACGAAGTCAACAATTTAGATGCCGTAGGTAAAGATGACGGCAGTTCCAACACATGGTGCTTGATGTACAAGTCTTTGATTTTTGCTTTGGAAAAGCGGGAAGCTTTTGTTGCTATGCTGCCGCGCTTGAGAAAGTTCCATGAAACAGCCGGCTCCGGGATATTTTGTCGTTACCCGGCAGCTTATTTTGCCGGCGAAATTAAAGCGCTCAAACCGGAGTTTTATCCGAAAGATTACGAGTTTTTCGATTATAACGGCATTTGCGTGAAAGTAATTGAAAATACTGCAAGATTTATTGTGCACGGCGAACGGAACAATGTCCTGCTCACAGGCCCCGCCTGCTTAGGTAAGACTACAACTCTGCGTCTTTTGCCGGAGCAATTCGTCAAAGCCGGCTATCGTTATTTGGAATTGTGCCCGGAGGCTGCAGATAAGGAGATTGATTTCGCTAAACTTTTGCAATTCCTCCAAGCTAATGCTGCCGGCAACTTAAAGATTGTGCTTGCGCTGTTACGTTTGGGAAGCGCGGGAACCGGTACGGAATTTGATAGACGTTTGCGCCTGTTCAGTGCGGCGGCTGATTATTCTTTACCGTCCAATTGCCTTATTTATGCCAGCTATGATGGCGATTTAAGCGAAATTAAAGAAAAAATACCTTTGTTGCATAAATATTTCAAACTACAGATGGAATTCAAATTACCCAATCAGGAAGAGTATTTGGCAGCTGTTTATGCTTTTGCCAAAGTAGCCGGCTTTGAGGTTAACGATCAGAACTTGACGCAGGCGGCGCTGACATATGCTAAACAAAAGAAGGCGTTTGACCTGGATGTGGCACGAGATTTCCTCGAAGTTTGGCGCTGTATGCAAAACGATCAGTTGACAATGACTTATGATAAGGTACAAGCTAAGCAAAAAATCGCCGAGCTTGCAGAGTCAACCGAAATTGCAACGGCAAGTAATTTACCGATAGAGGAAAGCACGGAGAAAGTCGCAGAACCTGCCGCCGAACTTGCAGATACTGCAGTTGGTGCCGAAAATTCCGTCCCCGCACAGCCGGAAGAACAGCCGGAAGAGCAAGCGGAACAGCAGCCGGAAATGCAGGCGAAAACAAGGCCGGAAGAACTTACAGAAGAACAAGCAGAAGAACAGCCGGAAAACGAACAATACGCACAGCAGCCGGAAACAGCTGCAGAACGCCCGCTACCTAATATTCGCCGCCCTGAACGCAGCGAAGAGGTCAGACCGATTATTACACGTTTACAATTCAAACATATTATCGATCCGACAGCGGAGACAACAACAAATTTGACAAAGGATACGCCGATGGACACACCAACGAACATGACAAGCGATACGCCGACACCCTGATTTGCCTTAATTCAACAGAATTGAAGTCAAACTTAAATAGTTAACGAATGGAAGAAAGATTTATGGCAATAGAAAAAGAAGTTAAACGTCGCAGAACCTTTGCGATTATTTCCCACCCGGATGCCGGTAAAACCACAATGACCGAAAAACTTTTGCTTTACGGGGGCGCAATTCATCAGGCCGGCAGCGTTAAAGCTCGTAAAGCGTCGACTCATGCTACCAGCGATTGGATGGAAATTGAGAAACAGCGCGGTATTTCAGTTACAAGCTCCGTTATGCAGTTTGAATACAATAATTACTGTATTAATATTTTGGATACTCCCGGTCACCAGGACTTTTCCGAAGACACATACAGAACTTTATGTGCAGCTGATGCTGCCGTGATGCTGATTGACGGTGCTAAGGGCGTTGAACCGCAGACAATTAAACTTTTCAAAGTCTGTCGTTTGAGACACATTCCGATTTTTACTTTCATAAATAAGATGGATCGTGCGTCGAAACCGCCTTTGGAATTGATTGATGAAATTGAAAAAGTTTTAGGCATTAAGTCTTATGTTATGAATTGGCCTATAGGCATTCACGGTGATTTCCAAGGCGTTTACAATCGTCTCAGTCGACAGGTGGAATTGTATCGTAAAGGTCAGGATCACGGAGCGAAAAAGGCTCAAATTACAGTCGCTGATTTGAACGATGAACAATTGGTCGCTACTATCGGCGAGAATTATTGTTCGGAATTACGACAGGATATCGAATTGCTGGATGAAGTAGGCGAAGAATTTGAGCAAAGTCGGATCAATCAGGGCTTACTTACACCGCTTTATTTCGGCAGTGCCATAACAAATTTCGGTGTTGAAACCTTCTTACAAAGCTTTCTGGAATTGGCACCTTCGCCGCAGCCGAAGATGAGCAGTGCCGGTATGATTGAACCGAATTCTCCGGAATTTTCCGCTTTCGTCTTTAAGATTCAGGCGAATATGAATCCGGGACATCGGGACCGCATAGCTTTTATGCGCATCTGTTCCGGTCAATTTACTCCCAATATGGAAGTAAAACTGCAACGCAACGGCAAAATCTTGCGTATTGTGCAACCGCAACAATTTATGGCGCAGGAACACAAATCCGTTACCGAAGCTTATGCCGGCGATATTATAGGTGTTTTTGATCCGGGCAATTACCGGATCGCCGATACTTTAACCGAGAAAAACCGCAACTTCACCTTCGGTGATATCCCCGTTTTCCCGGCAGAACACTTCGCCCGTATCAGCCCCAAAGATTCTATGAAACGCAAGGCTTTTGTCAGCGGCATGGAACAGTTGGCGCAGGAAGGGGCAATCCAAATTTATAAAGAATACGGCATCGGTACGGAAACTTATATTTGCGGTGTTGTCGGTATCTTGCAGCTGGACGTTCTGGAAGTACGCCTGCAGAACGAGTATAACGTTGCCATTAACAGACAATTACTGAATTATCATATTGCCGGTTGGGTCGATCAAAGTCAGGAAGCCGTTGACTTGGATGAATTGAATTTAACTTCCACAACTATGAAAGTTCTGGATCAGGATGAACAGCCGGTTTTGTTATTCGAAAGCAATTGGGCACAGAACTGGGCTTTAGAAAAAAATCCCGGTTTGAAACTTCTCAGCATCAGAGAAAAACACTGATTTAATTAGATTTCGGCAGATTGCGCAGCCAGGCAACATATTCCGCCAGACTGTCGAGAATTGCGTAACTGCCGAAAGCTTCTTTTAACAAATCCTGAAATTGCGGTTGCGTAAAACGCGCATCCAGCAAAAGTAAGTCGCCCTCGTCTTCTTCACTTCGGATTAAACGGCCGCAAGCCTGCAGAATTTTACTGAATCCCGGATATAATTGCGTAAAAAGATAAGCCGGACTGAGATTGGGTAATTTTGTTGTATTTTCAGGCGTATTTTCATAATAATCGGCAGCCAGTATCTGATTGTCGTATTCGTCGTTAATATTTTGACCGGCAGTATTGTAAGCCGATTGATAATATTCCTGCGCCAAACTTAAAAGGTCGGATTTTGCCGGATAGTTCACACTGATAATTGCAATAGCTGTGATACTTTTGTGCGGCAAATCCAAACCTTCGCTGAAACTTCCCTGCATAACGGCCAGCGCCAATAACGGGGAGGGGTCAGTTCTGTCCTGTAAAGTCCTGAGAAATTGTTCCTTCACGGCAGCGGTATTGGCAGTTTGCACAATTAAGCGCATGTTTTGCGGTAAGATTAATTTAATTCGTTGAGCTAAAATTTCTGCATAACGATAAGAAGGTGCAAATACCAGCAGGTGGCCGCCGACAATTTTAAGATAAGCCAAGAGCGACTTGGCAACTAATTCATAATTGCTTTGCCGGTTGCTGTAACTCAAGTCGGCATAAGCCAGCAGAGCAACCCTTCTTTTAGCCGGGTCAAAAGGTGAAGGGGCGGCGTGATAAATACAGCGTTCGGCAGCGGAACACAACATCTTTTTGTAATAGTCGGGCGGCAAAAGCGTCGCCGAGAAAAAAATCTTGGCGGAATTTGCAGGCAAAGCAGCCTTGATTAACGGCATAGCATCGAGGCAATGAATGGTGAAAAGTAAAGTGTGGCCCTTGGCGTTTGTCAGGTAACTGAAAATATTAATAAAACCGGGGCAGTAATTAGTGATCAGAAATTGCAAACGCTTAAATTTAGCGATTTCATCTTGAAACTTCCTTAATTCTCCCCAATTTTCGGCAAAAACATTTTTTTCACTTTGCCAAAACTCCTGCCATAACTGCCAAAAATTTAAAAACAGCTGATTGAATTGCGGCAAAGGCTGACGACTGTAAAAGTTTATTACCTGTTTTTCCCGACTTGAATCTTGACTTAAAAGAGAATTTTCCGGAGAAATCTCCAAGCAAGCGGACAACTTGTTGCGATCAATATCTTTTTGCTGCAGCAGTTGAGCAATTTTTCGACAAAAATCCAACAATAAATCCAAACGTCCGATCAGTTCGCTTAAATTTTTCGCATTCGCCGCAGAGGAAGCGGCCTGTAATTTTTGCAATCTCCGCCGATAAGCGACAAATGTGTTGAGATTAATTTGACAGTGAAAAATATTTTCTCCCCGCCGACGTAAATTGTGCGCTTCATCCAACAATAAAGCATATTTTTCTTTATCACTTTTGAAACAGGCCAAGGTTTGCAGCGGATCTAAAAGATAGTTGTAATCCAAAATTACCAGGTCCATATATTCCGCCAACTTGTTTTGCAGAAGATAAGGACAAACATTATAATTTGCAGCTAAAGTCTGTACCTGCTCGAAATCAATGTGTTCTTTACACGTTCTGAGATAATTCTGCGCTATTTCCTGCAGCAGTTTTTTATTGACGGAAAAATAACAAAAGTCATGATGCGAGCAGGATTTCTGCACACTGTACATGGTCAGAGACCAAAGATGTAATTCGTTGCAGGTATTAAGTTGCTGTAATAATTTAACCGGTAAAACTCTTTGGGCTTCCTGATTGGTGAAGTAATAAATGCGTTTAATCAGGTGTTTACCTAAACAGGATAAAGCCGGCAATAAACAAACTTGTGTTTTGCCGAAACCGGTCGGGGCATTAAGTAAATAAGTTGTACCGTTTACGAGACATTTACTTACTTCCTGCATAACTTCCGCCTGCCCCGGACGCAAGGAGGCAAAAGGAAATTTTAAATGCTTTAAGCCGGCATCCCGGTCTGCTATATGGCGGCGATAACATTCTTTGAAATTGTCACCGTTAATATTGTCGGCCATCTTTCACCTCGAATTTTGCCTAAATAGAAAAATAATTTTAAGCGACTACAACCTATTATAACTAAAAATTATCGCCGGACGATTAACTGCAGTGATGCCGAATTATATTTCACAGGGTAGTGCAGAAAAATGTTAATTATGCTAAAATATGTGACATGTTGCACGAACTTCGTCGGCGGGCGCCGATTTTTCCGCTATAATTAAGGAAATTGCCCGTGAGATTGTAAGCAGGTGCCTTGTATACAATGCGGATATGGTGGAATTGGTAGACACGCTAGTTTCAGGTATTAGTGATGAAAGTCATGCAGGTTCGAGTCCTGTTATCCGCATTTTTTCTTTATTTCTCAGAAGAGCGGCATTTAATTTTAATTTTAATAATTTGAGAGGTGACTATGAAAATCAGCATTACTTATTACAGTGAAACAGGTAATACCGAGAACTTGGCCCGCAGCTTGGAGACAGCTTTGCTTAATGCCGGCGCAGAAGTCTATATTGCTCCGGTCAACGAAACGGATGCTAATGAATTCTTACAAGGTGATATTCTGGTTTTCGCTTCCCCCGCTTGCGGTACGGAAGAAGTAAACGACAGCGACATGTTACCGTTTATCGAGAATCTGGGCGACAAGTTGCAACAACGCGATATTTTCCTTTGCGGAACTTTCGGCTGGGGAGACGGTGAATATTTGCAAGCCTGGTCGGAAAAAATGCAGGAATTAGGTTGCCGTGAAGTGCATCAGCCTTACGCTTGTCTGGAGTCGCCCGATGCGGATGCCGAAGAGGAGCTGGCTGAACTGGCGGAAGACTTGTTGAAGTCATAATGGATAATTGCTTGTCGACTTTTAAGAGCCGTTTCTTCGAAGAAGCGGCTTTTTTTTGCTATCGCCCTTAATCTTTCGCCTGCTGAAAATCTTACAAATAAAAGTAAAAGCAGATTGACTAATGTTCGGCAGGTGGTACACTTTATATAGTATTTTAATCTATGAGATTTATGAGGTGATACTAATGACAGTAATTGCAGTTGTCGGTAGCCAATGGGGCGATGAAGGCAAAGGAAAAATGACGGATTATTTGAGTCAGTCGGCTGATATGACCGTCAGATCGAACGGCGGTAATAATGCCGGCCATACAATCGCTTTCGGTGGTAAAGTTTTCAAGATGCGCTTGATACCTTCAGGTATCTTTGAATCCAAAAAAGAAGCTGTTATCGGTAGCGGCGTGGTGATTAATCCGGAAGTTTTGCTGAAAGAAATCCAATATTTGGAAGAAAACGGTATTAATACCGATAAACTGGCAATTTCCAATCGGGCACATGTAATTATGCCTTACAATATATTACAGGATGTCTATCAGGAAGAAGCCAAAGGCGCTAACAAAGTCGGCACAACCAAAAACGGTATCGGTCCGACTTATATGGATAAAGCCTCCCGTATCGGCATCAGAATGTGCGATTTACTGGAAGAAGATACCTTTGCTGAAAAATTGCGCTTCAACTTACAGGAAAAAAATGCTTTATTTACTTCGGTTTACGGTAAAGAACCGTTGGATTTCGATGAAATATATAAAAAGTATTGGGAAATGGGACAAAAACTGAAAAAGTATGTTAAAGATACTTCCGTTGTTGTCAATGATGCTATCGAGCGGAATAATCGAGTTTTGTTCGAGGGGGCTCAGGGTGTGATGCTGGATATTGATCACGGTACATATCCTTTCGTTACATCTTCCAATACTATTACAGGCGGTTTTGCCACCGGTGCAGGCGTCGGTCCGCATAAGATTGATACGGTTGTCGGAATTTGTAAAGCTTATACAACGAGAGTGGGCGCCGGTCCTTTCCCGACGGAGTTACACGATGAAGTTGGTAATTATATCAGAGAAACGGGACACGAATACGGCACTGTAACAGGTAGACCCAGACGTGTAGGGTGGTTTGATACAGTTGCTTTAAGACATGCGCGTCGAGTTGCCGGTATTGATGCCCTGAGCTTGAATCTGTTGGACGTTTTTTCCGGCTTGAAAACGGTAAAATTGGCCGTCGCTTATGAGTTGGACGGACAAAAAATTGATTACTATCCGGCAAGTCTGAAAGAGTTGCAGAGATGTCAACCGGTTTATGAGGAATTACCCGGTTGGAGTGAAGATATCACGCAAGTGCGTAAGTGGGAAGATTTACCGTTAAATGCCCGCAAGTATTTACAACGCTTATCCGAGCTTGTGCAAGTACCGTTAGTTACAGTTTCTGTAGGTGCTGATCGCCATCAGACAATAGTATTGCAGGATCCGTGGGAATTTAAGGCATGATAGAGAGATATACACGCCCGCAAATGGGCCGAATTTGGACAGATGAAAATCGTTATCGCGCCTGGTTGGCTGTAGAAATTGCAGCAACCAAGGCTTGGTGCGAGCTGGGAGAAGTACCGGCGGCCGATGCTGCCAAGATCGAACAGAATGCGACTTTTACTTGTGAACGGGTGGCGGAATTGGAAGCCGTTACCCGCCACGATGTTGTCGCTTTTACCCGTGCAGTTTCCGAAAGCTTAGGCGAAGAGAAAAAATGGGTGCATTACGGTTTGACTTCTACCGACGTTGTCGATACGGCACAGGGTCTGCTTTTGAAACAGGCTGATGCTATATTGCGCAGCGACTTGCTCCAGCTTAAAGAAACTGTTGCGTCTCAAGCTTTGAAGTATAAAGATACCGTCATGATGGGGAGAACACACGGAGTTCAGGCGGAACCGACAACTTTCGGCTTGAAACTGGCCAGATGGTATGTGGAAATTGTTCGTGATATTGAACGTTTCGAACACGCCGCATCTGCTGTGGAAAGCGGTAAAATTTCAGGAGCTGTCGGGACATATGCTAATGTTCCGCCGGCAATTGAAGTAAGTGTTTTACGGCAGTTGGGTTTGCAGCGGCAACCGATAACCAGCCAGATTTTACCGCGTGATTTACATGCCGAATATCTGGCAACATTGGCACTCATCGCTACAAGTATTGAGAATTTCGCGACGGAAATTCGCTCCTTGCAACGTTCGGAAATTCATGAAGTGGAAGAGCATTTTAATCCCGGACAGAAAGGTTCCTCGGCTATGCCGCATAAGCGTAATCCTATAGGTTCGGAAAATCTCTGCGGGATGGCTCGAGTTATTCGCGGCCATATGTTGACGGCTTATGAAGATGTGCCTCTGTGGCATGAGCGGGATATATCCCATTCGGCAGCGGAACGGATAATTTTACCTGATACAACTATCGCTTTGGATTATATGTTACAACGCTTCAATCGGATTTTGAGCAATTTGGACGTTTTCCCGGAAACTATGGCGGAAAATATGAAACGAACATACGGTTTGATTTATTCGCAAAGATTGTTGTTGAAATTGATTGATAAGGCCGGTTTAACCCGTGAGCAGGCTTATGATTCGGTGCAAAAGCTGACGGCCAAGTCCTGGAATGAACATTTGCAATTCCGCGATTTGGTGGAGGCGAGTGAAATTCCGAAGCTGTTGCCGGAATCTGAGATTGCCGATGCTTTTGATTACCGTTATCATCTTAGATATGTGGACGATATTTTTCGGCAGGTAGGATTGTTGCAATAGTTGCGGCAAGCGCTTACTTTTTAGAGCGTGTCTGTATTCGGGCACGCTTTTTCTTTAACGATTTTTCTTTGTAAACTTTTGTTTACAGCCGTTTACTAATGGTTAAATTTTCCAAGGGAAATGAGCGGCAAAAATTTCTGCTCTTCCTTTAACAGCCGATGATTTAGGCTTTTAATCGGATTGCGTTAGGTATTATTTGTGCAAAATAACAAAATATAAAATTTACAATTGTATAAATTGGAGATTTTTTATCTTAACAATCCTGCTGATGTTGACACTTAGGAGTGGGGGATTTATAAGTTAAGTACAGATATTCTTCCTGAGGAAGAAAATAAAGATTAAGGAGGGTTATGTATGAAAAAATCAGACATAACAAAATGTTTTTCTAGTTTGCGCAAATTGACGACAACAGTATTGGCGTTTGTTATTGCGTGCGGCAGTTTTGTGTTTTCAAGTGCTGCCGATAATGGAGTAACTATTAAAAGCAATCCTGTAGCTGCAGAAGTTAACGAATATGCTTTGAGGATTTTACCGAAGCATTTGCACGCTCTGAATACTGCTGAAGAATTAAAAGTCTCCAATAATTGCTACTTGGGACAAGCTTTTGAGATTTATAATATAGAAAATCATCAATCTGCCGCCTATTATCCGGTAGTAGATAGAGAAAAAATAATTGCTATTTTACAAGTAAGTAAAAGCGCCGGTAAATACAACTCTATTTTGAGTGTTGCCTTTTCCCGAGAATTGGAAAAGTTGTTTTTAGAGGGAAAGACTCAATATACTTTGTTTACTGATAGTGTTAATTTGTACGCTTATGACGGTAAGACTGCTAAAGTTATATATGCTCTTAATCCGTCTGAAACAAATTATGCCGTAAGAAGCGTTGGTGATTATGAGGTAGCAACAAATACGGCATTAAGCTTAAAAGATTTGAAGACTGCCGTTAAAAGTTCTGAAAGAAGTGCCGGTATGTTGTTGGCTCCGGTACCGCCGTATGAATCTAATGTCCTGTCGATTGCCGGAGTTTCTCAGCAAGGTGAAACTTGTTGGGCAGCAACGTGTGCAGCAATTATTAATTATTACAAAGGGACAAGTTTGTCAGATATTGATGTTGCCCGTTATATTTATGGAGATTCTTGGAATCACGGTGGAGGTTGGGATGATATGAAAAATGCCTATAATCATTGGGGCGTGTATCCATCTTATATGGGTGTAATAGGATTTGGTAGAGTTAAAAGCAATATTAACAGTGGTGATCCGATGCATCTACGTCTTGTAGGAAATGAGGGCCATTCAGTTGGCTTGATAGGTTTTGAAGAGTGGGACAGTAATTATGGTGGCGATCGAGTGTTAATTTTACTGGAACCGAATGGGGGTAGGCGTGAGAGTGTAACACTTGATGATTCCGGCAATTTTACTTATGTACTTGATGGAGATAGTTTTTCATGGGAAAACACAATCGAATTCTAATAAAAATTATCTGTCCGGTGATAATTGTTTTAATAGCAATAGCTGCGATTTTTATCTTCAGCGAAGGCCCTTCTTGGAAAAAGTTTCCTTGTCATCGCCCCGGTTATCCTGATAGTAATGTGCTGTTGATAAACGGTAAAAAATACGATTTACCTATTTTCAAAAGTTCAGATGCTCGGAAAACTCCGCATAATGCCGAAACAGTTAATGAGACTGTTACCGTGGAGGTGGATAAAGCAACTGTCGACTGGGAAATCATACTTGCTAAACCTGTGGTTTTTATATGGACATTTCCTAATCAACAGGAGTGTATTAAAAATTATTCCTTGAAAAGAGAATGCTTTGCAGTAAGAGAGAAGCTTGACGGAGGGTCTCCATGTGTTTTAGTTTATAACATGACTTTAACTGAAGCCAAAGATACAGTTTTACACTTCTATTACTACAACTGTTCTGAAAACAAGAAACCCGTTAACGAACGGCATATTAACTACCACCTGCAAATTGCCTTGAAATTCAAGCAGCCGGCAACAGCGAACAAGTAAGAACGGAGCGGTGAAAAGAACTTCACCGCTTTATTTATCTTTTTTAAACTGCTAATTCGCAACTTTTACCCCGAGCTGAAAACTTAATACTCAATTAAGACTTTCAGCTTTTATAATTGCTAAATTAAATGTATATAAAACGTCTTAATGTAGGAGGACTTATGAAAACGAGCGAAGATTTGGCAGTATTAACAAATGTCAGCAAAGTTTACGGAGAAAACAACAGTAGAGTTATTGCTTTGAATAATGTCAGTTTAAGATTAAAAAAAGGTGAATTTACCGCCATCGTGGGAGCGTCGGGATCCGGCAAATCAACTCTGTTGCATTGTCTGGTCGGCTTGGACAGCGTCAGTTCCGGCACCGTTAATGTTGCCGATCAGGCGTTGAACTTAATGAACGATGCCCAATTGACAAAATTTCGCTTACAACAAGTAGGTTTTGTCTTCCAAGCCTTTAACTTATTACCGAATTTGAATGTAGAAGAGAATATCATGTTGCCTTTACTGCTGGCAGGTAAAAAACAGAATTGGGAAAAGGTTAGACAAGTTGCTGCAACTTTAGGTTTGCAAACCCGTTTGCGTCACTTACCGGCGGAATTATCAGGCGGCCAACAACAAAGAGTTGCCATAGCTCGAGCTTTAATTATGCAGCCGGCGTTGTTGGTGTGTGACGAACCGACAGGTAATTTAGACAGTAAAAGCGGGCAGGAAGTAATGACAATATTGCGCCAAGCTGTTGATGAATTGCAGCAAACTGTTGTTGTCGTAACTCACGATCGCAAAGTTGCCGCTACAGCCGACAGAGTAATTGTTATAAGCGACGGCGAAATTGCCAACGATGTCTACCGTCCCGAGATGGCCTTCCTGCAAGAGGTGATTTGATGAATTTTTTAGTACGCTCATATTTAAAAAATAATAAAAAACAGTATATAGCAACGGCATCGGCAATCGGTATCAGTTGTATATTTATGCTTTGTTCTTTATTCGCCGGCAATACGATGACCTTTATCATGAACTCGAAAAATTATGTTAAAACTCAGGGAGCAGATCTACTTTTGCTGGACGAGACTTTAATTGGACAGAAAAACAAAAATATTACAGTAGCGATTCCTGATTATTTACAGGCGAAAAAAGGCAGAATTGCTGAAATTTCAGAATTGCAGCAGGAGGATAAAGAACTTTTACAAAAACATTTAAGCAACTTGATAGCTGATTTTAAGCACGTTCAAGATAAAGAAGCCGGCAAGAACGCAAATAAGCCGGAAAAGCGGGAGAACTTATATCAGCAAATTGTGCAGAAAAATTTATTAAAGTACCTCACGGAAAATTACGAATTAGATAAATTGCGTCCGGAAATAATCAGAGAAATACCGCAAATTAAGGCAGTATATCCTCTGTATTACGGCGTTGTTCAAGCCGATAACGCTAAATACGGCACAAGCGGTATGTTGGGGGCTTATATGACTGAAAAAACTTTATATAATCCCGCAATCAAAGAAGGCCGAGCCCCGCAGTCGGAAAATGAAATTCTGCTTACGGCCGACACGGCGGCACATTTGCATTGTCATATCGGCGATACTGTTAACTTAAAACAGAAAAAAAGTGAAAAAGCGTTCCAAGTGGTCGGAATTGTTCCGCAAGATGCTTATCATCGCGCGCAAGGAGCACCTTTGTATTATGTCTCTTCCGCCGCTTGGCGTAATTTATTCAAGGAAGATTTGAGTAATGTAAGAACATGGCGAATTCAATTACAGGACGGCGCGAATAAGCAGCAGGTAAAACTTTTGCTGCAGCAATATTTGGAAAAAAATAAATTGTTGCCGCGGAATTGGAGCCTTTTTTCAGCAGCGGAATTTAAGCAGGCGGTTGGCGGTTCCTCCCAAGTCATTAAACGCGGCTTGAATATCGCCTTATTGACCTTCCCGCTGTTGACAATGTTTGTTTGCTATATAATCATCACGTCAACCTTTAATGTTATATTAAGTCGGAGACGGCGGGAAATTGCGCTGCTGCGTTGTGTCGGTGCTTCTTACCGTAAATTGGTACGATACAGTATTCTTGAATGCTTAATACTGGGATTATTCAGTTCTTTAATCAGCGTATTTATCGCTTACGCTCTCAGCTTACTACTTATGGTCAAACTGGAGATTATCGGTTCTTATCAACATGCCTGGAATTTATTCGGCTATAAAGCTGCCGTTATTACAGTTTTGACCGGCACATTGATTACCGCTTGGGGAAGCTTAAAACCGGCGAAAGAAAATAACAAAGTTCCGCCGATTGCCGCTTTTAATGAAAACCTTCTGCAATGGCAGCAGCGGAAAAGTAAAACGGGCCGTCTGAGTAAGTTTGTAATGTTTTTAGTAGCTGTAGCTGCGACTTTGAATTTTGCTGCGGCAGTCTATTTCCGTAACAGTTACAATGCGGAACATAAATTAACGCAAGAGGCTGCGTATGCTGTTCCCTGCCTGTTTCTCGGAGCTGTTTTGTATTTGATTTTCGCAGTTTATATCGGTAAAAGATATTTGCCTTTATTGACGGCCGGAATTTTGCAGAAGTGGGGCCCGAAATCGGCTGTAGTAAAATTGGCGGCGATGAATTTACGTCGTAACAGGGAACGCAGCGGAGCGACGATGGCAGCCTTATTTATGGGCATAATAATGATTATTACAACTATCGTCGGCGGTGCTTCTTTACAAAGCACAATCACTGACAGTGTCAAAAAACTTTGCCCGATCGATGTAATTGTGCAACAGTATAATGGAAAAGAAAATGAGGTAAAACCGGAAGTTTGGGAAAATTTAACTCAAGTTGCAGGCGTCGATAAATCTTTGCTTTTAGCAGCGCTGCCGCAGCCGGATGCGTTTATTATCGGCGAACGGAAAATCGAGAAAAAAGAAGCTGACGGTAAAATTCTGGCTTTACCGGATTTAGGGACAATCTCCCGCCGCAATTTTACGTTGAAATCGGGGGAAATAGCCGTTTATACACCGGCAAAAAATTTGGACGGTAAGTTCAGCGACGGACAAAAAGTTCAGCTGCGCTACGGTGAGCAGACTTTTGAATTCAAATTGCGTTTAATTAATTCCGAATCAAGTCCTTTTATGACAAACTTATTTAATATATCCGCTTATATCAGCCCTGATGCTGCCGAGATGATCAGTAAGAAATGCAATGTTAAAAAGCAGAATGTTATGCTGGTCGCCGGCGTGAAAAAAGGTTTATTCGACAGCTACAAATTGCTGAAAGAATTCGAGAGTCTGACTTTGAACAGTCAGATGAACATTCAGGGAGCATTAGTTTTACTCAGCATGTTAAATATTGTATTGTGGTCGATGCGCCTGATTTTAATCCTGCTGATATCTATTGTTTCTCTGGTTGCCCTGATCGGCGTGGCCAACACTTTGAATTTAGCCGTTTGGAGTAGAAAACGGGAAACAGCTTTACTCCGGGCAGTCGGTTTGGATAAAAAATCGGTGCGGCAGATGATTTTATTGGAAGCCTACAGCTTAAGCGTGACTTCGCTTGTTGTCGGTATCATTATAGGCTTGGCTTTTGCTGCCTTCGGTTTGTATGTTCTGCCGTTGGATTTCGGTATAAATATCAGTTATAACTTTGTGGTTCCGCCATTGGAAGTAGTAACAGTTATTTTCCTGATTCTGATTTTTGTCACTTTAGCTGCCTACTTCCCGGTCAAAGCGGCAACGAAGTCGGATATTATTAAAAATTTGGGGTGCGAATAGCAGCCGGATGATAGTAATATCAAATAAGGACAAATTGTAATTCCGGACAAAAAATTACAATTTTTGTGCAGTTTGCACTAAAAGATATTATTTGTACCTCCTTTTACTTGATTTTTTTAGAGAAATAATGTAAGGTATTAAGTAAATAAGTAGTAAATACTACACCAATCGTAAGATTGAAAGGGGAGATTAAATGAAAAAGTTATTTTCACTTTTAGTTGCCGGCACAATGATGCTGGGAATGGTTGCTTGTGCTCCTAAGACAGGAACAGACAGCAAGAAACCGGCTGAGTCCAATAAGGCTACTGCCGGTAAAGCAACAGAAAAGAAAAAAGATGATAAGAAACCGGCTGCCGGCGCTATCTCTTTGAAACTTTGGGGCTCACAGGATGATCAGGAATTCCTGAACGAGCGCGTTAAGGCTTTCGAGGCTGCACATAAGGATAAGAAGTTCGATATCCAAGTCAGCGTTGTCGGTGAGCCTGATGCTCAAACCAAAGTTTTGGAAGATTTGGATGCAGCTGCAGACGTTTTCGCTATGCCGAACGACCAGGTCAAAGAGTTGGTTAAGGCCGGTGCTTTGACTAAAGTTTCACGTAAGAATGATCTTGAATACATCACAAAACAGGAGACAGGCGCTGATGCTTTCTCAATCGGTAAGGATCTTTACGCTTTCCCGTTTGCTGCCGATAACGGTTACTTCATGTACTATGATAAGCGTGTTTTAAGCGCTGACGATGTCAAGGATTTGGATACAATGTTGGCCAAGGCTGCCAAAGCTAAGAAGAAAGTCCATATGGACATTGCCAACGGTTGGTACATCGCTTCTTTCTTCGTAGGTAACGGCGGTAAGTTCGAAGTTGACGACAAGGGTGTCCAGAAAGTTAACTTCAACGATGCCAACGGTGTTGCAGCCGGTGAAGCTATCAAGGCTTTCGCTGCCAGCCCTGCGTTTGCTACAGGTGATGACAACGCTATGAAGGAAGGATTCACTAAGGGCACATTGTGCGCTGCTGTTTCCGGTACTTGGAACGCTGCCGACTTGAAGAAGATTTTGGGCGACGGTTATGCTGCTGCTAAATTGCCGACCTTCACAGCTGCCGGTAAGAAAGTACAAATGGGTTCTTTCGCCGGTTATAAGGGCTACGGTATCAACTCTCACTCCAAGCACAAGGCTGAAGCTATGGATTTGGCTATGTTCCTGACAAGCGAAGAGTCTCAAGCCAAACGTTTCCAGATGCGCGGTACAGGCCCTGCCAACCTCAAAGTTCAACAAAGTGAAGCTGTTAAGAAGGATGTCGCTTTGTCCGCTTTGATGGCACAACAGAAGTTCTCTGTTTCTCAAAACAATGTTTTAGGTTCTTACTGGAACCCGGCCGGTGCTTTCGGTAAAGCTATGTTGGATAAGAGCACAGAGAGTGTTAAGAAATTGTTGGACGAAATGGTCAAACAAATTCAGCAACCTGCTACTAAGTAATAGTTCAAGAGAGGTGGGCTTATTAAGCTCGCCTCTTTTTTTGATAAAGGGGACGGTATGAGCAATTGGTTAAACCATGTAAAAGCAGGTACGGCAAATTTTTTCCACGCCATCGCTGCTTTTTTTATTAACTATGTCACCTTCTTCGTAAAGGGTGATTATAAAACTAGGCTTTCCTATATCGTCATGGGTGCCGGCAGCTTTCTCAATCATCAGATTGTGCACGGCCTGGTGTATTTGGTCTTAGAATTGGCATTCTTCGGCTATATGCTCAAAGACGGAATATATTATTTGAAGCTATTATCTTCCTTGGGTACGCAAGCTCAAGTTGAAGTATACAATGAAGCTACGGAAATTTATGATGTTGTGCCGGGACATAACTCCATGCTGATTTTGCTCTTCGGTGTTTTAGCTGTCATTATGTGGATTGCATTTATCGCTTTACACTATGCCAACGTGAAACATGCGTATGAGAATCAGAAGTTATTGGCTGCAGGTCAACGCCCCGAGACTTTCCATGAAGAAGTAAAGGCGCTGTTTAATGAACGTTTTCATATTACGGTTTTGACTTTACCGACAATTTTAACTTTCATGTTTACGGTTTTACCGTTGCTCTTCATGATTTTGATGGCTTTCACCAACTTCAATAAAAACCATCAGCCGCCGGGAAATCTGTTTACGTGGGTAGGATTGGATAACTTCCAACAAATTTTTGTAGGTAACCCCTTGTGGGCGCATACCTTCCAAAAGTTGTTCGTTTGGACGATTGTTTGGGCGTTCTTCGCCACTTTCCTGAACTACATCCTCGGTATTATATTGGCTATTATTATTAACCAAAAAAGAGTCAAATTCCAGAAACTTTGGCGGACACTTTTCGTTATTACTATCGCCGTCCCGCAATTCGTTTCTTTGATGCTTTTGTCGAAATTTTTGCTCGATGAAGGTCCGTTGAACGGTTTGCTTCTGCAACTTGGTTGGATCAAGCATTATATTCCGTTCTTGACTGACGGTTTGATTGCCAAGATTACGGTTATTGTCGTTAACTTGTGGGTAGGTATTCCGTATACGATGCTTATTTGTACCGGTATCTTGATGAATATTCCGCAGAACTTGTATGAAGCCTCTTTAATCGACGGCGCAAGTCCGGTAAAGCAGTTCACGTCCATTACAATGCCCTATATGTTGCAGGTAACCACACCGTATTTGATTACTCAATTTGTCGGTAACATCAATAACTTCAACGTTATTTACCTCTTGACCGGAGGCGATCCGAAAACCTTGGGTCTGTATCAGGCGGGTGAAACCGATTTGCTGGTTACTTGGTTATACAAGTTGACCGTATCGGAAAAGAACTACGCTTTGGCCAGTACCATCGGTATCATTATCTTTGTAATCACGGCTGTTGTCAGCTTAATTGCATATAACAACGCTAAGGCGGTAAAAGAGGAGGAACAGTTCCAATGAAGACGACTTCATCAGTTAAAACTTCCCGTTTACTCTACGGCATTCTGACTCACGTTTTTCTGCTGGTTTTGTCAGTTTTGTGGGTCCTGCCGGTCGTTTGGCTGGTTATGCAGAGCTTCCGTGAGGAAAAGGGTGCGTTTATTTCATATATTGTGCCGAAAGGTTGGACTTTGGATAATTATGTGCGGCTGTTCACCGATACAAAACTGTTCAATTTCCCACAGTGGTTTCTTAATACCTTTATTGTTGCCGTGTTTACCTGCATCATCAGTACCATTTTGGTCCTGTTGACCGGTTATGCATTCAGCCGTTTGCGTTTTAAAGCTCGTAAACCGTTGATGAATATTATTCTGGTTTTGGGCATGTTCCCCGGCTTTATGAGTATGATTGCTATTTATCATATCTTGAAAGCTTTCGGCTTGACGCAAAGTTTGGCGGCTTTGGTTCTGGTTTACAGCGGCGGTGCGGCTATGGGTTATTACATTGTTAAAGGTTTCTTTGACACTGTGCCTAAGAGCATCGATGAAGCGGCTCTGGTCGACGGCTGTACAAAGAATCAGGTTTTCTGGTACATTATCTTGCCTATGAGTAAGCCTGTTGTTATCTACACTATTTTGTGCTCTTTCATCGGACCGTGGGTCGATTTTATTTTCGTATCCGTTATCATGAAAGATGCCTATAGCAAGTACACAGTAGCGTTAGGCTTGTATCAGATGCTGACTCGAGAAAATATTTATAACTATTTTACGGAGTTTTGTGCCGGAGCTGTCATCGTGGCCATACCGATTACTTTGCTGTTTATTTCCATGCAGAAGTATTATGTCGGCGGCGTGACGGCAGGCGGTGCCAAAGGCTGATTGTCTGCAGCACGACAATATAACGCAATTTAAGGATCGGCTTTCGCCGGTCCTTTTTTGTATCAGGCGACGTCGCCGAGAATGGGAAGGGAAGATAAGAAAAAAGCCCTCAAAAACGGTTTACTAACTTGTGTAACTGCAAGTAAGTATTCAACTAACTTTTAGAATTAACAGTCCGGAATTAATCGGTTGTTACAGGGGTGAAATTATCACAGATTAATAGCAAAATAGATTAATAGTATCTTGACAAACCAAAACTTACAGAATAAACTTTAAGCATAGGATTAGGTCAGGAAGCATACGGTGCCCTGGCCATTTTTTTTGAGGTGTGCGGAGTGAAAGAGTATAAAACATTCAATCAGCAATTAGCAATACTACGAAGTAGAGGCCTTGAAGTTCCCACTAACGGTCAGCCTAAAAGATTCTTAGAAACAGAAAACTATTATAATATTATCAACGGATATAAAGATTTATTCTTGGAAAGAACCGATGATAATAAACCGATAATACCGGAGCAGTATCGCAAAGGAACTCATTTTAACGAGTTAAAAGCATTGTTTTTGTTTGACCGTGAATTGAGATTTATATTTCTCAAATATGTTCTAATATTCGAAAATTCATTTAAAACGGTCATATCACATGAATTCTGCAGGAAATATCCTAAGCCTAACTCTTATTTGGAAATTAAAAACTATGTTGAGAATAATCCGAAAAAAGTTCTGCAACAGATTGCTATTCTCACAAAAACCATCCATGACAAGGTCGATAAAGAAGGTGCTATCAAGCATTACATAGAAGAGTATGGTGCCGTACCTTTATGGGGTTTAGTAAACTATCTTACTATAGGTAATCTGGCTCACCTTTATGATATATTAATTGATGCGGATAAGAATGTGATAGCAAAATTTTATTATGATAAATATGTAAAACAGTACGTGTCTAATAACGTTTTGCGAATATCCGGTGCTGATTTAGCTTCTGCATTAAAGATTATTAACTTAGTTAGAAATAAATGTGCTCATGACGAACGATTGTATAATTCCAATTTTAGAAATGTGAAAGTTGCAAATGTTGCTAAACATTTCAAATTTGAGCATTATGATAACTCTCGTATTATAGTGGCGATCTTATATTTAAAACTATTGCTTGATAAGAAGTATTTTCAGAAGTTCTATTCAGAACTTACTAAATTACTTGAAAAATACAGAAAAGCCTTTCACTCGGTAAGTTTTTCCGAGATTTTGAATATTATGGGAATTGACCTTCAGGATTTACAACTGTTGAAATAGTTACTCCTGTCACGACAAGATGAATAGTTAAAGCCTTTGATTAATTTCGATTAATACGGTAAAAACGACTTTTCGGCGCGGATTGGTGTTTGCCCCGTGAACAGTTGAGAACGGGAAGGGAAGATAAGAAAAAAGCAAAAAAAAACAACCGCGAGGTTGTTCAATATAAGAAATAAAATCTATGGAAGATGCCGGGCTCGAACCGACGACCCCCTGCTTGTAAGGCAGGTGCTCTCCCAGCTGAGCTAATCTTCCGGGAAAAATGCTGGCGGCCGGAGTCGAACCGGCACGGGTCGCCCCGCTGGATTTTGAGTCCAGTACGTCTACCAATTCCATCACGCCAGCAGGTGTGAACAGGAAGTATAATACGACAAACGTTTGGCATTGTCAATAGGCAATTTTGCTATTTCTGCTAATTTTGCAAGAAATAATTTGTGATAATTATCAAGCAATAGCTTCTACCCCTTTAATCTTAAGTTCATATGTGTTACATTCATAGATGACAAAAAGGGATGGTGGTATAACTTGTTTTATTACGACCTGACTCAATTATTTGAAAAGGGGATAGCCCATGTTTTTTGATACGAAAGAGAGCTTTAAGAACGCTTATATCGAAGCTATGCAGAACAACTTCGGTAAATCCATTGAACAGGCAACCGATGTCGAGAAGTTTTTGACTTTAGTCGGAATGATTAAGGCACATGCTAATTCCAATGTTTATAAGACCAACAATTACTTACAAAAAACTTCCCAGAAGAAGATGTATTATTTCAGCTTGGAATTTTTATTGGGTCGTTTATTGACTAATAATTTGATGAATTTAGGTTTATACAAGTTAGTACAATCCGGTTTGGCGGATTTCGGTATTGATTTGAACAAACTGGAGGATATCGAAGGCGATGCCGGTTTGGGTAACGGCGGTTTGGGCCGCTTAGCTGCCTGCTTCCTTGATTCGCTGGCAACATTGCGTTTGCCCGGTAACGGTAATACCATTCGTTATCAATACGGCTTATTTAAGCAACTTATTGTCAATAATGAGCAGGTGGAAGTGCCTGATCAGTGGTTACGTAACGGCAACGGCTGGGAAACAAGACATCCGGATGAGGTTGTTAAAGTTAAATTCTACGGTCATGTTAAAGTTACGATGAATTATGAAACAGGCCGCTTGAACTTCGAACATGTCGATGCACAGGAAGTTCTGGCTGTTCCTTATGATATGCCTGTCGTCGGAGCTGATACCAATTGCACCAATATTTTACGGATGTGGTCGGCCGAAGCGTCGGACAATTTACCGGCTAATCAGGACTTTATCAAATATTTGAACGAAGTTAATCAAATTTGCCTGAATGTTTATCCGGACGACAGTACGGTTGAAGGTAAATACATCCGTATTAAGCAGGAGTATTTCTTCATCGCGGCCGGTTTGGGCAGCATTGTCAAGAACCATTTACAGAAGAATCCGTCACTCGATAATTTGGCGGATAAGGTTTGCATTCAATTGAATGATACCCATCCGGCTATGAGTATTGCCGAGTTGATGCGTATAATGTTGGATGAATACGGTTATGAATGGGACAAAGCCTGGTCGATTGTCAGCAAAGTGTTCGCTTACACTAATCATACCGTTATGTCGGAAGCGCTCGAGAAGTGGCCGGTTGAGTACATTCGTACACTTCTGCCGCGTGTATATTCTATTATTGAAGAAATAGACAGACGTTTCCGGGAAACTGTTTTTGAGAAATCACATGACCGTGATTTAGTTGAAAGAATGGCGATCATTCATGATAATCAAGTCAGAATGGCACATTTAAGTATCGTCGGTTCTTTCAGTGTCAACGGCGTTGCCAAGTTGCATACACAGATTCTGGTAGATGATCTTTTCCGTGATTTCTTCAATTTTATGCCGGAAAAATTCAACAATAAAACTAATGGTATTACCCAAAGAAGATGGTTGCTTTATTCCAACCCGGAGTTGACGGAATTGTTGACGAAGAAAATCGGCCCGGAATTCCAAACCGATTTCAGTCAGATCGAGAAATTGCTGCAATTTGTTGATGATAAGAAGTTGCAGAAAGATTTTATGAAAGTTAAATATACCCGTAAGTTGGAACTTTGCCGCTTCTTAAAAGATAATTACAACATTGATGTTGACCCGAATTCGATTTTTGATACTCAGGCTAAACGTCTGCATGCTTACAAACGGCAACTGATGAACATCCTGCATGTTATCTATCTGTATCATCGAATTAAAACCGAGCCGAATTTTACTATGCCCAAAACGACTTTCCTCTTCGGCGCCAAAGCCGCTCCGGCCTATGTTCTGGCGAAAAAGATTATTAAGTTAATTAATTGTGTAGCGCAAAAAATTGATAATGATCCGCAGGCAGCCAAATTTATTAAAGTGGTCTTTATTCCCAACTATCGTGTAACGGTGGCGGAATACTTGATGAATGCCAGCGACGTGTCGGAACAAATTTCTACAGCCGGTAAGGAAGCCAGCGGTACCGGCAACATGAAGTTCATGATGAACGGTGCAATTACTCTGGGAACGATGGATGGAGCCAATGTCGAGATTTCCGAGCGCGTCGGTATGGAAAATTGTGAGATTTTCGGCTTAAGAGACAATGAGATTGAAGACTTGCGCAGTCATTATGTCAGTGTCGATTATTATAAAAACGACCCGCGCATTATGCAGGCGGTCAACTCTTTGATTGATCGGACTTTCAGTCCGGAAGCTGATGATTTCATTGATATTTACAATGATTTGATTATCCGCAATGATGAGTATTTCGTTTTGGCCGATTTTGCCGCTTATGTCAAGGCGCATGAGCATATTAATGAGCTTTATTCCGATCCGTCTGTCTGGGCAAGACTCTGCCTGGTTAATATTGCCAAGAGTGCATATTTCTCCTCCGACCGGACAATTAAGGATTATGTCAAAGATATTTGGCATATCAAACAGATTGATAACTCGGATTTGCATTAATATGTGCCGAATTAGCGCCCGGTAATTTACCGGCGCTTGAAGCAAAAGAAAAACAACATTATTGATTTGAACTTGAGGCTGATACAGTCGCTTAAGGCTGTATCGCCTTGCTATTATAAAAGCATTAGTTATGATTCGAGAAGGATTTGTATGCGCATAGAAGCCTATATTGACGATTACACGTTATTGCAGTTCAAAATATTTAAGCCTGTTGATGTCGGTTGCTTGAGTTATTTACACTTATATCGTGATAACAGCGAGATTGCCGCCACTTTTCAGATTGTTAAAGAATCAAGTGATGCTTATATGGTTAAGACAACTTTGCCGCGACCTTGTAAATATGGTGAAGTTTATCGCCTGATGTACAAGTCTCAAAGCGAACAGCATTATTTTCCGGCAGCTAAATGGCGTCATATCGTGGCGACGGAGCAGTTCGACCGGATGTTCGCCTATCAGGGCGATGATTTGGGGCCGCAGTATACCAAAACTTCTACGACGTTCAAGGTATGGGCACCGACAGCCAATCAGGTCAGTTTGCATATTTTGGGTCGGGCGGAACAATTACAATTAAAATCAGGTAAGCTGTTGTCTAAAAACACCGACGGTCATGACGACTTTTATATAATGGAGCGGGGGAATAAAGGTGTTTACACCGTTACCGTTCAAGGCGATTTAGATTTAACGGCTTACGTTTATGAATTGAATTTCAATGGTGAGCATACTACAGCGATTGATCCTTACAGTTATTCCTGCTTGGCGGATGCTTCGGCTTCCGTTGTCCTGAATCCCGCCAAATTTTTGCACAATATTTATCGGCCGCAAAGTAAAATTGCCAATTACCAGGATGCTGTGATCTATGAATTGAGTGTGCGTGATTTTACGATGGATCCTACATCTCAAGTTCATGATCGCGGCAAGCTGTCGGGCATGATTGAAAGTAATACCGGAATTTACGGGCGGGAAACAGCTTTTGCTTATCTTTGCAGTTTGGGTGTGACCCACGTTCAGTTAATGCCGGTTCTGGACTTCGATTCGTATAAGGAAGCGGATTATTATACCAGTTACAACTGGGGCTATGATCCGAAACAATATAACGTTGTTGAAGGTTCTTATTTGGCGAAAGATACGCCTTATGCCCGTGTTAACGATTTACGCAGATTGGTGAATGTTTATCATCAGCACGATTTACGGGTCAATTTGGACGTTGTTTTTAATCACGTCGGCCATGCCGATGATTATGCTTGGGAAAAATTAGTCCCGTATTACAATTATCGCTATTTTGACGAAGAATATTTATCCAACGGCTCTTTCTGCGGCAATGAATTGCGTAGTGAGGCGAAAATGTTGCGCAAATATATCGTTGATATGTGTGTGCGCTACGTGAAAATATTTGATATTGACGGTTTACGCTTCGACTTAATGGGCCTGCTGGATATTACGACGATGAACGAAATAGCGTTTATGGTCAAAAAAATCAAGCCTGATTTTATGCTTTACGGCGAAGGTTGGAATATGCCGACGGTTTTGCCGGATGATAAGAAAGCTATGATGTACCATAATTATAAAATGCCGGAAATCGGCTTTTTTAATGATTGCTATCGCGATACGATCAAAGGTAAGACTTCTTTGGATCAAATCATGGATATCGGCTACGGCCTGGGCGATGTCAGTAAAGTCCAACTTGCGAAAGACCTGTTGCTCGGCTCCTGTATGAACGGTAAATTGCGCAGTTTGAGTCAGTCCGTTAACTACATAGAATGCCACGATAATATGACTTTTTACGATAAAATGGTACGTTGTGAAAACTTGGATACTTTTTGGCGGAAACAGCGGACCAAGTTCTGTCTGGCTTTAATTATGATTTCTCAAGGTGTACCTTTTATTCACTGCGGCCAGGAATTTATGCGCAGTAAAGGCGGAGCTGATAATACTTACAATGCCGGCGATAAGGTTAATGCTATAAATTGGTATGATGCGATTAAAAATTATGATGTCGTCAACTATTTTAAGGAGCTCGTTAAATTGCGCCGTCGGTACAAGGAGTTTCGCCTGCCGTCCAATACGGCCGTTGCCCGTTTCTGTCATTTTACGGAATATTACGATATTTTGTTGTATCAGATCAACGATTTACTTATTTTTATTAATCCTACTTGCTATGAGTATAAATATCAGCTGCCGGGAGAACGGCACTTGATTTTTGCCGACAAACTTCAGGATGTTCCGGTTAAAGGTGAGCTGAAAATTCCGCCGGCAACGGTATTGGTTTTGCAGGAATAGTATGTACGCTCAACAGTTGCAGTTGCGGTCGATGCGTGCTTGTGAGCGGCGAGAAGCGGACAAAATTTACAAATACGGAAAATATCCTATTGACAAAACTCTGTACATAAACTATTATAATTAAGCGTTTGACCTCAGGGTCACGAATGGCGCAGTAGTTCAGTTGGTTAGAATGCCAGCCTGTCACGCTGGAGGTCACGGGTTCGAGGCCCGTCTGCGTCGCTTAGAGCGATCATCAGATCGCTTTTTTTGCCCAGATAGCTCAGTCGGCAGAGCAGGGGACTGAAAATCCCCGTGTCGTTGGTTCGATTCCGACTCTGGGCACTTTCCGAGTTTCAAAAACTCGGATTTTTTTTGCCTTTTTCCGCTTACAGCTTTTTGACTTGGAAATGCAACATAAAAATAATTTGCCGCTGTCACTCCGCTTCCGCAGCTTGCCTTTGACTTGACCCGTTTTTCGGGGAGAGGTCATTGTTTTACCTGTTCAAATGTGCTAATATATTTCAGTTAATTTGCAGTTTAATTAAATCTGTAATGGGTAAGGAGCAACAATGCGCATAAATAAAGTATCTTTGAGATTCGTTTCGTCGGCTTTGTTGCTGAGCTTTACTTTTTTATACTTTATGTTGACGGCCTGCAATGCTGCGAGCAATATCACTAAACAGAAATTGTCGCCCGGGACAGCTCCCTTTTCTCTTTTCCGCAAGAATCCCGCTAACAGAGGAATTACCGCCAAGGAAGCCGACAGGAGTCAAAAACCGTTGCAGACTGTACCGACAACAGCTAGGGTCACCAAGCCTGTTGATATGCCGCTGATTCCCATACAGCCGGACTTGCAGAATCAAGCGACCCGTTTGCCGGAAAACTCAAACTTGCCTAAGGCGACCCGGAACGAAAAACTACCTGAAAAACTTACAGATAATGAAAAAATGCCTATTCCTACCAATATCGTGCCGCATAACGGCAAAAGTAAAAGTGAGATTATGGAGGAAAATAACCGAATTACCGAGATTTTGCGCTCTTATGCTCAGGATAAGAAACTGCAGCAAAAAACGCTGAATTTACCGACCAGAACGATTGTCGATATCAGACGTATGGATACGGTAGAAGCTCAGCTGTTACGTTTTATTGATGATGAAAGAGACAAAGTCGGTCTGGTACCTTATTTTGCCAATCCCGATTTGACCATGAATTTGCTGCGCCAGGCTATCTATAATTTCAGCTTTTTGCCTGCAGATAAATTGAATACGGGTGTAGAAAATGCCGTGATATTATCTTATTCCAAGGCCAATCATGCCGGGATTGCGGAGTTGGCGGATTATTTTATTGCGACAATCCGAAATAACGAACGGTATCGTATCGCGCTTTTAGGTGACGGTATGGATCAGTTGAGCTTACAGGTTTTAGTTTGTCATAGGCAGGGGGATAAGCTGCCGTATCATTATTTGTTGCTGGCGATGTCGTGCAATTCTCAAGCCAAAAACAATTTTCAGCCGAGATTACCGGAACCGGAAATCAAAGGCGTGTACAGTCAACGCTGAACAGTTGTTCAGGAATAGCAGGGAGAGGTGAAACGTTATGCCGCAGCACTACATTAATAAAAGATGCAGCCTTAATTTAGCGGAAAATAAAAGCGGAATATCATCTTTTTTGCCCTCAGCTTACTACAATAAAGTTCGGGACATCCCCTTTTCAGATTATCGCCGACTCGGTTATAAATACGTTTTCATCGATATAGACAACACTTTAATGCCGCATGGTAGTCGACATGCAGATATTACTGCGGTAGAATTAGTAAAAGTGTTGAAGAAACAGGATGTAGAACCGGTACTTTATTCCAATGCCGGCGTACGGCGTTTGAGCCAAATTGCAAAGGAGTTGGGAATTCCGGCAGTCTACCGTGCTAATAAACCGCAGGCTGACACTTTGTTGCGCTATTGCCGGGAGCAGAAGATAGACCTGACAAGCATAATAGTGGTCGGAGATCAGTTGTTGACGGACGTGTGGGCGGCCAATCAGGCGACGGTACACAGTGTTTTAGTTGACAAAATAGCACGTAAAGAGTTGTGGCATATTTATGTCAAACGCTTTTTGGAGGTATTTATTAAGAGATTTTATCACTTGGATACATATTTCGATTTGATTTTACTCGAAAAAAAGACAAATATGCGTTAAAATGAGAGAAATTTCTTTTTAATTTATAAAACC
>CABKML010000002.1 GCA_902373515.1 uncultured Eubacteriales bacterium | reverse complement strand
TTATGAGCAGTTTGCCGACGGAACGGTGAAATGTATTGAGAATGAGATACCATTTGAAGTGCCGGAGGGGTGGCAATGGGTTAGACTTGGAACAATATATGAACATAATACTGGAAAAGCATTGAATTCTTCTAATACTGAAGGTGTGATGTTAGCATATATCACTACATCAAATTTATATTGGGATAGGTTTGAACTTGATTCGATAAAAGAAATGCCCTTTACTAGTGCTGAGATTGAGAAATGTACGGTAAAAAAAGGCGACCTTTTAGTTTGCGAAGGTGGTGATATTGGGCGTTCTGCTATTTGGTATTGTGACAATGAAGTACGAATCCAAAATCATATACATCGTTTGAGAAGTTACATTTCTTTGTCAAACCGATTCTATTACTATGTTCTTTATTTATGGAAAATACAAAAACGCATAGGTGGTCAAGGTATAGGGTTGCAAGGGCTATCTTCAAAAGTATTACATAAAATTTTAGTACCTTTACCTACGATAAACGAACAACAGAATATCGTTGATAAATTAGATCATATTTTCGATTGTATATCTGATTTGGATATTCAAAAAGATGATTTTCTTTCGTTAGTTAATCTTGTAAAATCCAAAACACTTGACCTTGCTATACAAGGCAAACTTGTACCGCAAGACCCGAATGATGAGCCGGCTTCCGTTCTTCTCGACCGTATCCGTGCTGAGAAAGAAGAACTCATCAAAGCAGGCAAAATCAAGCGTGATAAAAAGGAATCCGTCATCTTCAAAGGTGATGATAACTCTTATTATGAGAAGATAGGGAAGGAAGTAACTTGCATAGATGGTGAAATGCCTTTTGAAATTCCCAAAAGTTGGACATTCGTAAGATTAGAAGATGTACTTGATTATGAGCAACCTACACCATATATCGTTAAGTCAACCGATTATAAAGATGATTATCAAACGCCGGTATTAACAGCAGGAAAATCCTTTATAATTGGCTATACAAATGAAACTTACGGAATTAAAACAGAATTGCCTGTAATCATATTTGACGATTTTACAACTGACAGCAAGTATGTTGATTTTCCGTTTAAAGTCAAATCCTCGGCTATGAAAATCCTTACAGCGAAAGAAAAACTTATCAATACTAAATTTGCTTACTATGCTATGCAAGTAGTAGAGTGTGATAATTATAATCATAAGCGTTATTGGATTTCTGAATTCTCTAAAAAGCTGATTCCCTTACCTCCAAAGAGCGAACAAGCTAAAATTGTTAATGCTATAGAAGAATTATACAAATACATAGAACATAGTCTCAATTAAGGCTCTGTTCTATTGTATCGAGTATAGTGAAAATTTTGTCTATTACTTTGCAAATACGATTTTGTTCTTCAAGTGGGGGTAAAGGAATATATATATTTTTCACCGTATCAGCAGTTATTGCAACAAATGTCGAACCTGTTGCTTTTTGCAACAACACCTTTTTTAAACTTTGTAGCCAATAAAACAAGAATTCAGTTTGCATTTTGCTAAGAGGAGAAATTGCTGCTAACCCCCTTCCGATACATACGCATCTATCTGTAATATTGACTTCACCTACAGGAGCTCTAACACAAAGCAACAACGAATTTTCTTTTGCCAGTTTTACGGATTTATCTGTAAAACTGCTGCTATGTCCAATAATTTTATCTGTAAAGCAAATCTTGCCTTGATGAAATTCTATCCCATTACCGTTACGGTTAATACTAGTTCCATTAGGTGACGAACCCATTATGATTTCGGATATACTTGATAACCTTGTATAGCACCAGTCTTGCGGAATTTCAAAAGGCATTTCACCATCTATGCAAGTTACTTCCTTCCCTATCTTCTCATAATAAGAGAAAGACACACTTTGAAAGTATAATACATTTGTGTTTTCTTGTCGTAAATATATTATACGGAGGTCTTTTGTATGAAAGGACAAGCAACATTCGAGGAGCATTTAAGAAAAGGAAATCTCTCGGAAAACACGATTACATCTTATCTATGGACAGTAAACTACTATCACGAACACTACGAAACGATAAGCAAGAAAAATCTTTTGGCATTCAAGGGGTATCTTATGGAGTTTTACAAACCTAAAACCGTAAATCTTCGTATTCAAGCTATGAACAAATATCTTGAATATCTCGGAAAGGAACGGTTGCAGTTGAAAGCGGTGAAAGTCCAACAAAAGAATTTTCTTGAAAATGTAATCAGCAATGCAGATTACAAATTTCTAAAAAAGCAGTTAAAGAAAGACGGAAATATGGAATGGTACTTTGTTGTGTGGTATCTTGCCGCAACCGGTGCCCGTGTAAGCGAGTTGATTCAGGTTAAAATTGAACACGTGGAACTTGGCTATTTTGATTTGTATTCAAAAGGTGGTAAATTGCGAAGATTATACATACCGAAAAAAATGAGAAATGAAACTTTGGCTTGGCTGGAGAAAACGCATCGTCCCTCCGGCTATCTTTTTCTTAATCGTTACGGTGAAAGAATTACTACAAGAGGCATTTCACAGCAGCTAAAAAATTACGCTGATAAATATGGTCTTGATAAAAAAGTGGTTTACCCACATTCTTTCCGCCATCGTTATGCAAAGAATTTTCTTGAGAAATATAATGACATTGCTTTACTTGCTGACCTTATGGGACACGAAAGTATTGAAACAACAAGAATATATCTTCGACGCACCGCAAGCGAGCAACAAGCACTTGTTGATAAAATAGTCACTTGGTAAAAGCACAGCCGCCCTCGTTTTCGAGGACGGCTGATTTTACACTATCGCATTTGAAATCTCATCAAGTTTAGCAAAGATAGTTTCAATGGCTTTAACAATTCGCTTTTGCTCGGCAAGTGGTGGTAATGGAATAGCTGTGTTTTTTATCATATCCTGAGTCAGTTGATTTATTTGTTTGCTGTCATCATTGCTGAATGTATTTTTGAAAAATTCAGAATTTAAAAAATAATAAACATATCTAAAGCACCTGCTTCTATATACAGCCATAAACGCTCCAAATGATGCTTTTTCATTTACATTTTCAAATATTGCACATTTACCTACCAAAGCTTTACTACCATTTCTTGCGCAAATAAGAATATCATTTTCTTGAATGTATTGATTTTCTCTGATAGTTGAATTTACTCTTACTAAATCAGACAAATCAATTTTTCCGTTTATTATATTGCTTGAACGAAGTACCATAGTTCCATCTGCAACAATATCCGCAGGCTTATATGTAAGACCAATGTTTGTGCTACCAATCATTGATAAGTTACACCACTCCCAATTCTCGGGTATATCAAATGGAATATCTATAACATTTCTTTTATTATCCGAAGTCAAACGATAATAAGAGTTATCATCACCTTTGAAGATGACGGATTCCTTTTTATCACGCTTGATTTTGCCTGCTTTGATGAGTTCTTCTTTCTCAGCACGGATACGGTCGAGAAGAACGGAAGCCGGCTCATCATTCGGGTCTTGCGGTACAAGTTTGCCTTGTATAGCAAGGTCAAGGATTTTGGATTTTATCATAGAAATCTCTCCAACGATAGTTTCTTCGTTGCTCTTTATTGACTCCACAAGTTCAAGTAAATCACTTACTTTACGTGCAATATATTTTTGTTCGTTTATAGGTGGAATAGGAAACATCAAGGATTTTACTAAATCTGAGTTAAGATTATCTACAGTTGAGCCGCCAGCCATAATAGCCATTGCCTGATACATATATTTTGCGCTCAAAGCATAATACAAATAATCTTGATCAAATATTAATTCTATATCACCAATCACAAGCCAACCATCGTGTATGCATCCTTCGGTTTTTAGAATATAAGGACGACCAAAACTCATTGAATTGGTTAACAAAAAGTCTCCGCTTTTTACAAATCTGCTTTTTGATACACTTTCAGGTTTGATTCTTTCTTTTGTTGAAAAAATATATTTACCATCTTTTTCTGTATCACCGATTTTTATCCAATTCACTCCTTTAGCATCGTTAGTTAAAAATGCTTTTATAGGACGTGGTGAACCTCCACGCGCAATTGTAGAAATGTTACCTAAACGTTCCCACACCCATCCAGCCGGCAGCTTAAATGGTATCTCATTCTCAATACATTTCACCGTTCCGTCGGCAAACTGCTCATAATGTAAATTATCATCACCTTTAAAGATGATTGTATCGTTTTTTATATCCTTTGCTTTTAGCTTGCCTTCCTTAACCATTTGCTTTTTTTGCTCACGGATTTTTTTGAGCAAAACAGAAGCAGGCTCATCACTTGGGTCTTGCGGAACAAGTTTCCCCCTAATTGCAAGGTCAAGCACTTTTTCTCTTAACGCTTTTGTATCAATCATAAGTCAATTCCTCCGAGAATTTCTTGGAGTTTTGATACGGCATCACCGATTGCAGTTGCTTTTTCCTGCATTTCAGAGAGAAGCTCTGTAATCGTGCGGTCATCTTTTTCGGTTAAATCTATCCATTTGAAATCAAGTTTTAATTGGTCACGGGAGTAAACTTCTTCTTCGCTGAATTTTCTCCATCTACCATTGGGTGTTTCTTCTGAATAAGTTTCTTTTCTGTCTTCCAAATGACCCGAACAATAGCAATTTACAAAATCGTCAAGGTCTGCACGCGTCATAGGCTTTGTTGCCATTGTGTGTTTTATACCGGTTCTATAATCATAAACCCAAATATCTCTTGTTTTTTCTCCCTTTTCAAAGAAAAGCACGTTTGTCTTAACACCACCAGCGTAGAAAATACCTGTCGGCAATCTGAGAATGGTGTGAAGATTAAAGTCTGCTAATAATTTTTCACGAACCTTTGCAGTAGCATTTCCGTCAGTAAGTACATTATCGGGAAGAACCACAGCAACTCGTCCGCCGGTTTTAACAATTGACATTATATGTTGTAGGAAATTGACCTGATTATCCGATGTTTTTATAAACTCCGTTCTTACACTGTCAACTGCTACGCTACCTTGTGGTCTTGTGCCGAAAGGTGGATTTGCAAGAATTACATCAAACGATCCGTCCGATTTATCAAGCAATGAATCCTTCCAAACGATAGGACTCTTTTTTGTTCCAATATCGTGTAAATATAAATTCATTGATGCAAGGGTAACAACAAGTGCTGTATTATCTGCACCAAACAATGCAGTGTTTTTTAAAAAGTTCTGCTTTGACAAATCCCTGCTTTGGGGTTTCATATGGTCAAAGGCAGCAAGAAGGAATCCACCAGTTCCGCAAGCCGGATCAGCAACCGTTTCGGTGATTTTAGGGTCAATTACATCAACCATTGCTTTGATAAGCGCACGAGGTGTAAAGTACTGTCCGGCACCGCTTTTTTTATCCTGACCATTCTTTTCAAGGATTGATTCATAAATTGCACCCTTGAAATCGCCCTCCATCATATACCAGTTTTCATTGCCAACCATTTGGAACACTTTTGCAAGATGAACAGGTCTGTCGATTTTGTTAGATGCTTTCGTAAAGATGGTACCGATAAGCCCATTATCTTTTGAAAGTTCTTTCAATACTTCTTCATACTTGTAAATAAGGTCATCCCCATTAAGTTCAGCAATATCTTTCCACTTATATCCATCGGGGATAGAGCTGCCAAGACCTAATTCTTCCTTTTCCGCATCCATTTTGAGAAAAAGAATGTATGTAAGTTGAGTGATATAGTCTGTAAATCCAACACCGGCAGCCGCAAGAACATTTGCAATGTCCCATACTTTTTTTACCAGTGTTGCTTCGCTTTTTGGAGTATCTGCCATAGTATTATGCCGCCTTTAAAATAAATTTTGCAAGTGTAATAATTTCTTCCGATAGAACAGGTGCGCCAAAGTTTTTTATCCCTTTACGCCATAGGTCTGTATCAAAAGCATTCAATTCTTTTATGCTGATTGCGCCTTCCTCAATAATGTAATCAGCTATCTGTTTCATAATTTCTTTTTGGTCGTCTGTAAGTTCACGCTGAGCCTGTCCACAATAAAGGTTAAATCTTTGGGAATAGCCCTTAATGAGGCTTACAAGTCTAGTGTTTTTCTTATATGCGTAGCGAACAAGTTGAATAAGATGTGTTAAAGCCTTGATATTTTGCTTTGTATCCAATTCTTCAACATTACCGTCGTTATCAATGATTTTATAATTTTTCCAAATGTAATAGGGTGTAAATTGTCCGTTTTCGGCAATCAATTTGTCCTGCAACTCTGTAAGCATTGAATATGTAATTACAGTATCTTCAGAATTATAGATAATTCGGAGAGCTTCAATCTTATCTTCATTATCATTCAAATATTGCTCAAAGTTAGCAATAAAGCTTTTTGCCGTTTCTTTAGAGAACCCTTTATAAATTACCTCATCCTCTTTTTCGGGAGTTACAGCGTAATAACCTCGAAGCATTTCAAGAAGTTTCTTGCGTGCTGATAAATTACTCATCAAACAGAAAATCAAGTTTTTACGAGCAGAATTTTCATCCGAAATATTCTCAAAAGGAGGTAGCAAATTCTGCGAAAGTGCTTGATTTATATTATTTGCTAATCCTCTTGGTGAAAAACCATAATAGGAAACAAACATATTTAAATGCCTTTCAAAAAGAGGGTGGTCCTCATATCTCTTTTGTATTGTTGCACAATAATCGCGAAGCAGAGCAAGATTTTCATCCGAAACCTCGCCGTGTGATAGTCTTTCCAAAAGCTGGTCTAAACGCAAAAGTTTTGGATTTACTCCTTTGCCTCCTTTGCCCGGTTGAGGGATATGCTTATCAGATTCTGTTACACCCACCGCATCAACAATATAGAAACAATTTTTATTATCTGCATTCGGTGTAACTTCTCTTAATTTATACTCATTAAGTGTTCTACACCCTCTGCCTTTCATCTGAGTATATAAAACATCAGATTTCACATCGTTCATAAAAAGCACAACTTCTAAAGGTTTTACATCTGTACCTGTTGCAACCAGTGTAACCGTAACTGCTATTCTAAAATCCTTTTCTGTTCTCAAATCACGAATAAGGGCATTGGAATCTCCTGCTGAATAAGTAATTTTTTGGACAAAGTTATCGGGGACTTTTCCGTTTGGGAACTTTTCAGCAAACACCTTTTGGGCAATCTCAACAATTTTTGTTGCGTGATTATCATTTTTTGCAAAGATAAGTGTTTTAGGTATATAGTTCCAATTTTCTTCTCTTTCCGGATATAAGTCGGTATAAATCGAGTCCATATAAGATTTTAAGACAGACTCTATCTGATTCGGATTGATAACAGAGCGGTCAAGCTGGTTTGGAGTATAGTCAATGCGTTGCTGTGCCTTGTATTCATTAACGATTTCACCGAAACGATTAAGATCCACAACTGTTTCGTCTTGATTGATTGTGCCGCCGTGAACCGTTGCATCAGTAATTATTCTGTAAACTCGTGCAGGAACATTAACACCGTCAACAACAGAGTCGTCATAGGTGTATTTTGCAATTTCGTTGTTATTAAAATATGCCTGAGCTTCAGGCGTAGGTGTCGCAGTTAAACCGAGAATTTTTGCGTCTTTAAAATAATCAAGAACCGCTTTCCATTTTCCGTAAATTGAGCGGTGGCATTCATCAACTATAATGAATTGAAAATAATCCGGTGGCAATTTCAAATCACCGTCAAGAACAATAGCCGGCTCGCTTTTAGCAACATCCTTCAAGCCGTTTTTTTCATCTTCTTTATCTTCGTCATCTTCCGTTATAACCTGTCCTGTAAGCACCGCAAACAATTTTTGTATTGTAGATATGATAATATCGCCTTGAATTTTTTCGGGTTTTGTAAGACGATTTATTTGATAGAGTTCGTTCATCGGCTTTTGTTTTTCAGTGCGGTCAAACAAGCTAAATTCGGTTTCAGTTTGACGAGCAAGGTTGTTTCTGTCAACAAGAAACAACACACGCTTTGTTTGCGTATAATTCAAAAGCCTATAAGACGCAAGACAAGCAAGATATGTTTTGCCAGAACCCGTTGCAAGAATTGCAAGAGCTTTTTTCCTACCGGCTTTTAGCGATGCTTCAAGATTTACTTCAGCATTATACTGGCAGTCACGAAGTCCTTTTTTCTCAATTTTCGGCAATGCACCGTATTCAGATTTTTTACCAAGCATTTGCAGCATCTTCTTAGGTGAGTGCATCTCTGAAAGTTCTATATATTCGCTGTCCACTTCGAGCATATTCTTAAAATAAATCTTATTTCCGTTTGCAAGATATACAAATGGTATCTGATTTGAAAACCACAAACCAACCCAACTTTGCGGATTTATAGAATACCATTCAGCTTGTTGTGCAACAATATCTCTGAGAGAATTATCCTCAGCTTTTGCTTCAACAACAGCAATCGCTTTGTCATCAACAAAGAGAAGATAATCACTTTCCTTATTTCCTTGCATTAATGCTTCTTTAACCGCAGAAGCATTAAAGGGAATATACTCGTCACGAGCGACAATATCCCATCCGGCATCAGTTAATTGCTTGTCTATTTTTATTCTTGCTTTTTCTTCAGGTAACATCTCTGTTATCCTCCTGTAAAAGTCTTGCTTCCTGATAATTAAAATTATCAGAAGTTAATAGTAAATATGTATTTCAAAAAACTCTATGTAGGCTTTTCTGATTTTAATTAAACTTTATTTTGTGTCATCAGGAAGAAATTCCATAATGTCATCCGTATTACAATTTAACGCTAAACAAATTTTACCTAAAATATCCACCGTCACATTTTCGCCTTTGCTCATTTTTGTAATTGTGTAATTGCTAATGCCAGCAGCTTTAGCAAGGTCTTTCTTCTTCATATCGTGGTCAATTAATAACTTCCACAACTTTTTATAACTCACAGTCATAATCTACCTCTTAAAGATTTAATAATAGCTACACAAGTATATTATATAATAAAATCTAAAAATTTCATTAATAATCGAGCAATACCATCATTTTGTTTAGCAGTTGCGATACAGCAAACAGCGATTTATGTGTTTGTACTTATTTCAGGACTTATTATAGGTTTTAGGATGTCCCTAACGACTACCGTTTGGATTTTTCTATCCAAATTGTCTGCTCGCTAAGATTACTAAGATTAAACAAAAAATTTGGGTTTGTACAAAAGCAAGGCACAGCCAATGGATTCTTCATAAACCTGAATTTCAGAAATCAAAGCTGTAATTAGCTGCCTCCGCTCTACATCGTTCATGATAACACCAAGCACAAATAAACTATGTTAGCTTAACTTAATCTTCTTTTCTTACTATTTCTATCATGCAATCATATTCATCATCCAATTCAATTTCACGTTCAATAAACCATTCTTCCAGTTGCCTATAAATAAAAGAACTTATTAAAATGATAATTAAAAAATTGAATATGATATTAGCTCCCGTATTTTTTAGAAACAGCAACAAAGGCTCTTTTGGGGGCGCACTCGTACAACCTTAGAAGCGTTCGATACCCTGATGGCTTAGATAGCGCTCTTATACGGCTTAGATAGCGCTTGTTTGTGCCCGGCAGCGCTCTTTCTGCGCCTTGCATTCTTTGCCTGCTTTTGCATGCTTTCAAAAAGCTCGCTTTTGCCGCTTCTTTCTTCAAAAACATATTCTGGCACTTTGCCGCTGTTTAAGCAAGAGAGCGGATTTAAGACTGCAAGAAAAAGCAGATTTCCGTTGAAATAAATAAGGAGTCTGCAAAATATCGGAAATTCAGCGTATGCGAGAAACACCCGATATCCTCACCATAAAAAATGCTTTCCCGAGATCGCCCCCGCATATGCGGGAAACACGAAAGGAGGAAAGCAAGATGAAAAAGCTAAGCTAATTATAGAATTGGTTTGATGATAAAACAGGGGTGAAATTATCATAGATTAATAGCATAATAGCAATCTTTATTTGACAAACACCCGGCTCTGATGTAGTGTTTTATTGAATTCAAAATCCGAATGGAAAGCCCGAAGCAATTGAAGCTTCGCACCCTGCCTAGGATTTTGAATTTTTTCTTTATTAGCATACAGGAGCATATTTTCAGGCACAGCATACATTGAAAGCTTTACAAGCTCGCTCATTTTACCTCCCGGCAATAAAAAAGCCTTACAGAAAAACTCTATAAGGCTTAATTAAATAAGAGCTTTAACGTGTTTTCAACTATATTTCAAGTCACTCCCACGCTTCGGTCTACCTTAGCTCAAAAAGGTAATGCAGTTTCTCCGGTTCCCAGTATTTCTGACCCCCTGAGTAGGGTAGAGGTATGCACGACCCCAAGATCTCTTGCTTCTGTTTACATCAATTCTATGACGATTAAATCATATTTTTGACGTGGACTTTAGTGCACATTTATAATCACCTACACTTTGGTCTACCTTAGCCCAAAAAGGTAATGCGTTTTCCGATGACTGATATTTCTGACCCCTCAGCTCAGGGTAGGGGTACGCACGACCCCAAGATCTCTTACTTCTGTTCACATACCTCGTACTTATTTCCAAGGTTACTTACAGTATATCATATGCAAAAATAAATTGTTTCAGCACTTTAGCGTTTTCTATCTGATTTTTCCGCAAAAAACAAGCGGCTCGAGCTGCTCTTCGATTAAGGATCCCCCTGCGTATGCGGGAAACAAAAAAGCTCCTTCAGCACGTTGCACCACGGCCTTTTCTCGGCCCTGCCTCGACCCGGCCTCGACCCTTGCGGTACCCTGCCGGTCCGAAACAAAGCACAAACTGCTGTGGAGCTTTTATTCATACATGGCAGGCAGCGATTAAAGCGCTAATGTTCTTAGCCTTTTAAGTTCGCCGCCCGTTTCCCGTTTCCTTAACTCTACCTCTTCGCCTGACGTTGCCTGTTATACAGATACAAGGCCGCCGGGCTGATAATCATACCGACAATCATCGCTGCAATTGCCAACGTATTCGGCACTCTGGCGCCTGCAACTTCAACGGTAAATTGCCCTACCCAATTGAACTTTACAAGCAAAAGGACTGTCAGCAACAAAGAAACAAACGGAGCTGCAACATCCGTAACAAAATTTTTGCAAGCCGGCTCCACCTTTTCCCGACATTTACCGTAATAGAAAGCGATCAAAGCCAAAGGCACGACGATAAATTGGGCAAAGCGAACAATGGCACTGATAATCATAATCGAGCCCATATTGTACGAAAAAGAAAAGGGAATCAAAATTGCAATTACGACAGTAATAATCGTTGACGTAACCGGGAAGCCGCGATTAGTACGTTTGGTAAAAAGCGCCGGAACTTGCCCCTGCTTCGCCATCGCCTCAAGAATCCGGGGTGTATGGAAAGAAGCTGCCACATTTATTCCGAACATGGAAATCAAGGCACCGTACAAGATAATATTCTTGATAATCGGATTATCGAACAAGGGAATCAAAGCGATAACTTCTTTCGTAGTAGCTAATTTAACCGGATCAAGCATCATCCCGACTACAACTATCGCAATATAAATAATAGCGACAATCAAAATACCTAAAGGAATGGCGCGCGGTAAATTCTTTTCCGGTTTTTCCATATCCTCCGAGCCGGATGCTACACTTTCAAAGCCGGTAAACGCGTAAAAAGCGGCAACTGTAGCCATAACGAATTCCGAAGCACTCAAGCTGCCCTTTTGCGCAATTTCCAGTTGATAAACTGCCGTAAAGTTATTCCGGCCGCCAAAAATAACGAGCAAGGCCCCGGCGACGATGCACACGATCAATGCTGATAATTTAGCTAAAGTCGAAAGGTTGCTGACAAATTCCAGTACAGCCGGTCCCATGACATTAATGACAAACAGGACCGCCATCAGGGAGAAAAATCCCAGAGTTAAAAGTTTTAAGTCGTTTTTGGGCAAGCCGAATATAGAGAAAACTGTACGGACCACGCCGGTTGCCATAACGCCCCAAGCGATAGCTGCTGAAAAATAGCGGGTAATGCCGATATACAAGCCCGTGTTTTCGCCAAAGGCAGCCTTACTGTAAGCATAGGCAGCCCCGCCGGCTTTGACATACTTGGCAGCAGCTGCAAAGGTTATGGCCAGTACAGCGGCAAAAAAAGCGGCACAAAAATACACAAGCGGTGCCAGTGCTCCGGATTTGTTAACAACGGATCCGGGCGATAGAAAAATGCCGGAGCCGATAATCGAATTGATTGTCAGTAAAACAATCGAATAAAAACCGAATTTTTTGGTCGTGGTGGTCGTCGTGGTCATACAATACCCCTTTTAAATTATTTATTTGTCCGCGCTTCGGCAATTAAGCGCGCAAAGACCTTGTTCATCTGCTTTTCCGTGCGATGCAGCATCTCAGGGTGCCACTGAACTGTCAGCAAAAATTTATAATCCTGGCTCTCTAAAGCTTCAATTACGCCGTCTTTGGCTCTGGCTGTAACTTTAAAGCTCGGTGCAACTTCATGTACCACTTGGTGGTGGAAGGAATTGACTTCCAGCTCTTCACATTGGAAAATATCGAAGAGTTTCGTGCCTTTCTGCAACTTGACATAATGGCTCGGCACCTGCCAATCAGTCACCTGGTTATGCTTGATATAAGAACCTGGCGCCAGGGAAAGGTCCTGATACAGGGTCCCACCGAAGTAAACATTAATTACCTGCATACCGCGGCAAATTCCTAAAATCGGAATGTCTTTCTTTAATGCGAGCTGCAACAATTTAAAGTCGAATTTATCCCGTCTGAGGCTGGTGCGTCCGAGCAATTTGTGCGGCTCTTCTCCGTAAAATTGCGGGCAAACGTCTTGGCCGCCACTTAAAATCAAGGCATCAATATGCGCAACTTGTTCTCTGATTATTTCTTCCTCGCTGTTGACGGGTATTATATACGGTACGCCGCCGTTTTGAATGACTGAATCGACATAATCGTCGTTGGCATACGCCCGTTCATAGCCGGCAAATGCCGCGTCAGTCTCCGCCACAATAGAACCTGAAATTCCTACAATCGGTTTACTCATATAATCCTCCTGCTGTAAATGTAATTTTCTAAGTTTAACACGTCTTTTGCCAGCTGTTCAAAGTTAGTGCCGGAATTGCCGTTATCGCCGGAGATGGCGGTATCGCCGGAATTGCCGTTATTGCCGGAATTGGCGGAATACCGGAATTGGCGGAATTGGCGCGGGTGTGTGGGCGGGCGCACAGGTAGGCGGGCGGCAGGCTTATAGCGCCTTGCGTGCAGCTTGCGGCTGTACGACGGGCTTGCAGCGTGCGGGCGTGCAGGAACGATAAAAAATTATCATCTAATAAAAATATTATCACATATTTAAGCACTTTATACAATATACATTCTGCTTTTTGCTTATTTTTGTACAATTTGCACAATCGCGTTGTGTAATATATACAATTATCAATTTTTCATAAGCTCGCTTCAGGTACCGGTGCTTCTCCAACTTTTTAGGCAAGAAAAAAGCTTCTCAGCATTAAGATAAGAAGCTTTTCAGATAAATTGGGCAGCCTTTTTCCAGCGGCTAAAGTTAACTAATCATCTTGATATTCAAGCAAAGCAGCTGTTTGTCTAACGTGACTTCGACATCCTTTTATTGAAGTGCACTACTCTAAAACTGTAAGTCCCCTCTTAATTTGCGCTTTGGTAGCTAAGGCTGCTTCTTTGAGCTTTGGAATATCTTTCAAAGATTTTTTAGTATAGACAATCTGATACATCTACCAAATGGCCTCAGTTTCAGGTACGCAATCAGAAACACCTGTGTTCAATCCGTCTATGATTTTTTCACGCATAACGGAATTTGAAGATACTTTAAGAGTTTCTACAAGTTCGTTATAATCATCTGCGCTTAAAATAACAGCATTACCATTTTTGGTGCTGATATTGATGGGCTCGTTAAATTTTATAGCTTGGTCAAGCAGCGAAAAGAGATTTTTGCGAAAGCTTGTTGCAGTTGTATTCATCATATAAATCACCTCATGCACATTATAGCGTACGTTTATAAGCTATCAATAATTTGAACGTAGTGAAAGATTTTTAGAGAATTCAACTCAGGGAGCTAATCTTGGAGGTTGAGGGCTTCGCCCTTGATAAATCGTGTAGAATGCAATACAATTGTATTACAAAAGAAAGGAAGCGATGTTTATGGCAACAATCAGTTTACGAGTTCCGGAGAATGAACTGAACATTTTCAAGGCCTACGCAAGGCTCAACAACGCAAGCCTGTCTGAAGTTATTAGAGCTACTATGCTCGACCATATTGAGAATGAGTATGACCTTAAAGTGTTTGAGGAGTACGAAGCTGAAAGAGCAAACGGTACATTGAAAACAAGACCTATCAATCAGCTTTGGGAAGAATTAGGGTTATGAAATATCGGATAATAACAACAGACAAGTTTGATAAAGCATTCAAAAAATTAGATAGGCAAACACAAAAGATAATCAAGACTTGGATTGAGAAGAACCTTGTTGGATGTGAAAATCCCCGTGTTCACGGGAAGGGATTGACAGCCAACAGAAGTGGGCAATGGAGGTACCGAGTAGGTGATTATCGCATACTGGCAGACATACAAGATAACGAGCTTGTATTGGTGTTTGTTGATGTGGGACACAGAAGCAGAATTTATTTAGCTGAGTAAAAATTGAGTTTGACTTTCTTGTCAAGCTCAATTTTCCATGCCATATAATTTTTCCATTTCCTCAAACGAAATCGTTTCTAATTTTCCTTCGGTATAGTCTTCCTTGCTTTGCAAAATTCTATACTGCAATAAAAGTTTTTCTAAATTTTCTTCAATGAGTTTTCGCAAATAAAATGATTTTGTTCGTCCGGTTTCTTTCGCTAACTTAGACAATTTTTCATCAGTTGCTGAACTTAATCTAACAGTAGTTACCATAATTTTTTCACTCACTTTCTGTATGTGTTCGATGTAATACAATTAAGTTTTAGTTCCATTCAAAACAACACTACTCTAAAACTCAGGTTACATAGATTATAAATTTCCAAATATTATTAACTCCAAACTCAAGCTAGAGGAATTATCTTTTAGTCTTGAGATTTGTTCTGAGTCAGCCGGATTTCTTGAAGATTGGCCATCAGAAATAACCCTCAGTATTAACGATATTGAAATCGGAAGCTTCATTAGCCCCGGAGACTTCGGCGCTAGGAGAGGAAAATTAACACCGGCTAATTGGCCAAATGGCTCATCGCAATATGGTTTGTTATATACAATTTCGCTCACCAGTAGCGGTACCTACCTAAACAAAGCACTTATCAACAATAAAGTAAATCTTAGCTATTTAAATGTATTTGCCTTGCCTTTCATCAAATTTAGAATCGCTATCAAAGAAAACGCAAAATACGTCGGCGGCATAAATATTTTCGGTTCTAATTATGGAGATTATCCGCAAGACATCGTTATGACAGCTACTTATGAGTAAAAACGTTGTTATAAATAAAAAAGGCTCTAACTATTTGAATTAGGGCCTTTTGCATTACTATTTCATTTAATAAGCAGCTAAAAGTTATGTAATTATACATTGTTGATAAAAAGTTCAAGTTCTTTACGAGTCGGCAGACCCTCATTATCACTCAAATTAGTTACTTGAATAGCACCAATAGCATTACCTCTTTTAACGCATTCAGCAATTTCCAAGCCCTCAACAATTCCGCTTAACACACCTGCTGCAAACCCGTCGCCGGCACCAATAGTATCAACAACCTTTTCTACTTTATAACCGTCAACATAGCCTTCACACTCCAAATTGCTGTAGCAAGCACCGCGAGCACCTTCTTTAATAATTACCGTTTTTACGCCTTTAGAATGATAATATTCAAAGATTTTCTTTTTATCACTTAATCCCGTAAGAATATGTGCTTCCGACATTCCCGGCAATATTAAATCAGCATAATTAGCCGCTTCATTTATAACTTTAATCATAGTTTCCTGATTTTCCCATAAAGCCGGTCTTAAATTGGGGTCAAAAGTTATAATTATTTTTTGTTTTTCAGCTCTTTTTAAAAGTTGAAAAGTAGCTTCACGTGCACAAGCCGAAATTGCTAAAGGTATTCCGGTAATATGAACCAAATCTACATCTGAAAGATCCAACTGATCAACCATTTCCTTAGTCACTTGCGCGGCTGCTGAACATTTTCGATAATAAGGCGCATACGGATCAGAACCGTCAGTAACTCTATTTTTTAGTTGAATACCAGTTTTATATATATTGTCAAAGCTTATAAAACTAGTACCAATATGTTGGTTTTCCAAATTTTTCTTTATATAGCGTCCAAAAGGATCATCCCCCAAACGTGTAAAGTATTCAACCTCATGATTTAATCGAGTTAAACCGATAGCCACATTAACTTCTGCTCCTGACATCGACCGGGTAAAATGTTCTACATCTTCTAAAGGGCCAACAGTATCCGCAATTAACAATGCCATAGGTTCCCCAAATAGCAAAATTTTAGCCATTAAATATTCCTTCTTTCAAAGTAATTAAAATTATTCTCTTTCTTTAGGCAAACGTAACAAATGAACTGCAAATCCACCTATTTCATTCTGCATATATATAGTCCTTAAAGCACCAGAAGAATCATAACTAATCGTTTTCTCATCGAATTTAGTTCCCCTACTTTCCAAATAAGCTTTTGCTCTTTCAATAGAATGTGTTCCTATCGCAATATGTCCTTTTTCACCTAAAAAAGGCTTTTTCAGCACTTCTATATAACCTCCTGCAAAAATTGAACCTGGATTTTCGTTTTGCGAAAATCCAAAAATATCCTCGAACTTATTTGCCACATTTTTTGCTTCATCCAAAAAATTACAATTTATTCCAACATGGGCCAATTTAAAGCCGAACATTGCATAAACTGCCGCTTTTACCAATTCTTCAATTTTTGAAAAGTCTTCTTCATCAATCAGATTACTTGGAACTAGCCACGAGCCACCGCACGCAACCACATTTTTTTCAAGCAAATAATCCGCCACATTATTAGCGTTAATACCACCTGTAGGTATAAATTTAATATCAGGATAAGTTGAAGCAAAGGACCTTAATGCTTTCAATCCTCCGGACAACTCACAAGGATAAAATTTCAGCGTCTTTAATCCATATTTTATCGAAGCTGCAATATCTGTAGGCGTTGAGCATCCAGGGTAAATATCTATATCATTATGTACGCAATATTCGATCAATTCCTCATTTACGGCGGGACTTACTATAAAATCTGCTCCTGCAGATAACGCAGTATTTAGTTGAGCCTTAGTTAAGACCGTTCCTGCTCCAATTATCAAATTAGGATATTTATCTTTAATCAGGCGAATCGCATCTATTGCCGCCTCAGTACGTAATGTTATTTCTAAGCAATTTAAGCCTCCAGCAATTACAGCTTTTGCAAGCTTTTCCGCTTTTTTCGCATCATTAATCACTACAACAGGAATTATTCCGTTTATTTTCAATTTATCCAAAGTACTCATAGTTTATCTCCTGACATTATTAACCGGGTAATGAATAGGTTCACCTTTAACAAACCTTACAACTTCTTCAGCAACTTTTCGTTTCAATTCCAATGCTGCCTGCTCTGAATACCAGGCCATATGAGGTGTAACAAAAACATTGTCATAACTAAACAAACTGTTCTTCTTATCTACAGGTTCATTAAGCATACAATCAAGACATGCACCGGCAATTTTTTTATTTTCTAAAGCCCATTCCAAATCAGTTTCGTTAATGATTCCACCTCTGGCTGTATTAATAAGAATTGCAGTATTTTTCATTTTAGAAAGTGCTGATTTGTCAAACAAATTAATATTTTTATCTGCAGGGCAATGTATCGAGACAACATCAGATTCTCGTAAAAGCGTATCAAAATCTACTTTTTCAACAAAATCCAGTTCCGGAGCAAAAGTCTTTTTATTTCTATCATATCCTAATACTTTAAACCCCAGAGAATGCATTTTTTTTGCAAAATTAGAGCCTATTCTGCCCAATCCTACAACACCTATTTTCAGTTCAGAAAATCTATAAACAGGTATACTTGCAGCATAATCCCATTTATCAGTCTTAGTAAACTTGTTCATATAAATTATTTTTCGCAAAAAAGCCAAAGCAAAAGCAATAGCATGATCTGCAACTTCATTCATACCATAATCCGGTACATTACCAACTTGTATTCCCAAATCCGTTGCAGCTTTAATATCTACCGTATCTACTCCTACACCATATCTGACGATATATTTTAAATTTGGGCAATTTTGCATAACTTTTCGCGTAATTTTAGCATATTGAACAACTAACACATCCGCTTCACTGCACAGACTAATAACTGCCTCTTCAGTTATAGCTTGTTTTAATTCAAAATCAATTCCCGCCTCATTGAAAATATTTTTTTCAATATTTATATTGTCGTGATCACAATCTGTAATAATAACTTTCATATCATCATCCTTTTTATCTTACTAAATATCCACCATCTACTGGAATTATTGCTCCATTCACATAATCAGAAGCATCCGAAGCCAACCATACGACCGGACCTTTCATATCCTCTCCGGTACCCCATTTTTTACTTGGGATTCTATTTGTTATGCTTTCATATCTTGGATTATTCGGATCAAGCAAAGCTGTATTCATTTCGGTTGCCATATATCCAGGAGCCAAAGCATTAACATTTATACCTTTATCCGCCCATTCATTGCAAAGTGCCTTTGTTAATTGTGCAATTCCGCCTTTAGATGCGGCATAAGCAGGAACTGTATAACCGCCAAAAAAAGACAACATAGAAGCGATGTTAATTATTTTGCCTTTACTATTTTGTTGCAGAAATTTTCGCCCAGCTAATTGACAAAGTGCAAAGACTGTTCTCAGGTTAATATTCATTACAAAGTCCCATTCATGTAAAGGAAACTCATCACTGGGATATCGACGTTGAACGCCAGCTGCATTAACTATAATATCCAAAGTACCACCCAAATTATTAACAGCCTTATTGAAAACATCCTCTCTAGTAGCATCATTTCCAAGATCCGATATTACACAACTACACTTAAACCCGTTTTTACAAAATTCTTTAGCTACCTCTATAGCTTTAGGATTAATATCCATAATACAGACACTTGCTCCTGCTTCCATTAACCCTTCTGCCATACCATATCCCAATCCTTGTGCAGCTCCGGTAACAATTGCAGTTTTACCTGCTAAATTATTTAAATTCATTTTTACTTCCTCTTATTTACTAATTACTATTTACTATTTCAATTTTTCAATGGCAATATTATCCATATCGTCAAACGCTCTGTTTTCTCCGGCCATCGCCCAAATAAACGTATAATTCGAGGTTCCTGCGCCGCAATGAATCGACCAGGGTGGCGAAATAACAGCTTCATAATTATCAACCAATATATGTCTAGTTTCTTCCGGTCTACCCATAAAATGAAAGACCTTATTACCATGAGGTATTTCAAAATAGGTATAAATTTCCATTCTTCTTTCATGCGTATGCGCAGGCATTGTATTCCAAACACTTCCCGTTTCCAAAGAGGTCATACCCATGGACAATTGACAAGTTTCTAAAACGTCTGGATGAATAAATTGATTGATAACTCTTTTATTTGCAGTTTTAGAATCTCCAATTTGGCGTTTTTTAGCATTTGCAATCGGTATATAAGTTGTTTGGAACGCTTTATGTGCAGGTGTCGATATTAAATAAAATCTGGCTGGTTCTTCAGCATTACAGCTTAAGAAAAAAACTTCCTTCGTTCCTTTGGCAATATATAAGCAATCTTTATAATTCATCTCATATTCTTGTCCATCAGCAATAATTTTTCCTTTACCGCCAATATTAAAAACACCAGCTTCTCGTCTTTCCAAAAAATACTGTGTACCGAAATCTTTTTTTACATCAATTCCTTGTGATACAGAAACAGTTTCATGTACCGGATAAATACCTAAAACCACAACTCGATCAGCATGAGAATACACGCCTACAACTTCATCCGGCTCATATAAATTTTGTACCAAAAATTCTTTTCTAAGCTCATCCGTGTTATAGTTTCTAACATCTTTCGGATTAGTTAAATATCTTATATCCATTTGTATTTCCTCCTTCAGCTATTGCAACACAAAGAAAATATTGTAATTTTCCGGCAAATTAATTAATTTCAACGCCTTCGGTATAGCCAGCGATAATGCCGGTACATAAGTAACAAGTAATAAAGCAAAAATTACCACAGCAAAATAAGGCACCAATCTTTTAATGACATATTCAATTTTCACATTTGCAATCTTACAGCCTGCAAACATGATTGCTCCAACAGGCGGTGTTATTGTACCCACGCACAAATTCATAACCATCATTAAACCGAAATGCACAGGATGCATGCCGAAAGATGTACAAATCGGCAAAAAGATAGGTGTAAATATTAAAACTGCAGGTGTTGGATCCATAAATGTCCCAACTATTAGCAAAACAATATTAATAATCAGCAATATAATAAGCGGATTAGTTCCAATTGATAGCAACGCCCGCGATATTAATTGAGGCATTTTAGTAAATGACATAACCCAAGCCATAATACCGGAAACACACACCAAAAATTCAACTACTGCCGTTGTTTTTACAGAATTTAATATTATTTTAGGTAAATCTTGCAATTTAATGCTTTTATATAAAAAGCTTAAAATTAACGCATATACCACAGCTATAGCAGAACCTTCAGAAGCGGTAAATACTCCGCCCAATATTCCACCAATAACAATAACTATAAGTAACAAGCTGGGAATAGCTTTCCAAAGTATAATTAACGATTGCTTAATCGTGTAGCTGTTCTTTGATTTATAGCCTAATTTCTTAGCTGTAAATCCAGCTAAAATCATACACCCTATACCCCAGAGTATACCCGGAATATATCCGGCCATAAAGAGGGCTGCAATAGAAACTGAACCTGCCACGGTGGCATAAACAATCATAATATTACTTGGAGGAATCATCATTCCCGTGGGACCGGATGCAATATTAGCAGCTGCTGAATAATCATCTGCATATCCTTCCTTCTTTTGAATAGGTCCAAGTATACTTCCCATAGCCGACGCTGCAGCAACGCCTGAACCTGATACTGCTCCGAAAAGCATATTGGCAACAATATTAGTTTGAGCTAAATCACCATACAAGCGATTGGTCAAAAGTCGAGCCGCATCTATCAAGCGTTTAGCTATACCCCCACTATTCATAATGTTTCCTGCCAATATGAAAAAGGGTATTGCAACAAGTGAAAAACTATTAGCACCGGTAAAAAATCTTTGAGCGGAAGTAGTCATAGCCTGTGTAAAAGGCAAAATAGTTACAATTGCCGCAACCGCACCTAATCCTATTGATAAGCCGATAGGAAAGCTAAAAAACAATGTTATAGCTATTACTGAAACCATAATAATAGCTGCTATTGTGACATTACTCATATATTCTCCCCCATTTTCAGCTTTTTATACTTCCTATAATCTGAAAAGGAATTATAAACCGCATAAAAAGCCATAATTACACCACAAATTGGAATTGAACTATATATTATTCCTGTAGGAATTCCCAAAGCTGCATCCATCGTTGCCATTTGTCTACTCATACCTAAATATCCGCCAAAGACACAAACAACTATTGAAAATACTAAAAGAAAAATGTTAATTACAATTTCAACAACTGCCCTCGATTTCGGGCCCAGTTTCTCTTTAATCGTACTAATTTCCAAATGGTCTTTGGAACCAAATACCAAAGCACTTCCAAACATAACCAGCCATACAAATAAGTATTGTGCCAATGTTTCGGAAAAAGTGCTCGGATTATTGAAAACATAACGAGTTATAACTTGATATGTAACTAATACTGTCATTACAGCCAACATTAATACGCACAAAATTTCAACCGTCTTATCCACAACATTTTTTATTTTGTCAAAAAGTTCCATAAAATCCTTTCTGTTAAATTAATTAGACATTATTTTTATAGGATTAGCGGGGATGGCACAAGCTTTATGCCATCCCCAGGAGATTTAATGACTACTTAAGTTTTTTTAATTCTTCGTATATTTTCTTTGTAACCGGACTCTTAGCTGCAACTTTCTCAATCATAGGCATTAATTTTTCTTGGAAAGCCTTAGTATCAGGTTCGACAATAGTTACACCAAGCTCATCTTTAGCCTTTTTGTAATATTCTTGTCTCAACTTAGCACACTTTTCAAAAGCAACCGGTATTGATTCTTTAGCAGCTTTAAGCAACGCTTCTTGATCCTGCTTAGACATAGCATCAAACGTTGATTTATTCATTACCAACTCGTCAGGAATCATCAAATGAGCTGTTTTGGAAAAATAAGGGGCAACTTCATGCTGCAGCAAATCAACATAAGTAATAATATTATTTTCAGCTCCGTCAAGTGTACCAGACTGAATGGCCGAATAAACATCTCCTTGCGCCATAGGAACGCCAACACCACCCATTAAATTCAACATTTTAGTCATTGTCTCAGATTGCATAACTCTAATTTTTTGGCCAGATAAATCAGCGGGCGTTTTATAAGGTTTTTTGCCATATACACACCGTGCACCTAAACCATAAGCTGCCAAAGTTTTAAAACCGCTTTTCTCTGTAGAAGCAAACAACTCATCCAAGGCACCTGATTGAAATAATTTTTGTTGATGTTTAACACTATCATAAACATACGGTGTACCTATAATAGCAAAATCAGGATTAACATTTTCAATAATCGTATTAGCTACTAGCGCCATTTCAACTGCACCATTCTGCACGCTTTCCAAAGAATCTTTTTGATTACCCAATTGTTCATTGGGATAAACCTCAATCGAATATCTTCCCTCAGTAGCATCATACAATTTATTACTCAACTCAATTAAAGTTTTAGCTTCAGGATTTTCAATTGATTGATTAAATGATAATTTAAAAACTGTTTTTCCAACTTTACGCTCCGCTTGTTCTTGTGTTTTAGCTTTAGTTTGAGAATTTGTACTTGTTTTTTCCTTAACAGTAGAACTTTCTTTGTTTTTGCTCAAAGAATTTTTAGCACTCTGACCGGCACATGCTACAAGCGAAATTGCCATAACAGCTGATAAAATAATTCCAACAATTTTCTTTTTCATTTTGCACCTCTCGCATAACTAACGAATAGTGATCTTAATCACTTGTCTGAAGATTATCACGAAAACGGTTTCGTGTCAAATTATTTTTTCAAATTTCATTGTCAATAAGCTTTATTATTTTTAGTTATTCTTGCTATTTTTGTGCACTTTGATATATTTTAGCTGGTTAAAGAAGCTACTTAAGACGAGTAAAATTTACACATAAAAACGATTTCATGCAATGATTTAGGGGATATTTCGCCTTTAAAAGCTTTTTGATTGAATGTTAAATTATCAGGTAATTACAAATGCACATACTGTTATACTCTACGTAAAATTTCCCATCTACGCCTGTATAAATGATACTAATAATTTAATTGTTGATAAGTTTAAATATTATTTGGCAAAACAAACTGTAGAGCCTCTAACTTCCAAAAGATTATTTAAAACTTTAGTTCTTGCTTCTGCTTGAGGATTCTCTAAAATTCTTTCAAAAAGCAATTTAGCTGCAGTTTCTCCCACTTTCCAAGTATTTTGCGTTATCGTAGTAATTCCGGGTCCTATTAGATCCGCCCATCCCCAATTATCAAATCCGCAAATACCAATTTCAGTCCCTATATTTATACCTGTATAATTTATAATAACTTTTAGCACATCAAGTAAGCAAACGCCATTAATTGCCAATATAGCAATTCTTTCACTGGGATTATTACTTATGAAAATATTCAATTTATCTTTACAATCCATCAAATCAGAGTAAAAATAAGCATATTCCTCACCGGGATATTTAAAAATCTCCTGCACATTTTGGCAAAAAGCTTGATATCTTATCTTTCTTACTTCATTTGTCTTTACAGCAGAAGAGAAAAAAGCAATTTTAGTGTATCCTATCTTTTTTAAATACAATAAAGCCATTTTTATGCTTTCAGCATTATTCGTTGTAACGGTGTCTATTTCTCCTTCTGTTGCCAAGGGGCGATCCGCTAGCACAATTGGGAGCCCTTTCTCATATAACTCCAAAATAAAACGATCATTATTGCCGGTAGAATTAATTATTAAGCCGTCAACATTTCTTTCTATCAGACTATTTATAGCATTTTTTTCTATAACAGCATCATCTTCGCTATCGGTAAGGATGAGTTGATAGCCTCTTTTAATACACTCTTTATTAATGCCTTTAGTCAAAATTGAGGAAAAGGGGGACCCCATATCACTAACTATACAGCCGATCATTCCACTTGTTTTGGATTTCAAACTTTGTGCTGTTCTGTTGGGTTTGTATTTTAACTCATTGATAGCATGAAATATTCTTTCTTGTTTATCTTCGGAAATCATTTTTAATTTTCCGTTCAGATAACGAGAAACTGTAGCTTTAGAAACCTTTGCTCTTTCTGCCACAGTATCAATTGTCACTTTATCCTTGCATTGCATAAATACACCCTCTTTAGAAACATTACAACTAAAAAGAAAGTCTATATTAGTTTTTTTTAAATTACAATATCCCCCTCCCCCGTAAAAAGGCAGAGCACCGAAACGCTCTGCCTCCAAGGGGAACACATATTTAAATTCGCTGTTAATACCGAAGAATTTCAGCTTTAACAGCAGCATTCAATTAATAATCTCCGCTAACAAACAAACTGCGTCATGCTCACAAACAGGTTGCTGCAAAACAGTGCCGGCAAGCATAAGATCCTGACCATAAAACTGTCCGAGCACCCGCTTGCCTGAAGCGATATACTCAGTAACTTGATATCTTGCCTCTTTTTTCAAGCCTTTCCATAAAACCGTTTTACTCATGGCGGATGTAGGCAATTCGAGATAAACACTGACTAATAAAGCTTGAGTGGCATCAGCTGCTGCAAATTCCCAAGCAGCCATTTGCGGTACTGTAAGGCGATAATATATACCGGTTCGAATCAGGGCCTCATGTTTTTTGTAGAAGGAAATTTGTTGCTTAATTGTTTGTTTTTCTTCTGCGTTTAATTTACTTAAATCCAACTCATAGCCGAAGGCACCCTGCATCGCCACAAGGCCGCGAGTAAATAGCGGTGTAATACGATGGTTTTGGTGATTAGGCACAGCGGATACATGGGCGGAGATAGTAGATACGGGGTAGATGCTTGCAGTACCGGCTTGAATTTTCAGGCGTTCGACAGCATCCGTGTCGTCGCTTGTCCAAATTTGCGGTTGATAGTAAAGCATACCCAAGTCGAATCGCCCGCCACCGCCGCTGCAACCTTCGAGTAAGAGCTTGGGGTACTTGGTCACAAGGTAATCCAGCACTCGATACACGCCTAATACATATAGGTGTGCCTGCTTACCTTGCTCTGCCGATCTCAAAGTACCGCTATACCAGTCGCAGATCGAGCGGTTCATATCCCATTTAATATATTTTATCGGTGCTTGACTTAAAATTGAATCTATACAGTTTATTAAATAATCCTGCACTTCCGGATTGGCAAAATCTAAGACCAGTTGGCCGCGCGAAACGTTAGGTTTTCTTGCCGGTATTTGAATTGCCCATTCGGGATGTTTGCGATACAAATCGCTATCTTCATTCACCATTTCCGGTTCAATCCAAATGCCGAAATCCAGGCCGATTTTATTAATTTCTCGGACTAAATCGGCTAAATTACCGCCAAGTTTCTGTTCGTTCGTCGTCCAGTCTCCCAGACCTGCCGTGTCATCGTTTCTCTTGCCGAACCAGCCGTCATCCAAAACAAACAAATCCAAATTAAGTTCTTTGGCAATCCCGGCTAATTCTAAGAGTTTTTCTTTCGTAAAATCAAAGTAAGTTGCTTCCCAGTTGTTGATTAAAACCGGACGTTTGACCAGGGAAGAATTTGGAGGCAATAAGTTTTGCTTAATGGCTGTATGCAAATTTTGACTTACACCGTTTATACCTGAACAGCTATAAGTTAACGCTACTTCCGGCGACTGCAAACTTTCGCCGCTATTCAACGGCCAATTAAGAATTTGTTTGTCCATCCCGACGACTATTCTGGTTTGGCCGATTTGATCTTTTTCGCAATCGAAATAAAATCCGCCGCTATATACCAGCGCTATAGCATAAGCTTCTCCTTGATTTTCCGTAGTTTCCGGCTTTTTTAATATCGCTGCAGGATTATGTTGATGACTGGAGGTTCCACGTGAACTTGTGATGCTGAAGATTCCCTGCTTAAGCGGAGTTTCCGTGATTTGTCTCTCAAGGTTATGTCGTCCGGCAAAATGAACTAAATTATAATCTCCACGTATAAAATCCAAAGTTGCTGACGATAAATTGTTTATACTCAGCAATTGTTCCGTTCGGTTAATTACTTTGCTGCTTCGCGTGATTAAGTCGCTATCCGGATACACTGAATAATATAATTCAACATATAATTCAGAATATTTATCTTTTAATATTACTACCAGTGTTTCAACATTGTTTGCATTGCGAAAAGAAGGCAAACCGGGCAGCGTATTTTTGCCTTGATAAATCCGATGAGAATAGTAGCGCAGATCCGTTCCTCTGCTGCCGTTCGGCCATTTGATTTGCAAACCTGTGACTCTAAAGTCTCCTGTACCTTCTTGCGGACATTCTTGCGGTAATGTATCAAAAGAATAGGCTCTGTTAGCGGCTGCATCTGCCGGATTACCTGAAAAGCTGTGATTGGAGTAATCGATTAAATAGGACAAATCTCTGCCGCTTGGTTTGGCCCCGTACCAAGTATGTAACAAACTACCGTACTTATCTATTTTCATTTGGTAACCGGTATTTTGGGTGTATAAAGTTATCGTTCCATCTTGCGGATTATACACTATATTGCGGAATGATTGGGAATTTACTGCATTCATTTTTGCCTCCTACGCTATGCTGGGAATAGTTCAACTTTATTTTGAGCTTATTTGCCACCGGTTCTGGCGATACTCGCCATGAATTTTCGCTGGAATAAGATATATACTGCGATCATCGGTATGCTGGCCAATAATGCGGCTGCCATCAAATCAGGATATTTTGTAGCAAACTGGCCTTGCATTTTAGCAAGTGCAGGTGCTAACGTCAAAATATTTTTCTTGGAAGCAACAACCATCGGCCACATCAAATCTTTATAGGCAAATAAAGCTGTGAATATGGTCAGAGCAATCAGTGCCGGTTTAGTCAAAGGCGCCATGACGAAAAGGAATCTTTGGCCGATGTTACAACCGTCTAAAATTGCTGCTTCTTCTAATTCTTTCGGTAAGTTGCGATAAACTTGCCTTAACAGGAAGGTACCGAAGGCTGTAACTAATCCCGGGAAAACTAACGAAAGCATCGTGTTGTTCAGACCCAGACGGCTGACCATGGCATATTGCGGAATGACGAAGATTTGCGACGGTACCATCATTTGCAGCAAAACCAAACTGAATGCGATGTTTTTACCGCGAAATTTCAAGCGACCGAAGGCATATCCCGCCATGCTGGCAGTAACGACGGCACATATGCAACGCCAAAACATAAATAATAGTGTATTAGTGTAAAGTAAGATCCAATCGTAATTATGAAAAACATTCACAAATGCTTCTGTCTGAAATTTTTTCGGGAAAAAGACGAAAGGGTTGATCTGTGTAACTTCCGTTTGGGTCTTAAATGCCGTCAAAAACATCCACAGAAACGGCAGTATCATTACTACGCTTACTAAAATTAAGGCTATATGTAAGATGATTTTCTTGTTTTGTGAAATCAATTTGTAATTTACTTTGTTAGTCATCATAGAACACCCATTTTCTTTCAAATCCACGTTGTAATAGAGTTATAAACAAGACGATTATGAGCAATATAATTGCTATGGTTGAACCGTAACCCCAGTTACCTTCGACAAATGAGTAGCGGAAAAACAGCATAACCAAAGATTGCGTGTTATCTATTGTCGGATTGGTCATATCCATGACCATGTATATGTTATCAAAGACCTGCATGGCTGCAATTATGCGCGTCACCAGAACAAAGTAGATGGTCGGTGAAATAATCGGCAAAACCACTTTGTAAAATGTCATAAACTTACTTGCACCGTCTAATTCCGCCGCCTCATAATAGTCTTTAGAAACGTCTTGTAAGGCTGCGAGGAATAAGACCATATTGTAGCCGATTGCCGACCAGATTCCGATAATAGCAACTGAAACCAGGGTAATGCGAGAATCGGTCAGCCAACTGACATTTATATGAAAAATATGATTAATCAAGCCGAATTCCGTGTTATACAGCCATTTCCACACCATGGCTACGGCTGCCGGAGCCGCCACCATCGGCAAGAAAATCACTGTGCGGTAAAATCCGCGTAATTTCATTTTTTGGTTCAAAATAAAGGCTAACAGCAAGGAAATTATGATTGAAGCCGGAACTTCCAACAGCATATAAATAAAAGTGTTTCTTATAGCTTTTAATATTATGACATCGTTAAAGGCCTTTTTATAGTTCGCTAAGCCTATAAATATATTATTAAGTCCAAAGGCGCCTGTCTTGAAAAAAGTTAAATAAATAGTTTGAAATATTGGAATTATATTCAGGATTACCAATCCGATGATTGTTGGCAATATTAACGCCCAACCCCAAACAAATTGTTCCCTAGCTTTTTTCTTAGTTAAAGTTAACATTTCCTCTGCTCCTCCTTTATAAAAAAGGAGGAAGTTACCTTAAAGGTAACTTCCATTATTATTATTTTTCTTCTGCTAAAATGCCGTTCATTTTCTCGGCGAATTGCTTACATGCATCTTCCGGGCTTAATTCCTTGTTATACATTTTTGTCATAAATTCGATTAAGCTGTTCTCCCAAACAACCGTGTTCTTGGAATATGGACGGATAACTGTGTCTTTCATCATTTCTAAGTACGGTTTAATATCGAATATCTTGGCGCGTTTTACCCAATTGTCGGATGTGCCCTTGTAAGCAGACATAGTAACGCCTAAATCCGCTTGTTTCAGTTGAGCTTCTTTACTACCCAAATATTCGACTAATTGCCAAGCTTCATTCGGTAACTTGGTGTTAGCGGCAATCGCCCAGCCTAAACCGTTGTAAATAGATACACGTTTGTTGGTCTTAGCGTCTTTAGGTAATTTGGCAATAGCAAAGTTTTTGGCAATATACTCATTCTTTTCAAAAGCCGGTAACATCCAAGAGCCTTGCAAGCTCATGGCTGCTAAGCCGTTTTGCATACAGCCTTCTTCTCTATTTTCAGTAATTATGCTTAGTGGCGGCATTACTTCTTCTACCATTTTTTGCCAGAATTTAATAGCTTCTACTGTTTCAGGTTGGCTAAATCCTGATTTTTTCTTGTCTTCGGTGATAACGGTACCATTTTTGTCGTAAATCAAATTGTAATAACCGGCTTGACAACTATCAGGCTGCATAACGAAGCCATATTTATTGTTTTTCTTGTCGGTAATTTTTTGGGCTGCCTTATACAGGTCATCCCATGTCCAATCATCTGTCGGACATGCTACACCGGCTTTTTCAAACATGGTTTTGTTGTACCACAAGGCAATTGTGTCTACATCTTTCGGTACAGCGTATTGCTTACCGTTAAGAGAATATAAGCCGGCAACATCGGCCGGATAATTTTCCATTTTCACCAACTTAGATTTGGCAATTTTATCTGTCAAGTCCATAAGCAAACCGTTTGCCATATATTTCTGCGATTCATTGGAGTGCATCCAAAAGACATCTGGCAATTGACCGCCGCTGGCGCCTGCTGAAAGTTGTGTCCAGTAATTGCGCCAGTCAACAACGGTTACTTCCGTTTTTATGCCTGTTTTAGCTGTAAAATCTTTCAAAATTTCTTGAATGCCTGGACGTTGGTTCTCATCCCAAATATTTACATTTAATGTTTTAGCTTTCCCTGTTCCGGAACAAGCGGTTATTCCTAAAGCTAATAGCAAGGACATGGAAACAGCACATAACTTTTTTAAGCACTTCATAAGGACCTCCTATGCTTAACTTGTAATCTCTTTTTTATTTTGCTCGAACAGCACATCTGATAAATTGCATAATTTTTCAAGCATTTGCACAATTACAAGCCTTGTTACACCTAGAATGTTATACTAAGTGCATAATACAGAGTATATGTAAATGTATGTTCCATATAAAAATTTGTGCTTATTCCTGTTTCTTCCGCACTTTTTCTATATTATAATAAAGTCGGAATATGGTGGATATTTAGGGAAAAAGAAGGCACTTAGAAGATATGTTAAAGCAGGAAAGTAACCGCATAACTTTTAATTATGCTCGTCAAAATTATAGCGACCTGATATTGTATAATGTCGGTAAAGAGCAATGTCGACCCGGACATAGTTTCGGACCATATATAAGATCACATTTTTTATTTCACTATGTGCACTCCGGCAACGGATTCATCCAAGTTTATTCCAAAAGCGACAAGCTTGTTTGCACGCATCCGGTTTCGGCGCACGAAGGATTTTTGATTATCCCTGATGTGCAAGTAAAATATTTCACTAATGACAATCCCTGGGAATACACCTGGATTGAATTTGACGGTACTTGTTTGCAAAAGTTGCTGCAAGGAAATTATTTTGACATGAATAATCCGGTATACGCTGATTTGTCCAACCAGAACGATGTCTATCCTTTGGAATCGTTGATGCAAGGAATAATGCAGAATGCTTCAGCCTCGTATTTCAAGTTGATCGGTTTCGCCTATTTAATTCTCGATCAGCTGACAAAAACCCAGCCTATTCACGAAGAATTGGAATTCATTACCGCTTCGCCGCAAAGGGAGTATATTAAGCGGGCGGTAGAACTTATGCGTGCTAATTATAAAAAGAACTTAACGATTGAATATGTCGCCGCTTGTCTAAGTTTGAGCAGAAGTTATTTCAGTCATCTTTTCACCGACGAAATTGGCCTTAACCCCTGCACCTACCTCAACAATTTAAGGTTAGAGCGTTCCTTGGAATTTCTCAACAATCAGGATGTGCCGATCAAAAGCATCGCTAAGGAAGTCGGATTTGACAATCCGCTTTATTTTTCGCAGGTCTTCAAAAAGAAATACGGTTTATGCCCGAGCGAATTCCGCAAGCAGTGTTTGCAAAAACAAGCTAATTACTATGATGGCTGATTTTTCGAATCAATCATTAAGCTGATAAGCCAATGCAAAACTCCCCGCCAAATGGCAGGGAGTTTAGGTTTGCAAATAGTTCGGACAGCAAAAAGCCTAATCAGCTTAAATACTTTTTCGCATAAGTAACAAAGTATTCTACACCCAACGGTAAAGCTCTTTCGTCCAAATTGAAATGTTCATCATGTTGGGCAAAATGTCCTGATGCCGGAGCGCAGCCCAACAGCATAAAGCAACCGGGAATATGCGTCAAATATTTAGCAAAATCCTCGCCGCCCATGACACGCGGGAAATCGGTAATTAACCCCTCATGGAAAATTTCTCGCGCAACTTCCTGGCCTAATTTCGTAGGCTCTGAATGGTTTACTGTTGCCGGTGTACCGTCGTGATAATCCAAATGAGCGTTATATACAATATATCTTCTACTTTTTGGTAATTTTTATACAATTGGCACAAGGCTGTTGTGTAATATATACAATTATCCATTTCTACAAGAGCACTTCCGGAGCGGGTGTTTCTGCAACTTTTCAGGCAAGAAAAAAGCTTCTCATCATTAAGATAAGAAGCTTTCAGATAAATTGGGGAGCCTATTTCCGACGGCTATACTCCGAAATTTTTTCGGGCATAATATCAGATATAGAAGAAATAGCAAAGTAAGGTTGTAGCAATTCCGAAGATTACGCACAGGGGCAACCCGCATTTAACGTAATCCTTTATGGAATAACCACCGGCTTCCATAACAATCAAGTTATTACCCGAACCAAAAGGTGAAGCAAAGGCTGCAGAGGCACAGATACTAACAATCATAGCTCCTGCCAACGGATTAATACCGGCAGCTTCACAGCACATAATGGCTATCGGCAAAACCAAAACTGTCGCAGAAGAATTCATTAAGAATTGAGTTGTTATAATTTGCAAAGCTGCAATGGCAAACAACAGTAAAAGCGGGGGCAAACTTGAAAGATACGGCGCTAAAATACCCACAATATATTTGGCCGCACCGGTCTTAACTAAAGCTGAACTCAGAGGAAAAATTCCGCCGACAAGGAATATAGTGGAAACAGGAGTTACCTTTAAGGCCTCTTTTACCGTTATACATCCGGTTAAAACAACTAAAATTGCACCGAAAACACCGGCAACAGCAATAGGAACAACGCCTGAAGCCATAGCAACGATCGTCAAAACGAAAATAGCGGCACAAATAGGCATCTTTTTATAACGTTTTTCAAATTTATCATTTTCAATAGTTATGCCATCATCCGTATTGGGCAATAATTTAGCACCCCAAAACATCATATATATAATACCGATAATTAACAAAGGAATACCGAATTTAGTATATTCAAAGAACGTAAACTCGCGTAAACCAGCCTCTTTCATAATTCCGTTAGCAACAATATGAGGAGTAGTTCCTGCCAAAGTCAATGTACCGCCTAAAGAAGCGAAAAACGAAAGAGCCAAAAGAAGCTTCGAACGTTTTATTCCGGACTTCTTAGCCATTGAGCTGACAATCGGCATCATGCAGGCTGTAGAACCGGTATCATTTAAGAATCCCGATAAACCGCCGGTAACAATACCTGTTCCCAACAATAAACCTTTTTCATTTTTTCCCAAAAGGCCAATAACTTTTGTACCTAAATAGTCTGCCAGACCGGTTTTGAAAAAAGCCTCGCCGATAATACAAAATACAACTACAAAAACTACTGTCGTATTAGAAAAATCCGCATATGCAGTTTTAGGACTGATAATACCGCATGAAGCTAAAATAGCCGGTATAGCGGCACCTGTAATAATAACAGATATAGGTTGAAAGACCAGTAAAAGTACCGTTAGTACAAATACAATGCAGGTAATAATTGCTGCAATACTCATTTTATCCTCCGAAATTTAATTATTTTTTTATTAATTCAATTGAATTTCAGCGTTCAACTGAATTCCTAAAAGCCTTAATTTCTTCATCCGTAGTTTTTACCGACAAGGAACAATCGGGACATAAAACAAAAGGACGTTTTCCCATTTTTCTTAATGTAGCTGCTGACAGCTCTGCAATTTCCTCAGCCTTATTCTGACCGAAGAGTCTTTCATCACAACCGCCTGCCGGTACAATGTTTTTTATCCATTCTGCTGAATCAGCCAATTTCGGATTACCGTCAGCCGAATCCGCCCAATGCAGGATATCAATCGGATAAGCAACAAAGCGCTCAGGATTAGCATGTATTCCGCAAGTGTGAAGCATAACTTTCATAGGTTTCATAGCTTCAATCAATTGAATGTCATATTTCTTGACATATTTTTCCCACTCAGGCAAAGTCAAATAACCATCTCTTGCTAAAGCGGCTGAACTATAGAAAATACCGTATGTTCCAATCTCTTTCAGTTTTTTCACATAGGCAATTAAAGTATCAGTAATATTCTGCATTGCAAGTGCTGTTTCTTCCGGATATCTTGTAATCGCTTCAACAATACCGCCGGTACGCGAAGTTGCTCTGTATCTACCTGACGGCAACGCTCCGAAAAACATTTCAAAAATCGCACCCGGACAGAATATAGTTTGAAAAACAGGCACATCCGGCAATGCTTTTACAGCAATACTGACACCCTCTGCCGCCTCATCTAAAACAGTAGAGTTATCAATTCGCTTAATTTTTGCCAAATCCGAACCCAATGTTTCATAATCCAACAAGTGTTCCGTACAAGGTGCAACTACATTTTTTCCATAATTATCATAGTCATATTTTTGGCCCCAAACTTCGCAAAACAGTGAAGCACGCGGCTGCAACTTTAAGAAATCCCAATCATATTTTGCTTGAAATTCCAACAACTTATCTGCCCAACGTTTCGCCCCGCTATGTTCATCTTCTGTAAAATGACGCCAAGCTGATACAGGCATTCTATCAGGAGTTTCACCTCTAAAAACTTTTTCCAATCTTTCCTTTTTAGTCAACATTTCCATCCCCTCCTTACTTTAATGCCCGGTCCAAATCGTCGATCAGGTCGGACAAGTCTTCGATGCCGCATGAGAGACGGAAGAGATTATCTGTGACGCCTTCTTTGGCGCGTTCTTCCGGGGTCAGGCAGGCGTGAGACATGGTTGCAGGATGTGACAAAATCGACTCGACGCCGCCCAGACTTACTGCCAGAATGGGGATATGCACCTTACTGACGAATTCATCACAATCATATTTTTCATCTACTACAAATGATAACACAGCTCCACCGTTTGCCGCTTGGCTCATGTGGATTGCGTGACCGACGTGGCTCTTTAAGCCGGGATAGTAGACTTTTTTCACACTCTTTTTAGTTTCGAGGAATTCGGCGATTTTCTGCGCATTATAAACGGATTTTTCCATGCGAATGCCCAGGGTTTTCATGCCGCGCAAAATCAGCCAGGCGTCTTCTACGCCTAAGATGCCGCCGAAATTTTTCTGGTACAGGTACATTTGCTCGTAAATTTTTTGGTCATTGGTGGCAACAACGCCGGCTACTACGTCGCTGTGGCCGTTAATGAATTTGGTGGCACTTTCCAAGACTACGTCTGCACCCAGTTCAAAGGGACGTTGGTAAAGCGGCGTCATGAATGTGTTGTCGCAGACTGTGAGTAATTTGTGCTTTTTGGCCAATTCACATACGGCTTTGATATCCGTGACCTTGAGCAAAGGGTTGGAAGGTGTTTCGATGTATATCATGCAGGTGTTCGGTTGGATGTGGGCTTCGATGTCGGCTAAGGATGACATGTCGACAAAGGAGGCTGTGATACCGAAGCGCGGGAGAATGGTGCTGACAAATTGGCAAGTGCCGCCGTAAACTTCCAACGGCAATATGATATGGCTGCCTGTTTTGGCCAGCATTAAGACGTTGGATATGGCTGCCATTCCGGATGAAAATGCCAGGGCGTACTTAGACTTGAATAAGTAGGCCATGCCTTCTTCTAAGGCTTTGACGGTCGGGTTGCCGAAGCGGGTGTACATAAATTGTCTGCTTTCGTCATTCAGTTTTGTTTGGCTGAATGTCGATGTCTGGTATTTGGGGATGGATGATGCTCCCGTGTATTTATCTATTACCGGATAATTGTGTAATAAGCCGGTATTAATTCCTGTCATTTTTCTTGCCTCTATTTCTTATTTATTTACGCTTTTCGTTCCCGGCCGATTTTCCGGGGAATGTAGCGTGTTGTTGCTTTCTTGCGCCGTCTGCTGATTCTATTTATCATATAAATTGGTGGTTTTTATGCTTCTGCCATTTATACGATACAGCAAAGCTCCTGTTGTCAACTAACCATCCAAGCGGTCAGCTTCCCTATTTTTCGGCGGCGATTACCGCGATTTCCACTTTGGCGTTCTTCGGTAAGCAGGCTACCTGGTAGGCCATTCTTGCCGGATACGGTGCTTGGAAAAATTTCCCGTACACTTCGTTCATGGCACCGAAATCATTGATGTCGCTCAATAAAACTGTGGCCTGAACAACATTCTGCATTGTCATTCCCGCTTCTTTCAGGATGGCGGCGATGTTCTGCAGGCTTTGAGTCGTTTGAGCTGCGATGCTTTGCGGCATGGTACCCGTTTGAGCGTCGATCGGTAATTGGCCGGAAACATAAACCGTGTTTCCTACTTGTGTCGCTTGCGAATAAGGTCCGATTGCTGCCGGCGCCTTGTCCGAGCTTAATACGTTAATACTCATTAATTCCTCCATATTTTTTATGATGCTAAGCACTGTCTTTTAAATCAGTCACTCAGGTAATCGGGGAGTAAGTTTTTTGGATTAGCTATGCTCTTTACTTTCGTGTTTTCTACTAATTTCTAAGACCGAGTGCTCAGCGGTGATAAAATAATTATCATCTAATAAAAATATTATCACTGTCTTTGTTCATTGTAAACAGGTATTTGGCACATATTCGAGTAAATTTGTGCAGTTTATACAACTTTCTTGTTAATTGGAACAAAAGGGGGCGTGGTGGCGCATAGGGTGCTTACGAGCAGCTCATAAGGGCCCATAAGGACGGCACATAGAGGTCTCATAAAAGTAGTGCATAAAAAGGCGCGGAGTATTAAAGACGCGCATAAAAGCAACGACGGTTATGGGTTAAAGCGATACACAAAAGGGCCGGCAGCTGCTACTTTCTAAATACAAATAAATATTCGTGGGCTATAAGCAAAAAATTGTATTTAACGCTATTGGTTCGCCAATAACCTGTCGCTCGGCAATTATGTTGCTGTTTGATTATCAGCTCTTTCAAAGTAAAACCGTTCTCCTGAAAAACTTTCATAGTTTCAAACGCTAAAGGAATCATACAGCCTTTTTTCCTCGTATCGCCCATAAGTACAGCGCAAAACTTATCTTTTTTCAAAACCCGGTAACTTTCTCGGGCAACTTTTTCCATTTCCTGCAGGAAATCTTTTACCGGCAAGTGGGATAAATCTTCCGCAATGTCTTCACTATATTTGATAATGTCCGCATACGGGGGATGAGTGCAAATCAAGTCGATGCTGCTGTCGGCAATAAAGTTCAAATTTCTGGCATCACCTTTGTGCAAATAAACTTTGCCGGCAGCACCTTCCGGCGTAAAATCGGTTTTTTCCCGGCACCTTGTAAGGGCTTCTTCATTAATATCAACTCCAATAATATTACGATTGAGCAGCTTGGCTTCTACCAGCGTAGTTCCGCCGCCGGCAAATTGGTCAAGGACCATATCTCCCACCTGTGAATAACGTAATATAATATTCCGAGGAATATACGGCGACCAGTTTCCTCGCCATTTAGCGTCATGTGTCGCCCAGTCTCCCCTCTTGGGGAAAGACCAAAGTGTAGTAGTTTCCAGCTCAAAATCATCAGGTTCCCACTTTTTTATTTTACCTGTCATTATTTGCATACCTCGCTGATAATACCGTTTTCCAAATCTTTAATATTGTAAATATGTTCCATCACATCGAATGTTTCTTCCAAATTATGGCGGGCACTCAGCCAACCTCGGCCGTCGGTAAACCAAAGGAATGTAAAACCTTTAATTGTGTCGGTCTCCAAGGCCAACGTTTTGTAGCTGCGGGCAGTTTCGTTCAGTTTACTTCCACCGCTGCTATAAAAATTAGTTTCAATGCCGTAAATCATGTTTGCCGTTTTGATGACAAAGTCGAAACGTTTTTCCATTTTTCCTTGATTTGATATAGCCGAAAGGTCTATTTGCCATTTGTCCGTGATTTGGTGAATATACATTTCTTTGAAATAATTTTCATTTTTCACCAATCCCGCTTTACGGATAAAGGCTTCAACCAAATTTTCCATTAAGTGACCGCCGCGATTTTTCCTGGCATTGGAATCCAATCCGGTTTCAATCCCACATACATAGTCGACTAAATTGTTTACTATATGTTTGGCAAGCAAATCAAAAAGGCCGGTTTTACGCATGAATATTTTATATTGTTCAAGCGAAAGATTAGCTTTTTGAAAGTTATAAGTAAAATCTCCCTCACTGTCCATCGCATATATTTCATTTGCTCTAACAGCTAAAAGTAAGGGAATACATTTCAGTGTTTCAGGATATTTTTCGATCAAAGTGACAAAATCATCTTCAATATTCTGCGAGCCGATAAGTGAGTTCAATATATTCAGTTCAATCTTAATTTTGTCTACATTTTGGTATATTTTGGCAAAATCGGTGTAATATCCGTAGTTGGCTATACTGCTTCTAAATGCTGCTAACCAAGTGTTAAAATCTCTCATGTTTTCCTCCTGCTCATTTTAATAAAGTTTGTTGTTATCAGAAGTTGCTGATTATTAATTCATTGATTTTTCCTCTTGCCGTGCCCCGACAGTTAATCATCCTGGATGCTGCAACCCGTCTGATTTTGTAGTTAGCATAAGCCCGATCGAAAAACTCGTCATCCGGATTAACATTTTTCGGATCGGAATTGCTGACGACAATTTTGGCGCCGCGCTCATTTAACAAATCGACGAATTTCACTAATTCCAGTTGACGGTTATCGTCGAAGTCATTTTCATTATATGAAGTAAAGTTCGCTGTGGCTGTCAGCGGTCGATACGGAGGATCAATATAAACAAAAGTGGTAGCATCAATAAAGTCTGCCGCCTGCTGATAAGGAGCACAAACAATTTCAACTTTTTGCAATTTTCGGGCTACTTGCTCCAGATTCAGGCGATCACAAATCGAAGGTTTTTTGTAGGCTCCCGGAGGAACGTTGAAGAGGCCGCGTCGATTCACTCTATATAAGCCGTTAAAACAGGTTTTGTTGAGGAATATAAATAGTGCCGCTTTTTCTATTCGGTCGTTAAAATTCGAGGCCATTTTGCGACTGTTGAATTCTTCTCTTTTATTATTATAGTAAGTGCGACGTTCTTCATCTTTGAGCGGTAAAAAGTCATTTTGCCAAGTTTGCAGCAGTTTGCACAAATCTTCAACGTTGTCTCTGATTACAGTGTAGGTGTTTATCAGTTCGGCGTTGATGTCGCTGATGTATACAGCTTGCAAATCGTAGCTGTTGAGGATGTCGAATAAGACGGCGCCACCGCCGACAAACGGTTCGGCATATTTTTTGATGGGGTATCGGTTAAAAGGATAATATTTTCTTAATTCGTGAATTAGTTGACTTTTACCTCCCGCCCATTTTAAGAAAGGTTTAGCGCCCGTTCTTACAGCGACATATTCGGCAGCTGCTTCGTTGACTGCTTCGATCTTCTGTTTGTTTGAGCTGTCTTTTAGGTTTGTTGCTTTGGCGGTAGGAATATAGCTCATTAGTTTCTCCTTTGTTTTTTTGCTATCTGATTATGTGTATTATCTTCTAATTTCCCCCGCAGCGCAATTTTCTGTTTCTGTGATTTTCTGCTTATACCCTATGCTGTGCATCCGAAACGGGCGCGAGATTCTCTACCTCTGTACAAATTCAAATTTATTCAAAAGTTGTAAATACACATTTTTATTAAATCTATTTATGGTGTTATAGCATCCTGCAGCGAAGATTTTAATGCGTACTTTTAAAATAAATGCGTATTTACAACTTTTATTAAAAACTCCTCTTGTCCTGCCACCTGCTTATACTTCACGCTATCATTGGCTTTTTCTATCCAAATATCAAGGACTGAACCATTTGCGCCTGAAATACGGAACTAATAAAAATAATTAGTTTATTTTGCCTGAAGATAATATAATAGAGGATGTCGCGCGGCTCGGATACGGCTAGTGCGCGACCTGCACACGAACTGCGGACGGCTTGTTTGCACCTTGCGCCGCGATTTGCACCGGCGCCGGAATTTAAGAACTTGCCGGCGGCCGGAATTTAAGAATATGAGGTAGATATAATGACCGATCAGGAACTTTTGGATTGCTATGCGAGATTTTTGCCCTTTTTATCGAAAGTAATGGGCGAGGGTGTGGAAATTGCGCTGCATGATGCAAGGCGTATGCAACAGTCTTTGATTGCAATTGAGAACAGTTTGTCCGGTCGTAAAGTGGGCGATCCGATTACCGATTTGGCCCTTAACTTTTATGAGCGTTTCAACAAGACGGATAAACCTTTTATTCTTGATTATATCGGTAGAGACCATAATAATATTTTCCTCGATTCGACTTATTTTATTCGCAACGATGCCGGCGAGATTATCGGTTTTTTGTGTATCAATAAAGATATGAAAGCGCAAAAAAAGTTGGAGCAGGCGCTTAACAGTTTGCTGACGGCTTTTAATTTGAAGCAGCCGGAACTGAGTTTGTACGAGGAGAGTTTGAAAAGTCAGGTTGACCGTTTGTTGGTGGAACGGGTTGATCAGGCGGTGCAAAAGTATCAAAAGGGCAAGGAGCAGCTGGATACGAGTGATAAGGTTGCGATTTTGAAGGAGCTGAAAGAGGCGGGCCTCTTGGATATGAAAAATGCGGTGAACGAGGTGGCGGAGTTGTTGCATGTGTCACCGCCGACAGTTTATCGTTATTTGAAGCAGTGTTGAGCACGGCAGCACGGCAGCACGAGCGACGGCGGCTGCAACATCAAAGTATATACAGCATTAAAAAACGGATGTTCCGATTGGGGCATCCGTTTTTCATTTCATGTAGCTACAAGTTCAAGCGATTGCTTGGCTAACTTGAGTTTCCTTCTACGCTTGCTATCTCAGTTGTAGCGTTTTCTGATATAGCTCAGAACTAAGAGTATCAGGCTGTATGCGCCGGCAAAGTTGCTTGCTCCGGTTGCTGCGCCGGCAGTTTCACCGGTCTTGGCGACAACCCAATGATGGATTTCTTCCTGCGGTTCGACGACGATGCCGGGTTTGCCAAGCGGCGGAACGTATTCTTTGTTGATGATCTCAAAGCCGTCTTTGGCGTTGCCTTGGTAAGTTACAGTGTAGGTTTTGTTGCGGAATTTAACCATGCCGTAATTTTCTCCTGCTTCTTTGACGCCGTATTCATACGGTTTGTCGCCGCGTTTGTAAGCCAGACGTACTTTTTTGAACTTGCTTTGCCAGTTTTGGGCGGCGCTGACGGCTGTTCTATACGGCATCGCTTCGTCATTCAAGGTCAGATAGGCCTGTATTTCGTTGCGGTTGCGTCTGATTTCAGCCTCAGGGTCTGTTTCTGCCGGTTGGTTCGGGTCGTCCGGGTCTGCCGGATTTGCCGAGTCGGCTTGGTCGGCCGGATTTGCCGGGTCTGCAGGGTTCGCCGGATCAGCCGGATTCGCCGGGGTGCCTTGGTTTCCGGGAGCTGCGGGGTCCGCGGGCTTCGCAGGGTCTGCAGGATCCGCAGGCTTGTTCGGGTCAGCCGGATTAGCAGGCTTCGCAGGGTCGGTTTTTCCCTGTTTGCCGGGCTTGTTCAAGTCGCCCTCGAATTTCATCTCCACCGGTTTGCCGTCACGGTCCAGCCAGACCTTATGCACTTTAATTTCGCCGAAGGGGACCTGCGTGTTGACGACCGTGTAACCTTTGGTCATATCGCCGTCATATTCCACACTGTACAAAACCTTATTGAGTTCGATAATCTCGTCCTTGACGCCTGTTTCTTGGACCGTGTAATTGAACTCGTTCTTTGCTTCCTCTTCGCCCTGCAAAAACTTACCTTGTTTTTTGAGGCTGTCATATTCGCCCTTAGTGCCCTTCCACTTGGACGGGGAGCGTAAGAGCTCGATAAAGGTGTCAGTCCATTTATTGTCCGGTGTCAATTCCAAATGATTCACGGTTATCGTGTCCTCAGGCTCGTACAGTTGGCCGTCCCGATAAAGTTCTACCTCGGTTTTCGGCAGTTTATCCGGAGTCGTTAATGGTTTAGGTGCAGCCGGAGTTGCCGGGTTGGCCGGATTTGCCGGGGTTGCCGGCGTGTTGCCGTTGCCGGTCGACGTACCCGCGCCATTACCGCCCGGAGTACTTGTCGCACTGCCGTTGCCGGTCGGGGTGCCGTTACCGGTCGGGGTGCCTGTCGCACCACCTGCGCCACCTGCTGCGCCGTTACTGTTGCCTTCGCCTTTGCCCGTATCTGCAGCACCGGCACCGCCGTTCTCGGCCTCTTGCTCCTGCTTCTTCTTTGCCTCTTCTTCCGCCTTTTTCTGCAGCTCCAACTGCGTATCGTAAGGAACGCCGGTCAGAAGATTCAGACCGTCTTGATTGCGCCAGATTTTCTCAACCTTGATTTTACGCACGGGCACAATTTCCGGCAGCGGAATATTCTCATCTTTGAAGCCGTCAACCACATCGACAATGTACTTGCGCCGATTATCTTCCTTAGAATACGGATAATCATCGTTGAAACGCTCATCTTCCGTCAGCTTCACCACCACTCTATGGTAGCCCTTAGGCGTAGCGGCACTTTCACTTTGGCGGCGAATAACCCGATAATCATCATAACGATAATTAATGTGTTTTTTGCCCGTATTGTTAATGCCGATGAAGCGATCATATTTATCCAAGTTGAAATGCACGTTCAGCTGGGCCTGACTTGTCAGCTTATAGCCGTTTATATGCACATAGTTATGCACGTCGTAGTCACGGTTTTCGTTCACAATCTTCTCCGGATTGTAAATTGCATACTCCTGTCCGTCTTCATCCTGACTGAGGTGGTCGGCATAATAAACTCTGTGCCTGAAGGGGCGATAATAGAAATTGAAAACATTCGCACCCTCGCCCGGCTTATCGGAAGCTTGCGGCTTAACGACTTTGAGCGTCTGGAAGTACTTGTTCTTACCCGGATCTTTCAATTCGGCCAGGAACTTTTTGTCCGTCCGCAAAATGTAATTTTCGTCCTGAGAAGCCACGGCGGCGACGTAAGAGCCTTCACGCCCGACTTTCCGGTGATTCTTTTTAACCTCGATTTCTTTACCCATTTTGTCGAAGTAATGGTGCAAGTACCAAATGTCGTAAAAGTTATTGGAGAGCCAGATTGCCCGCAAGGTTGATTTTTCGAAAACTTGGTTACCGAAAGCGTAAAGTTCAGGCACCGTATACTTTTTCACAAAAGTTTTGTCTTCATCACCGTTGGCATCGTAGCGCACATGCTCCCAACCTAAGAAGGTGTATCCGTCTCTTTGCGGGACGAAATTCGGGTCTTTGATGGTCGTGCCGTCGGGGACTTTGAAAATTTGTTTGTCGGTCGGCGCAGCGTGCGGTAATTTCTGCACGGATAAGCAGATATCATCCTTCTGACATTCATACAGGCTGTTAGGGTCAATTTCCTGCAAAGTACCGCCGTTAGGGTCAAATGTCATTTCCCAGATATGCGGATCACGCCAGATGGCATAGATATACATATCATAGTCGATCATTTTTTCGTTACTGTCTTTGACCATCTTGACGCCTTTGGTGTCATATGCCCAACCGAAGAATTCGTAATTATTCGGGATTCCTGCCGGTCTTTGGGGTTTGTACTTGTGGTCCAAATCCAAAGCGGCTAACGGCTGATCATAGTAAACCTCAACACTTTGAGAAAAGGCGTTATCATTATATTTGGCAGGATCGGAACACATCTTCAAAGAATGCTTATTGCGCAAATAATGCATCTTCAAAATTCCGTTCTCGTCATATTCCGTTTCCTTACATCCCAGAAAGTGAATCTTGAACTCCGCGTTAGGCGGCAATTCAGGAACAACATCAGGATCATCCGGATCACCCTTAAGCTCATCCAGATCACCCTCATCAAGCTTATCCAATTTTAATGTTTCTTCAGACGAGACGATCGTAAAGCCCTGCAGCTCCGGCGGTGTATAATTATAATCCTCGCTGAAAGTGTCCGATTTTACATAATACATATCCAGATCCGACACAAAGTCATCCTTATTATCGTTACCGGCAACAGCATCAGCAAGTGACTGTTTGTAGAAAACCATATGAACCGGTCCCACTTTACCGCTCTGATTAGAAACATCAAGACCGAAACTGATTGTATATTCATCATATTGTTCGTTGACACCGGGAACAGAACTGTGCCGCAGGAACTCAGCGGTTTTCGGACCGATAAATTTCTTCGTCAGACGATAATGCGGCATATCACGATATTCTCTCTCGCCTGTCTTCATATTGATCGTCCAGCCTAGGGACATATAGTCATCCCATTTACCGTCTGTATCATGTTCCCAGTTCGTCAATTCGCTGTCCAACGGCCACAAGCTCCGTAAAAACTGTCCGAAACGGGCCTTGACTTTGTAGCGTTTGTTGACGCAGTCATATTCCACGCCGTTTTTCCTGAAAGTCGGCTGTATTGTTTCTTCGCCGTTCAAAGTGTAACGCTGCTCGAAGACCAAGGTATATTCCCGGCGGTTATAAATGACGTTGTAGACCGTGTTGCCGGAAGAGTCGATAGTTTTCACTTCCTGCGCTTGGTTCAGATTGGCAACTTTGAACATGTCTTCGCTCAGGTAGTAATAACGTTTGAACTTGTCCTTGTCCTGTAAATCTTCCGGATCAATTCCCGGGAATTGAATCTGTCCTCTTTCATTATCGAAGTTGCGATAGAGCGGGACAGTGCCGACAAGACCGCCTTTGATCAATTTAGCACCGGCATACAGGTAATTATCCTGCCATTTAGCGGGATTCGGATCGTGGTCGGGTTTTTCGATCCAAAATTGCAAAGTGTAATCGGCCTTGGTTGCTTCCTGCCATTCAGCGGTGAAAGTAATTTTCTTGGCCGGCATGGCATTGGCATATTCCACCTTGGTCAAATCGGGAATCAAGTCGCCTGCGGTGTAAAGCTTCTTCGGTTGGCCGCTTGCCTGATCAACTTTGATTTTCCCCGATTCGTCCAGTTCGTAAATATCGCTGTCGCAGCGCCAGCCTTTAAGTGTGGAACCTTTTTTCTCCGGATTTTTAGCGATGGGCGGGATTGTCTGGCCGAAATACAAACGCCGAGCCGGTACACCGCTACCGCCGACAGAGTCGTAGACCACGTCGAAAGCGGCACGTTTGTAACGGACTTCAACGAAGAAATCGGTCGTGTTTTCCGGTACGGTTACTTTTAATTCGACATTTTCGGGGGCAAAGCCGATGCGCTGATCTTCCGGCAAATAAGGCACTGTAATTTCGGCACCTATATTGCCTTCGGTATAAGTAGTTTTCGTATCATCTTCCAGGAACTTTTCTTTATCGTTCAAGCTTTGGAAAGTATGTTTGATTTTGACTTTCTGTTTGCCTGAAGTGTAGATGAAGTCCTCTGTTTTGTTGTTCTTTGCTTTGATGAAGTTGTAGTCCATCTGCAAATCTTCCTGCGGTTTTTTGTAACCTTGCAGGTCCGGGAAGACGAAGCGATAGCTTACGGGCGGATTGGAATCGTGTTCTCCGACAGTTATTCGGTAAGGTTGATAGAACGGCTGGATTTTATCCAAGCGGTAAGCTTTGAAGTTCATGGTATAGGAATATGTCGGACCTACAGGCGGTTCTTCCAGCTGTTTGTTCGCTTCTTCTACAGTTTCAGGATCGTCACCGGGGATTATGCGGGCATTTTTGGGCAAGTGACGGTTAAGGTAGACTTCCGGTGCTTCTTTTTCGGTGTTGATTTCTTCTTCGTCCTCTTCTTTGCCCTGATCGTCATTGTCCTGCGGTTGGCCCGGGTTTTGGCCCGGCTCGCCCGGAGTTTGACCCGGCTGCCCCGGAGTTTGGCCCGGTTGACCCGGGGTTTGTCCAGGCTGTCCGGGATTTGGAGCCGGTTGGCCCGGAGTTTGGCCCGGCTGTCCGGGATTTTGGTTAGGCGTTTGCGCGGCATTTTGCCCGGCAGCAGGACTTGCACTTCTATCCTCAGAAGCAGGCTGCACTCGGCCGCCTTGCATGCCGTCAGCATGTAAGCTTGCAGTGATACTGTCATCCTGCAATTGCAACTTGGGCTTGACGGTCGAATTTTCCTCCGCCAGCAATCTATTAAAAGGCAAATAGGTCGTTGCAACCATTGCGATCGCCACAACCAAAGCCTGCCATCTCAAACTGTTCTTAACCATATCCTTATATATCCTTCCAGTATCTTCATATTATATAACATCTACATCGCCGTGTTCTTAATCAAAATGTCATCTTCCTGTATTACTGTATCGCCGCGCGGAATTAAAACCTTTCGGCCGCGTTTGACCAACATAATCAAAGCCGTGGCGCTCGCCGTCTCATTAATCTCCCGCAAAGATTTACCGACAAAATCATGCCCTTTACCGACATTAATTTCACTCAAAGAAATCCCCTTAATCGGAGTCGCCTCCAAAGCAGCTAAAATCAACTTGTCACCGCTATGTAACATTGTTTGCCCGTTAGGCACCGAAATATCGCCGTCTCTCTCCAAATAAACTAAAAGCGTTTGCGGCGGCAGAACCAACTCTGCCACTTTTTTCCCGGCCCACTTATGTTGCGGCGGAATGCGGAACTTAATAAATTCAACAGGCAACTCCTCCGAATAATCTGTAAAAGTTTTCATGACATCAGCTTTCTCGTCCAACATCCGGCAATACTTGGCGACTTGGGGCAAAAATGCGCCCTGCAAAGTCAAAGACAGCAGCACGATAAAGAAGGTCAGATGAAAAATTTCCTGGCCCATAGCTCCCGCCGTCATCACCATAATAGCGAAAACAACCGACGTAGCGCCGCGCAAGCCGGCACAGGAAAGAAGAATAATTTGCCCTAATTTCGGGCGGAACGGGAGAAGCAGCAGACTCAAAGCCGCCGGTCGCACCACTAAAGTCAACAGCAGCATAATTGCCAAAGCGTCGACGGCAACGGCCGCCAATTTCGGGAAAGAGGCCAAAAAGCCCAGCAGGAAGAAAAGCGTAACTTGCGCTAAGCCGGTAAAGCCGTTCCAGAAAGTAACCAAATCTTTTTTCACAATTAACGGATTGTTGCCCAGAGCCAAGCCGCACAAGTAAGTGCACAAAAAGCCGTTACCGCCGAAAGTTGTCGGCAACGCGTAACTGAGCAACGCCACACCCACAGTCAAAATCAAACGGCCGGCATCGCTATCGGGCGCCATTTTACGCAACAAAAAAGTCGATAAGCGACTGCAGATAAAGGCAACGACCGCCGCGACAAATAACTGCAAAACAATAATTTTAATCAAGCCGAGCGGGGAAAATCCCTCTTTATCCAACAACAAAATAATTAAAGTCAGCATGTACGCCGTCGGGTCGTTACTGCCGCTTTCCACCTCCAGCAGCGAAGCTGTATTGTAGCGCAAATTCAGGCGGCGCGAACGTAAAATGGAAAAGACCGAAGCGGCATCGGTCGAAGCGATAACCGCGCCCATCAATGCTGCCTGCATAAAGTGCCAATGAAATAGGTAATAGCACAAAGCCGCCAGAAAAACTGCCGTCAATATAACGCCGGCACTTGCCAACAGTACCGCTTGCGCCAAAATCGGCCGGCAACGTTTGGCATTCGTACCGAAGCCCCCGTAAAACATAATAAAAATTAAGGCTAAAGTGCTGATATTGCCGACCAGTTCATAATCGGCCGTCCGATTGCCGAATTGCGTTCCCTGTCCGACTGCCAGACCCAGCAAAATAAAGCCCAACAGTACCGGCATGCCGATCCGAACAAAGAGCTTCTGTAAAAGGACACTGGCGACAAGTAAAGCCGCAACAATCAGAATTAAAAGGTTCAAAACATTCCCCGTTCTAAATTATTTTTGCTGCAAATATTCCCAAGCAACACTGCCGACAGCCAATGCGGCAACTTGTAACGATTTTTCGTTTAGCCTGAACTTCGGATGATGGTGCGGATACACTTCACCTTCCGACATTGCGCCGATATAGAAGAAACAAGCGGGTCTTTCGGCTGCAAAATATGCGAAATCCTCCGACGGATTCAAAACGCCGCAATCCTCTATTCCCGTAATCTCCGGTATCAGATCCTGTTCCGCCTGCAAAATACGAACAACTTCGCCGGTGACATTCTTATCATTGACAAGCACCGGATAATCTGTCACATAATCAACTTTAATCGTACAACCATACGCTTCTTCCAGCCCGTGACAAATACGTTTGACCTGCTCTTCAATCAATTGACAGGTATAATCCGACATGGAACGCACATCGCCTTCCAGCGTTACCTGATCTTTAATTATGTTGAATTGACCTTTGCCGTCAAAAGAGCCGACGGTTAATACTGCCGATTCTTTGGACGCTACGCGCCGGGAAATAATACTTTGCAAATTAACTACCAATTCACTGGCAATTAAAATAGCGTCGTTCGCCTCTTCCGGCAAGGAAGCATGACCGCCTTTGCCGATAACTTGAATGGTGAATTTGGAACGGGCATGCTGGACAGCTCCCGCATGATAGAAAACTTTACCGCAAGGCATGGTGCTCATGAAGTGGCAACCCATAACCGTATCCACACCGTCAAGTACTCCTTCGGCAATCATCCCTTTGGCCCCTCCGGGAGCCATTTCTTCCGCCGGTTGGTGAATAATTAAAACTTTGCCGTTAAAACTGTCTTTCACTCGCGCCAGGCAGGCAGCCACAGTCATCAAATAAGCTGTATGGGCGTCATGACCGCAGGCATGCATAACCCCTTGATTGACAGAGGCAAAAGGTAGGCCTGTATCTTCCTGTATCGGCAGAGCGTCAAAATCGGCCCGTAAGGCCAAAGTTCTACCCGGTTTGCCGGAATCAATTAAAACGGTCAGACCGTAATTGTTACGGCAGTGCTGTACCGGCAAGCCCAAGTTTTCGTAAAAGCGGGTGATGTATGCCGCCGTTTCTTTTTCTTTGAATGAAAGTTCCGGATGAGCGTGTAAATAGCGGCGTCTGCTGACAGTCGCCTCCTGCTCGTTCCGTAATAGTTGCAATAAATAATCCTTATTCATTAAAGCTCCGTTCTACATGCTTTAAGCCTCAAATTATGCCGTAAGCTTCAATGTAGATGCAATTATTTTCGTTCGTCGGTCAGCCGTTTCGCAGCTGAGCAGTTCGCTTTTTTTGCGCTTCCTTGATTTCGCTACTTCGCCGGCAAGCTATAAAAATCCAATTGTATTACGCGATTATAACACATGATTATTTCCCAACTTTTACGCCGGACTATCTAATGTGTAAAGTTATCGTTGTAGCGCCCAAACTTAGGGCTCTATCGAGTCAATTTCTTCGGCCAGCTGTCTGCCGAAAGCGAAGTAACACCGGAAATTTTCAAGTTGCAGAGGCCAATTTGATGCGGCCGGTTTGACAGCAGTAACCGAAAATTGTGCCTAATAAAAGAATTACTAAAAAAGCTGCTAAGTATGGCAAAGGCATATCATGTGAATAAGCGGCGACAAAAACAACAGCTTTTTTCAGGCTTAAGCGCATAAATAAAGAATAGAAAACAATAAAAATTCCCAGTGTACCGCAACAGGAAGTCATAAGATACATCAACAATTGCGGTCGACTGTAAAACACATAAGCGCCAATTAAAGCCAATAACATCAACGGTACGTAAAACGGTACGAAATATACCGGAAAATCCGTCGGCCAAAATCTTCGCAAAAGCAAAAAGGGATAAAAAGCCATAAGTGCGCCGGCTAAAGCATAAGACAAACGTTTGGCCAATGTGCAAAATAATGTAACAAGGATAACTTCCGCCAGAAGGGCGGCGGTCACAAGCGAGACATATTTATAAAAAGGCGTGACACCGCTGAGGATAACAGTCATTTGTGCAATTTTCGTCCCCCCGTGCAGACCGATAAGGAAGAGAAACGGGTGTTTAATTTTTTCGCCTGTCAACAATAAAAGTAAAGATGCCGTGAATAAAGCGGCTAAGCCGATGTAGTTGATTAGATTGCTGCTGAAATTAAATGTCGCTGTCATAAGCTTTCCTCCTGCATTTTGCGTCAGCCGTCTTGTAAATAATGATATCATCGTAACTTATACTTTACAACATATCAACAGCTTGCCAAAATTCCGGCTTGTGCACCTTACTTTAGCAATTGATGTTTTCAGCTTACTAAAATTTATACAGCTAAACGATAACTAGTTGACAATTGCTGCAGGCTTTTATACAATAAATAAAAATTTATTAAGCAGGCTCTCTATGAAAAAGAGACTTTAAGGAGAACGGGATGCCTAAAATTGAAAAAGCTAAAACAAAGTTAATAATACTAAATGTCCTCTTTATTTTAAGCTGTGCCGTTTCTGTCCTTGCTTACCGTTACCTGACAAACGTTAATTTATCCGCTCCGAGTTTAAAGCCTAAGCCGGCCTATTATTTAATGAGTTCAAGCATGCTTAATAAAGGTGCTCAACTTTCGCTCATAAGTCGCACAAATGATTTAATCAGCAAAGAAAGGCTGAACTTACAGGATATAAGCAAAGTTGCTTTAACTTCCGGGCGGATTTTGTTTGCCGGCGAGCGGGCAAATAACTTGTTGGAAATTACAGAAAAAGGGCAAAAACAATTCCATCTACTTGATAATCCGGCTTACAGCGGCGTAACAGCCATTTGCTACGGCAAGGACCAATTGATTTCCGTAATGAACGGTAATATGACAAAAGAAGGATATCAAAGCCTTTTGGTTGTTCAAGATTTAGCGGGTAATTTACTTTTCCAAAAAGTAATTCCGCTATTTGCCCAAAAAGCAGTTGTCAACGGGGGAAAAGCATATATTGTCGGGGCTGCCGTTAAAAATGACGGTAATTTTGCCTGCGCCTTAACCGTTGTAGATTTGCAAGCGAAAACGGCTACTACTTACGAGACTGAAGCTGAGCATAAATATAAAGACGTCATAGCCTGTGCCGGAAAGTTATATTGTTTAAGCGGAGATAGGAACGCTATTCATAAAGAAATTCACATTTATGATTCCGAAACATTGAAATTAAACGAAAAAATCTATTTACCGGAAGAAGCTGATACCCTTTTTGAATTCAATGAAAAACTACATCTTTTAATCGGCAACAAAATACAGCCTCTGTCTGCTGCCGGCAAGTTGGAAAAAGAGCTGTATACACTGCAACAGAACGGCCGTTTCGTGCAAGCTCATAAACAGGGTGAACATTTATATATGCTTTACAAACAATCGGGGGCCGGTAGTGAAAGTCGAACGATTAAAGTTCAAATTGTTGATTTGCACCTGCGCTACGGCTCCAAAGTCGTGACGGATTACACCTTGGAAAATCAGCCGGGGCAATTATTGGCTTTTGCGCCGCTACCGACACCGACACTGTAAAATTTCCCCGGCAAAAAAATCATCCCGCCTTCTCTCCTTAGCGCCGTACTTAGCGACGTAAGTGAAGAATAGCGAGATACTTTTTTCACAAGTAACAAACGTACTTAAACTAAAGGCATTTTGCGGCTGCCGGGTTTCACTAACTGCAATTTCCCCTCTGCGCACAAAGGACACTCGCTCGCATCGTAAGCTTGAACTTGCAGACTGATAGCCGGATACAACTTATACGGCGCTTGCAACTTGCCGTTGGTTCTATCAACAATAGATGCAATACCGACAATTTCCGCTCCCTGTTCTTTTAAGACAGCGATACTCTCCAAAGATGATTTGCCTGTGGTGACAACATCTTCTACAATCAGCACTTTCTCGCCCTTATGTACTTGGAAGCCCCGGCGCAAAGTCATAATATTGTTCTCCCGCTCGGTGAACATAGCGCGCACATCCAAGGCTCTTGCCAGCTCGTAAGCGACAATTATACCGCCCATCGCAGGTCCGACAACACAATCAACCTGCACATTGTCCGCCTGTAACTTACCCTTGATTATTTGGCAGATTGCGGCAATGCGCTCCGGGTACATGCAGACTTTGGCGCACTGAATATAACGATTACTGTGCTTGCCGGAAGACAGTAAAAAATGCCCCTCCAGTAAGCTCTCACTTTTTTTCAACAACTCCAATACTTGTTCCATAATTCCTCCTTCGCCGCTAAGCGGGCAAATTTTCTATATTATTCCTCTAATTTCACTTAAGTCGGTCAAATGCTCTCTTTGCATATATTCTTCCAGACCGTGAATAATTTTCGGCATGGTCTGTAAATCCAGGAAATTGGCTGTTCCGACTTGAACGGCGCAAGCTCCCGCCATGATAAATTCCAAAGCATCCTCATAAGTTCTGATGCCGCCGATCCCGATAATCGGCACGTTTACAGTTTGTGCAACCTCTCTCACCATGCGTAAGGCTATCGGTTTGATGCAGGCTCCCGATAAGCCGGCGGTGATGTTGTCGAACACGGCTTTGCGCCGCTTGACGTCAATCGCCAAAGCGTTGAAAGTGTTAACCAAAGATAGGCAATCGGCTCCTGCTTCTACACAAGTTTGCGCCATCTTTTTGATGTTCTCGGCATTGGGTGAAAGTTTCACCATCAGGATTTTATCCGTATGGGCCCGCACCTGCCGCACAATTTCATAGGCGCTTTCACACTTGATGCCGAAGGCCATGCCGCCTTCTTTGACATTGGGACAGGAAATATTCAATTCGATAATTCTGACGGATGTTTGCTGCAAACGGTCGATGGACAAAAGGTAATCTTCCAAGGCCGCACCGCCGACATTGACGATGATTTCAGCCGAAAATTGTTGCATGAAAGGCAAATCTTCCCGGATGAAAGTCTCGACTGAAGGGTTTTGCAGGCCGATGCTGTTCATAATGCCGCTTGCCGTTTCATAGACTCTAATACCGCTGTTGCCGTCCTTGCCGTAATAAGTTAAACCCTTACTTGCTATGCCGCCTAAGACGTTCAAATCAAAGTAATCGGCGTATTCCTGCCCGAAGCCGAAGGTGCCGGAAGCGGCGATAATCGGATTTTTCAACTTAACACCGCAAATATCTACTGCCAAACTCATAAACACACCTCTCTTGCCGCAAAAACCGGGCCTTCTTTGCAGACTCTTTTCATCCCCGCTGTTGTCCGGCAGCTGCAGGCTAAACAGGCACCGATGCCGCAAGCCATGCGATTTTCCAAAGAAAGATACAGTTGGCCTTTGAAAGCTTGCTGCTGTAAGCTGCGCAGCATGACTGTCGGGCCGCAGGCGTAAATATAGTCGTAATCTGCCGGCAAAATTTCGGTGATGTAGCCGCGATGGCCGCAAGTTCCGTCATTGGTGGCAATGTGGATATGGTCGACATATTCTTCCATACCGGTAATACCGTAAACTTCGCTTCTAAATCCGGCGTACAAATCAACTTGTAAATTGTCCTGCAGGTCGGACGGCAACTTGCTTTTAACAGCTGCCAATTTTTGGCTGAGATAACGAAAGGGAGCGATACCGATACCGCCGGCGACCAGCGCTATTTTTATCTTTCGTTGCGGCAAATGCGGTAAATTCAGTTCTTCTTGGAGAAAGCCGTTGCCCAAAGGGCCCAAGATTTCCAAATAATCGCCGCTTTTTTTGAGTGCCAGTTCTTTCGTGCCTTTGCCTACTATTGCATACTGAAAAGTCAAAGTATCTTTGGTACAGGTGTTGATGCTTATGGGACGGGGCAGCATGTTAATGTCGCTGAATGCTTTAAGCATGAAAAATTGTCCCGGCTCTACTTCTCTTTTGCAGGCTACGGTCAACTCGTAAACTTCGCCGGCAATCGGATAATTGCCGATAATTTCCACTTTTTCATAAGCCGTTTTATGCGCCATAAATATCCTCACGCATTTTGATGACAGCTTCGCGCGTGTAGTTGGCAAATTTTGCCTCTGTCGTGTCACCGTCGGCGAATTTTTGATAGTACTTAATAATGCCGCGGGAAGAGTTGACCACGCCGCCGTTAAAATCCGTCAGATAATTTCTGATATTCTCGGCTTTGGCTCCCTGAGCGCCGTAACCGGGGAGGAGGAAGAACTGCTTGCTGTAGCGCTGTCTGATTTCGCTTGCTTCTTCAGCGTGGGTGGCGCCGACAACCAGGCCCAAGGGTGAATAAGGTTCGTTGTCAAATTCTGCTGTTAATTCCTGCAAAGCGTCGCCGATATGAAAATACAGCGGTTTGCCCTGATAGTCGAGGCATTCTATATCTTCAGCGCCGGGGTTGGACGTTCTTAACAGAACGAAAATGCCTTTGTCGCCCCGTTTGAGGTAATCCAGATAAGGCGTGATGCTGTCCAGACCCATGTAAGGGTTTAAGGTCACAAAGTCGGCGGCAAATTCGCCGTCAAAATGGGCTCTTGCATATTCTTTGGCCGTGGCTGCTATATCGCCCCGCTTAATGTCGCCGATGCTGAGCAATTCGTGTTGTTTGAGATATTGCAAAGTGTTGCGGTAGGCTTTAAGTCCCGCAATGCCGTTAGCCTCGTAGTAAGCTATCTGTAATTTGTAAATGGCGGTGATGTCGCTTGTAGCGTCGATGATAGCCTGATTATATGCCGTTAAACAGGCTTCCGGATCATTGTTGTACTTTTTCTTGATATAAGTCGGGATATAGTCCATGTGGCTGTCGAGGCCGACACAAACAAAACCTTTTTCGCGGATAGTTTCGTATAATTTGCGGCTGATGTAACTCATTTGTCCGTTTCCTTTCTCCATTTAATTTTGCCGTTATGCATCGTCCAGAGGATTTCTCCCCGATATGTGCGGCCGGCAAAGGGGGTGTTATGACTTTTAGAATGGAATTTCTCCGGTTTGATTGTCCGGCTTGCCGTTAAGTCGACCAGAGTCAAATTCGCCTTGTAGCCCGGTAAAACTCGGCCTTGTTCCAAGTTAAGGATTTCTGCGCCGCGCAAGCTTAGCAGCTGTGACAGCTTTGAGAGACTGATTTTATTCTCTTCTACCAGGACGGTGTATAAAACGCTGAAGGCCGTTTCCAGACCGACTAAACCGGGAGCGCCGGCTGCTTTGTCCGCTTCGCTGTGCGGGGCATGGTCGGTACCGATAATGTCAACTGTGCCCTTTCTGATACCATCGATTAAAGCTTGACAATCTGCAGCGCTTCTTAGCGGCGGATGGACTTTGTAGGGGTTATCGGCCAAGGCCAGATGATGCGGCGTAACTTCACAAATCACCTGCACGCCGTTTTGTTTGGCAATTTCCACCATTTTCAAGGCTTTAGCCGTGCTGATATGGCAAAGGTAGACAGGTGCTTTTGCGGCAGCTGCCAAAGTTAAGTCGCGGGCGACCATGGTTTCTTCAGCTAAGCCGGTAATATCGGGGGCAAATTCCGGATTTTCTTCATGCAACTGTAATATTTTGCCGTTCGCTGCTGCTTGTTCGAGGGCCTTGTACATAAGTTTGTCGTCGGCAATGCCTTTGCCGTCATCGGATAATAACGGAGTCAGGGAGCTGCTGAAATCGGTTAATTCTTCTCCCTGCATGTTGACAGTTATCGCCTGTGTCTGATAAATGTCGATTAAGTCCAAGGCTGCCGCTCTTTGCATAACGGCCGCCTGCTTCTCGCTTGTATCGCATACGGGTTTGGTGTTCGCCATCAAATTGACTGCCGTGTAACCGCCGGCTAAGGCTGCCTGCGCTCCGGTTAGTAAGTCTTCTTTGTAAGTCAAGCCCGGGTCACGAAAATGGGCGTGCAGGTCGACAAAGGCCGGCATCAGCGTTTGACCCTGTGCATCTATGACTGCAGCTTCCGCTTCCAAGGCACTGAAAGCGTCGATAGAGCCGGTAGCGATTATGCGTTCATCCTGCAACAGAAGCGAGCCTTGGCGGTCAATTTCGCTGTCGACCAAGCGGGCGTTTTTAATAACAGTCAGCACTGCGAACCTCCGCACTTATATAAATTGTCACAATAATGGCAGCTGTACAAACCGGCACTTGCGCTCAGCAGGCTGAAGCGGTTGCCGATATTCTGATGGTTGGTGATGCAGCGGGGGTTTTTGCACTTGATAAAATCGTAAACTTCCGTCGGCAATTTGACGCTGTATTTGCGAATAATTTTCTCGCCGGCAATTTCGTTGATTGTAATGTTCGGGTCAAGCAGGCCCAGCACGCTGTAATCAATATCGTGCGCCTGTTCGATTTTAATCATGTCTTTCTTCCCCTCTTTGCAGGAATCCACGTTAATCAGTAAAGCGACACTTTCACCGCATTTGTCCAATTCCAGCAGTTGGAAAATTTTGTAGCCCGAACCGGCTTTGATGTGGTCAATTACTACTCCGTTTGTGATGCTGTTTACCTGTAACATTATTTTTCCTCCAACAAAAACTTAATTAAGGCCATGCGAACATACATGCCGTATTTGACCTGGGCAAAATATTGCGCTCTGGGGTCACTGTCCACTTCTTCCGCTATTTCGTTGACGCGCGGCAGGGGGTGCAGAATAATCATGTCTTTTTTCGCCTGCAGCAATTTGCTTTGATTCAGAATGTAACTGTCTTTCAGACGGACATAATCAGCCTCGTTGAAAAAGCGCTCTCTCTGGACCCGGGTCATGTAAAGGATGTCCAGGTCGGCGATGACGTCTTCCAATTTGTTTACTTCCTGATAAGGGATATGATTTTCGTCCAGATAGAGGCGTAAATAGTCGGGGATGCGCAATTCTTCGGGGGAGATGAAGATGAAGCGATTGTTCTTGAATTGGCTCAAAGTTTTAACGAGGGAGTGGACCGTGCGTCCGAATTTCAAGTCGCCGCACAAACCGACGACGGAATTTTCCAAGCTGTGTCGATTCTCATAAATGGTCAATAAGTCCGTCAAAGTCTGAGTCGGATGCTGATGGCCGCCGTCACCGGCATTGATGAACGGCACGCAGCTGACTTCCGCCGCTAAAGTACCGGCACCTTCATGCGGGTGGCGCATGGCGATAACATCGGTGTAAGAGGCAACCGTGCGAATGGTATCTTTCAAGCTTTCGCCTTTAGTCGTCGAAGAAACGTTAGGTTCGGGAATAGTTACGACGCTGCCGCCCAAGCGCAACATGGCCGCTTCAAAACTTAATCTGGTTCTGGTTGAAGGTTCGAAGAAAAGTGAGCCCAAAACTTTGCCGCGGCAAACGTCCGCATACTTGGCCGGTTCTGCCGCAATCGCTGCGCCCGATTTAACTATTTCGAGCATTTCTGCGGGGCTTAAGTCGGCATTAGTTACCAAACTTCTGATTTTCTGCATGTTTTCCTCCTAAAAAAAAGGAAATGAAAAAATCATTTCCTTCTATTGCTTTTTTATAATTATTGTTTATATGAATCTGAATTGGAGTTTGCATTTGTTCGAGGAAACAATTGCCGTAGCGACGGTATACCCGATTAGCAGCAATGCAAACTCGGCTGCAAGGCAAAAATAAAGGACTGAACGATGATAAAACCATCAACTCAGTCCTGTTATCAACTGTATCGGCAAAGGGAAAATGCGCCGCCGTCCAATCGCCTATGTGATTGGAGATATAAACTGCAGCTGCTGTCGTGCGCTCGTTGAGTTCTCTTCTCGGCATAATCATCCCTCCGCATTTCTTGTTATTCTAAAGGATAAGTTGCCGTCTGTAAAGGCTCAGGCGAGCTTCCGGCAGTTTATTGTTCATCAATTTCTGCCTGTCGGGTGTTCAGGCGAGAGATTAGCGGTCGGCAGGCAGAGCGGCGGTAGAAAGTTGCTCATCACTCTGTCTGCCGGATTTTAAACTTTTTATCGCCTTAAGATTTTACCCTCTTAATAACTTTGTTGACTTCATAATAAATACGTTCGACATCGAAATTGGCAGCGTATTGTCCCTTTTCATAAAGGATTTTGCCGTCAACCATAGTCAACAGAACGTTACTTTTGCTGCCGCTGTAAACCACGTTTTTGACAATATTATTCAAAGGCTGCATGTTCGGCTGCTGCAAGTCCAGAATGATTAAATCGGCCAGTTTGCCGACTTGAAGACTGTTTGCCGCCTTTAAGTTCAAAGCTTCGGCACCGTTGACGCACGCCATTTGCAAAACCTGTTGCGCCGGCACGCAGGCAGCATCTTTCTCCCGAATTTTGGCCAAAGCTGTCACAAGGAACATTTCGCGGAACATATCCAGCGCATTGTTGCTCGCCGGGCCGTCCGTGCCGATAGCCAAATTGATGCCTTGCTCCAAAATTTTGCAAACAGGGGCTATGCCGGAAGCGAGTTTGCAGTTGGATGCGGGATTGGTGACGATAGATAATTTGCGCTCCTTGAAAATCCGCAAATCTTCGTCGCTCATGTGGATGCAATGGTAAGCACCGCCGCCATAGTTGTAAATGCCGAGGCGGTCGAATAAAACTGTCGGTGTCAGCTCGTAGCGGCTCAAACAGTCCTTTACTTCCTGCGCCGATTCGGAACTGTGCATATACACGGGCGCCTGCAATTTGTTCGCTAAGGCGGCGATTTGATGCAGCAAATCAAGAGACGTTGTATATTCGGCATGGAAACCGAGGAAATACGAGATTAACGGGTTAGTGTTGTTGTAGCGGTGATATTCCTCTTCCATATTAGCGACGGAAGAATAAAAGTTATTCAAAGCGGATACCAATACTGCTCTGTAGTTCGAGTCTATCATCGCTTGAACAAAGTTCTCCGGATAAAAATACATGTCAAAAATTGTCGTTATGCCGGAACTCAAGTACTCCAGCACGGCGAGGCGGCTGCACCAATAGATGTCCTGCGGCTGCAGTTTGGCTTCTAACGGGAAAACTTGTTGGTGGAGCCAATCCAATAACGGTAAATCGTCGGCATAGGAGCGTAAGAAGGTCATGGCGGAATGGGTGTGGGCGTCTTTGAAACCGGGCAGAATTAAGTTACCCTGAACGTCTATTTCCCGATTGAATGGCGGTAAAGTTGCTCTTGCCGGGTCTTGCGCTGAGCCTGCCGGCTCGGCGGGTGTTTTGCCGACATAAATAATTTTGTTGTCTTCGGTCCACAATTCGCCGTCAATGATATTCCGGTCCAATTCGCCTGTTGTCTGCTGTTCGGCAAAGGTGATGATGCGGGCATTGTAAAATCTGATTCTCATGTTACTTCTTTCTTCTTTTCGGCCGATTTTGGGGTGATTAGGGCCGGTTTTGGAGACGCTTTTGGAGGCGACTTTCGAGCCGACTTTCGGGTCGCTTTGGGGGGCGACTTTCGAGCCGACTTTCGGGTCGCTTGGGGGGCGACTTCAAATTTCAAGCTTCAAGCGGCAATTTTCGCGGGCAGTTTCGCGCGCGTTTAAGCCATTTGACGGATAGCGCTTAAAACCAGTTCTTGGAACTGTGCGCCGACTTTGTTCGCTATTTCTTTGACATCATCATCGCTCAAAGGAACTTTTGAAATGCCGGTTGCCAAGTTGGAGATGCAGGAAACACCGCAAATTCGCATTTTCATATGGTTGGCCGCCAAAGCTTCACAGGCCGTGCTCATGCCCACGGCGTCTGCTCCCAACATGCTGTACATTCTGACTTCTGCCGGGCTTTCGAAGTTCGGGCCGCTTGTCTGCAAATATACGCCTTTCTGCAGGCGGATGCCCTTATTTTGCGCCGTTTTGCTGATTAAGTTCTGCAATTCAAGATCGTAAATCTGCGACATATCGGGGAAGCGCTCGTCTAATTTATCGGCGTTGGGGCCGATTAGAGGGGATGGAACGAACGAACTTATCTGGTCGGTTATGAGCATGAAATCGCCGACTGCAAATTCAGAGTTGATGCCGCCGGCCGCGTTGGTCAAGAAAAGGGTTTCTGCGCCCATAAGGTGCATCAGGCGGGTCGGCAAAACGACTTCTTCCATGCTGTAGCCTTCATAATAGTGGACTCGTCCCTGCATGATTACTGTCGGCACTTCACCGATATAGGCAAAAACGAAGCGGCCTTTATGTCCGGCTACGGTCGAGATAGGGAAGTTCGCTATCTCGCTGTACGGTATAGAAGCGACAATTTCGAGTTTTTCTGCCAAATCTCCCAGGCCCGAGCCTAAAATCAGGCCGACTTTCGGGAGAAATGGTAAGCGTTCCCGCACGCTTGTATAACATTGTTCCAATCTTTCCTGTGCTGTCATTTGGTACTCCTTCAGTTTAGTTGTAAGTGTAAATGAAATCATAAATTTTATCCAACCGCCGTATAAAAATACTGTACAGTTGAATTTATGATCATACTTACTATATTTTGCATATTATCTCTAACCAATAATCTATAAACGCTGATAAATCTATTCCGGTAGCAACTTTAGCCTTAGTTTTTTTATCAATTTCAGAAATAAATTCTTCTACTTGAAATTGCATAAAATCAACATTCGGATAGTTTTCAGCTATTACTTTGATTGTACCATAGGTCCACGTAAATAATTCCGGATGAGCAATAGCAAATATCGGTAAGCTATCCACAAGTAACGCCGATGCATCCATTTTATGGCAATTATAAGCAAATACGGAATTTCTTAATAATCGGGAAGATACCGTATTTATCTTAGTTGATGCATTAAACAATTTAAAAAAATCATGCTCTGACCAATTACCATATATATCCAAACCTGTAATTGTTAAATTTGGACATTCGGTAAATACTTTATTGGCCGCATTCGGATCCAACTTTATGTTATAACTTAATCTTGCTCGTTCTACAGGGCAAAGATTAAAGTAGCTTCCTAGAGTATAGATGGAAAAATTTTCATTTGACATTGCTCGATAAAGTGCAGAAATATCTGTAAGAGGTGCAATGGAAATTAGATCATATCCGTCTTTTTTTTCTTTCAATTTTACAATTAATTCAGTAATATCTCTTATTTCAGGATTTAAATTAGTTAGTGATTTTTTACCTGCTTCAAAGTCCTTAAATAAATCCACTTTACTTTGTTCTAACAAAGTAGTTAATTGTACACCGCATAAACCGTCATTATCACCATATCCCTGCCAATTTAACTTTAATTTAGTATTTATACCGGAAAAATCGGCACAAGCAGCACCCCTGTAAATAGAACAATTGATTTGAGGTAAAATTTTCAAAGCCATAAGACTGTTACGCAACGTTTGTTCTACATTAGTATTACCATATGTACTACAAATTCCTTTAACTCTATGTGGGAAAAAATATGCTGCTGCACATAAAGCTAATAAATCATCTAATCCGGGATCACAATCTATAACTATTCCTTTATTTTGCACACGCTACCTCTAAGAAACATGAAGGCCTCAATAGCAATATTACTATTGAGGCAAATAATTCTAACACATACTAAGAAGATTTATCTATGATTCCGGATTCAATTTGTAATATTCATCAAAAGCTTTCTGAACACCGGAAGCTAATTGAGTCTGTGCTTCATCCATACTTATTTCGTGCTTGCCAAATTTCAACATTGTTTCTTTAATAATCTTATTAACAATATTTTGAGCCGGAACAAAAGCAGAAACAACATTTTCGCCTGTGTTTTTCAACGTATTGAAAGCAACTGCAATTTGTGGATTATCTGTCAGCGCTTTTTTATACGCTTCAGACTCTAAAACTTTTTGATTAACCGGAACATAACCCGTCTTTTCTAACCACATTGATTGTGCCTCATTACTAATCATAAATTGATTAAAAATCCATGCTGCTTTAACCTTATTCTTATCATCACGATTAATAATGTACAGACCGGCACCGCTAGGAAAAGCTCCCTGTTTATCATCAGCATTAACAGTAGGTATAGGAGCGACATTCCATTTAAACTTATCACCAATTAGTTTCTTCATTGCCGGAATACGTGAACTGGTCATAATAACAATTGCACTGTCTTTATTAGCAAACTCTTCTTTTATACTATCATTCTGTGGCTTATAGGCATCAGTAGAAACAATGTTTTGCCATGCTTTCAAGAAGGAAGTAAGCGAGCCGTTTTCGGCAGCAGCAAATTTATTCAAAGGTCCTGCATGTCCACTATCATTATTTCCAAAGAAAGTACCTTTCTTTCCTTGTGTTGCAATCCAGTTTTCCAATTCAAACTGACTTACCTGTACATTAAGAGCATGTTTAACATTTGTTTTATCCTTAAGTTCTTTCATAGCTTGGGCTAAATCTGCTAAATTTTTGGGAACTTCTTTTATACCTGCTTTGTCAAACAAATCCTCGTTATAATACATCAACAAAGCAGATATATTGTAAGGCACGCCTATCATTCTCCCCTTTATAGAATATGAAGAAATTGTATTGGCTAACAAATCCTGCTTTTTAGTTAACTCAGAATATTTAGCAAACATATCTTCGGCCCAAACAGTCCGTTTATAATTACGAATTAAGCTGACATTCTCAGCGTACAATTGAATTATATCAGGCATATTAGCAATATCATCGGAAGACATGGCCATAGTTAAAGCGTTTGTACCCGGCCACTCTTGGAAAACAGCTGTGACATGTATGTTGTTCTTTTTGCCGATTCCTTCATTGAAAGTCTTAACTTGACGATTCAACACCTCCGCATAAGCTCCATCCATCGAATGCCAAAAAGTAAGTTCCGTCATTTTGTCATTGGCTGAATTCGGCTCTTGTTTTTTCTCTGCAACAGATGTTTGATTTAAGTCATTTTGCTTATTAGGCTGTTTAACACTCGAACATGCAACTAAGCCACAAATGCAAATAAGACTAAGTACAGTTGAAAAAAACTTTTTCATATAATTTATTACCTTTCTACCCCTACAAGAGGCATTTAATAATTTAATTAAATATTCATCCTTTAGCAGAACCTGACATCATCCCTGCTACAATTTTACGTTGGAATAAAGCAAAAATTAAAGCGGTAAAAACTAAAGAAACAACTACACCGGCCATTACCGGGCCAAAAGCTGTTGATTCACGGTCCTTAAGCATCGTAATACCGACTTGAATTGTCCTCATTTCATTTCTATTAGTTACAACTAAGGGCCAAACATATTGATTCCACAAATTAACGAATGAAGATAAAAAAATTGTAATTATTATCGGCTTAGCAACGGGTAATAAAATTCTACTAAAAAACTTAAATCTAGTACATCCATCAATCTGCGCTACTTCCCACAACGACTTATCTATTGACATAAAATACTGTCTAATAATAAAAATATTATTAGCTGATACCAAAAACACGACACATATACCTAAATAAGTATTAATTAAACCCAATCGTGACACGGTTGTAAAATTAGATACCATAACCACTTCGGTCGGAACCATCATTGTACATAAAGCCAACATAAAAAGTATTTTCTTACCTTTAAATTCAAAAAACACAAAAGCATACGCAGCCATTGCACCCAGTACAATTCTGGAGCAGCTGGAAATCATAGCTACAACGAATGAATTAAAAATATATCTGCCTAACAAAGTCCTGGAAAAAGCTTCTTTATAATTATCTAAAGTAAAACTCACCGGAAAAAAGTGCGGAGGATTGGTCAAGATGTCCTCAGGTCTCATAAAAGATACAAAAACAGCATATAAAATTGGGAAAATAACAACAAAAGCAACGAGCAAGCAGAACATCTGGTAAATATAGTTATTTAATTTTTGCCTAATCATTGATAATGAACTCCTTTCTTTTCAAATGCAAATCCTAATAAAATAAATCCCAGTGTAATTATAAAAGCAATCATCGTTGCGGCATTTGCATAAGTATTGTTTCCTACTAAAGCAATTTGATTATAAATATACAACATCACGGTCATAGTTGAATTATTAGGACCGCCCTGCGTCAAAACGTTGTTCAAACTTACCATCATAATACTAAAGGGAATATCCATGACTATTAAATAAAACATAGTTGGTGAAATCAAAGGTAATATAATGAATATCATTTTTCGCCAGCCGGTTGCTCCATCTATAGAAGCACTTTCCAATACTGCTTCAGGAATATTTCTAACAGCGGATAATAAGAAAACAAAAGCATATCCTGATGACAACCATATTTGAATCAAAGCAATAGAAAACATAGCTACTTTAGGATCAGTTAACCACCTTATTTGCAACCCTGTAATCCCATTTATAAAACCTAAAGTCGGTACATATAATAACTGAAAAATCATAGCTGCAGTCGAAGAAGCGATAGTCATCGGAATAGCAAAACTTGTTTCATACAAAATTGACAATTTATGTTTATGATAAGCCAGCATCGCTAATAATAATCCTATAATTTTCGAAGCAGGTACAGTCAACAATGCAAAATACAGTGTGTTCAAAATTGCCTGTATAAACTCCTTATCCTTCAAGATGTATAAGTAGTTACCGGCACCAACAAACTTGCGTACCGCTCCCAATGAATCAACAATATAAAAGCTCTTATAAAGCGTAATAAAGAATGGATAAAAGACAAATAAAGCAAACAGCACAAAACTTGGTGCCAACCACAAATAAGGTTCAATTTTACGCTTAACAGTTATATTCAAACTAAATACCTCTCTTAACCCTAATTTACGATTCATATATTTTTCGTAAGCAATTCAGTATTCCTTCTGCTCCTTTTTTCTCGCACAAAACATCTGCCACCGAGCACAAATCAGGATGTGCATTAGCAACAGCTATTCCTAAGTCGGCAGCTTTCAAAAAATCCACGTCATTAAGATCATCGCCACATGCAATTGCGCTTTTAGCACCTAAATATTCCATCAAATCTTTCAATCCTAAAGCTTTATCGGATTGTGCCGCAGTTATATCCACAGAGCGATCATTATAACGAATAATATTTAGTTTTTCTCTAAAATTAATGGGAATTGTCTTCAATACCGAATCTATTCGACCCGGTTTTTGGGGATCAATAATCATAATTTTATCCAAATTTAGTCTCGACCATTCAGTTCTATTCGCTGTCCAAATGGTTTTATAACGATCAAAACGGTCTATTTGATTTTGTAAATAGTCATTATACTTATAAGCATATTCATTCATACCTACAGTATAAACGATCAACATATCAAGTTGAGAAGCTGTCCAAATAGCTTGCCACAAAGGTTGTGCTGAAAATGAATGTGTCCAAAGTACCCTTTCATTGTAATAGGCTGTACCACCATTATTCCCCAGCACAGGAAGTTCCGGCTCAAAAAAATCAATTAATTTCTTCAAACCCGGCCAAGATCTACCGGAAACGAATGTAAAAGGAATTTTTTTCAGTTTAATAAATTGCTTCAGTTGTTGATGAACATCCGTCAATTGCTCATCATGATCAAGTAAAGTACCATCAATGTCACAAGCAACTAGATCATATAAAACCATTATTCACCTGCCATTATTACTATCGTCGACAATCAAAGTGGAAGAGTCGGCCAGGCAAAATAACTTTTGGCCAATTTGATGACACAACTCAAGTCCTGTAACTAGAACTTCATCCGGTAACCAATTAGTAAAATTATGAGATTCAAAACTAAAGCAACCTTTATACCCAATTTTATGTAAAACAGGCATAATGGAGCCCCAATTATTACCTCTGCCAAAAAAAGGAGGAACGTGCATCAAATCCGTATCTACATTACTCAGGCTATCTGAAACGTGAGTAGCAATCAACACTTTTTTTAACTCATAAAGGATTTCCTCTTGCTGATGTCGCATCAATAATCCATGTTCAAAATCCCAACACAAACCAAGCCGCGAATCATTAACCGTATCAAAGAAATCAGAAATCTCTTCAAAACTTACAAAATACTTTCGCTGATATGGAGAAAATTTATCGCACATATTTTCAACTGCAATTCTCATTCCATACTTCTCTGCATAATCCGCCAATCGTTTCATATATCTAAAAGCCAAAGACTTAGAATCTTTAACCAAATGAATAGTTCTACGAGTAGAAGGATGGGTTACACAAACTTTAGTTCCTAATATTGCTAAGCAGTCAAGTGAGCGCTCGACTAATTCCTGTTGAGACTGATATTCGCTACTCTCTTCAGATAAAGCGGCATAATCAAAAGTATAAGCATGTCCTTGGATAAAACTAACACCATTTTGTTCCGCTGTTCTTTTAACAGAATCAATCCAACTACGCCAGTTTGAAGTTAAAAACGGCGAGCCGGGTAAAGCCCAATCATAAAAATTCATATCTAAAATTTTAAAACCGGCCTGAGCCAAAAGTGGAATTGCCTTCTCTAAAGGCATAATAGATCTATCCGGACGTTCCCAACACAAATTCGTTGATGTGGTTAAAATCATAACAATAAGCCCTTCTATCCTATTCAATTTGGACAAAATACAGCAATTTTTTCTTTAATTGATCGATATTCATAATCATTTAAATACTTTAGCTGCTCATCTAAGTCATTAACGTTATCCAATTCAAATAATATTCTACATATGTTACGTTCAAAATTATTTTGGCATATATATCCTCTACGCAGTTGATCCAATTTATCCACTGTGAATAAAACAACACCGCGAACAAAACAGAATCTCTCCCAAGCCAATGCCACTTGATAATTAATATTATGCCATAAATAAGCAAATACAGCTTGCTCCCAAATCCTATTCACATTAGACAATTCTTTAGCTTTATTCTGCAAATAATCTGTAACAGACTCTTCCGCTTCTTTAGTATCTGAGCAAATACCATACACGCTCAAAGCTAGAAAGAAAATATCTACAGGGTCAAAATTCAATTTATACTTCTGCAAGATGTTGTTAAACCCATTCATCCAATTAAGTGATTTTTCCATCATACATTTTCTATGCAATCTGTAATTTAAGTTTCACAGGTCTGGAATGATAAGTTTTGCCTGTTTCATCAAGCGCCTCTGCTCTTAATTCCACATTTCCACGCCATTTAGAGTCTAACTTAAACTCATGCTCAAATTCCAATATTGATTGTCTCTTTCTGCCTTCTAATACACGTGTTAAGCCGATATTCTTAATTATAATTTCTTTCTGATTTCCCTTACTGATGATATAACGCACTGCAGACAAGCGGTGTTTAAAATCAAAAGTATTATCAGAATTGCTAATTATAGAAGATTGCACATTTTGAATAGGCTTAACTAAACCGGTAATAGCAAATTTTCGACCAACAGAAATAATTTCATTCTCTTTGGGTGATAATATTGAAGTAGATTTTTTCAACTTGCTCGGTTCCAGCATATTATCATTACCATCACTATTAAGATCCAATCTAGTTAAAGCTAAAAATTCATCACGATTAAACTTTAAAATTTCAGCCGACTTAGCACCTTCTATCTGTGGCTCGCCATAACTATAATAATATGACGTAAATCTATCATTGTTTTCAATAATTCCTTGCTTTTGAGCTGTACCTATTTCCACCTGATAAGTTGCTGAAGTTTCAGAAATATTATAATCAAACAAATGGATATGATTGTTTTGATATTCAGTTAAGTCGTTCCAACGCCATTTCGGCAATATTTCTGCAAACAGAGAACTATTATGAAATTCTGAAAAATTATCAGCAGGATGCCAAAATCCCACTAAAGGATCCGAAAGAATTTTTATGCCATTTCTTTTCGCATATTTTTCAATTTGGCGGTAATGATTAGCCGGAGAAAAACGAAAACATGCAATGTCCTTGCTGACTCCAATTTTTATATTTTTTACGTTTTTTGCTACTTCTGAGCCATCTTTAAGCAGCTTAACCACAATCTTATACTCTCCTTCGGGAAGTATTTTCCAACTATTTCCCCGCTCAGAATTAAGATTTAGATCTCTATTATATGCTCCACCTGAAACTAAAACGGCAAAATGGTGTGTATCAAAGCAAATTTTACGCCAAGCATCTTTAAATGTATCCGGATTATTTCTGTCATATACTAAGTCCGGCATCAAAGAACTATATAACGGTCTGCGATCTGTTCCGGCATAATAGCTAAGAAATTTATAATTAACGTTCGTATTTTCCGGCTTATGAAATGAAGTTGACCTAAAGCTGCGTACAGCATCACCTTTTAACGTGAGTAAATCCACTGTTAAAGTTAAATTATCTTTAGTATTGACACCATATAAGTCTCCCAAAACATAAAAATCTTTACCGGGAGGTATAACACAAGCTTGTTCTTTTGAAGGAATAGAAATATTAATAGAATATTCCGCCGCAACTTGAACACTAAAAGCGGAGCAAAGGAAACCTATTAAAAAAAGTAAATAAACACCAACATTTAATTTTTTTCTCATAAATTAATCTCCAATCCCACCATTACATTATATTTTTGATTATAGCACAATTTAGTATTTATATTATATTTTCAGGTAAAATCTCACATCTTTTTTCTTTTTTAAGCGCTTATTTTGTGCATAATGCATATTTTCAGACCGTATATAAATTTTAGTCTGAATAAAGCATAAATTATTTAATGATTAAAATATTTTTGATAAATGAGTCAATCTGCAATCCTATATCCGGTTCGTCGGAAAAAGAAAAACCAAAGGGATTAAGAGCCACTTTCTCACCTGTCCTATCTAATTATTACAAAACTCATAGAAAAGCCTGCGCTTTTGACCTTTATTTTGGTAGTATAGCACAAAAAAACGCCTCAGGAAAAGGACATTCCCGAGGCGCGGATAAATTAATATGAACGCTAGTTAAAAAATTACTTGCGCTTACTGCAAGCAGCAGCAGCCAAAGTCAAAAGCAAACCGAAGCCGCTGACAACACCGGCAACTTCACCGGTCTTGCCGACCTGACCCTGTTTCATAGTCGAAGCGGCACCGTTATTTTGCGGAGCTGTCGTCTTCACATAATAAGCTTTAACTGTAAAGGCCGGAGCAGCATCAATATTGTTAGCCCATTGTTCGGACTTCTGAGGCTGTTGGTTACGGGCATCGTTTGCTAAAGCATAATAACCGAGCAAATTCGCCGGCAAGTTGGATCCTGCTTCTACCACCATACTCGGATTAGCTACCGTCAAAGCGGTGACAAAGCCGTGAACGCTGATATAATTGCGGCTGACAGTTGTGCTGTAAACGCCTAAACGATTACCGTTAACATCATAAGCTTCAACGTTAATAGCAATAACCTTGGAAACTGCCAAAACATTGATATTCCCTGCCTTAACTTCCAGTTTGCCGCCGACAAAAGGCATTGTCTGCCGTTCTGCCAAAACATAACCGTTCAATCCGCTCTTGGCCAGTAATTCCGCCGGTGTGTATACACCTTCTGTAATATTGAAGTTAGCTACATCCTGATTGCTGGCAATATCAACAACCTTCACTGTTGCCGTACCGGCCTTCTTATTAGTGCTTGCACCGTTTAAGGTTGCAGTCTGTCCTGCTTGCGGAGCGTTAAGATGTACTGCACCGTTGTTGGACGCAGCTTGTGGATAAATGCTTAACCAGGCAGTTAGCGCCATCGCCATGGTTGCTGTTAAAATACGTTTCATTTTACCTACCTCCAAAGATAAAGTTGCTTCAGAGAATATGTCCTGTCGGAGCAACTTAACTACAACTACAATATAACACGATTTTGCCCGAAATTTCGGGCTGTTTGCAAACTATAATATAAGCCTAATATTTCGCAGCATTTTGTCTCAATTATGCAAAATTCGCCGTTTTTTGTAATAGTGGTGTAATGCAGGCGGGCAGCAACAGCCGCCAATTACAGCGCTGCATTTAAGCGAAAAAAGGCACCGCCTGAAGCAGTGCCTTCTTATCTACTTTAACGCCTTAGAGGCGGCAAATGAATTATTCCGGTAAATAAGAAAACACCGCCTGAGGCGGTGTCTTCTCATCAACTCTTGTTTAACGCCTTAGAGGCGGCTGTTATAGTTCAGCGAACTTCCTGTCTGTTCGACAATTAATGACGCTTTGTAGCAACTACTACACCGGCTAATGTCATCAAAGCACCGATACCTGTAGCAACTGTAGCAACTTCACCAGTCTTACCGACTTGGCCGTTCTTTGTGCCCTTCTTACCTTCTTTACCTGTGTACTTCTTGGCTGGAGCCTTTGTGTAAACAGCTGTCAATTCCATAACGCCACCCTTTGTGTATTCGTTGATGTAATAATGCTTGTGGTTAGCATCAACATCTGCCAATATGAAGTAACCGTTAACGCCCAAGTTCTCAACAATCTTACCTTCGAATGTCAATTCCTTCGGAGCAACGTCCATAGCTGTAGTGAAGTCTGCAGCTACGTCAGCAGTAGCGTCGAAAGCGTGACCTAATGAACGACCGTCTTCATCAACAGGGAAAATTTTGATTTGAACTTTAGTAGCAACCTTAACAGTTACTGTTGTATGACGGCCTGAAACTGTAACATACTTGGATTGCTTGTCAGCCAATAACCAACCGTGTTCAGCATTCTTGTCAGCGCCTGTAGCTACCATCAATTCGTCAACTGTGTAAGTACCGCTCTTAACAACAACTTCTTTAGCCAAGAACTTGCCTGTTCTCTCGTCCTTGATTGTAACATATGTGTATTCAAGCTTAGAAAGAGCTTCCTTTGCCTCGTTCAAAGCTTTAACTGCTTTTTCATATGCTTCTTTCTTAGTAGCAACAGTTTCTTTAGCAGTTTTAACATTTTGCTTTTCTTGGGCATCATTTTGGCCGTTTTTAGCTGCTAATTTTTGTTCAGCAACTGACAATTCGGTCTCAGCTAATGTTAATTCAGCTTTAGCTGTTTTAACAGCAGTTTCCTTTTCAGCAACAGTTTTCTCTCCATCTGAATAAGCTTCTTCAGGTGTCTTATCTGCCTTCGGCAATACTGTCAAACCTAATGTCATTACAGCAGCCAAAGCCAATGTGATAATTTTCTTCATGGTTATTTCCTCCATTTAATTTATTGAGTACGGTGGTTGATGTGCCCGCCTCAGTACACGCATACTTTAGCACAGCTTCTTGCCCCTGAAACAACTTTCCCGTCAACCTCACTTTTGTCTCACTTTAACTTCACACCGTTTTCACATTTGTGCACATAAATCCCGTTTACGTCACCTGTTTGAAATTTATCCCCGCCGACTGCCGGCTGCCGGAGAATCGGAGAGAGAGGCAAAAAGGCGCTCAGGATAATAAACCTGCGCTAAAGTCAAACCTTCAGGCGGCATCGTCATCCCCGCCCTTGTCCGCTCACCTGCAGCAAGCAAAGCCGCAACTTCCGCGACAGACAGCCGCCCGCGGCCGACATCCGTCAACGTCCCGACAATAATACGCACCATATTATAGAGAAAACCGTCACCGCTGATAATAAAACGCAAACAGGGCAAATTAAAAGGCGCCGCCAACGTAAACTCCCGCAGCTGCAAACTCAACACCCGCCGTCTGTAATCCGTCACCTGCGCCTTCGCTGCACAAAAAGCCCGAAAGTCATGCTCCCCGACCAACAGCGCCGCCGCTTCCTTCATCTTATTCACATCCAACTGATAATAGCAGCGGCAGAGACTCGGGCGCAGCAACGCCGGCACAAAACGTGCCAAAAGCAAATCATAATAATACGTCTTGGCCAAAGTTGAAAAGCGGGCATTAAAATCATGCTCAACCTCCACCGCCTCCAACACGGACACGGACGGCGGCAACAACGCCTGACAGGCTAGAGGAAAAGCGGCAAGCGGAATTGCCGCATCCGTATAAAAATTCGCAACATAAGCCAAGGCACTAACCTTAGCATCCGTCCGGGAACAACCGTAAATTAAAATATCCTCCCCGCACAAACGACTTAAGCAGCGCTCCAAAACCTCCTGCACCGACAAAGCATTCTTCTGCCGCTGAAAACCGGCAAAATCCCGCCCGTCATACTGCAAAAGCAAAGCAATATTCCGCCGCCTGTGATAATCACGGAAATTACAATTAAAAACCGGCTTCGGCGCCGCTTGCAAAAAAGCTGCAAGCTCAGGTGTCTCAGCCGGCATAAATGCCGCTTTTACCGCATCATCCGCCAACAACACATTTCACCTCACAAATAAACTTGCCCGAGCAACAAAAGCACCAAAGCTCCGATCAACGAAGAAGCCAACAAATAATCCCGCGCCTGCAATTTGAACTGCTGCAAACGTGTCCGATGCTCCCCCCCGTGATAACAGCGAGCCTCCATACTCGTAGCCAAATCCAGCGCCCGATTAATCGCCGAAACGAACAACGGCACAAGAATAACCACCATACCTTTAGCTTTCTTAATAATACCGCCGGTATCAAAATCAGCCCCGCGCGCTAACTGCGCCTTCTCCAACGTCTCCATCTCCTCGGCAATCGTCGGCACAAAACGCAATGCAATCGACAGCATCATAGCAATCTCGTGGCCGGGAAACCCGAATTTGGAAAAAGGCTTAAACAAATCTTCCAAAGCGGCGGCAATAACTAAAGGCGAAGTTGTCAACGTCAAAAATAAAGTCGAAGTCAAAACCAGATAAACAATCCGCAGCAGCATCTTGACCGCCTGCAACAAATTTTCCTGATAAATCACAATAAAACGCCAACGCCACAAAACCGTCTCGCCCGTACCGATAAACAGATTCATCAGAAAAATAACGGCCGAAATAGCGACAATCTGCTTCAAGCTTTGCCAAAAACAGCTCCAGGGCAACTTGGCACAGGCGAACAACGCCAACAAAATCAAAGCATATGCCGCCAGCGACCACAAACTTTGCAGACAAAAAATCAAAATCATCAGCACGAAAGATGTGACAATTTTCAGCCGCGGATCAAAATTATGAATCAGCGAATCGGCTCGATAATATTTACCTAATGTTATACGCACTGTATCTTGCCTCTTTCCGTCGCAGCGCTACTCTCCTGCCGCTTTACTTGCTGCTTTACCTGCTGCGCCTCGGCAACTGACGGAGCAATTGTCGTAGCAACTGTCGCGGCAACAAAATCCAGAATAACTTGCAAAGTCTGCAACAAAGTCGGAGCATACGTAGGCAGCTGCCAACCCAAACGCGCCTGCAAAAGCTGCAGACACGCCGTAAACGTCGGCTGCTCCAAAGCATTGGCCGCCAACAAATCACGATCCGGGAAAATTATCTCCGGTTCTGCCAACTTCACAACCTTACCATGTTGCAAAATTAAAACCCGATCGGCAAACTCCGCCACATCTTCCATATTATGCGACACAACCACAACCGTCTTGCCCAAACTTTGCAACAACTTAATATAATTGAACATCTCTTTCCGCCCCAAATCATCCAAGCCGGCCGCCGGCTCATCCAAAACCAGAATCTCCGGCCACATCGCAATAATCCCGGCAAATGCCACCTTGCGCATCTGACCGCCGGACAACTCGAAAGGCGATTTCTGCAAAACATCTTTGTCAAAGCCCAACATTGTCACCGCCAAATTGACCATATTATCCACCTGAGCGGGTGAATACGCCAATTTCGTCGGTCCGTAGGCAATATCTTTATAAACAGTCTCGGCAAAAAGCTGATGCTCGGGATATTGAAAAAGCAATGACACCTTGCGCCGAATTGCCAGCAAATTACTTTTCACGGAAGCATCAAGCCCGTCAATAATTACTTCTCCCGGCTTATTCGCCAACAACGCATTAAGGTGCATAATCAAAGTCGATTTGCCCGAACCGGAATGGCCGACAATCGCCAACACCTCGCCCCGCTTGACCTCGAACGAAATATCGTCCAATACCGGCGGCGTGTTTTTCTCCTGCTCCTCATAGCGATAAGTAAGATGTTCAACTTTAATAATAGGCTCAGGCTCAGCTTGAGCGGATTGTTCGCTCTCCGGCACACTTGAAGTTTTAGCTGCCTTTACACCCGGTACCTTATCAACCGCTTGTACGCACGCTGCCTTATCGACTGCCGAGGCTTGAACCGGCCCTTGAACCCTGTCGCCTACAGTCTCTGCAGCACCTGCAGCTCCTACAGAACCTGAAACCCTTACGGCACCTGCAGCCGCAAAAACCTGCATCAAAGACTTAACCTTCGCTGCCAAACGAGCCGCAAGCTCCTGTTCATCCTGCGCCAACAACGACATCTGCCCGCGCAAGCGCTGCATAAGCAGCTCTCCTTCCCCCTTATCGGTCGCCGCCTGCAACAACGCCGCCGCACTTTGCAACAACGCCTTTTGCACCGTCGCCGGCAACAAATCCGGCAAAGTTAAAAGCTCTCGCCCCTGTACCGTCTCCAAAACCTTCAACAGCGCAATCTCCCCCGGCACGCTGAGCTTCAGCTCCCGAATCAAAGCCGCATCGTTAAAAAGATCCAACGGCGAATAATTCCGCACCAAATGTCCCTGCTGCAAAACCAGAACCTTATCGGCTGTCAAAATCTCATCCAGATGATGCGTCACATTAACAATCGTCAAGCCCTTGGACAAACGTAACTGCCGAATAAAAGCCAAAAGTTCCCGCCGCATCGACGGATCCAACATACTTGTCGCCTCGTCCAGCACGACAGCTTGCGGCTCCATCACCAAAATACCGCCGACGGCCAATTTCTGCTTCTGACCGCCCGACAAATTGCTCGGCGCCGTATCTTTATAAGCCTTCATATGTAACAACTGCAGCACCCGCTTAATCCGCGCCGCAATCTCAAGCGGCGGAATCGCCAAATTTTCAGGCCCGAAAGCCATATCCTCCGTCACGGTAGTCCCGATAATCTGATTATCCGGATTTTGAAAAACCATCCCGACCAAACGTCTCAGCTCAAACAGCTGCGTATCATCCTGACTGTCAATCCCGAAGCTGCGTACCTTGCCGCTATCGGGCAGCAGCAAAGCATTCAAATGGCGTGCCAAAGTCGACTTGCCCGAACCGTTACGCCCGATCAAAGCCGTATAAGAACCCGGCACTAAAGAAGCAGTAACATCAGCCAATGTCACCTGCCCCTCTTCATAACTGAAATTAACATGTTTCAGCTCAAAAGCAATATCCGACTGCACAATTCACTCTCCCGCTTCAGTTTTCATCGTATTTTAACACAGAAAAAAAGTCGCAACCGAAAAAATTGCGACTTTTCTCACTTTCTTCAAAGCTGATACAACTATTATGACTAGTTAAAGCTGCATTACACCAACTCAACTAAAGCCATCTCGGCTGCATCACCGCGGCGCACACCCAACTTGGTAATTCTTGTATAACCGCCCTTGCGATCAACATAGCGGGGAGCAACAACATCGAAAAGATGATTCAAAGTGTAAACCTTATTACCTTCCGCATCGTTCATGGATGTAACATGCAACATAGCCTTACGTCTGGCAGCCAAACGAGCCGGGCTGTCAACTTTGACAGTCTTAGTCGTCAATTCACGACTGACAACATCATACTCCACCGTCTTACCGTTACGCTCAACCTTCTTGCGCTCCAAAACTTTCTTACCCTTACCGTCCAACTTGGCATGAGAAGCGACAACCTCACGAGTTGTGAACTTATCATGTACCGGAATAGCAATAGTAATCAATTTCTCGGCAATCTTCTGTGCTTCTTTGGCACGCATATATGTAGTTTCAACTTTACCGTCAACTAGCAAACGGGTAACAATTCCGTTCAACATCGACAAACGATGACTAGTCAGGCGTCCTAATTTGCGATGACCTGGCATTTAACTTTCCTCCTATATTCGCTTATTCGTTCTCAGTCTCGCCTTTGGAGAGGGCAAAACCTAAATCTTTCATCTTCTGCATAACTTCTTCTAACGACTTTTTACCCAGATTGCGAACTTTCATCATCTCATCTTCGCTTCTAACTGCCAAATCGCCCAACGTATTAATATTGGCACGCTTCAAACAGTTATAAGTCCGGACGCTGAAATCCAAATCTTCAATAGCCGTATCGTAGACCTCGTTATATTCCGGACCGGCAACGGGCTTACCGCTCGGTTCGTTAATAACGATATTACCGCTCAAATCCTTGAACAGGCTCAACTGTTCAATCAGAATGGATGCCGCCATCGCCAAAGCCTTGTCAGCTTCGATCGTGCCGTCCGTCCAAACTTCCATCGTCAAACGGTCAAAGTCGGTTACCTGACCGACACGGGTATCTTCAACCGCATATTTCACTCGCTTAATCGGAGTGAAAATTGAATCGATGGCGATAACGCCGATCGGTTGATTAACCCATTTGTTCTGTTCAGCCGTATTATATCCGGTTCCGTTCGTAACGGTAAACTCGGCGAACAAGCGCTCGCTGCCGTTCATCGTACAAATCAAATGATCCGGATTCATAATCTCAACTTCTTCATCCGTCGTAATATCGCCGGCGTAAACATCGCCCTTGAAGCCTTCAGCTCGAGCCAAGTAAATTGTCTTCGGGGCATCAACGTGCATTCTGGTGCGAATTCCTTTTACATTCAGAATAATTTCGGTCATATCCTGAACGACACCCTTAACAGTGGAGAATTCGTGCAATACATTATCAACTCTTAAAGAAGTTACAGCTGATCCTGGTAAGGAAGATAACAAAACGCGTCTTAAAGAATTGCCTAAAGTCTGGCCGTATCCCCGCTCCAGCGGTTCAATCACAAAGCGACCATATGACTTGTCACTTGACAATTCCACAGTTTCAATATTGGGCCTATTAGTATCTAACATTCATTTCCTCCCATCACCAACGTAAATAAAGTTATCATCAAATAAAGTAATGATTAAACCCTACGTTTCTTCGGCGGACGGCAACCGTTATGAGGAATAGGTGTCACGTCTTTAATCAAGCTGACTTCCAAACCGGCTGTTGCCAAAGCTCTGATGGCAGACTCCCGACCTGAACCGGGTCCCTTAATGTAAACTTCAACAGTTCTCATGCCGTTGTCTTTAGCCACTTTAGCAGCCTCTTCCGAAGCCATTTGAGCGGCGAACGGAGTTGACTTACGTGAACCGTGCATACCTTGAGCACCGGCGCTGGACCATGCTACTACATTGCCCTGCATGTCGGATACGGTGACGATTGTGTTATTAAAAGAGGAATGAATATGCACCTGACCACGCTCTATATTCTTCTTAACCTTGCGCTTTACGCGCCGACTTTTAACGCTTGTTTTTGTTGCCATGGCAATTTACCTCCTTTACTTCTTCTTACCTGCAATCGTATGACTTGGGCCTTTGCGTGTTCTGGCATTGGTCTTGGTGCGTTGGCCGCGAACCGGCAAACCGGCTCTGTGACGACGACCGCGATAGCAGCCGATATCAGTCAAGCGCTTAATATTCATAGCCACCTCACGTCTCAAGTCACCTTCTACTTTGTATTCATTTTCCAAAATATCACGAATTTTAGAAATCTCAGCCTCGCCGAGATCTTTCATGCGTGTATCGGGATTAATTTCGCATTTGCTTAAAATTTCCTTCGAGCTTGTCAAGCCGATGCCATAGATATAAGTCAAGGCAATCTCGACACGCTTTTCGTTCGGCAGATCAACACCTGCTATACGAGCCATTCTACATACCTCCGAGTTAAAAATATTGTATCTATATAGAAGATGAGCAGTTATATGCCGCGCTCATCCATTATTCAAAATAAAGGGCACTCAGGCGCCCTTAATCAACCTTGACGTTGCTTGTGCTTCGGGTCGCTGCAAATAACCATAACACGGCCATGGCGGCGAATAATCTTGCACTTTTCACACATAGGTTTTACAGATGGTCTTACTTTCATTTGAGTCACCTCCATCATTGTCAAAGCAGCGCAAAAGTGCTTTTTTGACATATGCTCTAATATTTTAGCAGAAAAAAAGGCATTTGCAAGCGATATAACCCTATATCGAGGCTATTATCCGCTTGTATTAACTTTTTATTAACACTTTTGCGTTTCGCTTGTAATTTGTTCCGCTCTTTGTTCTGCTCTTTTACGTCCGTTCACCAAAACTTATTTGTCACGCCAGGTAATTCTGCCCCGATCCAAATCATAAGGCGATAACTCCATTTTCACCTTATCACCTTTAAGAATCTTAATATAATTCTGGCGCAAGCGTCCCGATACGTGGGCCAAAACAACATGATCATTGGGTAATTTCACCTTGAATTCGGCATTCGGGAGAACTTCCTCCACCACGCCTTCAACTTCAATCACATCCGATTTAGACATATTATCTGCCACTCAAAATGTGTTGAAATATACTCAAACACATCGAGAAATTGAAGTCCTTGCGGATACTTCTTACTGCTTCAACGTGTATGCTTTGGCGATTATAAACAATACGCTACTCACAAGTTCTTGTACACTCCACAGTCGTAAATTCCTGCGATAGCCCGCAGTACATACTTACGTTTGCTTTCATTATGCAACTTCGTAAGTTAAAGCAGCTCTTAGATTAAGAGTTGTATATTCTTTTGAGTGGACTCTCCTTTCTTTAATTTCTCATACTTGCGTGAGAGACATCTTTGTTCTCTGCGCAATTTCTTTTTCATTTTTTACTCTTGCCGACTTATTGATGTTTTATAAGTCTTACCATTAACAATGATTTTGATTACTTAAAGTTACCTCCTTTTTATCAGTTTGCAGTTTCTATTCTCTGCAAATAAAATCACACAACAATAAATAGTATTCCTGCATCATCTGTTCCAGCTTATTAAGCGGTACAGCAATTTCCTGCAGATTCTTATGCTCCCGACAGGCGGTAGCCACCCGAATTTTCGAAGTTATCATCATCAGGGCCAATATATCCGCTTTGCGGGACAGATACTCCTGCTCTTTCTCTGTCAATCTTGCCCAAGCATCCGTACCTTTCGCCATCAGCAGCAGATAAGAAGCTTTCATACAATGATTGATATTTTTCGGATGTTCCTGCAAAATTGTCTGTTCGCTCGGAGCGATAAAGTAGCGATACTTCCTATATCCCGGCTCAGCCTCTGCCGGTTTCAGCTTCCGCTCGCGGCCTTTGTTCACTTTCAACAGTTGTTCCCGGATTAAAGTCTCCAAATACTTGCGGTCCTCGTCATTTATAATTTCCAGCAGCAAATCACCTTTATCACTGCCGATCATCGACAAATAGAAACCTTCAAGCGTACAATATTCCGCCATATCGACTTCCACCGGGTTATCTGAGGCAATTACCTGCTCCTGATACCTATCGAGCATTCTTTTGTAACCGTTGCGCGAATAGACAACATAGTAGTTATGCTCCGCCCGCTCCAACTCTTCTTCCGTCGGCTCCTGACCGTCGGGACGGTTGATCAATCTGCGCAATTCAACGAAACGGACATTGCGCAAAATTTCAGTTTTTCTTTCCGGACTAAGTTCCTGCGTTAAATTTTCCATATCGGCACCCCGTATTTCGCTCGTTCTGCCGGCGTCAAAGTGAAAATAAAAACTCCCTGATCCGTCAAAGCGAACGTATTTTCATAATGGGATGATTTACGACCGTCGGCTGTAACAATCGTCCAATCATCATCCATAACTTCAATATAGCGTTTACCGGCGGTAAACATCGGTTCACAACACAGAACCATCCCCGGCTCGAAGCGCAAACCGTGCCCCGCTTTACCGTAATTCAGAACGTTCGGGTCTTCGTGCATCTCCTGTCCGATTCCGTGACCGCACAATTCCTGCACCACACCGTAACCGTATTTTTCCGCTACTTTCTGCACTGCGTGGCCCAAATCTCCCAGGCGCTTGCCGACCTGAACTTCTTTTATACCGGCGAAAAAGCCTTCTTCCGCCGCCTCCATCAACTGTCTGTCGGCCGCTGTAATCTCGCCTACCGCATAAGTTCTGGCCGCATCGGCACAATAGCCGTCCAAAGTTGCCACCATATCCAACGTTACAAGATCGCCCTCTTTAATAAAATGCTCCGGGTGCGGAATACCGTGCACCACTTCATCATTCACCGAAACACAGATAGCTCCGGGGAAAGGCGGATCACCGTAGCCCTTACAGGTCGGGATTGCTCCGTGCGCCAAAATAATTTTCTCGGCAAAATCGGCCAAATCCTGCGTGCTCCTTCCCGGCACAATATAGGCGGGAATTTGCTCGAAAATGTCGACCAAAACCTGCGAAGCTTCCCAAATCTTCTGCATTTCCCGTTTCGTCTTCAAAACCACACTCATACAATCGCGCTTCCACTATTTAATATTGCGCAGAATTGCAGCCAACTTGGCATACGATGAAGCGTAATCACCGCTATTGTCCAAATGCTGCACCAAACCCCGTTGCGTATAATAAGCAATCAAAGGCTCCGTCTGCTTATGATAGGTTGCCAAACGTTCACGCACCGTCTTCAGTTCATCATCCGCTCTTTGTACAACTTCACCCTGACAACTGTCACAAATGCCGTCACTTTGCGGTTTCTTACTCTGCACATGATAGCTTGTACCGCAATCGACACAAACTCGACGCCCACTTAAGCGTTCGACAATTTGTTCTTCCGGCACATCAATTGCTAAAACGGCCGACAAAGACAGCCCCAAATCCGGCAACATCTTCGCCAAAGCCTCCGCCTGCTCCAACGTTCTGGGGAAGCCGTCCAGCAAAAATCCCTGCTTGACATCATCCTGCTGCAATCTATCGGCAACCATATTAATAGTAACACTATCAGGAACAAGTTGCCCGGCATCAATATAACGTTTCGCTTCCAAACCCAGAACCGTCTGATTTTTAATGTTATAACGGAAAATATCACCCGTCGCAATATGCACCAAATGATAGTCCTTCACGATGGTTTCCGCCATTGTACCCTTACCGGAACCGGGGGCGCCTAATAAAATCAAATTCATGGTAACCTCCATAAAATAAAAGCAGAGTCATTTGCTCTGCTTTTGTCTATTACCCCCAAGGGTAATGAATTAATCTAAGAATGTCTTGAGCCGTCTGGACGACATCTGCGACTGAATCTGAGCCAAAGTATCCATGCACACGCCGACAATAATGATAATCGCCGTACCGCCGAACCATAAGCCGTTAGTCTTAGTTACCGCACCGATAATCATCGGGAAAACCGTAACAAACGAGAGGAACAGACCCTCGAACCAGTTCAAACGATTAGCACAGGTCCGAATAAAATCGGTCGTCGGACGCCCCGGACGAATACCGGGAATAAAGCCGCCGTTCTTCTGCATATTATTGGAAATCTCGGTCGGATTATATTGAATGGAAGAATAGAAGAAGGTAAAGCCGACAATAAGTAACACATGGAAAACATACTGCACGGGATTGCGCTCCAAATTTCTGAACCACATCACAATCGGACTGTCCGAATTAATGAAAGCGAACGAGGTAATCATCGACGGAATCTGGATAATAGCCATAGCGAAGATGACCGGCAAAACGCTCGATTGATTGACACGAATCGGCAAATAAGTACTTTGACCGCCCATCATCTTACGCCCGATAACACGTTTGGCATATTGTACCGGAATACGACGCTCGGCAATGTTGATATAGGTGACTAAGGAAACCATCGCCAAAGCAACGGCAATCAGTATCACCACATAAACAGCAGCCATAATGAAGTTGGACTGCTCCGTCCAAATATTAAAGTACGCTGTACCGGATGTAATCATCTGCGGCAAACGGGCAATAATACCGGCAAAGATCAAGATGGAAATACCGTTACCGATACCGCGCAAATTAATCAATTCGCCGATCCACATAACCACGGCCGTACCGGCGGTAAACGTCCCGACAACAACCAGGCAGGTCAACCACTTAGGTACCGAACTGACAGCAACTTCACTTGTAGCATACCAGAAAGCGAAAGCTTGGAACAAACCCAGAATTACTGTAAAAATACGCACAATATTCTGAATTTTCTTACGTCCCGTTTCACCTTCCTGACTCATTCTTTCCAAAGCAGGAATAGCTACTGTCAACAATTGAATAATAATCGAGCTGTTGATATACGGTTGAATACCCATAGCGAAGATTGACACGGAAGTCAACGCACCGCCTGAGATTAAGTCCATCATGCTGCCTAAAGTACCGAAACGTTTAATAATTTCCGTAAAAGCAACGCGGTCAATACCGGGAACCGGAATTGAACCGCCGATGCGGAACAGGACAAGCATGAACATTGTGAACAACAGGCGCTTGTGCAAATCTTCATTGCGCCAGGCAGCCTTTAATGTTGCCAACATATCACCCATGTTATACCTCCTCAGCTGTGCCTCCGGCCTGTTCGATAGCCGCCTTAGCTGATGCAGTAAAACGATTTGCCTTAACTGTCAACTTTTTCTTTAATTCGCCGCCACCTAAAATAACTAAGCTTGTTACCGCCTTAGAGAATTTCACAATACCTAAGTCATGTACGGACTGCAAAGTAACTTCAGCGCCGTCTTCAAATGCATTCAAACGAGAAACTACAATTTCGACACTTTGAGGAACAAAATTATAATTATTGAAACCACGCTTGGACATACGTCTGAATAACGGTGTCTGACCACCTTCAAAGCCCCAACGAGTGCTGCCGCCGCTACGAGCCATCTGGCCTTTCTGACCGCGACCTGCAGTCTTACCGTTACCGGTGGAAATGCCGCGACCTTTGCGCCATGCTTTCTTGTTGGAACCGACTGAAGGCTTCAATTCATTTAATTTCATATCTTGCCTCCTCTTATGCTTTCTCAACTTTTACCAAGTGACGAACTTTCTGAATCATGCCGCGGATAGCTGCATTATCTTCCTGCTCAACAACTTGACTGATTTTTCTCAGGCCCAAGGCTTGAACTGTTAATTGATGCTTCTTCAAGGAATTACTTGTACCCTTGATTAAAGTAATCTTTAATTTTGCCATGAGTTAAGCCTCCCTTAATGAATCTCACTTACGGACTTGCCGCGTTTCTTCGCAATTTCTTCAGCCGAACGCATAGCTTTCAAAGCAACAATAGTAGCGTTGACCACATTGTTGGGATTGTTGGTGCCCAAGCATTTAGCTGTAACATCCTGTACGCCCGCCAATTCCAAAATAGCACGCACGGCACCGCCGGCGATAATACCGGTACCTTGAACGGCCGGTTTCAAAAGTACTTTGGCAGCTCCGAAATCACCGACATACTCATGCGGCAATGTCGTACCGTCCAAAGGTACAGCCATCAAATTGTGCTTAGCGCTCTCGACGCCTTTACGGATAGCATCGGGAACTTCGTGAGCTTTACCGCTACCGACACCGACGTTACCTTTACGATCGCCTACTACCACCAGGGCTGCGAAGCGGAAATTTCTACCGCCTTTAACAGTTTTAGAAACACGTCCAATGTGAATAACACGTTCTTCGAGCTCTAAACCATTTGGATCATTGTAATTATTATTCATGCAAAGCTCCTCCCTTAGAACTCTAATCCGGCTGCACGAGCAGCTTCAGCCAATGCTGCAACACGTCCATGATATACATAGCCGCCGCGATCAAAGACAACTTCCTTGACGCCCTTGGCCAATGCTTTTTCTGCCAGTTCGGTACCTACCGCCTTAGCAGCTTCCACATTGCTGCCGAGCTGTAAGTTCAATTTTTTGTCCAAGCTGCCGGCTGCACATAATGTGACTTTGTTGACATCATCAATGATCTGGGCATAGATTTGCTTGTTACTGCGGAAGACACAAAGTCTGGGGCATGCAGGTGTACCGCTGATTTTTTTGCGAATTCTGGCATGCTTGCGTAAACGAATGACTTCTCTTGAAGTTTTAGTAATCATAATTTCACCTTGTCTCCCTTCACTTATTTCTTAGCGCCCGTCTTGCCTTCCTTCAGATGCAATACTTCATCCAGGTACTTAACGCCCTTGCCATGATATGCATCCGGTACACGGAAGCCACGAATGTTCGCTGCAACTTCACCGACGAGTTGCTTATTGGCACCCTTAACAATAATCTTATTGTTGTTAGGTACTTCAATCTTGATACCCTCGGGTGCGACATACTCAACAGGATGAGAATAACCTAAGTTCAAGACTAATTTGGAACCGGATAATTGAGCACGATAACCTGTGCCCTTAACTTCCAATTCCTTAACATAACCATGAGTTACGCCTGTTACCATGTTCTGAATCAAAGCACGAGTCAAACCGTGGAGTGCGCGTTCTTCTTTAGTTTCACCGTTTCTTGTAACGATAACTTCATTATCCTTAACCACAACATTGATCAACGGATGGATTTTTTCTGTCAAAGTCTCCTTGCCGCCTTTAACAGTGACAAGGTGCGGTTCAACAGTTACTGTTACTCCTGCAGGAATAACGATTGGTTTTTTACCAATTCTGGACATTGTTTTTCCTCCTACCCTTAAAATTACGAAGCTGACGCTTCCTTTCAGAGTGTTCTAATTATTTTACCAGACATAAGCCATGACTTCACCGCCGATGTGCTTGGCACGAGCTTGTGCTGCAGTCATGATGCCCTGAGATGTTGAAACGATGGCAATACCCAAACCGCCTAAAACGCGCGGTAATTCTTCGCTGTTGGCATAAACTTTCAAGCCCGGACGGCTGATACGCTTGATACCGGCGATAACAGGGGATTTTTCCTGATACTTCAAGGTTAAACGTAAAGTACCCTGAACATCCTCATTCAAAACCTCAACTTTTTTGATGTAACCTTCATCGAGCAAAATGTTGGCAATCGCTTGCTTTACGCGAGAAGCGGGAACATCAACAGTTTCCTTATGCGCTGATGAAGCATTACGAATTCTTGTAAGCATATCAGCAATACTATCTGTAACTACCATTGTTATTCTTCCTTTCTCTTACCAGCTGGCTTTGTTAACGCCGGGAATTTCGCCCTTGTAAGCCAACACACGGAAGCACAAACGACAAATGCCGTATTTACGAATGAAAGCATGCGGACGACCGCACAACAAACAACGGTTGTGATTGCGTGTTGAAAACTTTTGCTCACTTTGCGATTTGATAATTTGTGATTTCTTAGCCATTTAATTAAGCCTCCTGACGTGTGAAAGGCATACCGAAGAGACGTAACAGTTCACGGGCCTCTTCATCAGTATTCGCAGTTGTGACGAAGATGATATCCATACCGCGGATTTTATCAATCTTGTCGTAATCAATTTCCGGGAAAATCAATTGTTCCTTCATACCGACGGCATAATTGCCACGGCCATCGAAAGAATTGGGATTCATACCGCGGAAGTCACGGACACGGGGAATAGCCAAGTTAATGAAGCGATCCATGAATTCATACATTCTGTCGCCTCTCAAGGTAACCTTCGTACCGACGTTCATACCTTCACGCAAATGGAAGTTAGCGATGGACTTTTTAGCTTTGGTAATAACAGCCTTCTGACCTGTAATAACTGACAAATCGTTTGCCGCATTCTCACAGCCCTTGCTGTTTTCACGTTCGCTGACACCTACGTTAATAACAATTTTTTCCAACTTAGGGATTTGCATAACGCTCTTGTATTGAAATTTCTCTTTCATTGCCGGAGCAACGGTTTTCAGATAAAAATCTTTTAATCTAGCCATGTTTACCCCCTATCAGCGCTTATTGGTCAAGGTGTCGATCACTTCACCGGAACGCTTGCTGATACGCACGCGGTCACCGTTTTCAAGTGTCTTCACGCCGACTTTGGTCGGTTGTTTGGTTTTCTCATCGACGAGCATAACATTGGAAATATGGATAGGTCCTTCCATATGAGCAATTTCACCCTGTTGATAAGAATTACCGGGTTTACGATGTTTTGTGACCATGTTTACGCCTTCGACGACAACTTGTTCCTTTTCAGGAATAACACGCAGAACCTTGCCTGTCATCGCACGATCTTTACCGGTAAGTACGTAAACTGTATCACCTGTTTTAATACGAAAATGTGCCATGCGTTCCTCCTAAAGTACTTCCGGTGCCAATGAGAGAATACGCATAAAGTTATGGTCTCTCAATTCACGGGCGATCGGTCCGAAAATACGGGTACCAACCGGGTTTTTATCATCTTTGATAATTACGGCTGCGTTCTCGTCAAATTTGATATAGGAACCGTCAGCACGTCTGACACCACGTTTGGTGCGGACGATAACGGCCTTAACTACTTGACCCTTACTGACTGTGCCGCCGGGAGCAGCTTCTCTGACGGAGCAAACGATTACATCGCCGATATTGGCGAATTTACGCCACGAGCCGCCTAAAACCTTAATGCACATTAATTCCTTAGCGCCGGTATTATCAGCTGCACGAAGCAAAGATTGGACTTGAATCATTTCTTACCTCCGATAGCTTATTTAGCTCTTTCCACAATTTTAACTAAACGCCAGCGTTTGTCCTTACTCAAAGGACGAGTTTCCATAACTTGGACTCTGTCGCCTTCGTTGCAGGTATTCTCGGCATCATGTGCCTTGAGGCGGATAGTTTTACGAATATACTTCTTATACAAAGGGTGTTTTACCAAGTCGGCAACTTCAACCACAATTGTTTTGTCCATCTTATTAGAAACAACCAAACCGGTACGGACTTTGCGTAAGTTTCTCTCGTTATTGTTTTCCATACATTAGTCCTCCTTATGCTTGTTCTTTCAGTTCACGTTGACGGATAACCGTTTTAACTCGTGCAATATCACGCTTAACTTCACGCAATCTTGCGGTGTTGGTTAATTGATGAGTCGCACTTTGGAAACGGAGCTTGAAAAGTTCTTCTTTCAAAGCTGCCAACTCTTCCTTCAGCTCAACATCCGTCTTTTCGATTAGAGTATTCATTTTCATTATTCTTGAACCTCCTGTTGACTACGAGCAATGATCTTCGTCTTGCAGGGCAATTTATGTTGGGCTAAGCGCAAAGCTTCACGAGCCTGCTCTTCTGTTGCACCGGCAACTTCAAACAAAACACGACCGGGTTTAACAACGGCAACCCAGAATTCCGGAGCACCTTTACCGGAACCCATGCGGACTTCGGCGGGTTTCTTAGTAACGGGCTTGTCGGGGAAAACTTTAATCCAAACTTTACCGCCACGCTTCAAGAAACGGTTAATGGCAATACGGGCAGCCTCAATTTGATTACCCTTCATCCAGCACGGTTCAACGGCTTGAATACCGAAATCACCATAAGCCAGAGTATTACCTCTGGAAGCTTTACCTGTCATACGTCCGCGATGAACGCGTCTGTACTTGGCTCTTTTTGGCATTAACATTAGGCTTTGCCTCCTTCTGTTGCATTAGCTGAATTATTCTTATGTGCGAAAACTTCGCCCTTGTAAATCCAGACCTTAACACCGATCTGGCCATATGTTGTCAAGGCTTCAGCAAACCCGTAATCAATATCGGCTCTCAAAGTCTGCAGCGGAATGGAACCTTCATGATAGTGCTCGGAACGGGCAATATCGGCACCGCCCAAACGGCCGCTGACTTTAGTCTTGATACCCTTGGCGCCGTTCTTCAAAGCTCTTGAGATACATTGTTTCATCGCCCGACGGAAAGAAATACGTCTCTCCAGCTGATTGGCAATGTTCTCGGCTACTAATTGAGCGTCGGTATCCGGGGACTTAACTTCATTAACATTGACGAAGAAGTTCTTCTTGAATTCTTTTTGCAGATCCTTCTTCAATTGTTCGATACCGGCACCTTGACGGCCGATAACCATACCCGGCTTAGCTGTATAAATCGTGATAATAGTCTTATCGCTGCCCTTACGCTCAATATCAACATGAGACACGCCGCTAGCGAAAGCATATTTTTTCACGAAGCTTCTTAACTTCTTATCTTCGACCAGATATTTGCTGAAATCTTTTTTGTCAGCATACCATCTGGTGCTCCAGTCTTTAATTACACCAACACGTATACCATGCGGATTAACTTTCTGACCCATAGCTTCCTCCTTATGCTTTCTCTTTCAAAACGACTGTAATATGGCTGGAACGCTTCATAATGCTGAAAGCGCTGCCGCGGGAACGCGGCTGATAGCGTTTCATGAGAGCACCGGGATTGGCATAAGCTTCATGCAAATACAACTTATCACGGTCAAGTGAATTATTGTTAACGGCATTGGCAGCTGCCGACTCCAACAGTTTAATCAAAACTTCGGACGCCGCTTTCGGTGTAAATTTCAAAATTGCTAAAGCCTCTCTGAGCGACTTTCTGCGGATTAACTTCAAAACGATGTTAACCTTGCTGGGAGAAATACGGATGCTCTTGGCTGTTGCAACACCCTGATCTTTGCCGACACCGAGAACTTTACGCTCTTTCTTGGTCAGCAATTGGGGTCTCTTTGAACGTTTATGAGGAGCTGAAACGGTGCTCAAAATTTGTTCACGATTATTGAGCATGTACTCCTTACTCATAACTTTCTTTTCCACAATCTTTCTCCTTCCTCTTAACGCGTTGTCTTCTCGGAACCGGCATGGCCGCGGTAAGTACGTGTAGGAGCAAATTCTCCCAATTTATGACCGACCATTTCTTCCGTAATGTATACGGGAACGTGTTTCCGGCCGTCGTGTACCGCAATCGTGTGACCGACCATTTCAGGGAAGATGGTTGAGGTTCGGGACCAGGTCTTAATTACTTTTTTGTCATTGGCGGCATTCATAGCTGTGATTTTCTTCATCAAAGATTCAGCTACAAAGTAACCTTTTTTTGTTGAACGACTCATTTCCTCGGCCTCCCTTAGTCTTTACAACGCTTAATAATAAAGCGATTTGATTTCTTATTGTGCTTACGTGTCTTGTAACCCAATGTCGGTTTACCCCAAGGTGTTACAGGCGACGGCAAACCGATCGGAGATTTACCTTCACCACCGCCGTGCGGGTGGTCGTTCGGGTTCATAACAACACCTCTGACGTGCGGGCGACGACCCAAATGACGGGTCTTACCGGCTTTACCGATTTTGACGTTTTCGTGTTCCGCATTGCTGACAACACCGACTGTTGCGCGACAATTCAAGGGAATTTGTCTCATTTCACCGGAAGGCAGACGCAAAACTGCGTATCCGTCTTCTTTAGCCAACAATTGAGCTGAAGCACCGGCTGTACGAACCATTTGTGCGCCTTTGCCCGGTTTCATTTCAATGTTGTGAATAACTGTACCGACGGGAATATTGTTCATCGGTAAGCTGTTGCCGACTTTAATATCGGCTTCTACGCCACTGACTACAGTGTCACCGACTTTTAAGCCGGCAGGTGCCAAAATGTAGCTCTTGGCGCCATCTGCGTAATGCAATAGAGCAATGTGAGCTGTGCGACCCGGATCGTACTCCAAAGCTTCAACTCTTGCCGGAACAACGTCTTTGCTGCGCTTCCAGTCAATAATACGGATCTTACTCTTGTTGCCGCCGCCATGATGACGAACGGTGATACGACCGTATGAGTTACGACCGGCTTGATGGCTCTTGCTGCGCAAAAGCGACTTTTCCGGCTCCTTCTTTGTCAGACCTGAGAAATCAGCTACCGTCATATTACGAACAGCTGGAGAAGTAGGTCTATAACTTTTTACTGGCATATTAATACACTCCTGTTCCTAACGGTTACTGTTGATTAAAACCGAATTCTTCAATGGTTGTTTTATATTTCTTGTCGCCTGCAACTGCCTGTCCGCCCTTAGCGAGGTAAGCCGGTTGCTTAGGTTCAAGATTAATTCTGACAATTGCTTTCTTCCAAGCAGCTGTCTTTCCCTGATGGACGCCGACACGTTTAGCTTTACCACGTTTGTTCATTGTGCAAACATCGAGTACCTGAACTTGGAAAAGCTTCTCAACCGCGTCTTTGATCTCCGTTTTGTTGGCATCAACCGCTACTTCAAAGGTATAACGGCCAACTGCCATTTCACTGCTTGAATGTTCAGTGATAATCGGTTTCAAGATTACATCATGAGCAGTTTTCATTACGCATATACCTCCTGAATTTTCAAGGCAGCTTCCTTAGTCAAAACCAGAACGTCTTTGCTCAATACATCATAAACATTCAAAGTATTGACGCGTGTGGTTGCAACTTGCGGTAAGTTGCGGGCGGAATATTGCAAATTCTTATTATCGCCGGCTTCAACAATCAAAGAGCTTGTCTGATCCAACTTCAAAGCCTTCAAAACAGCCAAGAAAGACTTGGTCTTAATTTCCGGCAATTGCAAATCTTCAACCACTTTAATGTTGGAAGCTGTCAACTTGCTTGAGAAAGCGCTCTTCAAAGCCAGACGGCGCTGTTTCTTGGGAACTGTGAAAGAATAGTCGCGCGGTTTCGGTCCGAAGATAATTCCGCCGCCTACCCATTGTGCTGCTCTGATAGAGCCCTGACGAGCACGACCGGTGCCCTTTTGACGCCACGGTTTACGACCGCCGCCTCTAACTTCGCTGCGGGTTCTGGTGGAGCTTGTTCCCTGACGTTTGTTAGCTAATTGTTGTTTGACGACCTGATGCAGAACACTTTCATTCGGTTCGATTGCAAAAACAGCGTCACTCAACTCAATTTGGCCGACTACTTCACCCAACTTGTTGTATACATCTAATTTAGCCATTCTTCAGTTCCTCCTACGCCTGCTTGCCGCCCTTGACAGCAGCACGAATTTCCAGCCAGCCGCCACGAGGACCGGGCACTGCACCTTTGACAGCCAAAATATTACGTTCGCCGTCAACCAGTACAACTTCCAAGTTCTGAACTGTTACATTGCGGGCACCCATATGACCGGGCATCTTCTTACCTTTACGGACACGTGCAGGATAAGCTGATGCACCCAGTGAACCGACACGACGATGGTACTTGGAGCCATGAGCTTCTTTACCGCCCTTTTGGCCGTGACGCTTAATGTTACCGGCAAAACCTTTACCTTTAGAAACACCGCTGACATCAACCAACATTCCCAAATTCATGTTGTCGGAAACGCTGATTACCTGGCCCAGTTCAAACTCATCGGTAGATTCCATCGGGCATTCTGCCAACAGTTTCAACGGCTCGGACTCAATCTTGTCGAACTGTCCCTTGTCCGGCTTATTAACCTGATGGACGTTAGCCTCCAGGAAACCGAACTTAACAGCTGTGTAACCGTCAACTTCTTCACTCTTTTTCTGTACAACCTTGATCGGGCCGCACTCAATGACAGTTACCGGAACGGCTTTGCCATCTTCATTGAAAAGCTGGGTCATACCGGCTTTTCTTCCAAGCATATAAGCTTTCATTCTTTCTATACCTCCTGGTTATTGGTTCGAATAATCGAACTTGACCAAAGCTCGTTAGAGCTTGATTTCAATATTAACGCCTGCGGGCATATCCAAACTCATCAATGCCTCTACAGTCTTCTGATTCGGTGCGAAAATGTCGATCAAACGTTTATGTGTGCGTGATTCGAACTGTTCGCGGGAGTCCTTGTGCTTAAACGGGGAACGCAAAATTGTCACGATCTCCTTGCGTGTCGGCAACGGTACGGGGCCTGAAACGCTTGCACCGGTTCTCTCAACCGTCTCAATAATACGTTTTACGGACAAATCAAGAATCTCATGATCAAATGCCTTCAAACGAATTCTGATTTTTTGACTTTTAGCCATTTTCTTTCTCCTTTGCTGCTTTCGTTCTTCATTCTTGCCGGGTGTTTAATCTCAGCCTATAACAAAACCCAGTTCACATGACTTGTGTCTGGGTTCAGTCACAGTCGCTTCCGTCAATTGCTATTACGGCTCGGTCAACTTCTGTTGCCGCGGAAGTCTGTTTCGACATTATACCCTGCTCAAACTAAAGTTCGTCGTCGGACTTAAAAGTCCGGCTGCATCCGTTCAAGTTCCCTAAGTCGTTGCAGTATTAACGCTTAGCCATCTCAAACATCATCTGCTGTATGTAAAAACATACTCGAATATTATAGTTTTTTTGCAATAACTGCGCAAGGTGATTTGTCCGTAAAAGGCGATTTCACCCCGCAAATTTGTAAATATTCAGTTAATTTTGCCGCGTCGAGCTTTCACCGCTGTGTTTTACTTTGATTTTTCCGACTTACCGGCGTCCGTTGTTGCTGCCGTCCCCGGTTTTGCAGACTGTTCCGCCGCCTTCTGTTCCACCGGTTTCTGTTCTGTCACCTGTAAAAGTTCTTGCAAATCCGCCGCCGTGAAAGTGTATTGCCGGTGACAATATTCGCAGGCCAGAGTCAAATGTTCTTTTTTCGCCAAATCCTGCAAGTCCCGCTTATTCAAAGCCGCCAGAGCCGCCTTCATCTTGGCGACGCTGCAGGAACAACTCAAAGATATCGGCAGACAGGCTAAATATTTAATAGCCGGATCCATGACCAGCATATCCAAAACCTGTGCCGGATCGAATTTATTCTCATAGAACCAGCTGACTGTCGGCATATTGTTAATTCTCTGTTCCAAGTAATTCAGCGTCTGCTCCGTCGCTGCCGGCAAAGCTTCCAAAAGAAAGCCCCAGGCGAAAGTTATGCCGTTTTTATCCATACCGACTTGCAAAATCAGGCAACTGCGACGCTGTTCGCTCTTGGCCAAATAATAAGCTAAAGTCTGGGTTAAGCCCTGCTGCTGCCAGGGAATACGACTGACAAAAGGCTCATTCGCCCCGAAACTGCGCAAAACCGCCAGTCTGCCCGTACCGATATTGGCGTTAATGTCCAACTGTTTGGCAGCATTCAGATGCACTTTCGGGTGTGGCGATGATGTTTTGGCCCGTAAAGTCATGTTTTGGCGACATTCAACTACAACTTTTCCCAGATCGCCATCCGTCTGCAAAATCAAAGACAGCCAAGCATCTTTATCCTTCAAATCGCCGGCCAGAATCATACCGGTCAACGCCAGTTCACCCATAGCCACGCAGGCTGCCGGACTTAAGTCGTGCAGGTCGCGCAGAGATTTCATCGAAGCGGTCAAATCGACGGCAATCAGACGCAGCTGACCTTTACAAGCTTCGGCGAAAATGGCATGGTCGCCTTTCTGATGAATATCCTGTTGATCACGTATATCATTAAATGTATTTTTTTCTTCCGTCATTTTTACACTTTCCTTCATTTTAACTTTTTCGGCGGCATTCCCGTCTTCCGCTTGCAAATCCAAGCTCTCGGTGCAGCTGCAGGGCTAAAATCCCGGCGCTACAACTGCAACTGAAAAACCGGCCCGCCGACATGCAGCCGACGACCCGGTCTTCCTGTATTTCTCTATCAGCTCACGTAACCCAAAGGATTCTGCAGTTCGCCGTTTACTTGCACTTCAAAATGCAAGTGCGGACCGGTCGAATTACCCGTAGAACCGCAAAGTCCGATAACCTGTCCGGCCTGTACCTGCTGCCCGGCCGAAACCAGCACGCTCTTCATGTGGCCGTATAAAGTGCACAATCCGCCGCCGTGGTCAATTACTACATAGTTGCCGTACGAACCGCCGGAATAATTCTGGCCTTCAAAAGGATTGTACGCCTTGACTACCGTACCGCTGCGCGCTGCCACAATTTTGGAACCGAAAGCTCCCTGAAAGTCAACGCCGCGATGGAAAGACGAATTGCCCAGCACGTTATCACCGTAACCGAACGGGCAGGTAATCGTATGACTATATGTGTTCGGGAAAACCCAACCGCCGCCACCGACTGCCGGAGCGGCCCCGCCGATAACACTGCCTTGCGGAGGCGTGGGCGCATTTCTGAAATTGCCGGAATTGACCTGATTCTTAGCGAAGGCCTGTTGTTGCATTTTCAGCAAAGCTTCCGCCTGCGCTCTACGCTGCTGCCCGATTTGCTTCAGTTGCGCATCAAAGCTCGCATTGGCTGCTTCCAACGATTTGATCGAGCCCTGAGCTTGAGCCAGTTTATTCTGCTGTTCCAACAAGTTTTCTTCCTGCAGACTGATATCGTTGCGCAAGTTTTCCAATTGTTTCTTCGCGTTCTTCAGCAACTTGTCCGCCTGATCCTGGACATTTTTGGCATTATCCTGATTGCGTTTGGCATATTCCATACTGGCTTCCAGGCTGTCGAGCGCCTGTTTATCGTTGTCGGCGATAATCTGGCTTAACTCATAACGAGTATGCAGAGATTCCAAGTTTTTAGAACTTATCAGAATATTAATCCAGCTGTTGTCATTACGCGTTTCAAAAATCGCTACCAGGCGTTCCTCGTACAGCTTCTGCTGCCGTTCCATCTCACCTACGGCTTTCTCGTAAACTTCCTGCGCCTGTGTCAGCTCCTGCAAAGCTTTATCGAAAGTTCCCTGCAAATATTCCACTTCACCTTCCGTGGCTTTGCCCTTCTCTTTCAACTCTTCGACTTCTTTCTTCAAAGATTCAAAACTTTTCGTCTGGCTGCTAACTCTTTGCTTAGCCAGTTGCAAGTTACGTAAAGCCTGCTGCTTACTTTGCTTAATTTTGTTTTCTTTCGCCGTCAAATCATCCGCTGCCCGGCTGACTTTACAAGGCCAACTTGTTGCCAAGGCTACCAGTAAAGCTAAAACCGCCGCCATCAGACGACTCTTACTTTTCTTCATTTTTCGCTCCTTTTTACACCCGAACATAACGTTTCACAGAAACAGCACTGCCGACGGCACCGATTAACACGCCGAAAAGCAGACATATTAAGGCTGCCGGCCAAAAAGCCGCGCCTATCTGTACTAAGGCATAATACGAATTTACATCTACACCGTTCATCAGTTTATGATACACCCCGGTATAGATAAAATACACAAATATGCTGCTGATAAAAGATCCCAGGCAGCCGACAATCGCCCCTTCAAAAACATAGGGAATTCTGATATAAAGGTTGGTGGCACCGATATACTTCATAATCTGAATTTCTTCCCTCCGAGCCAGAACTGAAACACGTACCATGTTTGAAATAATAAACATGGCAATCAAAGCCAGCGCGACAAAAGCGACAATAAAGGCGATATTCACACTTCTCTGCGCTTTGGCGAAGAAATTAAGCAGTTCGCCGGCATAGCGCACATCCCGCACACCTTGTTGCGAGCTGATTTCTACCCGAAAATTATCCAACAATGACGGATCTTTAAGTTTGACGCTGAAACTGTAAGGCAGTCTGTCGGCTTTCAAACGATCCAGAGCTCCGGCTTTGTCGCCCAGAGTTTTCTTGAAAATTTCCAGATTCTGGGAAGGGGAGCGCATCTGCGAACTTTGAACGTTCGGGGAATTTTGCAGGCGTTGCTGAATGCCCTGCAGCTCCGCCTCCGTGATGTCGTAGTCGGCATAAATCTCGACTGTCGGCTGTTGACCGGCGCGATAAAGGATTTGCGTTATATTCATGGAAAATATCGTAAATATGCCTAAAATCAAGAGCATCAGCGCCACGGTCGTGATGGAAGCGATGGTGACCAACGGATGGCGGATACTGTTCTTGATACTCTCCTTAAATAAATTTCCTACTGTATTAATCCTCATAATCCTACCTATTCAAATACAACTGAACCGGCTACAAGGCTGCTACCGGTCTAATTATGCTTGCACAAGCTGCGATTAAAGTCAAATAAACGCAAAGACTGCAAGCTGATTTTGTGCAAAAAGTAAAATAGCTCTCCGCCTGTTTCAGAAGCGTCTTTTGCCCCAACGCTCGATTCTTTCGGCACTGAGGTTACTGGGCGAATTTTCAGCTTTGGCTGCAGCTTCCGCCTGTTCTTCATATTTTACTTCATCTTTGTACAAAGTTTGTTTCACTGATTGCAACCAGTTATGGTGTTCCGCCGACGTTTCTTTTCCGGCCTCATTCGCCTGCCGACGATATGTTTCTTCTTCGAATTCCGTGCGTTGAGTCCAAGTTGCCGGAACATTCTGCGCCGTTTGTTCGACCCGATTGAAAGGTTTCAGGGTCGGGACTGCAATTTCCGGTCTTCTTAAACCGGCGCTCTCCTGCTGCTTTTCGTCCGTGCCGTTATTAGTCGGCTTAAAAGTTATTTCCGGTGTGCTCATAATTCCGGCTTTCAGCGTTTCGGTAGCACCTGTTGCACCCACAGGCTGCGAGCTTGCAGTATCAATCCGATTGATATGCAAACGCTCCGGCTTGTTTTCCGGTACCGGCGCTTCTTGGGCCGATTCCGGCTGTTTATGGACAGAATCTGTCTCTTGCAGGGCCGGTGTTGCCGCTTGTGCCAGCGATGTTGACGGCACGGTGTTGAAGCGGGCGGCAGAATTTTCCGTTGCTGCAACAGGCGACTGCAAGTCTGCAGTACTTTCCGAAGTTACAGTGCTTGCTGCATCGTGCGAAAGTTCAGCTCTTGCGACAAAGGAGCGGAGAGGTGCAGAGGCAGCTGCCGTTTGCTGTTCAGCGTTCAAATTGCTCACCATAGACTGCTTATTATCCGGCGTCTCTACCGGCGCTAGCGGCTGTGACTGTAAATTCGGCGTTGCAGCCATGCCGTCAGGCAGCGTGTATTGGCCGTCCTGCTGTTCATAAAATCCGCCGTTGGCATCGTCACGAATCTTCATACCGTCATTAATTAAAATAACCCGTTTCTTCATCCGATTGACCAACTCTTTATCGTGTGAACATACAAGAACGGTCGTCCCGTTTTTGTTGATCTCCGCCAACAGAGCCATAATACTTTCAGAGTTGGCCGGATCCAAGTTACCTGTAGGCTCATCCGCCAGAATCATCATCGGCTTGTTAACCATCGCCCGAGCGATAGCCACGCGTTGCTGTTCGCCGCCGGATAACTCGTAAGGATAGGCATTTTGGCGATTGCGCAAACCTACAATCGAGAGAACCATCGGCACCTGGTGCAAAATAGCCCTTTTGCCGGCTCCGACAATTTCCATAGCATAACTGACATTTTCAAAAACGGTTTTGGACGGGATCAAACGGAAGTCCTGGAAAACCATGCCGATATTCCGGCGTAAATAAGGAATTTGTTTTTTCTTAATCGTATTTAAGCTGAAACCGTTAACTATAATCTCACCTTTCAGCGGTCGCTCTTCACAAGTTAAAAGCTTAATAATGGTTGATTTACCGGAACCGCTGGAACCGATTATAAAAACGAACTCGCCGCGTTCAACTTTGAAGCTGACATTTTTCAGTGCTAAATCTTCACTTAATTGATAAGCCATACTGACGTGATCAAATTCTATCATGCTTACCTCCTGTATTAATACTCGAATCTCAAAGTATATTGTGGCACAAACGGCCGGCGCTAATTGGACAAAAACGCAACAATTAAAAGACATTTTGCATTTCTCTAATTTTAGACCGTAAAATGCCGCTTGGCAAAAAAAGCCCGTCAAGTCGTTGACGGGCGGACATGAGAATGGAGTTTTCCCACGAATATTATGACATTGTCACTTTTTATTCCCGATTCAAATCTTCCGGCGTCGTGAAACTTTGGCGCTCCTGATATTCCATATACAGGCGTACCATACTGGCCAGCTTGAACAGAACGGCGTCGTCAAATTTCCGCAAATCCAAACGGGTAAGCTTCTGCACTTTATCCAGACGATAAACTAAAGTATTGCGATGGACGAAAAGCTGCCTTGAAGTTTCGGAACCGTTCAAGTTGTTTTCAAAGAATTTGTCAATTGTCAGCAAGGTTTCATTGTCCAATTGAAAATAGGAGTTGTCCGGGAATACCTCATCCAGAAACATCTTACACAGAGTCGGCGATAACTGGTAAATCAAGCGTCCCAAACCTAATTGCTCGTACTTCATAATATCGCTTTCAGGCGAAAATATCCGACCGATAACCAAAGCCAAAGTTGCTTCCCGATAGGACTTGGCCACATCTTTCAAAGTCTCAATCACCAAGCCGACACCGATATGGAAAGTTGTCATTAATTCACTTTTCAAAGTGCCAAGGACACTCTCAGCCACAGAATCGCTGGTCACGTTGACGGAAAAGTTGCCGTCCTGATCCCGCTGCAGATCTTTTAAGAGGACAATATTCTCCTGATCGAGGGGTAAAATGAAATCCTGTTGGCGGTTGGGGAACATATTGCGCAAAATATCGACGACACTTTGGCAATCATTCTCTTTGACACAAATTAAAAAGGCGCAGCGCTTCGTCGCATAGGCAATCTTATAATCACGAGCTTTGAGCGGGATATCTCCCGGCAATTCATTTTCCAAAAGAATATTTTTCAAAAAGGAATTAAAATCAGCTTCATGCACTTCATCTTCCAACTCCGCCAATAACCAACGATTAATCAAGCTGACATAGGTATGGGCCTGATTATCCGTACCGTCGATGACTATGGCAAACTTAGGCTGACCGTTAATATAAAGCTTAATCATTGTTGTTTCATCTTGGACGGCGATTTTGTCGGCGCTGGCGAAAAACACGGCTACATTGGGATACACTCTGCCTACTTCACCGTCGTTGGTCGCGGCGATAACTTTACCGTCCGGGCTGACTACGGCTACAGTGCGATCCAGTATAACCTGCATCTCGTGCATACATCTCTCCAGTACATCTAATTCCATATTAAGTACTTCCTTTGTTCCTCGCTTATCATTACTCTGTCTATTTTAACAAAAATCCATATAATATTAAACCTTTTTCCGCTCATTTTGCCGAAAAAATGACCCGCAGCGTCATTTTTTCACGGCAGTTGCGGGTCATAAATAACAATATTTACAAATTTTACTTATGAAATAATCGTTTTTTCCGTCTCTTTGTCAAAGAGAACAATGCGATCGGTACTTACAACCAATTCAATTTGGTCGTTAACCTTGGTCGCTGAAGTGGTCGGATCGACGCGAGCCACCAAATTCTCGTTATCAACGGAAACATACAAGTAAGTCTCGGCTCCCAGGCGTTCCAGCACGTCAACATTAGCTTGGAAAGTTGCGTGTGTTTCACGACCTTTGGCTACTTCTTCCTGCGCATCGCTGATTGTTTCAGGACGTAAACCCAAAATAATGTTTTTGCCGATATAAGCTCGAACGGTGTTATTGTCATACTTGGCGCTCGGCAAAGCTAAGCGGGTACCGGCGAAAGAAACATAGAGTTTGCCGTTCTCTTCCGTCAAAGTGGAGTCGACAAAGTTCATCGGCGGCATACCGATAAAGCCGGCAACGAAAGTATTGACCGGATGTTGGTAAATCTTGGTAGGATCGTCAACTTGTTGGACGACGCCGTCTTTCATAACGACGATACGTGTACCCATGGTCATAGCTTCCGTCTGGTCGTGGGTAACGTAAATAATAGTTGTAGCCAAACGTTGATGCAACTTAGTAATTTCGACACGCATCTGAACACGCAATTTAGCATCCAAGTTGGACAACGGCTCATCCATCAGGAAGACTTTCGGATTACGGACAATAGCACGACCCAAAGCGACACGTTGACGTTGACCGCCGGACAAAGCCTTAGGTTTACGTTCCAACAGGTGGCTGATTTCCAAGATCTTGGCTGCTTCTTCAACGCGACGTTTAATCTCATCTTTAGGAATCTTACGCAATTTCAAACCGAAAGCCATGTTGTCGAAAACGGTCATATGCGGATACAGGGCATAGTTTTGGAAAACCATAGCAATATCGCGATCTTTGGGCGGTACATCGTTAACCAATTTGTCACCGATATAAATCTCGCCTTCAGTAATATCTTCCAAACCGGCAACCATACGCAATGTAGTCGATTTACCGCAACCTGACGGACCGACCAAAATAATAAATTCTTTGTCTTCAATCTCCAAGTTAAAATCGGAAACCGCTACGAAACCGCCTTCATAGCGTTTATACACATTCTTCAATGAAACTTTTGCCATATCTGCCTCCAAGCATGCATGTATATTTTTCTAATAAAAGTCTACCTGAACTAAGGGAATTAAACAATTAATGAAAGTAACAAAAAAATCGGCTTTTTTTTGTGTAATAAGGTGCTTTTAGCGAAATTACAACATGAAATTCCCGAATTTTTATGCAATCAGGCTAATAAAATCGCCATTTTCCCAAGTCATTATTGCATGCATTTATCAATTTGCTGCTTAATTTTATCATTTTTTCTTAATTTCAGTTATCCGTCTCCGGGGAATTTCAGCTTCGGGACAAGCTGCGCGCCAAAAATGCCGGCTGCACAGAAAATTACACCTACGGTCCGGCCTGTATTTGTTGACCGTTACGCAGATAAATCCGCGGAACTCTTGCCGTAATACTGCACGTAACTTCCAAGTCGAAAGAATCGGCCATTGCAGCCATTTCCCAGGCCGTCATCTCCCCCCGGCTACCGTCTCCCAAAAGTTCTGCCGGCTGTAATTCGCTCAAATCCCGCTGTAAATAAACAGCATATGTCTCCGGCAGCTCCACCATGCAATAATCCATACAGATTCGGCCGCGAATCGGCGCTTTTTCGCCCTGCGGCAAAATCACATAAGCTTTGGAACTTAAATTGCGCCGATAACCGTCAGCATAACCGACAGCCAACACCCCGATCAGAACTTCACGTTCGCTTTGCCACAAACCGCCATAGCTGACAGGAGTATGCGGCGGTAAGCGAAATATCCGGGCAAACTTGGCATACCAGGAAGCAATAGGCTGCACCAAGCTTAATGTCGGCGTCAGGCAATTAGCCGGCGGCAGACCATAAAGCAAAGAACCGGGTCTGATCATATCGAAGCGACAGGCAGGATAGCGCAGAGCTCCGGCACTTTGAGCCAAGTGACAAAGAGGAATTTTATACCCCATAGCCGCCAAAACTTCCTTAAAAGCCGAAAACAGCAATCTCTGTCTCTCAGTTCTTAAAGCCGCTTCTTCTCCGACACAATCGGCAAATGCCAAGTGGGAGAACATCCCGTTGCAACGTAACTCCGGGGCTTGCAAAACTTCTAAAATCGTCGTCCAGGAAGCAGCTGCATTTTCCGCTTCCACCGGCGTTAAAGACGCCAACAAAAATCCCCGTTTCTGCAAAAGCTTGAAATTCGGGCAGGCATCCTGCTGCTCAGATGTTAAAGTCTGCGGCAAAGCACTTAGCAACAAGCGGCTGTCAAAGCCGATCCGGCTCATTCCCGTGTCAATTGCCAGATGAAATAAACCTTGCCGACCTGTAAGTTGAGCCGCTGCCTGCAACTTGCGCCCGGCAGCAGCCGAATACAATGATATGTTAATACCGGCAGCTACCAATTCGGGATAATGCAACTGCTCCGCCTCGGAAAAAAGTAAAATCGGGGCGGTAATGCCACCTTTTCTTAAAGTTAAAGCAGCTGACCCTGTAGCCACTGCCAAATAATCAGCTCCACCGGCCAAAAAAGCACGCGCACAAGGCAAAAGACCGTGGCCGTAAGCATCCGCCTTCACCACCGCCGCCAATTTGCTCTTACCGGCCAATTGTTTCAAAGCTGCGGCATTCTTCTCCGCCTGCGCCAAATCGACAACTAAAAAATTTCGATCTAAATTTTTATATATTTCCGGTGTTAATTTTGCCATAAACTTACTCCCGCTTTGTCTAAATATTATAACGCTTTCCCGGAAGCTTGGCGGCAGGAAAAAAGCCGAGATGAACACTCGGCTTGTAATCTTAATCGTAATCTTAATCGACTTTAGGGCTTGCGTATAACCGGAGTCGGAGTTTCGGCCGGTTGATTAATTCTGACAGGTTCCCGCTTTTTCTCAGGTTGCGGCTGAAGTTGCGGTTTATCATTTTCGCTCTGCGCATTATCTTCCGGTAATTCCAACTTCTTAATAACCGGGGTAGAACTGCCGGCGGGAGCGAAGAAGACTTGTGACGCATGCCAGACAATCTGTTTCAAACTATGTTTGAAGAAACTCGGACCTGTCTTGTAATAATTAACCGTGCAATAGTAAATAACGTCATGCGGTAAAACATAGCCGCCTGTAGGTCTGCCGGCCAATGCGGCATCGCAAATTCTTTTAACTTTCTCAGTCGGGGCATAGCGCTTATAGCTGCCGTTTTCATAACAGGTGAACTGATCCGGCGCTGTCAGTACCGCGCGCAAACTCTGATGCAAATAACGGGTACGGTTGACGATAATTTGAGCTACCAGTGAAATTGAAGTTTCATCGGTATAGCCCGTCTCCGCCATAACAATGTAGTACATCAACTGTGTATCGGTTAATTCTTGTGCGAAGTCATCATCAGTCGCAGTCGAAGCAGCTGAATCGGCGGCTCTTTCGGCGTTTGCGGATTTAGGTGCTTGGGCGGCAGACTCGACCGGCAATTGACCGTTTGTCAAATGAATTGCCGCTTTAGGTAGAACCGTTTGCGGTAATTTACCTGTTGTTACTGCAAGCTTACCGGTAGCAGCAACACGCGTTACCTGTGCTTTCGGCTCACTTTTCGACGCTGCAGCTTTTTTCTGCAAGTTACTGCCCTGTTCGCCTGTCTTCGAGCTCTTGGACGGAGTAATTGCAGCCGGAGCTTCTTTTACCTTGAGCACTTCTTCACTCTTATGTTCACTGTTCAATAAGGAAAGCAGCGCCCGTTCCTGTTCGGAGTCACTGCGGGTAACCGATTCCTTACCGTAATCGGCAAACAATTTATTCTCATCACTCAGCTTGCTCAGGCTCTCTTTAACTGTTGTACTTGCAACTACAGTTTGCTGTACCTGCCCGGCATTCAAAGCATAAATCTCATCATCATGGCCTTTTTTAGCAATATTCGGCAAAATCAAAGCTACACTCAACAAAGCCGAAACGGTAACTGCCGCCACACTGCTGTAACTGACAAAATGACGTTGGCGGTTCTCTTCGTGTCTGGCCCGTAAGCGCTCTCTGACAACGCCGTTAGGCGCTGCATCGAAAATTGCTAAATGATCAAAGTTATTCTGTTTCACTATTCCTCCTGCCGGCCGCTAAAGCCTCGACTTAATCGGCGGCGATAACTTGTAATAAGAAAACAATCAGCTTTAGATTACAGGTTCATTACAAATTTAACATTGCTTTAATATAGGCATTCTACCAGTTCAACAAAATTTCTGCAAGTTTAATTGAAAATTATGCTGCAAATAGTGCATCTGCACTAAATTTACCTGCTTTTTTTGTTGATTATGTCAAAAAAATGCCGATTTTAAGCGCCTACAGCTTGATTTTTTCTTAATTCGGCCCTTAGGCGAGAAAGCGGAAAGCATAAAAGATAAATATTACGTTTGTAATACTACAGTAAAAAAAGACTGCCGGCCTGCAAGCAGCAGGAGCGACAGCCTTTTATCAACCCTTCAGACGGATTTCTCCGCCGACAATAAGGGCAGCAATTTCAAGTGCAAATTAACGATTGAAGGAGAAAGCTTCAATTCCCTTGTATGTAGCCTTTTCACCCAAAGCTTCTTCAATACGGAGCAATTGGTTGTACTTGGCAACACGGTCGGTACGACAAGGAGCACCGGTCTTAATCTGGCCGGCATTCATAGCTACTACCAAGTCGGCAATCGTTACATCCTCAGTTTCACCGGAGCGGTGCGAAACAACACTTGTATAACCGTGTTGAGCTGCATCGTTCATTGTTTGCATTGTTTCGGTCAAAGTACCGATTTGGTTGAGCTTAATCAAAATTGAATTAGCAGCTTTCTTCTCAAAGCCTTTGGCCAAACGCTTAGGATTGGTAACGAACAGATCGTCGCCGACCAGTTGGACTTTCTTGCCCAATTTCTCGGTCATCAACTTCCAACCTTCCCAATCTTCCTCAGCCAAGCCGTCTTCCAAGGAAATAATCGGATACTTCTCAATCAAGGAAGCAAACCAGTCGATCATTTCGGCGCTGGTCTTGACTTCGCCCGTCTTCCAGAAGAAATACTTGCCTTCATGACCGGCAGCTTTTGCATGATCATATAATTCCGTTGTTGCCGGATCCATAGCAATATGGAAATCTTTGCCCGGTTCAAAACCTGCAGCTGTGATAGCTTTTACCAGGTATTCCAAAGCAGCTTCATCATGTTCAAAGTTCGGAGCAAATCCGCCTTCATCGCCGATAGCTGTGGAATAACCGTCTTTCTTCAACAAGCTCTTCAATGTGTGGTAAACTTCGGAACACCAACGCAAAGCTTCAGAGAAAGAATGAGCGCCTGTAGGCATGATCATGAACTCCTGCAAGTTGATGTTGTTATCGGCATGAGCACCGCCGTTGATAACGTTCATCATAGGTACAGGCAAAGTATGAGCATTCAGGCCGCCTAAATATACATACAGAGGTACATCCAAAGTTTCGGCAGCAGCCTTGGCGCAGGCCAAAGATACGCCGAGCATAGCGTTAGCACCTAATTTACCTTTGTTCTCGGTACCGTCCAACTCAATCATAGTTTGGTCGATAGCTAACTGATCAAAGACATCCATACCTACCAGAGCTTCCGCAATTACCGTGTTGACATTCTCAACCGCCTGCAAAACGCCCTTACCTTGATAACGGGTTTTGTCGCCGTCTCTTAATTCAACAGCCTCAAAAGCACCGGTGGAAGCGCCTGACGGCACAGCTGCACGACCTAAAGCGCCGTGTTCTGTCACAACATCAACTTCTACTGTCGGATTACCGCGAGAATCCATAATTTCACGAGCATGAATTTCAGTGATTAAACTTGAAAACATTTTATCAATACCTCCTAAAATCTACCGTAGCAAATTCACTTCTGATTATAACGGACTTGGAGAGAATAAAAAAGCTCAAAAAGCCTTTTTTTTGCAATTTTGCTAAAAATTAGTCATTAGCACTTATATGTATGATTATTTATCCGAATAATTTTGCAAATCCTGAACTAATTCCGGAATGAAGCGGGCTTTTACTTGACTGAAAATCTCCTGAAATTTTGTTTTATCCTTTTCGTCCGGACTATAACTGTACTTTTGGCCTTTGTAAGTTACAGTTAAGCAGTCGTCGCTCAAGCTTACGGTAGCTGTTGCATTATCTACTATTACATAGCTGACAGCCGCTTGCTTATCGGCGGCCTTCCCCGTCGAGGTCTGCAAATTGAATTTGATTGCACTCAATTGCAGCATTTGCTGTTTGAAAGCCTGAAAGTCCTGTTTGCTTTTCTCATTAGTTTGTAAATTGTATTTTGAGTAACCGCCGGACAAGGTGATAACACCTTTGTCTTTGCGGAATCTGCAGGTAAGCGAGCCGTCCATTTGCGGAACGAGATTTTGCAACAAAGCTTGCGAATTTTCCGGTTTCAGGTCGCCGTTATTCCCACAGGCGGTCAAGAGGGAGCAAAGCAGAAGGGAGGCTAAGATGTAGTTCCATATTTTCAACTTTTTTCTCATATTATTTCTGCCCTTTCCTATCTCTGTATTTCTTATCTCTGTATTTAATCAAAATTTTTCTTATTTTTTCTTCTTCCTCCGACGGCAAAACGACGGTGCGAACATAATCATAGAGATTTTTCAATTTTGCTTGGCTTTCCGGCTTGATCGTATAGTGACGGGAGTGACGGCGCGGCTTAATTATGTCAGTTTTTCTTGTGCTCTTGCCTGCCGAGCTTGGTGCTTCTTTGACTATAATTTCCGCTTTGTGGAAATAGAAATTGCGGGTGCCGAATTTCAGTTTGAAATACGTTAATCCTTTTTTCGTCTCTTTTGTTTCGGTAAAGTCGCTTTCTTTCAAGCTGCCGAACAATTTTTGCACCTGCTTAAATTCGTTCTCCGCTCCTGCCTGCGTCAATTCTTTTTCATATCCGACGCTGATAGGGCCATCTATTTCATAATAAACGCGCGGCTGCATGGCACGGACGGAATAATTAAAGAAATTAGTCCGCTGTCGTTGATAAAAGTACAAAGCAAACGCCAGAACAACTATTATTACTATTGAAAATAAATAATATTTTTTTCGCATCAGCATCTCTCCTTCACTCTCTTTGAGTTGTTTTTTTTGCTATACTTTTATATTATATTTTTGATATTGTTTTGTCAACAGTTAATGTGTCAACCTGGATTGAGAGAACTCCAAGTATAGCTACACTTTTTTGAGTGTACACTATGGATATTGGGTGCACCTTTTAACGATAGGAAAATTATCGCAAAGGTATCATTTTATTTCTTAAATAATTCTGAATGTGTACCCAGCCTATATAACATCAAAACAAGAACTTCATTCTTAATTTCATAAACTAAAAGCCAATCCGGTTCAATATGACATTCTCTTGTTCCGCTATATTTTCCGGACAGACCGTGATCA
>CABKML010000001.1 GCA_902373515.1 uncultured Eubacteriales bacterium | reverse complement strand
GAAAAAAAAGAAAAACATCGGCAATTAGTTAAACAACAAAGTTACGCTCGCTGCTTTTGCTTAAATAATATTGATGAATATTTAGAGCAACGAATTAATCTTTTACAACCTGAAGATTTGAGTACTTTTATTTCTTCTTTATCTTATAATCCTAACGCCGGTAAAAATAAAGCTCATAACGGCCAATATACCTTGGTAGAAAAAGGCGACAAGGAATAATTTTGTTCAAAGTGCCTAAAAAACAAGCAAAAATTTTCTAAAAGTAATACAATGTAACTAGTATTTTGCCCGGAGGACAATTATGAAAAGAATTATGATTACAGGCAGCTTGGGTCAAATCGGCAGCGAGCTGGCTTTATATTTAGCAAATATTTATGGTGAAGAGAATATTCTCGTGACTGATTTAGCAGAAAAAACTTTACCGGATTTAGCTAATTTAGCTTATAAGAAATTGGATGTTACAGATTTTGCAGCTTTTAAGCAGGCGGCGCAGGATTTTGCGGCAGATACGATTATGCATTTGGCCGCTATTTTGTCTGCAAGAGGCGAGACAATGCCGCAAACAACGTATAAAGTGAATATGAACGGTTTATTTAATGCTTTGGAAGTTGCGAGAGAGCTGCACTTACAGCTTTTCTGCCCGAGTTCTATAGGTTCTTTCGGTCCCGGTACACCTATGGATAATACGCCGCAAGATACCTTGCAAAGACCGGAGACGATGTACGGTGTCACAAAAGTCAGTGGCGAACTTTTGTGTGATTATTACTATAAACGCTTCGGCGTCGATGCCAGAGGCGTCCGCTTCCCGGGCTTGATTTCCTGGAAGACTTTGCCCGGTCAGGGTACCACTGATTATGCTGTTCATATCTATTATGCTGCGATTAAAGAAAAGTCTTATACATCGTACATTAAAGCGAATACGTTTATGGATATGATGTATTTGCCGGATGCTTTACAGGCAATTGTCGATTTAATGGAGGCACCGGCAGAAAAATTGCAGCATCGGAATGCTTTTAATGTTTCGGCTATGAGTGTAGATCCGGAGATGATTGCCGCTTCTATCAGGAAGTTTATACCGGAATTCACGCTGAAGTATGAGGTTGATCCTGTTAGACAACAAATTGCCGAGAGTTGGCCCAATTCCTTGGATGTCAGTGCGGCCAAAAAAGAGTGGAACTTTAAAGTTCGTTACGATTTGGATAAGATGACAGAGGATATGCTGAGCAATTTACGGGTAAAACTGGGAAAAGCTTAATTTGACTTCACTTCGGAGTTACCAACTTAAATTTCTTCGCTGAGTCTATGAAATTACGGACATAAATAATTTTTCTTAAGCTTCTCTGCAATGTTTCACGTGAAACATTAAAAAGGGCAAAGACTACAAATGTATGTAAATAAGGACCGGTCGAAGAAAAATGAGCCGCTTTTCTCGGTTGCAATAAGATTTATTTGTCAGACTGATTCTAAAAGCCACGTTCTGAAAATCTTAAAAATGTTTCACGTGAAACATTTTCAAATAGAATGCTTGAGCTTTGAGCGGCTCGAGATTTGTAGACAGAATACGGAGATAAGCTGCAAATCGATTAAAACCTGTTAAAGCTTGTTAATGTTGATGATTTCAAAAAAATAAGCGCTAAAAGAAAAGGAGATTTATATGAATAAGGAATTACATGAAATGAAATATCTGGCAGAGAAAGTTGCAGATTTGAAGGCTAAAGGCCTGTATCGTACTTTACCTGTCAATCAGGGCGCGTGTGAACCTGTTTTACAATTAGAGGATAGAGAAGTTATTAATCTTTGCTCCAACAATTATTTAAGCTTAGCTAACGATGCCCGCTTGAAAGAAGCAGCTATAAAAGCAATCGAACGTTATGGCGTCGGTGCCGGAGCAGTTCGAACAATTGTCGGTAACCAGAGTATCCATGAAGAATTGGAAAAGGCTTTAGCTGAATTTAAGAAAGTGGAGCGCTGCTTCATCTATCAGTCCGGCTATGATTGTAATATCGGAACAATTCAGGCAATTTGTGATAAAGAGGATTTGCTGATTTCCGATCAGCTGAATCACGCTTCAATTATCGACGGTATGAGAATGGTTAAAGCTACGAAACAGGTTTATGCTCATAGCAATATGGAAGAGCTGGAAGCTTTGCTACAGGCGGCGCAGGGGAAATATCATAATATCTTTATTTTCACTGACGGCGTTTTCAGTATGGACGGAGATTTGGCCAATTTGCCGAAAATTGTGGAATTGGCGGAGAAATACGGCGCTTTTACTTATGTTGATGATGCACACGGTTCGGGAACTATGGGTAGTCATGGTAGAGGCACGGTCGATCATTTCAATTTGCACGGTAGAGTTGATTTTGTTGTCGGTACACTGTCGAAAGCTATCGGTGTTAAAGGCGGATATGTTGCTTGCAAAGAGGTGTCTTATCAATGGTTAAGTCATCGCGCCAGACCGGTACTATTCTCGACTACTTTAAGCCCGGCAGATACAGCGGCAGCTAAAAAAGCAATTGAAATTTTGGCTGAAGATGATAGCTTGCAAAAGCAATTATGGGATAATTCCCGTTATATTAAGGAAAAATTGACAGCGCTGGGATTTAATACGGGGCATTCTGAAACTCCTATTACACCTGTTATTATCGGTGATGAAGCGAAAACGATGCGCTTTTCCAAGGCTTTGTTGGAACGGGGAGTTTTTGTTTCGGCGATTGTGTTCCCGACAGTCCCGGCAGGGACCGGTAGAGTCCGTGTTATGGTCCAGGCTAAACATACGAAAGAGCAATTGGACAAGGCTGTTGCAATTTTTGTTGCTGTCGCTAAAGAAATGGGAATTATTTCTTAATGTCCGGAGAGCAGGTTCGGAGACCGGCTTCGGATTAGGGTTCGGATTCGGATCCAACTTTTTATGTTTTGCCGCTGCTTTTGCCGGTTATATAGAGGCAGATGAGAATGAGACTGAAATTTCCGGCTGAAAGGCTCCGGTGAACCGCTTTTAAATAAAATAAAACCCCGATTTTCGGCGTTGTGTAAAAAAGGCACAAACTGATTATCGGGGTTTGTTTATTGGGCTATTTTAGAGATAATAACGCTTTAAGACGTCCAAGTTTTCGTCCAATTCATAAACCAGAGGCTGACCGGTAGGAATTTCCAGACCCATGATGTCGGCATCGCTGATTTTTTCCAGGTGTTTTGCTAAAGCACGCAAGCTGTTACCGTGAGCGGCGACTAAAACGGTTTTTCCTGCTTTAATTGCCGGAGCAATTTGGTCTTCCCAGAAAGGCATAACACGCTCCAAAGTAACTTTGAGACTTTCATGTTGCGGGATTACTTCTGCCGGTAAAGAGGCGTAACGACGATCGTGGAATGATGATGTTTCAGCATCTTTGTCCAAGGCCGGCGGTAAAACGTCATAAGAGCGGCGCCAGATGTGGACTTGCTCGTCCCCGTATTTTTTGGCTGTTTCAGCTTTGTTTAAGCCTTGTAAAGCACCGTAGTGTCTTTCATTCAAACGCCAACTTTTAATTTCAGGTACCCATAATTGGTCGCTTTCTTCCAAAGCGTAATGACAGGTCTTGATAGCCCGCTTCAGAACGGAAGTGAAAGCTAAATCAAATTTGATACCGGCCGCTTTAATTTTAGCGCCTGCTTCTTTGGCCTGACGTACGCCTTCTTCACTTAAATCGACGTCTGTCCAGCCTGTGAAAAGGTTTTTCAAATTCCATTCACTTTGACCGTGACGGACAAAAACAAGTTTATACATTGTTGCCTCCTCCTGCTGCTTTTTGTGTCAGCTGGTTATTGTTCAATTACTTTTATATTATACACAATTGTGCACGGTAATTATTTGATTAAAGCCTGGCAAGCTTTGAAATTTGGAGCTTTGGAGTCCTGCAGTAGGTCAAAAATCAACATTTCCAGGTTATTAACAGTTGCGCCGAGCTTATCCAACAGGTGTAAAGCTTGTTTTTTGTGCTCTGTTCGACGTGAAGATGTCATGTCTTCCGGTAAGAAGATGCTGTAGCCTTCGGAAAGAATATCACGGCAACTTTGGTAGATACAAACATGGCTTTCGATACCGGCTACAATCAGTTGTTTGATGTTGTGTTGGCGGAGGAATAGGCTCAAGTTTGCAGTTAAAACGCTCATTCTGGTTTTGCTGAAATAGAGCATGGGGCAGCCGGCAGCTTCGCATTTGTCCAGAGCTTCTTTAATTTCCGGGATAGTGGAACCGAGTCCCTGAGGGTATTGTTCGGTGTAAATTACCGGTAAGCGGAACAGGGCGCAGACTTGTAAAAATTTTAAATTATTACTGATTATTTCCGCCGAATCGGCCATTTTCGGTAATAAGCGTTCCTGCATATCAATCATCAAAAATGCGATATGGTCGGGGTTTATTTGTTGGTTATAAAGTGCCGGTTGAGGTTGCCATTCTACATGGTGATCAACGGTTTTTGTGGATAGTTTTTCAATAAGTTCTGTCATTAAAAACACCTTCCTTCAACTAATATTGTAACGCTTTGAAAATTTTGTGCAGGAGAGTTGGAAAAGCCCTGCTTCCGGTCGTTCCGTTTTTTCAGAAAGGAGGTAAGCGGAAAACTTGCGGGCAGCAGGGCTGAAAGGTTAGGCATTCAATTTAGTTTAAATATGACATTTTTCGGCGAACTTTTGAATTAATTCTTTGTTATCCGCTTGTAAATATTGCAAGAACCAATGGGTGATGAGGTTTAGCCGCTGTTCCCGGGCTTTGATGCGACCGCTGCGGGAAAGTTCGTGATTTTCTTCGTGGAATACGCACAGTTTGTTGGGTACGCCCAAAGCTGTCAGGGCTGTATGCAATTGCATGCCCTGTTCGTAAGGACAACGGTAATCGGCGTCGGAGTGGATAATTAAAGTCGGTGTTACGGCATTATTGATGTAATGCAAAGGCGAATGTTCCCATAAAGTTTTTTGGTCCTCAAGGCTGAAATCTTTGACTTTATTTTGGTCGGTAGCGAAAAGGTAGCCGATGTCGCTTGTGCCGTAGAAGGATAACCAGTTGGAGATGGATCTTTGCGTGCACGCTGCTTGGAAACGCTTTGTATGGGTGATGATCCAGTTGGTCATGAAACCGCCGTAAGATCCGCCGGTTACGCCCAGACGTTTGCTGTCGATTTGGGGGTAAGTTTTTAATACGGCATCGAGAAAGTCCATTAAATCGTCATAGTCTTGTTGGCCGTAAGCTCCGCGAATGTCGGCAAATTTATTGCCTCGTCCGTCAGAGCCGTGCGGGTTGGTGCAGCAGACGACAAAGCCGAGGTTGGCCCAAACCTGCATTTCGTGGTAATAAGTAGACCCGTAAACGGTTTTCGGTCCGCCATGAATGTCTAAAATTAGAGGATATGATGCTCGAGCTTCTTGGCGGAAATCAGGCGGCAGCAGCACGTAGCCGTTTACTGCTTCCCGGTCGAAACGGGAAGTGATTGACAGGGGGAGAGGTTTGACGGTGCTTAAGTTTTGACTGTTAAAGTAGGTAAGACGTTGTAATTTCTCGGGATTGTGCACGAGGTAGATTTCGCTTCTGTTCTGTTGATAGAAGCCGATGATGCATAAGCTGCTATGATTTTGGCGGCAGGAGCAAGGTTCGCCTGATTGGCAATCGCACTTGCAGTCGGAGTCGCAATTACACTCGTTGTCGCTGTTGCAGTCACAGTCGTTGGAGCAATTGCAGTCAGATTCGCACTTACATTCATTCCCACAATCGCAATCACCGCATTCACATTCGCAATCGCAGTCGTCGCACTCACAATCGTCACAATCACATTTGCACTCGCAGGTACAAGTATCGCCTGACTTACAACCGCACTTGCAATCGTTCTCGCACTCGCAATCGTTACAATCGCAATCATCGCAGTCACACTCGCCGTTGCAGTCACAGTCGTTGGCGCAATTGCAGTCAGATACGCACTTACATTCGTTCTCACACTCGCACTCACAATCGTCGCATTCGCACTCGCAAGAGCAAGGCTCGCCGCTTTGGCAGCCGCACTTGCAATCAGAGCCACACTCACAATCACAATCTGAGGCGAATTCCTCCGCGATAACAGTCGGAGCAATATTCAAAGAGAAAGCGGCATTCACAGCACCTTCCCGGTCAACCAACATCTTGCGCTTCAGCGTTATTTTATGGGCAACTTTATCTTCAACAAAGAAGAAACGCTGCAAGGTAGAACGACAATCTACAGTTTCAATTAAATCCAGATAGTTTAAAGAAACGTATTTCTCCTGACAGCAACCGTAAGCAACATCGGAACCGACAGAATTACCGTAAATAATTTCATAATCTGAGATTTTTTGCAGTTGCGAGGAGGCCCGATCATAAACGTAGAAATAATTATTTTCATTGAGTCCGTAGCCGGAAGTATCGGAAGAAATAAGAACGGCAATCTCATGTCCGGAAGCCTGATGCTGCTGATTGACAGTTTCCACGTAAAAACCGTCGCCCAATTGTTGATTCAATTGTTCGTAAAGGGGCGTAATGATGCAATTTTCCAGGTCCACCTCATAGAGTTTGGCAAAGTCGCAGTAACGGTATTCATTATTTCCTTCGTAACAAGTGGCAGCGAATAAAGCTTTGGTTTTGGCGTTATTCAGGCTGACCCATTTAATGACGTAGTTAGGATAATCTTCACCGATTAATTCCAATTCCTCGCTGACAGCATCGAAGAAAAACAGAGCTGAACGGCGATTGTACAGATAACCTGTACCGTTAGCTTGGAAAGGAATTTCGTGAATTTGGCGACAAAAGGCAGTTTCCTCATTGTGTCGACAGATTTCTTCCTGTTCGGCCGGCGTTTTTTGCCATAAATCGGGATAATTAAGATCATATGAAGCTAAAACCAGGAATTTTCCGTTGTTATTCAGCGGCCACAATTTTTCTACGTCCAAGGGGATGGAGAAAGCGTAAGCTGCTTCGCCGCCGTCGACATTAATTCGATAGTAGTGAGTCAGAGGACGTTTACTTTCAGCCTCAGTTTGAGTTGTGTAACGATTCTTTTCCGGTGTTTTGAATAAAATGTTTTTTTCGTCTTCAAACAGGAAATCAGTCTCATTTCCCGCTTCTGTTAAAGGTTTCAAAGCGCGGCCGTCGAAAGTATAAATTTTGTTAATGTATTTATTTTGCTCATAATCGCTATTGCTGACAACAAAAGCGGCAAGCGTGCGACTCGGATTGGTTTGGGGATTGGATAGAAATGTGAAATTGCGTAAATCTTCAACTTTAATCATGATTTTCCTCCGATAATATTTCTTTCAGTGTAACATAATTCGGTGCATGCAGATAATTTCTTTTTTTGCTCGGTTTTGTGATTGCAGTCACAAAACGGCTTGCGCGAGAAAAAATATTTTGTAATTTTCAGGCCGGCAATCTAAATATTTCCTGAGAGAAAAGCCCGAACTTTCGCGGCTTTTCTGCACTTTTTCGGGGTTGAAAGAAAAGTTTTGACAAAGGTCAAAAAAGGTCTATAATAATAGTCAAAGAAAGTCAAAGCCAAAAGAGGCGATTAGCAAAGAGAATCAAAAAGGAAGGCGAGCAGCTGTTAATAATGGAGGTTTGAAGATGCCGATGCGCTTGAGTGACTATATTGAAGATTTTATCAGGGAGAGCTTGAAAGAGAATAACGGCATATTTGAATTTAACCGGAATTTGATGGCCAGCAACATGAATTGTGTACCGTCCCAGATCAGTTACGTTATTGCTACCCGTTTCAATAATGATAACGGCTACATGGTAACCAGTCGACGCGGCGGTAAAGGTTCGATTGAAATTAGGCAACTTTTCAGCGGCGAGAATGAACAATTGGAATTGATTGAGCATTTGCTGCAGAATTTGCCGGGAAGTCTGAGTGAACATGATTTAAGTGTTTACTTGGACAATTTGGGAATGCTGGAGTTATTGGACGATAAGCAGCAGAGCTTGTGCCGAGCGGTAATGAGCGACGGCAGTTTAGCGGCGGTAGCTCCGGAAGAACGTAAAAATTTACGTGCCGATATGCTGAAGAATCTTTTGGCGGAATTGGCGAAAGAATACAACGATTTTTAATGCCGCTTGATTTTATCGGGCGGAAAGTCATTAAAAGACAATTATAAGTTATAAGAGCGACTGTGAAATGGTCGACTCGGCAAGGAGATGAGTGTTATGAATTTTGCTTATGATATTACTGAGAGAACTTTGAGTTTGTTATCTTATGCCGGTTCGTTCGCGAACGCTCTGCATGACTATAAGATCACTCCGGAGTATTTATTCATGGGAGCTTTGTTAAATCCGGAGCCTGATAACACCATGCGTCCTTTGTTCGCCCGTTACGGCGTAGATGAGAATAAATTTTATCGGGTTTTGTTCGGTAAACAGGCCGATGCTCTGCAAGTGCGCCTGCGTCGACTGACACCTTTTGATTTACCGAATCTGTTATATAAACTTTCAGGTTTGGCAACACAAATTATGGGCAAAGCGGTACATCAACTGTCCGGTAATCGCGTTTTGGAGCCGGAAGATTTGATTTTGGCTATTTTGGATGAGCCGCGCAGCGTGACGCGTGAAATTTTGCAGGATCTGAATGTTGACGTTGATTTGTTGCATAAGGATTTGGAGGAATTGCGGGAGAAGGTACATAGCGAAGGTGCGACGGCCAGAACTTCCGATGTGTATGATGAGAATCGCTACGCCGAGAGAGAAGAAGAACAGTCGTCCAAGAGCGCTGCCGACAATCACGGTGATTCCAAGAACTTAATGAGCGTGAATGAAGTACGTAAGCATATTCCGACTTTGCTGAAATACGGCAAAGATATGACGAAGATGGCTGATGACGGGAAGCTTGACCCTGTTATCGGTAGACAGCAGGAATTGAAACGGATGGTGCAAATCCTCGGCAGACGTATGAAGAACAACCCCTTGCTGATCGGTGAACCGGGTGTCGGTAAAACGGCAGTTGTGGAAGCTTTGGTTCAGGCTATTAACCGGGGTGATGTTCCGCATGATTTGCAGAAACGTGTGGTAATTGCGCTTGATGTTGTTTCGCTTTTGGCCGGAGCAAGTTATCAAGGTGAATATGAGGAACGTCTGAAGAAGTGCTTACAGGAAGCCAGCGACAATAAGCAGGTTATCATCTTTATTGATGAAATCCATACATTGTTGACCGGTGAAGGTAATCAGAAAGATACTTCGCGTATCGGCAATGTTTTGAAACCGCTTCTGGCTCGTGGCGATATTCAGGTTATCGGTGCGACAACTTCCGTCGAGTATCGTAAATATTTCAGCAATGATGCCGCTTTGGAACGTCGTTTCATGCCTATTACTGTGAATGAGCCGTCGGAAGAAGATGCGATTAAGATTATCCAAGGCTTGAAGAAACGTTATGAAGACTATCATCAGATTAAGATTACCGATGAAGCTATTAACGCCGCCGTTAAATTGTCGAAGCGTTATCTGCCGATGCGTTTCTTGCCGGATAAGGCAATTGATTTGATTGATGAGGCAGGTTCCCGCTTGAAACTGAATGCGAAAGAGATGGAGAATTCTGTTAAGAATATCAAGCAGAGCAGCAGTTCTCAAAATCAGGGTGAGGACAACGAGAAAGAGAAAAATGAAAAACAGGCTTTGGCGCAACATATTGAAAGCCTGAAAAAGGAATTGGATGATTTGGCGCAAGCCAAACAGAAAGCCTGTGATAAGGAAGACTTTGAAGAGGCAGCTAATTGCCGGCAGAAGGAGTTGCAGAAACAGAGCGAGTTGAAAGAGTTGGAGTGCCGTTTGCAGGATCAGGCGCAAAAGGCTTATGTGCTGACGGCGCAGGATATTGCCGAAACTTTGACTGACTGGACCAATATTCCTATTAATCAATTAAGTGAGGAAGAGAACAGTCGTTTGCGTAATTTGGAGAGCGAATTACATAAACGGGTTATCGGTCAGGATGAGGCGGTAAAAGCTCTGGCCAAGGCTATCAGACGTGGTCGTGTCGGTTTGAGCATGACCAAGAAACCTATCGGTTCGTTCATGTTCTTAGGTACAACCGGTGTCGGTAAAACTGAATTGGCGAAGGCTTTGGCTGAGGTTCTGTTCGGTGACCGCAACAGCTTGATTCGTTTCGATATGTCCGAGTATGACAGTCAAATGTCGGCTACTCGTTTGTTCGGTTCAGCTCCCGGTTATGTCGGCTATGAAGAAGGCGGTCAGTTGACCGAGGCTGTGTATAAGAAACCGTACAGCGTGGTTTTGCTCGATGAGGTTGAAAAGGCTCATCCGGATATCTGGAATGTTTTCCTGCAGGTTTTGGAAGACGGCCGTTTGACCGACGGTAAGGGCAGATTGATTGACTTCAGTAATACGGTTATTATCATGACGTCCAATATCGGTGCCAATTTGTTGAACGACAGTCAAAGTTCGGTCGGTAAGATCGGTTTTGCCAATAAGAACGAGACACAAGCTGCAGTGAAGTTGGGTGATAAACCCGATTATAACGGACATACTTATGAAGAAGCTAAGAAGTTGGTTTTGAATGAGTTGCGTCTGCACTTCAATCCGGAGTTCCTGAATCGTTTGGATAAGATCGTTTTCTTCGAGAAGTTGAGCATGCCGGCAATGCGGAAGATTGCTAAACTGATGTTGAAGACTTTGCAGGCTAACAGCAGACGGATCGGTTATTCTTTGACTTACAGCGAGAATGCTTTGAATGCTTTGACGAAACAGGGCTATGATCCGAAATACGGTGCTCGTCCGTTGAGAAGAATTATTGACGGCGAGTTGCAGGATTTGCTGGTTGATTTGAAGTTGAGCGAACATGCGCCCAAGAGTGCGTTCCTGTGCTTGGAATACAGCGATGAAGAAGGCTTCCATCTGAAAGAGGTCGATGAGGCTGAATATCGGGAGTTGCAAGAGGCACAAAAGAAGGAAGAGGACAATAAAAAGGAGGCTGAAGCAGGCAAAGGTGAAAGCGTTGTTGTCGCTAATGCCGAGAATGCCGAAGCTAACGAAAAGGCCGAGAATAAGTCCGCCGGCAAGAGCGATAAGGATGCCAAGTCCTCTAAGTCCTCTAAGTCCTCTAAGTCCGAGGACAAGACAAAATAAGTTAAGCGGCGTCGCTACAAGCGGCTAAGCTTTTATAAAAGCGTCGAGTTTTTTAACCCGGCGCTTTTTGTTTGCTTAAATGCACAAATAAATAGAAAAAATTTGGGCATTGTCACTAATTTTTGGCCGCCGGAGGCTTTTTTCAAATAAACGGCGAAATATTGGTTATTATTAAAGTAATAATATTTCCCGGATGGAGAAGAGAAAATGAAAAGACGATTGCAACATTTTTTCAGTATTTTGTTGGTATTGGCGCTGTTTTCAGCGCTGTTCCCTTTTATGAGCCGCAGGAGCGCAGCCGATGCAGGCAGGCGGACGGTTACGATTCATTATAATCGGGCAGACGTCAGCGGTTGGGACGTATGGATGTGGATCGACGGGCAACAGGGTTTTGCCGTACCTTTCAAGGGGCGGGACAAGTTCGGGGCGATTGCCGAGTATACGTTCAAGGCGGAAGCGAACGGGAAGAAAATCGGTTATATCGTGCGGAAAGCAGATTGGTCGGATCGGGAACAGAGCAACGCTAATGACGGTAATCGTTTACTTTCCGAGAAGCAAAATCAAGCATGGGTTAAGCAAGGTGAGAAAGCTGAGTATACTTCTAATCCGAATACCCAAGGCAAGACAACGGTTACGATTCATTATAATCGGGCGGACATCAACGGTTGGGACGTTTGGATGTGGATCGACGGAAAAGACGGCTTCAGCGTACCTTTTGACGGACAGGACAGCTTCGGTTATCTGGCCGAGCACAGCTTCTCGGAGCAGGAGATACAGGGGAAGAAAATCGGTTATATCGTGCGGAAAGCAGATTGGTCGGATCGGGAACAGAGCAACGTTAACGGTGACGGCAATCGTTTCCTGGCGCCCGGACAAATTCAGGCTTATGTCAAACAGGGAGATAAGACGGAATATGACGATAGGCCGGCAGCCGGAGAAGTCAGGAAGTTGAAAATTCATTATAATCGTCCGGATGTGCAGGGCTGGAAAGTGCATATCTACGGTCCGGATTTGGAAGGTAAGGATTATGAATTTACGGGCAAAGACGAGTTCGGCCCTTATGCCGAGGTGGAAATAAATACTGCGGCGGAGACAGTTAATTTTATTCTGCATCGGCAGGAAGGCGATAATGCGTGGGCGGAAAAAGAAGTAGCCGACGCAAGCGACGGCGGGCGACCGATAACTATAAATAAAGCCGGTGTCAGTGAAGTGTGGGTGAAACAGGGCGATAAGGAGACGTATCTGAAGGAACCGCTTGCACAACATAAGGAATTAAGCGCTAAAATTCATTATCATCGTTATGATGCGAAAACCTTAAGCAATTGGAAAGTCCTGTACTGGAGTAATTTGCAGACGGAAGAAGAAGCGAAGAATAAAAAGCAGTATGTCGATATGACGGTGAGCGATAAAACGGCAACGGCTACTGTTAAGATGACAGCAGATAATTTGGAGAGTATTAATTGTAAATTGCAACGTTTTAACGGCACGGAAAAGATTAATGAAGAGCCTGTCAGACAGTTGAAATATTTCGACGAACAGGGGATGATGGAAGCTTATTGGAGTCAGAAAGACCCGAATTTTTACAAGACGGAAGCGGAGGCGAGCGCAGCGATCAGCTATACGGCGACGATAAAATCGGCAAGAGAAGTTGAATTTAAGTTCAATCGTTTGGTAGATACGGACGATTTGCTGGCCAACGGTTTCAAATTCGAGACGAAACAGGAAGTAGACGGAGAAAAGTTCAGCGGCTTTGAAGCGCAGGCTAAACCGGTAACGGATACTTTGATTTTGCGCTTGAATTTCGACATAGATACGGAGAAAGAACATCAGATGACATTTTATACGGACAAAGAACAGAAACATCCGCTGACGCAAAAATTAAGTGTCACGGATACCATTTCGCCTAAAGACAAGCTGTTTGACAGTAAATATGCTTATGCCGGCGAACTTGGAGCTATTTACACGAAAGAGAAAACAACTTTCAAAGTGTGGGCACCGACGGCGGCAAGCGTCAACCTGCTTTTGTACGAGGGTGATGCGGTCAAAGAGAAATTGCCGATGACCAAAGGGGATAAGGGCGTTTATCAAGTTGAAAAGACAGGTGACCTTGACGGTCAGCGTTATATGTATGAAGTGACGGTAGACGGTAAAACGAATGTTGTCACCGACCCTTATGTGCGTGCGACGACAGCCAACAGTAAGTTGGGGGTTGTGGTCAATCCGCAACCGACAGCTGTTTCTGCGCCGAAGCTTGATCCGGCACAGAATCCGATTATTTATGAACTGCATGTGCGTGATTTTTCGCATGATCCTAACGGCAATATGCAGCATCGGGGAAAATATTTGGCATTTACGGAGAAAGGAACTAAGACGGACAAAGGATTTGCTACCGGTTTGGATTATTTGAAGTCTTTGGGTGTTACGCATGTGCAGCTTTTGCCGGTGTTCGATTATAACAGTGCTTCCGTGGATGAGCTGAATCCGGAAGCTAAGTATAACTGGGGCTATGATCCGATTAATTACAATGTGCCTGAAGGTTCGTATTCTACCGATCCTAATGACCCTTACAATCGGATTAGGGAACTGCAGCAGGCAATTGACAGTCTGCATCAGGCAGGATTAGGCGTAATTATGGACGTGGTGTTCAACCATGTGGGTGATGTGGCCAAACAGAGTTTCAATCAGATTGTTCCGGGTTATTATTTCCGTTATAAGGGTGATAGTTTAGCTAACGGCTCCGGTTGCGGCAATGAGACGGCGTCGGAAAAAGCGATGATGCGCAAATATATTGTCGATTCGGTGAAATATTGGGCCAAGACTTATAAGTTCGACGGTTTCCGCTTTGACTTGATGGGTTTGCATGATGTCAAGACGATGAATGAAGTCAGAGAGGAACTGCAAAAAATCAATCCTAATATTGTTATTCTGGGTGAAGGCTGGAATATGGGCAATCATCCGGCAGGAGTAGAGAAAGCTAATCAGCTTAACGCGTATAAGATGCCGCATGTCGGCATGTTCAGCGATGATCTGCGTGACGGCGTTAAAGGCAGCGTGTTTAAGGCGCAGGATCCGGGCTTCGTTAACGGTGCTGCCGGCAAAGAGCGCCAAGTTCTGGAGGCCTTGGGCTATAAGGCGACTTTCGGCGGTAAGCATTACAGTGAGCCGAGACAGTTGATTCAGTATGTAGAAGCACATGATAATTTCACTTTGTGGGATAAGCTCGGCAAAACCAATCCGAATGACGATGAAGAAACACGGTTAAAAATGCAGCGTCTGGCTTCCGCTATTCCTTTGTTAAGTCAGGGTACGCCTTTTATTCATGCCGGCCAGGAGTTCGCCAGAACCAAGCAGGGTGAGGGCAACTCTTATAACAAGCCTGATTCTATAAATCAACTTGATTGGAATAGAGCACAGGAGCATCAGGATTTAATTGATTATTTCCGCGGACTTATCGCTATCCGTAAGCAATATAAGTGCTTCAGTCCGCGATCTTTCGCTGATGCTGCAGCGACTTTTACCCCGATAAAGGCGGAGGATAAATTGTTGGCTTATAAGTTAAAAGACGGCGAACAGACTTTGTATATTGTGCATAATGCGTCTAAAGATGCGCAAAATCTGGCGTTGCCTGACGGCAAATATCAGGTTCTGGCGCAGGATGGCAAGGTGCAGGCCTCCGGTTTGCGTGAATTTACAATTGACAGTAACGGTGAGCGGGCGCAAGGTACAGTGGAAGTTGCCGGCTTGTCGACAACGGTACTTGTAAGCGGTAAGAAAGCGGCAGGACAGCAAGGTTCGCAACAGCAAGTAGGCGAGCAGCCAAGTAGCGGCAATGGTAGCAGTGAGGCGGCCTTACAGGCGGAAACTTCTACAGCTGCGGCGGACGAAACGGCACGGACGAACGGGCAGACAGGTAAGAACAACAAAATTGCCCGGACCGGAGAAAGTCGGGCGTTGGCCGGAAGCGGAATAATGGGAGTATTGGCCGCTTTAGGTGCAGCTGTCAAAAAGTGGCGGAAAAAAGATTGACGGTCATAAAAATATTGCAAAATTGTCGGGGCCTGTTCTTCGGAGCAGGCCCTTTGCTTTAAGGAAAATTCACAATACCGGACTGCTTTATTTATCTGCACAAAAGTATAATATTCGAGGATATTAGTAATTTAATCGGAGGCGGGAGTGAGCGAACGTTATTGTTTTTATTGTGGTAAACGTTTAGAGCTGAAGGAAGTTTGCTCATGTCGCAATGCGGCGGCAAACTCAAAGCGGCAGCAAAAAACCGGGTCCGACGGTACTGAAAGCCGAAATTATTCCCGTACAACTGTCCGGCCTGAAGCATGGCAGCACCTACTTTTACGCTTTTCGGCGAAATTGCGGTTTGCAGCTAAAAAATTGGCGCGAAAATCAGTCTATATCGGGCGTAATTTGGTTGATCCGTTGAATGCCGCTTTTAATTTAGGTGAAGTGAAACCGCTTTATACCTGTTTGTTGGCCGTATTTAATGCCTGTCTGCTTGCTCTTAATTTGTATTTATTCCTGCACGGCGTATCTTTCGGGAAATTTCTGAATGCTTATTTATTCCCTTTTACTGTTATCGGGACGATTTTCGATGATGTTCTGCTGTTTTGCAAGATTGCTTTGATCGGCGTTCTGATTTTTATTTGCAAAACTTATCTTTTCCGTTATTTCTATGCCGATTATCGGGGTAAGTTGGATACGCTTACGACTTTTAGGTTGCAAAATCCGGCACAAATGTATCAATTAGTGGGAAATTTGCTGGCTTTGCTGTTCTGTCGTTATGCTCCGATCCAATTTTTACTGATTTGTTCGTTGACACAGGCTTTGGTTTTTTATAGTGAAATTAAGGCGGCTGTCGGTATTGTATGTATGCAGGAGTCACAGGCGTTCGTGCGCTTGTGCGCTGTTTATTTTTCTTTATTTGTATTGCTGGGACTTTTGCTGCGGGCTTTAATTCCGGGTTTGACGGCAGTTAATTTGTTGTAGTTGAAGCGGCGGTTCGGCGGCAAAGAAGCGGAGGAAAAAGAGATGACAAAATTGGAGTATCGGCTGATAGCGTGCCCGTATTGTCTGGACGAGGTTGAGCGCCTGGTATTTCAGGTAATTGATTTGAATGAAGATGAAGATTTGTTGGAGCGACTTCTGCAGAAAAAAGTGAATGCTTATAATTGCCTGAATTGCGGGCATGAATTCGTTTTGGCGCAATCTTTGACGGTTATTGCCCCGAAATTGCATCTGATTGTGCGCTATGACTGTGATTTTGTGCAAAAAATGTACAGTCGGACTTTGTTGCAGCTGCCGCTTTCGCCGGCTGCCGCTGATTTTCGCAAAAGGCAGGAAGAGCTGGCTGTGCAGGAAAATGAGGCGATTGAGAACGGTGAAATTCAGACGCCGACTGATGTGGCTTTGTCCCGCCTGAAACAGGCCTTACCGCCGGCGTTGACGGACGAGGATTATCGGACTTTGTCCGAGACGGCGCATGCCGGGATGGCCGAATTTAATGCGACGGCAACGAGTAAATCTTTGATACAGGAGTATCCGGGTTATGTTTATCGGGCAGTGACGGAATACAACGACCTGATCGAAAAGTTGCAGATTTTTCGCCAAAATTTGGATGACAGAGCGCTGGAGCTGATTAAATATGTCAGTAAGCTCAGCTCGGCCAAAAACGACGGTGAACAGGCGATTAAGCGCTTGTACTTCGTGCAGGCGGACGCCAATCATCTGGTGTTTCTGGTTTATCGTACAGGCGGGTGGGATTATTACGATTTACCGGCCGAGACTTACGATAATACGTCTCTGTACAAAGATTTTTTCACTGTTGATACTGAGTCGGAATTTGTCTTAATTGATGAAGTTGCCGCCGCCAAGTGGTGGAAAGCTATTTTGCAGGCAAGTGAGATTGCCGATAAGGAGCATAATGACTGAGGATAAGCAAGCACGGGAGATAGAGGAGCTGCTTCCTTTGCGCCGGGATTTGCAGGCAGTGGATGAAAAGTTGCTGTCCCTTTTGGCGCAGCGCTATGATTTGGTGCTGAAGGTGAAAGATTATAAGCGTAAAACAGCGATGCCGGTGCTGCAAAAAGAGGTGCAGGCGCGAAAACTGGCGCAGGTTGCAGCGATTGCGGATAATTATGGACAGGCGTCGACAATAACTGCCGCCAGAGCTGAAAAAACGGCAAAATTGCGCTATCTGCAGCTTGTTTTGCGGCTGCTGATGGATTTGAGCGTCAGCGAACAGTTGGACGAAACGGGTTTATTAAGCTGCCTGGAAGCGGAGCTTACACATTTTGAAGAGCAGGCAGACGGTAAGATAATTACGAAAAAATAAAAGAAAGTTGTGAAAGAAATGAGAAGATTTGTTTTGGCTGCCGACCACGGCGGTTTTACTTTGAAAGAAGCGATGCTCAAGGCTTTAAGATTGCGTTTCCCGGAGATGGAGTTTGTCGATATGGGTTGTCAAAGCTTGGAGTCGGTGGATTATCCGGATTATGCGGAGCTTGCCTGTAAGGAAGTTCTGGCGCAAAAAGCGGAGGCGGCCATTTTGTTCTGCGGTACGGGCATCGGTATTAGTATTGCGGCGAATAAAATCAAAGGTATCCGTTGTGCGCACTTGAGCGATACTTATTCGGCGGCGAAAAGCAAGGAGCATAATAATGCCAATGCTATCAGCTTGGGCGGTCGGGTGATCGGTGAAGATTTGGCGCTGGAGATTATCAGTGCCTATATTCAGGCGAAATTCCAAGGCGAACGGCATCAACGGCGAATTAATAAGATCAGTAATTTGGAAAAACTTTATTTGTGCTGTGAATAAGCTTACAGAGGGGCACTTGAGCGGAGAAAATGCAGTTATTTACGAGATTGCATTTTCTCCTTTTTTTTCGAACTTTTGTCTTTATCTGTCACAAAAACACAATTTTGTAATGTATTAAATTTGCCTTTTGCCGGTATCATTCCGCATAATAATAAGTAATACAAAAATGAGGAAGCACACCCTGATTAACGTAACTTTTTTCGTGCTTCGGCATTGAGGGAGAATTATTGCATGAAGAAAAAAATAACAGATAGTAATTTGCTAAGCAAACACGGACAGGCCGCTTTCAAAAAAGCTGTGGCGATGGTGCTGTCGACGCTTTTAATCGGCGGTATGGTAACGCCTTATTACGACAGCGTGCAGAATGTTAAAGCTGACGGTGTTTTTGACGGTCGCAATATGCTATATGCGAATAAGCACTCCTTTGAGAAGACGAATGAATATATGGATGTTACTTATCGGGTCGGTACGTATGAGGACGGTGAGTTCAAATTTGACCCTTACGGTGACTGGGTGGAATTGACATACGAAATTAACCGTAAAGGTACTTTTTGGTTCATTCGTAACTGGCGTTGGTTTACAATCCCGGAAAATCTGGAAAACGTGCAACGTCTGGAGTTTATAAAGGACGGAGCTCGAGTCGGCTTTTTTGATGCTCAAACCTGGAAGAGTAATTCCCGCTTTGTTTGGAGCAGCGGTGATGCGGACTTTGCCAGCGACTGGAACAGAATGACGGGTAATTCCGACACTTCTTACAATAATAGCGGTAATACTTTAGCTACTTTGGGTGAGTTCAAGCAAAACACCACGACTTTGTTTATGGATTGGGAAGGTAGAGGCAGTGCGAAGACTAACTTTGTGATTATCGGTAAGATTGTCGACCGTACGAAGCCTTTATATTGCTTGGCCGGTATCCATCAGGATGCGCGGGATTTGCATTATAATCGCGGTATCAAGTTGCAGCTGCCGCCGAAGCCTCTGTTGAGCGAAGGCTATAAGCCGGCTTTACCGGAGCTGACGGAAGTTAAAAAGCTCGGTGCTTTGCAGGCAGATGAAATGACCAAGGTACAAAAAGCCCTGTTTGATAAACAGGATGACGATTTTAAGTCGAAACTTAAGGACGGGCAAAATTCTATTAAGATTAATGCTGACGGTTCAGCTACAATTACTTATAAAGATGATTCTACTTATACAGTGCCGGCAAATAGTCTGGTTAAGCGCTATATTCCTTATAGCGAACGGGTGCGCCTGCGTGACGCGGCTGATACCGGTGTTTTGAATTTGCAGAATTTGACGCAAGAAGAGCAGGCGGCGGTCAAAAAGGCGGTCTGGGAAGCTAATAAAAAGGATGCTTTGTTCAAGGAAGCCTGCCTGCAGGAAGATGATATTACTGTTGATAAAACAGGCAAAGCGACGATCAAGTATAAAGACGGTTCGACGGCGGATATTCCGGCTGCAATGCTTGTTTATAAGAAAGCGTCTTTGGCCGATCAGGTTACGCCGTGGATCGGTGTAACTACCGGCGTGAAGAATCCGGGACAATTGACATCTGATGAACAAGCTAAAGTTAAAGAAGTATTGGTAAATGTTAATAAGCAGAACAGTAAATTGCAGAATGCCCTTAAAGAGGGAGATAAGTCTATTGTCGTTAATCAAGACGGTACGGCGACCATTACTTACAAAGACGGTTCGCAGGATAAGTTAACAGCTAATCAGTTGGTGTATAAGTTGCCGAGTTTAGCAGATACTACAACGATTACGCCGCCGAGCCGTATCGGGGTGAAAAATGCGAAGAAGTTGGACTCGGCTGAGATTGAGGAACTTAAGAAGCAGATTTTCGCGAAAAATCCGGATTTGAAGAATAAACTTAAAGGCGGAGAAAACGGCTTGACTATTGACGATGAAGGCGGCAATGCTACTTTCGTGTTTAATGATGATAGTGAAGCTATTATGGACGGTAAGCGTCTGGTCTATACAAAAGGGCAGGCAAGCAATCCGGGCATGAAGCCGCATACTAAGGGCAATTATACTTATCTGCTAACCCCGATTAAGGTTGCGGATATGGATAAGATTAATGATGCCAACGTGATTGATGCTGCTCGGCGTTTTATTTACGATAACTATGACTGGACGGGTAAAGACTCTGATTTTGCTAAAGAAAAAGTAAAACCATTTTTGAATGTAAAAATTGGCACAACTTGCGACAACGGAGGAGCATCATTAGAAAAATCTAATTGTAATGTTGAGTTGAGAGGCCGTCATTCTTCTTTGTATATAGGACAAGGTAGTTTTGGAGATAGTGCGAATGGTGTACATAAGATTATAGGCGGTACAGATCATAGCATTGAAATTCGTGGAAAAATTGGAAATAATTACGATGCTTTATTTTTCTCTATCTCGAAAGACGAACTCTTCTACGCTGACGGCGCGGCCTTTAATCCGGACGAGGGAAAGAAAGATGCCGGTGCCATTATCGACGATTTGAAGAAACAGGGTCTGAGCGAAGATGACGCCAACAAGATTAAGAAAGAGTTGGAGGACAAAGGCGGCAGCTTAACCCAGGACGACATCAACAAGGCTCTGGACAAAGCGAATCAAAAAGCGGAAGAAGGCAAAAAGAAACAGGATAATGACAAAGCCAAAGACGAGGCGCAGAAAGAGCTTGAGAAATTAGAAAATCTGGACCCGGCCAAGAAAAAAGAATTCGAAGAGAAAATCCAAAACGGCGCGGATCCCGCCAAAGTGCGTGAAGAGCTGGATAAGGCCAAACAGCAGGATGCTAAGGACAAAGAGCAAAAAGACAAGGATAAGCTGAAAGAACAGCAGAAAGAGGATGCCAAGAAAGCCATAGAAAGCATGGGCGATTTGCCGGAAGCTGCCAAGAAAAAGGCTTTGGAAGACATCCAAAACGGTGGCGATGAAAAGGCTATCCAAAAGGTAGTAAACGAAGCCAAGAAGAAGAATCAGGAAGAAGAGAAAAAACGCAAGGACAAGGAAGCTTTGACGAAGGCGAAAGAGGAAGCCGAGAAAGTAATTGATTCTTTGCCGAACTTGAGCCCTGATGAAAAAACGCAGTATAAGCAAAAAATTAAGGATGCAGCTGACACCGCCGGTATTGATAATGTCATTAAAGAAGCTAAGGACAAGGATGCGCAAAAGGCCAAAGAATTAGCGGACAAAAAAATGAAGGCGCAGGATGAAGTTAACAATCTGCAGAACTTAACGCCGGAAGAGAAAAAAGAGTTTAACAAGAAAATCGGTGCCGCCACAAGCGAAGACGAAATTAAAAACGCTGTGAAAGAGGCTAAGGAGAAAGACAAGCAGAAAGAGGAAGAAGAGAAGCAAAAACGTGAACAGGCGGCCAAAGATAATTTGCAATCGGAAAGAGAGCAGGCCAAGAAGCGCATCGGTCAACTGGACGGCTTGGATCAAACCGCAAAAGATAAGTATATCGGTCAAATAGATGCCGCCGGCGACAGTGCTGCAATTTGGCAAATTGTCGATGAAGCGGAAAAAGAAAACGCCAAGAAAAAAGCTAAAGCCGAAATTGCCAAGATGAATAATTTGTCGGAGCAGGAAAGGCAGGAAGCTGATAGTAAGATTGATAACGCCGGCAGTGCCGATGAAGTTGAGAGCATTCTCAATGAATATAGGTTGAAAGACGGCATAAAGTCGGCCTTGGACGAGATTGAACAATTGCAATATCTGAACAATAAGCAGAAAGCGAAAGCTAAAAACTTGGTTCAAGGTTCGGCGAGCAAGGAAGAATTAGCTAAAAATCTGCAGGATGCAAATGAGTTGGACAGCTCCATGCAGCGCCTTGACGGCGTGCAGAAGACGGCGACGGAGAAAATGCCGGAAGATGCAGATATTGTTACCGCGGAAGGACTCCAAGCCAAGAAAGACTTGCTGGAGAAACTAAAAGAAGCCCAAGAACTCTTGGATAAAGACAAAGGAACGGAGAAGGAAAAAGCCGATGTCGAGCGCCTTATCAAGGAAATTGAAGACTTGGCCAAAAAGTTTATTCCCGGCGGCGTGACTGCCCAACTTATTAAAGACAAGTTGCAGGCGGAGATAGATAAGAGTACCGAGATTAAGGACAAAACCGACGATTCTACTTATCCGGAAGCAAGCGCCAAGTTGAAGAAAAATTTCGAGGCGGCTTTGAATGCAGCGCAGGCAGCGATGACGGATCAGAGCATTACAGAGCAAAGCAAAATCGATCAACTTACAGAAAACCTGAAAAATGCCCGTAAGGCTTTGGACGGTGCAATGTGGGATAAACTTTTGCATGAGATCGACGAAGCGAATAAAGATCAAATGAAAGACAAATACAAGCAGGAAGAAGCGGCAGTGAAGACTGCTTTAGATACTGCTTTGCAACAGGCTCAAGCTGCCGTCGCCAAACACGACAATGATGCGATTGAGCTTGATAAGTTGCCGAGTCAAAGTGAGATAAACGATTTAACCGAGAAATTGGTTAAAGCTCGTGCCGCTTTGCATGGTATCGCTTTGCCTGATCCGAAGATTAAAGTTGACAATAAGGATGAAATTTCCGAAACTGAGAAAGCCGAGATTATCGATAAGCTGAAAAAGGATAACACGGAAATCAACTTGCAGGATGTGACTATTGATAATACGACACATAAGATAACCTTTACCTTCAACGACGGTACTACTGCAAAAGAGAAAAACGTATCCGATGTTGTCGTCCAAAAGACAGATGCTGAAAAAGCCAACTTACAAGCCCCTGATACTAAAGTTAAAGTGGCTCATAAGAACAGCTTGACGGAACCTGAAAAAGCGGAGATTTTAGCTAAATTGCAGGAGAAGAACCCGAATGGCAAAATTAAGAGTATAACCGTTGATGAGGCTGCCGATAAGGTTACGGTTACTTATGAAGATAATTCGAGCAATTCACCGTTCAAACTTTCCGAGCTGGCAGATGAGAAAACGATGGCGGAAAAAGCTGCTTTGAAAGCTCCTACCAACAAAGTCAAAGTTAACGACATGACTGCAATTTCGGACAGTGAAAAAACGGAAATTGAGAACGCTGTTAAGACCGCCAACCCCGATACGGCTGAAGTTAAGATTAAGACAGTCGAAGTAAATCAAGCTGAGAACAAAGTCAAAGTTACCTATCAGGATGATTCAGTCGCTGAAATGGCTTTGAGCGATGCCGCTTTGCAGAAAACCAAGGCCGAGAAGGCCCCGGCAGTTGCGCCGGCAGACAAAATTCCGGTTGATGATCCGAACACGATGGCAAATCTCAAAGATGACGAAATTGCTAAGATTAAAGATGCAGTTTTCGAAGCTAACAAAGAGAAGGACGGAGTGACCGACAAGGACAGTATCGAAGTTAAGAAGGACGAGAACAAAGTTATTGTTAAGTATGATGATAACAGTACTTCGGAATTAACTTTGAACACCTTGGTCCGCGCCAAGACCGATGCCGAGAAAAAACCGCCGGTAGCTCCGAGCGCCGAGCAAAAAGTCGGTGTAGTCGATGTTAACGACATGACCAAGCTGACGCCGGAAGAAGAGCAGAAGATTAAAGATGCTGTTTACGAAGCCAACAAGCAGGATAATAAAGTGCAGAAGGACAACATCACGGTAGACAAGGCTGAAGGCACGGTAAACATTAAGTATCCTGATAACAGCATCGGCAAAGTCCAACTTAAAGATGTCGTCCGGGAACGGACAATGGCTGAAAGTACAGTCCTCGACAAGCCGGAGAACAAAATCCCCGTGTATGAATTGGACAAACTGTCGGATGAGGAGATAATCAATGTAATTGATGCCATCAAAGAAGCCAACAAAGACAAGCATATTGCCAAGGTGGAAATTGAACCGACAACAGGCAAAATTACCGTTACTTATGAGGATAACTCCGTCAACGACACGAGCTTGAAATTACAGGACTTAATCCGTCGCCGCACCATGGCGGAACGCACCGAAATAATCGTGCCGAACCCCAAAGTTCTGGTCGATGATGACAGCCGGATAAGCGACCATGATGTAGAACGGGTGAAAAAGTCTATTGAAAAGGCCAACTTAGGTAAAAACATAGTCGACATAACAGTTGATAAAGAAAAGCGGGAAGTGACAATTACATTCCGCGACAAGTCGAGCAGAACCTTCTCACTTGAGCTTTTCTACGGCAAGTTTACCTATGACAAAGAAGAACAGGAGCCGTGGTACAAAGCGTACGAGAAAGAAAACGGTAATAAATTGGGCAAGGTCAGTAAGACCGGTGAAACAGCTGCAGGCGGCGGCGCCTTGGGCAGCATTATCGCAGCTTTAGCCTACGCTTTTACCAGAAAAAAGCGCCGTTAAGCAAGCCGTTAAGCGGTTAAGCGGCAGTCGCCCGTATAAGGGTTAACCTGAATCGCCTTGACTTGAAGTTGAGGCGATTTTTCTATATTGCCGGCAAGCTGATTGAATTTTCTCCGAGTCGATTCAAGCGGAGCGACCGGTGTGCACAGCTTGCAAATTACGTCCAAAAATAAGACAATTAAAGGTAAGAAAAAGGAGGTAATGTATATGACATTAATACAAGAAATAATCGGTGCTTTCACGGGACAAAACCGTCGTGATAAGAACAAAGAAGTGGTATTAGGTGTATTGGGCGGATTAACCGTCGGCGTTATCGGCGCCTTACTTTTGGCCCCGAAATCCGGGAAAGAAACTCGTCAGGATATAAAGGACTGTGCCGGCAAAGCTTATGATAAAGCCGGAGATGTAGCACAGTTGGCATATAACAAAGCACAGGATTTGGCCGAATTACTTAAACAACAGGGACAGGAAGCTTTAAACACTTTTACCCGTCAGGGCAGAAGCTTGGAACGCAAGGCCAGAATTACCGCCCGTGAAATCGGCAAAGGTACAGGCAGGACGTTAGATTCCATCAAAGCGTCGTTAGAAGCTGAGGGAGAGACGACAGGTTCCGAGCCGACAGAGAATGATGAGGTATAACAGTGCAGACAGCAGAAGTTAATGTAGTCATCAGTCTTAACGAACTTTTGACAGGCTGTGTCACTTTGCTGAGCATTGCCGCTTTAATTTTGCTGATAGTTTTGCTGCTTCGCCTGTTCCCTTTAATCAGTGCTGCTAAAGAATTTATCAAAACTTTATCGCCTGCGGCAACTAAATTGGCGGAGAAATTGCCCGCTATAACGGATAATGTCGATTTAATAGCCGGTAATTTGGTCGATATAAGTGACGATGTGGCGGAGAACAGTGAAGCTGTATGTAAAAATGCGGCAAAAATCAGTGATAATTTAGCGCAAGTGACAACCGCGACCAATGAAACGGTGACGAAAGTTAAAGATGCCTGCACGGCAGTTAGATTTCGCCTGCAGGAAGTGAGCAGCGAACGCAGCTCTTTTGCCAAATTGCGGCGCACAGTGACGTGGTTGGCAGTTTTATTAAAAGTTATACGTAAATTTAAGAGGTAGAAAATGTTCAAATTTGGTACAGGCGGTTGGCGTGCTGTTATCGGTGACGGTTTCAACAAAGAAAATATTCAGTTGTTAGCCTATGCGGTTAAGACTTTGCTGACGCGGGAAAATTGTCAAACGCCGTTGGTTATCGGTTACGATCGCCGCTTTTTATCGAAGGAAGCGGTCAAGTGGTTTGCCGAGGTATTTTTGCATGAGAGTCAATTGAAGTTGTGGTTTATCAATCATTCCGTACCGACTCCCGTGGTGATGTATTATACCAAAGCCAACAATTTTGATTATGGCATGATGGTTACCGCCAGTCATAATTTGGCGATTTATAACGGCTTTAAGCTTTTTACTAAGGGCGGTAAAGATGCGGATTTAGGCGTGACGGGAAAGGTTGAACAGATTGCGGCCGAATTATTGGCCGAAACAGCGCCGCTTCTGCCGCAAATCCCTTATACGCCGTATGAAGAACTGCTCAAAGCCGGGCGGGTGAAAGAGTTTTATCCGATTAACGATTATTTGGACAGTATTGCCGGGCAGATTGATATGGCGGCGATTAAGAAAGCCGGTTTGCGCCTGATTTTCGATCCGATGTACGGTGCCAGCGGAGAGGCCTTGACGGCTTTACTTTTGCAAGCACGTTGTCAGCTTGAGGTTATTCACCACGAACACGACACCTTGTTCGGCGGTCATATGCCTTCCCCGAGCGAGGAGCGTCTGGGCGTGATGAAAGCGACGATGCAGGAAGGTTATTATGATGCCGGTATTGCGACGGACGGTGACGGTGACCGTTTGGCTATTTTGGATGATAAGCACCGTTATTTGAGCGCGAATGAGATTTTATCCCTCGTGTATTATTATTTCCTGGAATATAAGGGTATGCAGGGACCGGTGGTGCGCAATTTGGCGACCACGCATTTGTTGGATAAGATCGCGCACGCTTACGGGCAGGAAGCTATTGAAGTTAAAGTCGGTTTCAAGTGGGTTTCGCAGGCGATGCAACAATATCAGGCTATTTTGGGCGGTGAATCGTCCGGCGGTTTGGCCTTGCCGACTCATATTAACGGTAAAGACGGCGTTTTCGCGGCTATGCTGATGATTGAGATGGCGGCAGTTTCCGGTAAGTCTATTTCCTGTCTGCTTGATGAAATGACAGCCAAGTTCGGCAAATATTATATGCAGGAAAAGGAGTTCCGTTTCCGCCAGGATCAAGTTGAGGCTGTGAAGCGGCAATTAGCGGATATTACGGAATTGAAGGCTTTACCTGATTATAAGCAGCAAGTGAAGAAAATTCGGACGGACGACGGCTTGAAGATTACCTTTGTTGATGACAGCTTCGTTCTTTTGCGTTTTTCGGGCACGGAACCGGTGTTGCGTGTCTTTGCTGAAAGTCAGGCAGCAAGTGAAACTGAAGCGTTGATCAAAGCTGCTTGCGGGCTGTTGCGCAGTGAAGGCTTGCAGATATAGTCGCTTATCGCCTTGCCGCGTTTTGGCAGAGTTCAAAATTTTGGAATGAAACACATAGACCTTACGGGTTTATGTGTTTTTTTTGTGATATAGAGTCGGCCCGGAAAAATGTGAAAATAGGAGGCTTAAAATGATAGGATATTGACAAAATGCAATCATCAGTGCTAGCATATAAAGTATCAATTGCTAATACAAGAGGTGAATTTTGATTGACAAACAGTTTATAGACCGCTATTTAACAGAAATTAAATTGTCAATTCGTGATGGAAAGTACCGAATAGAAAGAGGCGCAAAAAGAAAAGACAATGACGACTTATTTTATTATTATGTAATTGACGAACAAAAAGTACGGGATATTTTACTCAGTTTGGATGCGAATGATTTTTCTGAAAAATTACATAATAAACATCCGGGATATGAGTATGAACTATTGTATGTGTTCGGAAAAGAAATAGAATTACTTGAAAGATTCGGTAATAAAAAGGTGCGAATACCTTTGTATATCAAAATTAATAAGTTGCTTACAGGTTTTGTAATTGTGATATCTTTTCACAAGCAAAATTATCCGATTAAATATTATTTCAAGTAGTTTTTATGGAAGGGAGAGTGTCATTATGTTCAAAAAGAAAGATTTTTGCACAAATTGCAGAACAGAAGAGGAATATGTTTTACAAAAGAAGCAAATAAAAAATATGATTAACAATACTGAGTATACATTCAGCATTACGAGTGCAGTTTGTCAAAATTGCGGTGAAGAAATGAATTTGCCGGGAATGATAGATCAAAATATTCGTGAGGTAGATGAGCAGTATCGTAAAATTGTAGGAATAGTTACAGTATCTGATATTGAAAATTTAATGGAGCTTTACAACATTGGCAAAGCACCGCTGTCATTGGTGTTAGGTTTTGGCGAAGTGACAATTACACGTTATCTTTCCGGCCAAATACCAAGCAAAAAATATTCGGATATTATACGCAAAGCTTTGATATCTCCGAACTTTATGCACGAAAAATTGACGGAAAACAAACAAAAAATAACGGATGTTGCATATGCTAAAGCTGAGGAAGCTGTGAAGAGTTTACAAGCTATATCGTCCATTTCTGAAGAAATGCGTAGATCTATTGCTTATTTATTTGTGCGGCTTGAAGAAATAACCCCGTTGGCGTTGCAGAAACTGCTTTATTTTTGTCAGGGTATATCTTGTGTATTAAATGAAAAGCCTTTATTTTCAGAACAATGTCAAGCATGGGTTCATGGCCCGGTATTTCCGGAAGTATACGAGTTGTTTCGCAACTTTAAATATAATCCGATAGAAGACAAACGCTTCATCGCATTTGCTGCTGTTGAATCGGAACTTACTGAGGATGAGCGAAAAATAATTGATTTAGTTGTTGCTACGTTTGGAAAATATGGTGGCAAAATGTTGGAAAAAATTACACATGCAGAAAAGCCGTGGCAGATTGCTAGAGAAGGGTGTGCGGTTGATACACCGTCACAAAATCAAATTACATTAGCAAGTATAAGGGAGTATTACAAAGATAAAAATGCCCAATACAATTTTGCCCGGCCGGAGGGAATAAAAAAATATATTGCCGATACTATAGGCGTTGCGGCTTAAATAAGCACTTGAGTAAGTAGAAAAAATCCTCTTTATTTGCACAAAAACCGGAAAATTCGGCTTGCAGTGTTCGAAAATCGAGAATGAAACACATAGACCTTATGGGTTTATGTGTTTTTTTGTTGTCGCTTGGGAACTATCAGTTACGTATTAATTGATATTCTACTATTGATTTTTGAATGCGTTTTTTGATATTATTTTAATACATATTATTTTATATGAAAGGAGCTTACTGAAGTATGAGAAAGAGGGGACTTTGTTTGTTCTTACTGACTGTATTCTTATTTTTAGGGAGTTCAGCTTGTTTGCAGGCAAAAGATTTGCAATCTTTAACTGAATTGGAAAAATACAGCGGATACGTTTATTTTACCCGTCCTACTTGTTCCAAATGTGTTGATTTTTCTCAAGTTTTGCAGACAACTTCGGCGGCCGAAGAACGGAATTTACGTTATCTGGATACCGATTTTTGGCGGAAAGACCCTAATTTTACCACAATTATGCAAAAGTACGATATTAAGGGCGTTCCGAGTTTGTTGTTACTTGAACGGGGGAAGATTGTCAGTCGCTTTTTAACGGAAAATACGGAAGCGGACATGGTGAAAAATGATTTGCATTTTTTCCTGGAAGCGAATCGGAGAATTTTAGGTAATATGCAATTTATTGCTAAAGTCTATTTCTTATTGACGGCATTGTCGATCTTTAATTTGTTACAGTTGCTATTAGGTTTGCCGAGATCTTTATTTTGGCGTAATCGGAAGCAACAGTTGTTTCGACTGCTTGGTTTGATTGCCGCTTTAATTCTACCGTTTCTTACTTTGATTTTATGGCGCTACGAATGGTCATGGACAGAAACATTCAATCTCTTTCAACCTGTAAGATGGCCGATATTAACAGCTGTTATAACGGTTAATATTGTTACGATTGTAGCTGCAGTCAGTGTGCGGGTTGAGAAGAGTGAAAGGGAGTAAAGTGGAATATGATTACTAATAAATGTAATCCGTAAAATTGCACATGAGTAAAAATCCTCTTTATTCGCTCAAAAACCGGAAAATTCGGCTTGCAATAAAGAGGATTTCAGTTTAATTATTCAAAACTCAATCAGCTCAAATCAAAGGTTTGCGATAGAACATCTCACACATAACTTTAGCATAATAAGAGTCGAGAACACCGGCCAGCTCACGGCAGGAATGCATTGCCAGAATCGGATTGCCGATATCGACATTACTTATAGGCAAATAAGCCGTGGTAATCGGTCCGATTGTCGTGCCGCCGGGCAGGTCCGTACGATTCATGAAGGTCTGCAAAGGTACGCCGGCTGCCTCACACACCAAACGGAAAGAAGCGGCGGAAGCGGCATCGGTAGAATATTTGCCCGGATTAATTTTCAAAACCGGTCCTTCATTCAGACGCGGACGATTCGTACCGTCGGCATATTCAGCATAGTTAGGATGCACGGCGTGCGCCACGTCGGCGGAAATCATAATCGAATGCTCCAGAACCTCGGGGAATTCAGCTTGCGGCATGCCCAAACTCAGACAAATAGCCTCAATTGTTTGCCTTAGCCAGATAGTATCAGCGCCCTGCTTGGTGTTGGAACCGATTTCTTCATTATCCGCCAAATACAGAACTTTCAAACCGTCAAACTCATTTTCCTTAAAAGTCCGGGCGAATTTGCCGTCAGCACTGTTAGCAGCGATAAAGCCGTAAACGCCGGGGATAGACATGCCCAAATCATCCATACGGGAAGAAGACATCAATTCTTCATTCAGGCCGACGAAACAAGGAGCTTCGCAGACATAGGTGCGCAAATCGTAATCGAGAATATCTTCCATGGGACAATTCAGTTTTTCACTGATCAGCTGTTCGAAGACCTGCAAGTCGGTACCGCCGTTATCGACACAGTCGGATTCCTGCTCGCAAACTGCAGCATAATTGGCAGCCCGAGTATAACTGGCAGCAGCCGTTTTGACTTTCTCGTTCCGGGACAGACCGAGGAGCGGCAGTAAAACTTTTTGCTTCTCAATTTTGACGCCGTCATTAGCGGCCCGGTTGAAGTGAATAGCTAAGCTCGGCAAAACGATTTTCAAAGGTGCCAAGTCGACTAAAACACTTTTGTAAGCTGCTTGATCACAGTGGCTGCGTAAGGTGACTATACCGGCTAAACCTAAGGGCCGGTCGAAATAACTGTTCAGCAGAGGTCCGCCGTAGACGGAACAATTGACAATTAATGTTCCCTCTTTTTCAATTAAACTGTTGGGCTTGATCTGCAAAGCCGGGGAGTCCAAATGCGAACCCCAGATACGAGCGCCTTTTTGGTAGCTGTCTTTGCCGATAGACCAGGCAATCAGGGACGAATCGTTGATGGTGATGAAATTTTTATCGCCGACTTTACTGTTAACCAGATCGCCGGCTTGAACCTTGTGGAAGCCGTTAGCTTGCAACAGTTCTCCGGCTGTAGCGCAGGCTTGCCAGGCGGCAGGACTTTTAGCGACAAAGTCCAACATGTTCCGGCCCATTTGGCGTTCTTCCGAACTTAAAGGCTTTCTATTAATGTCAAAATTGCTCATAAAATATCTCCTTTATGTGCTGCTCATATGTTCAATTAGAGTATATAACTTTTCCGCTCCTTCGGGGCAGCTTTCTTATTTTTTTAGCGGTCAAATATGAACGTCTTTGTCGACACTTAAATCGACAGGGCCGATATTCGGCAGCAGCCGGCGAAATGGCGTTAAGTCCAGCATTGCCCGCATAATCGGCAGTAGTTTCAAGCTCAAAGCTTTATGACCTGTAACCCAAACGAGTTCCGCCGCCTCATTGGCCGGAAATTTCGGGCGATTGTAATCCGAACTGCGGGCCTTAACTGCTTCGCTCAAATTTTCTGCTTCGAGTTCTTCGGCGAAAACATGGAGGGGAATTTGACCGATACTGTAATCGACATGACATTCGTAGATAAGTTGAGGTCGCTTTAGAGTGTAGCCTATTTCTTCCAGAGTTTCCCGTTTCACTGTCTGCAACAGAGATTCGCCGTCTTCTCTCTTCCCACCCGGCAGTTCGTAATAGCCGGCGGCAAATTTTCCTTCTTTGCGTCGACCTAAAAGAAATTCGCCGTACTTGTTGTATAAAAGAATAACGGCGACATCACGTACAGGTTTAATTTCAATCATTTTAATGTGCCCGAACTTTCGCTATAATGTTGACATTATTATACACTGTCGCTTGGGTCGCTTGGAACATGGACCGGTTTTCGAGCTTGGCGGGCGGCGGCAGGTGAACGGTGGGAGTGAAAATGCTGAAATTTGTATCTTTTAATGTGAACGGGTTACGGGCAATTTGGAAAAAGAATTTCCCGGCGGATTTTGCCGCTTTGCAGGCTGATGTTTTCGCTTTGCAGGAAACGAAGTTGCAGGCCGGGCAGATGAGTGATCAGCCTTTTCCTGATTATCAGGCGTATTGGCATTATTCTACTGTGAAAAAGGGTTATTCGGGTACGGCGGTGTTCAGCAAATTGCCGGTGCTTAAGGTGCGATACGGGATCGGCGATGAGGCTGTTGATGCGGAAGGCCGGGTTTTGACTTTGGAATTTCCACAATTTTTCTTTGTTACGGCGTATGTGCCGAATTCTCAAGACGGCCTGAAACGTCTGCTTTTCCGCTTGAATTTCGAGGAGAAGTTCGCCGATTATCTGCAAAGTCTGGATGTTGAGAAACCGGTTATTGTTTGCGGCGATTTGAATGTCGCGCATGAGGAGATAGATTTGGCTAATCCCGACAGCAACCACTTTAATCCGGGATTCTCCGATGAAGAACGGTCCGCTTTCAGTCAACTTCTGGCGCGGGGCTTTGTTGATACTTTCCGTTTGCTGGCGCCACAGGAGAAATGTTACAGCTGGTGGTCTTATCGTACTCGTGCCCGTGAAAGAAATATCGGGTGGAGAATTGATTATTTTCTGGTGTCGGAGCGTTTGGTGCCGGCTGTTAAAGGTGCGAAGATTTTGTCCGATATTATGGGTTCGGATCATTGTCCGATTGAGTTGGATTTGGACGAGACATTTATTGCCGCTTGTAATGCGGAGAAAGAATTGCAGTAGTTGCGTAGAGATTTGAGTTTGAATTGTTCGTCAGCCCGCGTAAGTTTTATGCGGGCTTTTTTACGTTTTTTTGTAGGTGGCAGTGGGGATAGGTGACGGAAAACGGGAAATGAGCGGGCATTGACGCGAAAAAGCTGCTTGAGTAAAAAATGGGGCAAGTATCAGGCTTTTTATATTGTTGTAGGCGGTAAGATTTATTTAGCAAGACCATTAGCGTAATTCTTAATATTGCGTTTGTACAGGCGGGTGTATTAGTTCAATACATTACAGCTGCAGCTTGATAAATTTCCGTTTAGATATTGGCATCTGTTTTATAACTATTACTTAATTGGGTTACAATCTGTAACCCAATTGTCGGATGTTGAAAGAAAGATAAAAAGTATTCCTTGGGGACACAATCAAAGGATTATGTATAAGTGTAAAGATGTCAACGAGGCTTTATTTTATGTGCTATTAATCTATGATAATTTCACCCCTGTAACTAACCAATTAAAAGTTTACCCCCGGTAGCAAACTATTGCCGAGAAGTATTAGAAATAAAGTTAACTTGTTTATATTGAAACAGCGAGTGTGTGAAAATTCAAAGATAGAATAAAAAACGTATTATGCCACGCAAATTATTCCTTATGACTGCGATTACTCTTTAACTGTGATAAAATATATACAAATAAAAAGCGTGGCAAAATATATAAATTATTTACAGAGAAGGGGTGTGTGATATGATTATAGAAAGAAAGCAATATTTAGATGAACTAATTAAGAAAAAGGATAACGGAAGAATTAAAATCATCACAGGTATCAGAAGGTGTGGTAAGTCATATTTGTTGTTTGAACTATACAAGAATTATTTATTGAAAAATAGTATAGCTGAAAACCAAATTATTGAAATAGCTCTTGATGACATCGAAAATAGTGGGTATAGAGATCCGTTTAAGCTCAATGAATATATAAAAAATAAGATAACTGATAATAAAAGATATTATATTTTTATTGACGAGATACAATTTTCAAGGTCGGTAAAAAATCCATATATTGATGATGAGGATGAAAAGATTACTTTTGTTGATACATTACTTTCACTTATGAAACGAAAAAATCTTGATATTTATGTTACCGGAAGTAATTCAAAAATGCTTTCTAAAGACATTTTGACACAATTTCGAGATAGGGGAGATGAAATACATTTATATCCTTTATCGTTTGCTGAGATGAGTAGCTGTTATGAGAATAAAGATAAAGCATGGGAAGATTATGTTCTTTGTGGTGGAATGCCATTTGTACTTGAAATGGAAACCTTTGAGGAGAAGAGCAGATATTTGAAAGAACTATTTGAAGAAACCTATATTAAAGATATCATAGATCGAAATCAGATAAAAAATAGTGAGGAAGTATTAGAAGTTTTACTAGATTTTGTTTCATCAGCAGTAGGTTCACTTACAAATCCACTTAAGCTATCTAATAGATATGCTTCGGAAAAGAAGATAAATATATCAAATAATACCATTTCAAAGTATTTAACATATTTTGAAGAAGCCTATGTTCTGTATGCTGCTAAAAGATACGATATTAAAGGCTCAAAATACTTTTCTACACCACTTAAATACTATTTTGCTGATATTGGTCTTAGAAATGCAAGATTGAATTTTAGACAAGTTGAAGAAACGCATATTATGGAAAATATCATTTACAATGACTTGCTAAGAAGAGGATTTAATGTTGATGTGGGTGTTGTAGAATATTTTCCTAACGTGAAGGGAAAAACAACAAGAGTACAATTAGAGGTTGATTTTGTTATTAATAGGGGAAATCTCAGATATTATATTCAATCAGCTTTTGCTATAAACAGTGAGGAGAAGAAAGAACAGGAAAGAAACTCTCTAAAACGAATTGACGATTCTTTTAAGAAAATTATTATTGTTAGAGATAATATAGTGCCAAGATACGATGAGTATGGAATTTACTACGTTGGAATCAGAGACTTTTTGCTAAGGGACGATTTTTTTGAAGCATAATTGAATGTTTTGGCAATGTCCAAGGTCACAATAAAATGAAACGACTGGAAGATAAAAAATCTAGTCGTTTTTTAATGTTTATAAACAGGAGGAAAACTATATGCGAGAAAATAAAAATAAACAGAATACAGGAACAAAAACGATAAAGAAAATCGGTAAAGCAAACTATGAGGTTGTTGTTCACTTTAATGAAAATGCAGCGGAAACAATGCAAGACAAATTAAAACGCATAATTCTTAAAGAAATGGAGAGAGAAAAACATCAAAAAGCGATAAAAAATGATTAAAAGTCCTTGACAAGTTGTTACAAGGGTGAAATTATCACAGATTAATAGCACAAACTAATACATAGCGTTTGACACGGCAAAGCTGCTAATGATATAATTTAATAAAGAAGCTTGGAGGGAAAGAATATGAAGGGTATTAACATCCATAGGTATAAAAACGGCGATATAGTTTTCCCTGTGCGGTTGCTGTAGCTTTGCCTAATTAGATTTCTGCATGGGGAAGATTCTATTTTATATACTAAATTATTTTGATATTGAATTAGGGAGGACAGTATGAAAAAAATAGTTTCTCTTGTGTTGATGATTTTAGTTTTATTTAGCCAATCGGCTAATTTTTTACAAGCTCAAGACAGTAGCAATTTGTTACAATTAAGAGATTTACCGGAGTATATTTGGGAGTACGAAGAGGATGCTTCCAAAGCAGAAATAGTTGAGGACGTTGATTATCTAGGACCTTCAAGAGGAATATCTATTCCTGGAGGCGGTTCGGTCATTATTAATACAGATTTGATTAGTGATAAAACAGTTGATGTTTCTTTTTCGTTAAGTTTTGGTCTTGCTTCTGCCAGTGTAACGCTTCCTCTAGCGGAGTATGCTAGAAATCGTTATGTTGGGTCAAGCGTAAATATTCCCAGTGACGGCTTTTATGTAATTAAGGTTAAAAGTTGGACTAAAGTAACTCCCATTATTGCTAAAAGAAAATTGCTGGGGTCTAATGATTGGCATGATGATTACATTTATAGTACTAAATGCGAGGTTTTAAGCCTTGAATTTGATACAGAAAGAGTAGATTAGCAGGACAATATTATGAAAATATTTGATAATCCTCGACGTAAATATCTTATTTTGTCGGCTTTATTGATAGTTGTCTTGGGAATATGCCTTTGTTACTTCCGTTTCGGCAATAAAGACACGAAAAACATACAAATACCGAAAGAATGGGTCCTGTTTGAGGGTGAAAAATTTACTACCGACGTTGTAAATCCTGATGGCGGTTACCAAGATTATGTTGAAATATATAAACTTGATCATCTACGTAGTAATGAGGATGTTTTTGCCAAAATTAAAGCGGCCAAAGATAGCGGGACTACAGATAAGAACTTGGATAAATATCCCTTACTTCACCTGAAACTGGCAGATAAAAACATCAAAATGTACCATCGTTATGACTGTTTTGTAGAATACAAGGACCAGCAGAAACAAGAATATTTGGGAGAATTGCTGCAAGCGGATGATGCACTGACTGATTTTGTTTTATTCAAACAGCAAGATAAGCAAATTATCCGGATGAGTAAAAAATGGGGCAAGTATCAGGCTTTTTATATTGTTGTAGGCGGTAAGATTTATTTAGCAAGACCATTAGGATAAAAGTGAGGGAAAGCAGATGAGAGGAATTAACATCCATAGGTATAAAAACGGCGATATAGTTTTCCCTGTGCGGTTGCTGTAGTTTTGCCTAATTAGATTTCTGCATGGGGACGTTCTTTTAGTTAGTAATATCGTTATAGAAAGTGATATCTACTTATGAGCAGTATAAAACGTAAATTAAGTGCGGTGGTAATTTCAATCTGTTTTACGGCTTGCGTCGTTGCTTGTGCCAAGCAGGATATGGGAGGGCAAATTATCCCGGTAAAAAATGCGAACTACAGTCCGATTGAAAAGATTTTGTTGCTCGGGCGAGATAAAGATTGTTCTTTCTTTAAGATTAAGACGAAGCAGCCGGTGAAATATGATTTGCTTGTTAAAGTTGCTAAAGATGGAAAGTGGGAAGATGCTGCAGCTAAACGCGGTGTAGAATTAAGCGATAACACATATATAATGTTCGGTTTAAACAAGAATCAGGAAGATCCTCCTGTTTTGCAAATTGGAGTGAGCAGTCCGCAGAATACAGCTGTTATTTCGCAAAAGATAAGTGCTCCTGCTTCTAAGGTTAAAAGCGTAGAGCTCTTAGGCAATGAAAGTACCTTAGATGGCAAGGAAATAGCTTTGGCGCATTTGGCTTATATTACTTCTGCTCAAAATGATAATTTAAATAGTTATGCACCGAATCATTATTTGGATAAGCCGGCTTTTACCGGGGATGAATATTTGTTTGTCTTGCGGCGATCTGTCGACTGACAAAAGTGAAGGCTTGCATAACAGGCGGGGCGGCTTCGGTCGTCTCGCTTTTTTTATAAAAATGTCCGGGATAAGCGGATTTAGTCTGTTGGCGGTAAAGCGGGAAAAGTAAATTTTCTTTAACAAAAAGCAATTTCATCTGCATTTCATAATTGCCCTTTTTCATTTGATAAAATCTATCTATACGAAGATTTAGGTGATTTTTATTTGATTTCAGGAGGAAAAAGTAGATGAAAAGGACTGTTGCGAGTGTTTTGTTGGGTTTGAGTTTATTGTTTACGCCGTTGACTTTTAATTACAGTCAAGCAGCTGACGCCGGAATTACTGCAGGTCAGGATGTTAATCAGGGGAAACAACAACAGTTGGAGAACTTGAAACAGAAGAAGCAGGGCTTGGATCAAAGGTTAATCGAATTACAGACAAAAGTAGACAATTATCACGAGAAGAAGGCGCAGGAAGCTGCGGCATCGCAGGAAATTACTAATTTGGAGAAAGAATTGCAGCAATTGGAAGAGAAGTTGAAGCAAGAGGGTAAAGATCCGCAAACTGATGCTACTTACAAGGCGAAACAAGCTGCTTTTGCCCAAAAAGAACAGGATTATGCGCCGTTAAAACAGCAATTTGATGCGTTGGATAAGACTTTTACGCAGGATCAGGCGTCTTTGCAGCAGGCACAGGACCAGATGCGTCAATTGGAGCAACAAATTAATCAGTTGGAACAGGAGTTGCAGCAAAAACCCGGGCAAAATCCGCCGGCCGGAAATCCGCAGCAGGGTCAAGGAAATCCGCCGCAAGCAGGACCGGCAAATCTGCAACAGGGACAAGGAACTGCGGCCGGACAGAGCGCCGATATGGCAGTCGGAGCAAAGGACAAATCTGCAAACGGCAGTGGTGAGCGGAAAACCGGTAAAGTCGGCAAAACCGGTGAGGCAGCGCAAGTTATAAGCGGTTTGGGTGTTTTGGTAACTTTGGCCGGCACAATTATCGGTCGGCGGCAGAAATAAGCTGCTTTTAAAGAAGAGAACGAAAAAGTGGATAAAGGGGTAAATTTATGAAGAGAAAAGTAACTTTATTGCTCAGTGCTTTGATCGGTTTAAGCTTGCTCGCAGCACCGTTAAGCAATTTGGTCAAAGCGGAAAGTGCGGCGGAAACGGCTGAGAAAGCTGTTAAGGCGGCCAAGACGGAGCTTGAGAAAACAGAAAAAGAGTTGGCGAAAGAAGAAGCGAAGTTGCAAGAGCGGAAAACGAGCACGGCGAATTTAGAGGCAGCTTTGCAAGGTGCGAAGGCGAAAGAAGCGCAGCTCAAAAAAGAAGTGGCAGAGAAGAAACAAGCTTCTGCCAAAAACGATCAGGAAAAGCAGGAGGCGGAAGCAAGTAAGAAAGAGTATGATCCTACTTACGGTAAGCCGACTAAAGAAGTTATTCTTAAAAGATTGGATATTATAATTGATCGGACAACTGCAGAACAGCCGAAGCTCAAGCAGGCGCTGACAGAAGCGGAAAAGGCGTTGACTGAAGTTGCTGAAGAAGTGCAGAACGATGAAGCCAAGGTAAGCGGTGCGAAGCAGGATTTGCAACAGACAGAGCAAAAGGTGCAACAGTTACTGAAAGATAAGGAACAAAAAGCGGCGGAAGTTCAAAAGAAGCAACAAGAGTTGGAGCAAGCGAAGAAAGAAGCCGAGAAAAAGCAAGGACAGGCAAATGTGCAGGAGCCGCAAGTTCCGGCGGAGGCTCAACCGGTGCAAGCTCCGGTTAAAGTTAGAAGCAGACGTAGTGTTGCCGGCGGCGCAGATGTGCAAAATACACCGCCTGTGTTGAATCAGGATCCGAAACAAGCTGCAGGTACAGGAAATTCTGTTGAAGAAGCAGAGAAGGCTTACGAAGCGGAAAATGATAAGTTGAAAAAAACTTTGGTTGCCTTGCAAAAAGAAGAAGCTGATTTGCAGAATTTGACAAAGACCTTTAATGAAAAACAGGAAGATGTAGATGGCTTTGAGGAATCAGCCGGTAAATTGAAGACCAGAAAACAGGAAATAGAAGAAACCTTAAAAACAAAAGAAAGACAGTACGAAGAAAATAAAGCGAAATTAGATGAACAAAGGGAATTACTGAAAACTTTGAATATAAATTCTCCGACAGGTAGCAACAGCAGAATATTGGTTGTTAAACAAGTTATTAGCAATTTAGAAGCGCAAGAAAAGACTTTGTTACGTGAAAAAGAGGAAACACAAAGAGCTGTAACCGAGATTGGCAAAGAGGTTCAGTCAGCAGAACAAAAAGTCGATGATGCCAAGCAAGCACTCCAACAGGCAGAAGAGGCTAAAACGCAACAGGAGCAAAAAGTTCAACAATTAACAGTTACTAAGCAACAGCAGGAACAAACAGTACAGCAAAAGCAGGAGGCGTTGAACCAAGCCAAAGCAGCTGCGCAGAAACAAAATCAGAATCAGCCGCAAGACCCGCAGCAGGATCAGGCTGCCAATCCGGCCCCGCAACAGGATCAGGCGGAAGAGAATTTTAAAAAAGAACTGGCAAAATTAAAGAAGAAAATCGAAAAAGAAATTGCCAAAACCGAAAAAATAACGGAAACAGATGCCAACAAACAGGAAAAATCCGATGTTTTAGCAGGCTTGAAGGCATTAGAACAAGCTTTGAATGAATTGGAGAAAAGTCAGGACGCAGTTGCCGAAAAACAAACAAAGTTAGAAGCTAACACTAATACTTTGAAAGGCTTTGAAGCAAGAACCAAAACTCTTAAAGCCCAAGAAAAAACACCGTTTGATTTAGCAGAGCAAGCAGCAAAAGACGAATTGACCAAAGCCAAGGATGCGCAAGCAGAATTTGCCAACACGGATGCCTCCACGCAAGATAAAGCTAATTTGCAGCAAGAAATTAACGCCTTGGAAGCAGAACTGGAAGAGATTCGTCAAAACAAGCACCTCGACGATGCGCAAAAAATAGAAAAGGTGCAGGAAGTAAAGGATAAAATCGCTAAGGCCCTGCAAAAGCCGGCCGAAATTAAAGCTCAGATGCAGACTTTGCAGGAAAGAGTGGCAGAAATCAAACAAAAAGCTGAAACCTTGAAACAACAATTAGATGCGGTAAAACAGCAGAACAAAGCTTTGGCTGCTCAAATTGAACAACTGTTGGAAGAGCAGGAACAAATTTTAGCCAAATTGGATAACATTACCAATGACAAAGACACCGCTATTGCAACCTTACTCAAAGATGTGCAGAAAGAACAGGCAGCTTTGGATCAGGCAGTAAATAAAGGCAACCAGATTCAAAACGACAATCAGGAATTGGCAAAACTGCAGGCGCAATATGAACAAAAATTGCAGGAATTGACCAACTCGCTGAAAGCTGCGGACAAGCGTTCACCTTCTGCTGCGGAAATTGCCGCTATGCAGGAGAAAATCGACAAATTCGCGAATGATTACAAGGCTATTCTGGCAGACGGGACAAGCAGTTTGGCAGAGAAAAAGCAGAAATTGCAGGAAGTTGAAAATAAGAGCATGACTTTGGCCCAAACTTTGGAGCAGTTTAAGACCAAAACTCTCAGTCAGATAGCAACGGAGCAAGCAGATAAGCAGGCAAAAGCCAAAAATACCGACAGCAATCAACAGGCTGACAAAGCTGCTAACAAGCAGGAAGCTAATCCGACTACCGGCAATAAAACGGCGGAACGTGAAAGTAAAATGGCGAATAAACGTAAAGTTGCCAAGACCGGCCAAGCGGCTGACAGTGTCGGAGCTATCGGTTTGATTCTCGGACTTATAGCTTTCGCCGCCGAAATGAGACGGAAGGACTTGTAATTCGCCCGATCTTCTGTATAATTGAAGTTAATTAACTCGATGAAAAGAGTAAGACCTGTGTCTTGCTCTTTTCTTTTTAAGAGCGTATAGGACAGGTATGAGAACGAAGAATAAGTACGAAGAACAGGCAGTTACATTGTGTGCGGCCGCCGTTGCCGCAGCCGGTTATGAATTGTTGGAAGTTAATTATCGCCGGGAAGGGCAAGAGAAGTATCTGACTTTTATTATCGACCGTCGCGGCGGTATCGGGATTGAGGATTGCGAAACGGTGAACAATATTGTCGAACCTTTATTGGATGCGACCGATATTTTCAGCGAGGCCTACAATCTTGAAGTTTCCTCAGCCGGATTGGATCGACCTTTGCAGACGGAGGCTGATTTCAAGCGCTATTATGACAGCCCGATAATTTTGAGTACTTATAAGAAGTTTGCCGATTGCAAACAGTTTATCGGCTGTCTGCAGGCTTATGCCGACGGTGCAGTGACCTTGTTGTTGGATTTTGCGGCGATGGAGAAGCTGCTGGGCAGGAAAGCATTCAAATCTTTCCGGCAAAATTTGCAGACGGAAATGGCTGCAGCTGCAGCAGAAACAGAAATTGCAGCTGAAGCGGATTTGGCGGACGTGTCTTTGACTTTTGCCCCGAACGAGTGGAGCAGTGTCAAACGTTATTATGAATTTTAATGTGAAATATACAGTTCGGAGTGTTCCGAACAGATGAGAGAGGAAGTTACAATGAATGCGGAATTAATTCAAGCCATGAGAGACTTGTGCAAGGAGCGGGGAATTGATGCTGAAGTGCTTTTCCAAGCGATAGAAGAAGCGTTGGTGTCCGCTTATCGGAGAGAATTTAATGCTAAAAATGCGGAGAATATCCGGGCGGAAGTTGATCGGGAGACAGGTGAGATGCACGTTTTCCTGATGAAAGAGGTGGTCGAAGAAGTTCTGGACCCCAATTCGGAAATCAGTTTGGAAGATGCAGCAAATATTGACAGCGCATTCGAGCTGGGCGATTTGTTGGAGTATGAGTTGTCACCGCAGGATTTCGGACGTTTGGCGGCTCAGACGGCTAAGAGCGTAATTAATCAGAAGTTAATTGAGGCGGAGAGTAATCGTATAAGTTCCGAGTTTAATAATAAAATCGGGGAGTTGGCAAGCGGTGTTGTGCAACGGAAAGATCGGCGGGAAGTGGTTGTCGATATCGGTCGGGCCGATGCTATTTTGCAGCCGCGGGAGCAGGTGCGCCAGGATGTCTACAATTTCGGGCAGCGGATGCGTTTCTATATTCTTAAGGTGGATACGAAACACGGTCGGCCGGTTGTTTTGGTTTCCCGCAGTCATCCTAATTTGATTCGCAAATTGTTTGAGGCGGAAGTGCCGGAAATTGAAGAAGGAATCGTCCAGGTCTACAGTGTCGCCAGAGAACCGGGTTTCCGCAGTAAAATTGCCGTTTACAGTACGGATAAGGACGTTGATGCCGTCGGTGCCTGCATCGGTAATCGGAGAATGCGTATTAATAATATTATGGAAGAGCTGCACGGCGAAAAAATTGATATTGTGCAGTACGATGAAGATCCGGAAACCTTTATTATTAATGCTTTGGCCCCGGCTAAGATTTTGCAAGTTTCTTTGTATGAAGAAGACGGCAATAATGTGGCTGAGGTGGTCGTACCGGATAATCAACTGCCGTTAGCTATCGGACGTTCCGGGCAAAATGCCCGTTTGGCGGCCAAGCTTACAGGTTGGCATATTGATATCAAGAGTGCTTCGCAAGCCGGTACTTACAGTGAAAAAGCTGAAGCTGATTTAGCCGAATCGATCGATGCTTTGACGGAGCGGGCTTTGGCCAAGATGGCGTCTGCGCAAGCGGAAGAACAGGCGGCTGAAACCATGTCCGATTCTGAAACTGAGGCTGCTTCGAATGACGAAAAAGCTGAGAAAACTGAGCTTGAACAGGCTGAAGAATAATATTGATTAAGCCGCATTAAGCGGCGGAGGAAAAATTTGAAGCAAAATTCAGAGCAAAATACCCCGGCAATGCAGCCGGTGGAAACTGCAAACGACTTGCAGACCTTGATCGCTACGGTGCAGGGCAAGTTGGGTCTGGCGCGTAAAGCCGGGCAATTATATGCGGGTTTTACTGCTGTCAGTAAGGCCGTCGCTACCGGTGAAACGAATTTCGTTCTGGTGGCTGCCGATTTAGCGCCTGAGAGTCGCCGCAAGTTGTTCAATCTGATAAAAAGTCAGATGCGCAATTCCTATCAGACACTTTATGTCTACGGCTTGTTCAGTGCGGAAACACTGTGTGCGAGTTTGGATGCAACCAGATCGATTATGGCGCTTGCCAAGGGAGGCTTGGGGTATTCTCTCCAAAAAGAACTTGCAGCCTATTGCACGGCAGCCGCTGTTGCGCCGATAGAGGTAGGTACGGGTTCCACATCTGATAAAATAGATTGTACGGCGGAGTATCTGCTGTTTCTTCCCGGGAAAACGGCTAAGCGCAAACGACGATATTTTGCGGCGGAAAACGGGGAAAGGGAGAAGCCGGCTGCCGGTAATTACAAACGGAAGCGGGAGTACCGTAAACCGCAAGAGTATCAGGTACAACGTGAGTACCCGCAGCGCCGGGAACATAAAGCGGACACTTCCTACAGAAGCGACAGACACGAATGGTCGGATAAGTCCGATTACAAATCCGCCGACCGGAAAAAGTCGTATAAGTTCGAGCGCGGTAAATCGACGGGCAGACCTGACAACAAGCAAAAATGGGGAAAAAGCAAATTTACAGCTGCTAAAAGCGGCGGACAAAGTTATAAACGCAGAAAGCCGAATAACAGGCAGCAACGCTCAAAAATGTATGAGGAGGGCAAGGATTGATGCCGGAAGAAGGAAAAGAAGAAATGAATACAGCGACAACTGCAGAAACTGAGGAAAATCAGGCAACGGCGTCCGAAGCCAATGCTCCGATTATTACTATGAAGGGCCTTTCGGGCAAAAAAATAGCCAGTGTAGTTAAAGTTGTTAAAATCAAGAAAAAAAGCAAACCCGAGGAAGACGGCACAAATGAAGGAACGGCGGAAAAAGGTGTTTTGGCGGGTGCCAAATCTTTGTTGGCCGATACCAAAGAAGCTGTTAAAGCTGTTGTTAAACAGAGTGTCGGCAGTCTGAGCTTACATAAAGATAAAACAGCTGCAGCGGCATCGAAAAAAGTTGCCGTCGCTACCGCCAAAGAGGCGACAGCGGCAGAGCCGAGCCTAAGTGCGACATCTGCAGCGGCAATTACATCGGAGACGAGCAGCGAACAAACTGCAAATGACAGTGTAACTGCTGCTGAAAACGTTCAGGCCGCTGAACCTGTCAATGCAACTGCAGTCGCTACGCCGGCAGCTCAAGGTGCAGACGCAAATACCGTAACGGAAACTGCCGCAGCTGCAGAATCGGCGGAAATTGAAGCGACACCGCTTACGAAAACTGTTGAATCTACGGAAAATCAGGTTGCGTCGAAGACCCTTGAAACGACAACAGCTGTCACCGATAGTACAAACGAAAAAACAGCAGCTGCTCAGGTAGAAGAAAAACTTGTTAAAGCGGCGGATAAACTTGAGAAAAATAAAGCTCGCCGTAAAGAAAATCCGAAAGCAGTCAAACCGGTTCTGGATAACGTTAATGTCACATTACCGGCGAAACTCGGCAAAATCGCCGATATTAATCAGGCTGCAATTAATCGGGCCAGAGAGCAGAGAGAAAAAGAAAAAGAAAAGGAAAGACGCAATCAGGCTTCTAAAAAAGCAGTCGAAGCAACTAAAGCTTTGGAAAACATGCGGCGCAAGAAATTAGAAAAACAGGCACCGCAGGTAAAAGCGCCGGAAATCACTTTGACCACCGATTTCGTCGTCCCCAAGCCTATCGGCAAAGTCAAATTGCCGCCGAAATACCCTGCAGCTAAGAGTAAAGAAACTGCAGCCGGCAATGCTTCTGCAAACGGTAATTTCACACGCGGCGGTAAACCGGGCTTCAGAAGTGAACGTAACGGTTTTGCTGCCAACAAGTCGCATGGTGGGGCGGGAAATTCCTACGCTTTTGCCGATAAGGATCAGGATGAGGAGCGTAAGCCCGTTTCTCATTCCAGGAAGCCGAAAACTGCCAGCAGGGAAACTGAAATTGTCGAGTTGTTGGCGAAAGAGGCTCCCAGACGCAATTTCCAGAATAAAGATGTTTACAAGAAACGCCCGGAGCAGGAAGAAAAAACGAAGAAACCGCTTAAGGGTAATATGCGCAATGAACGCCGGGCCCGCTTCGATAACTTTGATGAGGAAGAAACAAACGAGAGAAGACGCGGTAAGCGCAAGAGCCAAAACAACGTGCAGAATGAGCAGAATAAGGCGGCTGTCACGCATGTTTCTCTGCCGGAGCAGTTGACTGTCAAAGAGTTTGCCGAGGCGATTAAGAAGACGGCTTCCGAAGTTATTATGAAGTTGATGAATTACGGTGTTATGGTCAATATGAATCAGGAAATTGACTATGATACGGCTGCGACAATTGCCGATGAGTTCGGGATCACCTGTGATAAGTTGGTGGAAGTGACAGAAGAAGATATTCTTTTCGACGATTCCGACGATGTTGAGGGTAATTTGGAAGAGCGGCCGCCGGTAGTGGTTGTTATGGGTCACGTTGATCATGGTAAAACTACTTTACTGGATCATATTCGTAATGCCAATGTCGCTTCCGGTGAAGCCGGCGGTATTACACAGCATATCGGCGCTTACACAGTCAGCTTGAATAATCGCCGCATCACTTTCCTGGATACCCCGGGACATGAAGCTTTCACGACGATGCGGGCCAGAGGTGCGCAGGCGACGGATATTGCTATTTTGGTGGTTGCTGCCGATGACGGCGTCATGCCGCAAACAGTCGAGGCTATTAACCATGCTAAAGCGGCTAAAACCGAGATTATCGTGGCAATTAACAAAATGGATAAGCCGGGAGCCAATCCCGATCGGGTGAAACAGGAATTGGCCACTTATGATTTGCTGTGCGAAGAGTGGGGCGGTTCGACCGTTATGGTGCCCATTTCCGCCAAGACCGGTGAAAATGTCGACAAGTTGCTGGAGATGGTACTGCTGACGGCCGATATGATGGAATTGAAAGCCGATCCGCATCGTCAGGCCAAGGGTATTGTGCTGGAGGCTTCGTTGGATAAAAACAAGGGCGTTATCGCATCCTTATTGGTGCAGCGCGGTACTTTGAAAAAAGGCGATACGATTGTTACCGGCTCAATTGTCGGTAATGTCAGAGCGATGATCGATTCGCGCGGTAAACATATTGCGCAGGCCGGACCTTCGGTACCCGTGCAGATTATCGGTTTGCCTGAAATACCTGAAGCCGGTGAAACTTTCTACCAGGTTACCGATGAAAAAATGGCGAAACAGCTGGCTGATAAACGGCGTGATACGGCTAGAGAAGAACAAATTCGGCAAAATCCGAAAATCAGTCTGGACGCTTTGTATAATCGTTTGGAAGAGGGTAAACTGCAGGATTTGAATATTATTGTCAAGGGCGATGTTGTCGGTTCCGTGGAAGCGATGAATCAGAGCTTGCAGAAGTTGTCCAACGACCAGGTGAAGATTAATATTATTCACTCCCAGGCCGGCGGTATTACAGAATCGGATGTCCGTTTGGCGGAAGTTTCCGATGCTATTATTATCGGTTTCAATGTCCGTCCGAACAACAATGTTACGGATTTGGCGAAAGAGTTGGGTGTAGATATTCGTTTGTATCGGGTCATTTACAATGCGATCGAAGATATCGAGAAAGCTATGAAAGGTATGTTGGCTCCTACTTATGAAGAGAAAGTGCTCGGTCATGTAGAAGTCAGAGAGACTTTCAAAGTTTCTTCCGTCGGTACAATTGCCGGTGCTTATGTGACGGACGGCAAAGCGACAAGAAACGCCGGTGTGCGCCTCTTGCGTGACGATAAAATTATCTACGAAGGAAAACTCGGCAGCTTGAAGCGTTTCAAAGATGATGTGAAGGAAGTTAACGCCGGTTATGAGTGCGGCTTATCGATCGAGAATTACAACGATATTAAAGTCGGAGATACTTTGGAATTGTTTGAGATGGTAGAGGTCAAGGAGGAATAATCTTGGCAAATATAATTAGACAGAAAAGGGTCGGAGATGAGATTTGTCGTATTTTGGCAAAGATGTGCACGGACGGCACGTTGAGGAATTTACCGCTTTTGACTAATTGTGCGGCGGTTGAGATGAATCGTGATTTGACTTATGCTCGTTGCTATATGAGTATTCCCGGTTCCGAGGCTGTGAAAAAGGCGACTTTACAACGCCTGGAAAAGCTGAAGGGTTTTATGCGGCATGAAATTATGCAGCAGATTACTTTGCGCCAGGCGCCGGATTTACGCTTTTATTTGGATACGTCTTTGGAGTACGGTATGCAGATCGATGCCAAATTGGCTGAGATTAAGGCGCAGCAGGCTGATTCGCCGGTAACGTCTGCGACTGAACCGACTGAACCGACTGAACCGACCGAAGAGGTCAAATAAATCAATTGATTAATTAAAGGGCAATTGTCGGAGGATAGTTGTCCTTTTTTGCAGAAGATTTATATTTACGGGAGAATCGTATGGAGTTGAAAGAACCGCAACTGCAGTGGCATTGGCGCCGCCAAACTTTGCTTTTGGCGGAACATTTATTGAAAATTAAGGCGGAGGCGGCTGCTAAGGGCGAGAAGGTGCATTTTTATATTTTGCCGCATCATCGGGCGGATGGTGATGCGATCGGGTCTGCTATGGCTTTGCAGCGGGCTTTGTGTCAGGAGGGCTTTGCCGCTCAGGCTGTTTTTGCTGAACCTTTGTCCGGACTTTATGATTATTTGGATTGCCGTGATTATGCTGTGTGCGCAACGGCGGAGGAAGCGGAGTGTTGGCGGGAGCGAATTATACGGGAAAAGGCTTATGTCTGTTTAGTTGACAATTCCGCCCCGTCTACGCGTTTAGGTGCACGAGAAATTCTGTTCAATGCCTGTTTACCGGCGAGAAGAATAATTATTGATCATCATATTTCGCAATTTACGGCATCAGCCGCTTACGATATTGCGCCGGATATTGTGGCCTGTTGCGTTCAGGTAAGTGAATTACTGCTGGCGTTGGAGGCGGCGGAGAATTGTCACTTGATTGACAAAAATACAGCTGAATGTCTGATGACCGGGATAGTCACAGACAGCGGGCAGTTAAGTTATGAAGCCATGAGTGCCCAAGTCTATTTAATCATGGCAATCTTAAAAAATCGCGGCGCCGATCAGGAACTGATTAATCGTCTGCATTATCATCTTTGCTCCAGGCGGCAACTGCAAATTGAAGCTTTGGCTTTTACGCAAACGAAGTATTTTTTCGCCAATCGCTGTCTGGTTGCTAAACTGAGTGCGGCACAAATTCAGGCCGTGCAGGCGACTGACCAGGATATAGACGGAATCAGCTCCAAGTTGCGGGAAGTGGAAGGTGTTGAAATTGCCGTTTTGTTACGGCAGACACCTAAAGGTAATGTTATCGGTTCGATTCGTACTTCTTTAACGGCGGATGCACAGAAAATTGCGCTGCAATTGGGCGGTGGCGGTCATAAAAGAGCCAGCGGTTTTACTATTTATAACAGTACGCCGGAAGCAGCTGAACCGCTTTTCCTGCAAGCTTGTCGGGAACAATTGGAGCGAACGGATGAGAGTGGAGAGCAATGACACGGAACAAACAGGGTGTGTATCTTGTCTACAAAAGTATCGGGCCTTCGTCTTTTGCCTGCGTTGCGCAGATGCAACGTTTATTACAGGCGGATAAGGCGGGACATTTAGGGACCTTGGACCCTTTTGCCGAGGGCTTGTTGCCGATTTTCCTGAACCGGGCGACAAGGATGATTCCTTATGTGGAAAACGGGACGAAAACTTATCGGGCCCTTGCAGCCTTGGGCTTGAGCAGCGACAGCTTGGATGTTAACGGCCGTTTAAGTGCAGCTTCCGGGGTGAGTTTCGATAAGTTTTATGAACTTTTTCAGGGTCGGGCGGAGAAAGTTGTGCAGGCTTTGCAGGACTTTGTCGGGGTTAATCGCCAGGAAATTCCGCTTTATTCGGCGAAAAAAGTTAAGGGCAAAAAGATGTATGAGTATGCTCGTCGGCAAATAGATTTAGAAAAACAATATAAGACGATTACGGTGGAGAAAGTTCAGCTTAACGGTTGGCAAAGCTATATCAGTGCGGCGGAGTTAAGGGATTTACCGTATGCGGAGGCCGAAAGTTTATATAATCGGCGAAAGGCGTTGTTGCAGCAACAGCAAGCTTGGATGAGGGACGGCCTTTTTCCGGCGGCGCAGGCGAAACTGGCGGATAAATATTTGCCGGAATATTTGGCACCGGCAGAAATTGCCGCTTGGAGCAAGGTACCGTGCGATGTTTATCTTGATATCGAGTTTACAGTCAGTAAGGGGGCTTTTATTCGGGCACTTGTGCATGAATTGGGTCGCCGTCTGCAGACAGGTGCCTGTACGTTGCGCCTGTTAAGGACTCGCATCGGGGAAATGCAGCTGGAACAAGCCAATTCCGAGCTGAAGTGGCAGGAGTTGGCGGCAGCGGGCCAAGCGGAACCTTTAAGTTTGCGCCGCTTGTTAGCGGCTTATCCGATATTCAATTGTGACGCTGAAAGTTTGCGCGCCTTCGTTTGCGGCCGTTTATTGACATTTTATCCGAAAAATGCAGCTGAAAGGCCGGAATTTTCTACTGAATATTTGCAGAAAAAAATAACGAACGCCAATCTTTCTAGTATAATTAAACAAGGCGGTTTGCTTGTGGCGCTCAAAGATGACGAAGTTGTCGGGATGTTGCGTCTTGCAGTGCAGGATTCTGCGACTGCCGCTCAGGCTGAACCTGTGTATGTTCTCAAAGCTGAAAGGATGTTGCTTAGTCATGAAGATATATAAATTGCGCTATGAGACGGGGGCAATTAATTTGGTGGAGGAATGTGCCAAAATTACTCAAAGTTCCGAGGAACTGGTCAGTAAGATGCTGCGGCAGTATGAAGAAATATTCCAGGAAATCGAGCACGAAGGCGAAATCCGCTTAACCGCTTTGGGCGAAGTGAATGCTGACGGGCAGAAGGCTGCCTGTGATAAAGAAGATTTGATTCAAAGCAATTCCGCTGAGATTACCGCCTGTTTACCACGAAATTCCCGTCCGGATCTGCAGGAGGCTGTCGGTCGGGCAGTCAGTAACGTCGAAAATTTCTCTATGCCTGTGCCCGATGGTAAGGCAGCCGCTGCTAAGCGGGTTGTGACTATCGGCATGTTCGATTCTGTTCATCGGGGACATCAGGAAATTATTAATCGTCTGGTTTATACAGCTAATTTACATTCTATGATTGCTACCTGTTACAGCTTCGATAAATTGCCCAAGTTGAAACAGCAGGGCAAAGTGATGAGCGAACAGGACAAACGGCAGGAATTGGCGCGCTTGGGTGTGGAAGAATATATTGAACAGGAATTCAATCCGGATTTTGCCAACCTGAGTGCGGCGGAATTTGTTGAAAAAATCTTGGTTGCTCAATTGCATACCCAATATTTATTTGTCGGTGAGAATTTCCGCTTCGCGCAGGGCCAGTCGGCCGGTGTTGAGGAGCTTGCGGCGCTGTGCCGTCAACACGGTATTGTGCTGGAAACAGTTCCTTTGATGCGCTATAACGGCGAAGTTATTTCTACTACCTGGATTAGAAAATTATTGCAGGCGGGCGAAATTCAGCTGGCCAACATGTTGATGGGGCATAATTTCAAAGTTGCCGGGTATGTGAAAAACGGCCGCGGCCTGGCCCGCTATTTTAATTTCCCTACGGCGAATACTGCCTGGAATGAGGAACAAATTAAATTACCCCACGGTGTTTATGCTACCAGAGCGACAGTTAATAATGTCGCTTATAATGCCATATCCAATTTCGGCGTCAGACCGACAGTCAGCAATGCGACGGACGAACCGACGGTGGAAACTTCGTTGTTGGATGTCCGAATGAATTTGTATAATAAAGATATTACAATTGAATTTTTGAATTTCCAACGGGTGGAAAAATGTTATCCGTCTTTTTTGGTGTTGACGGCGGCAATTCAGGAAGATGTGCAGCAGACGCGCAATTATCACGACAGCTTGGAACAATTTTATCGCTACTATGACAGCAAGGATACACCGTTTTATCATTTGCCGAGCAAACGCTTTATTTCCGGCAATCTCAGCTTGCTGCTGGCCCTGCCTTTGACTGAACGTAATGCTACCTGCATGACTTTATTGGGCAACATTTTAACTTCCTGCAGTGCCGCTTATCCGACGCATCAGGAGTATCTGAAACGCCTGGATGAATTGTACGGCGTGGAAATCGGAGCTGATACTTGCGCTTTGGGTAATGTGGAAATTTTGCAGTTGGATTTACAATCTATTTTCCGAGCGCCCGACGGCACAAGTACTTTCAGAGAAGGCACGGATTTACTTTTTGACAGTATTTTTCATCCGTTAATGGATGAAGAAGAACCGCAGTTGTTGAATCGGCGGGTTTTCGAGCAGGAAAAGAAAAATCTTTTGTCGGATTTGGAGGCTAAAATTGATGACCGGGACAGTTATGCTTTGAAGAAAGCCTTGGAAGAATTATACGCCGGAACTGATTATGCCGCCGATCCGCACGGCGCAATAGCTTGTCTGCAGGCTTTGACTTTGGAGGAATTAAGCGCTTTTTGGCAGGATTTGTTGCAGCGGGCGCAGATAATGCTTTTTACCGGCGGCAATATCGGTCAGAAGACTTTGTACGGATTGAAAAAACATCTGGATGATTTCCCGTCTTCCACCGTCCGCTATCATATGACGGCCAACGTGCAGCCACGGCCTTTCCGCTTGCAGAAATTGTTGCAGCAGACGGAATATTGCAGTTTTGTCCGCAGCCGCTATTTGCTGTTCTTCGGCAATTTACCCCGCTATTCTTCCAATGACAGCCTGGTTTTACAGCTGTTGCTGAGTTTGCTGGTCGGCGATGTGCAGTCTTTGCTGTTTAAGAAAATCCGGGAAGAATTGGGTCTGGTTTACGGAATAAATTATGACTTGCTGAATTTTATGGATTGTCTGGTGCTTATTCTGGCCTTGAACGAAGATAAGGTAGAATTGGCGAAAGTCGAAACTATGAAGATTATTCAGATGTTGCAGGCCGGGGAATTGAGTGATGAATTATTCAACAATACGAAATTACTTTTGCGCAATGAAATACTTAACACGACAGACTCGTTATTCGGACTGATGTCGTATTATATGAATCAGCAGTTGCGCAATTTAATTACGGACAAAACGTTACTTTTGGACAGCTTACAGGCGATAACGAAAGAGCAGGTTATTCAGGTAGCGCGGGAAATGACCTATCGCGGTTTTTATCATTTGATTGAAAGTCGCAAGAACGAGGAGAAACAGGGTAATGAATAATGAGCGAAAAATGATTAAGCGTGAAAGAGTGGAAAATTTTACGCATACCAGTCAGCATGTTTATGAACATTATTCCGGTTTAACAATCAGTTTTGTACCGAAACCCGGATTTAATCGTAAATTTGTTTCCATTGCGCTGCCTGTCGGAGCAGATCATCTTAACTTCTATGCTAAAGCCGGTAAGCCTGTATGTGTGCCTGCCGGAACGGCGCATTTTATGGAACATTGCGTGTTCAAGCACGGCCATGATTTTAATTTTGACGATGTGATGGCCGGTTACGGTATCAATGCCAATGCTTATACGACCAATGACCATACACTTTATTTTTTCTCATGCGTCGACCACCTTTATGAAGGTTTGCAGCTCTTTCTGGAGTCCTTGCTGAGCCCTGATTTGACGGCGGAGAGAGTCGACAAAGAACGGCGAATTATTTTGTCGGAATTGGAAATGTATCAGGACGATGTTGCCGGTTTTGCCGCCGAAAAACTGCTTTGCTCTTTGTATGTCAATCATCCGGTGCGTAATGATATTGTGGGAACGCGCGAATCTCTGGCGGCGATTTTGCCGGAACATTTGCAAAAACTGCACAGCAGTTTTTATCGCCCGAGTAATATGAAGATTTCAATTGTCGGCGATGTGAACGAAGAAGAAGTTATTGCCAAAATTTTTGCGATTCTTGAGCCGCATATGCAGGATGAGAAGTTGCCTAAAGTTTTGACGACCAAAGTCAGTGAGCCTTCTGCCGCCGGCAAAACCGTCAGCAGCTCAAGTATGCAGATCGCCCGGCCGTATTTCTGTTTCGGCATCAAAGATCCGGATGTCAACTCCAAATTCAGTATGCAGGGACGGGAGCTTGTAGGCTATGAAATCGGTTTGAGCCTGTTGTTTGACCTGCTGATCGGCGAGAGTTCCCGGGTTTATAATGAATTGTTCGCTGAAGGCTTGATTGATGAGAGCTTTTATCACGAGTTCAAAGTCGGCAGCGACTACGCCTATTGGATGTGTGCCAGCTATTCGGAAGATCCGCACAAAGCGGCAACGGCAATTTATCAGGCTCTGCAACAGGCAGTCAGAAATCGGGATTTGGGCGGAGCTGATTTTGCCCTGAAAGTGAAGGCGGAAACGGGAGCGTTTCTGTTGTCGTTGGACAGCATCAGTTCCAGCGGCTATAAGATGGCGGAGTTGCTGCTGCGCAATTTGGATTTGTTTGATGAGTTATCTATTTATAATCAACTGGACGTGCAGAGTTTGTGGGAAAAAGCGGAGTTTGTTCTGAACGAAAGTCTGCAATCTTTACACATAGTCAGTCCGTTGCCGACGGAGAAGTCGGAAAAGCCGGAAGAACCGGCAGAGGCTGCCGAGACGGCAGGTTGAAACGGTCGGTTCGGTATACAAGTTGCAAGAAAGAGGAATATATGGATTATAATGTCAGTTTTCCGGGTTTAGGTATCCATGATTTACCTATAAGCCGTGAATTTGTGAATATTTTCGGGTTTTCCATTAAGTGGTATGGAGTAGTTGCCGCTTTGGCCTTGGCCCTGGCGATGACGCTTGCTTTTAATCGGAGTAAGAAATTTGCCTGGAAGCAGGAGGATCTGCTGGATTACTTCCTGTTTTTAATCCCCTGCAGTCTCGTAGGCGCCAGAATTTATTATGTGGCTTTCAGCTGGCGTGATTTCAGCTCCAATTTATGGGCAATTCCGGATATCAGAAGCGGCGGTATGGCGTTTTACGGCGGCGTGATCGGTGGCTGTATCAGCTTGTACTGTGTCAGTTTGTATAAAAAGCAGAATGTTTTGAAGCTGATGGGTTATATGGCTCCTTATTTAGCTCTCGGTCAGGGTGTGGGCCGCTTTGCCAATTTCTTCAATCAGGAGGCATTCGGCTGCAATACGAATTTACCTTGGGGCATGATTTCCGAAGGTACAAGGTCGTATCTGGAGTATTTGAATTTGCCGAATCTTAACCCCGACCTTCCGGTACATCCGACTTTTTTCTATGAATTTTTAGGTAATTTACTGATTTTCGCCGTTTTGCTTGTCGGACAGAATCTGCTGTTGAAGGCGCATCATAAATGGCTGGGCTTTGACGCCGGTTTAATAATTTCGGGTTATCTGATGCTTTACGGCGCTTTGCGTTTTGTAGTGGAAGGTTTGCGGACGGACGCTTTGTATATCGGCACGAGCAATTTGCGAGTTTCGCAGTTATTGTCCCTGATTATGCTGATAGCCGGGATAATTTACTGCTTTGTCTATGTTCTTTACGGTAAAAAGTATGTTCAAGTTAAAGTAGAGGAGAAAGCGGAGTGAACGAAGCTGAAGGCAGGCTGTTGCATGTCCCGGTCCTTTTACAGGAGGTGCTGCAGAATTTACCGACGCCGTTAAATACGGTAATTGATTTGACTTTAGGCTTAGGTGGCCACAGTTCGGCTATTTTGGCTGCAATGCCGCAAGGCTCCCGCTTAATCGGCATGGATAAAGATCAAAGTGCCCTGGATTATGCAGGTAAGTTGCTTTATCCGCAAGCTGAGGCGGCCGGGGTCGAATTGACGCTGGTAAAAAATGATTTTGCCGCTTTGGGGCAGTGGGCTTCGACGCAGCCTTCGTTACAGGCGCAGTTTATTTTGGCCGATATCGGTGTTTCTTCGCCGCAAATAGATTTACCGGAGCGCGGCTTTTCGTATCGTTTGGCCGGACCTTTGGATATGCGGATGGATCAAAGTCGCGGTCAAAGTGCCGCTGAAGTTCTGGCTACGCTGACTTACGAACAATTGGCCGATATTATTCATCTTTACGGAGAAGAGCGTTACAGTCGCAGAATAGCCGCTAAAATTGTCGCTTATCGTGAAAAACGGGCAATTACGGATACTTTAACTTTGGCGGATATAGTTCGTTCGGCTGTACCGAAAGCGGCTTTGAAAGAAAAACAGGATCCGGCCAGGAGAACTTTTCAGGCTTTGCGCATTTATGTTAACGATGAATTGACGGCTTTGCAGGAGATGTTGCAGGCTGCCGTTAATTTATTGGCGCCCGGAGGTCGTTTGGCGGTTATCAGTTTTCATTCTTTGGAAGATCGGATTGTGAAACGGCAGTTCCATGCTTTTGTTCATCCGTGCACCTGTTTGCCGGATTTGCCCTGCTGTTGCGGCCGCCAACCTGCAGGTAGAATTTTGACCCCCAAACCGCTTACAGCTTCCGCCGCTGAATGCGAGGCTAATTTCCGGGCCCATTCGGCGAAATTGAGAATATTTGAAAAAATGTAATTAGCTTGTATTACTTTTTTTGCTAAAAGAGACTAAGATAAAATGAATATGAGTGTGAAGGTAAGAGAACGAGCAGATAATGTTAGGTAGCAATGAGCGGCAAAAAATACAGGCCGACAGCGATAAAAAAATTAAACGCGGTATTAATCGTTTGTTGTTTCAACGTTTTAAGAGCAAGCGTAATCGGGTAGTACGTGCTACTTTGATTATTATTGCTATTGTGATGGCGAGCTTTGTCTTTGTTCTGTTGCGTGAAACGAATTTGGTACGGCAGCGCTATGCCAACGCCGAGTTGACGAAAAAGATTAAGGATTTGAAGCTGGCGAATGAGAGCCGCAAAGAGCAATTGGCCAAGTTGTTCGATGCCAAAACTTTAACGGAAAAGGCGAATGAAATCGGTTTGGAAAAGCCGGGACAGGAGCAGATAATTTATGTGCCCGTGCCGCAAATAAACCAACTGGCGATAAATTTACAGGCGGCTAATGCCGAGAACTGGCAAAAGAAAAATTCGGCGGTCGACTATAAGCTGATATATAAAAATTTGGCGGACTATTATGAACAGTTGCACCGAGGAAAGGCAGGGGGAGCGCAGACGCAGAATTCTGCCGGGACAAGTGACATTAACTATGCCGACGAGAGTGCTGACGGTGTTTTGTTACGGCAACCGAATCAGGTCGATGCGGAGTATTTGCGTAAAGTGAAAGAGAATGCGAATGCGGCCAAAGCGACGGCCAAAGCGCCACCTGCAGCTGCGCCTGCGCCTACACCTGAAACAGATCAGCCGGCTTCGACCACGGACGTAGCGGCAAGCGAGCCTGCAGCAACAAGCTCGACTCCTGCAGAAACAGGCAGTACTGAAACGACGGCTGCTAAGTAAAGTGCAGTGCTTCGGCGAAGCTTATCTTAAAGTCCGGGCGATAATCCGGGCGACCAATGCAGCCGCGAACGAGCCGGGCGGAAGCGAATAATAAACAAAGTAGGAAACAAGGAGAAGCGCATTGATGAAATTGCCTTTTTCAAATTCGAAAAAATCCGAACAGGAACAGGAAGAACCGCAGGTATATGCACCTGCCGGTTATAGTACTGATTTGCATTGGCGCATGCCGGCATCTGCCGCCCGAAATTTGTCCAAGCAGGCAGCATCAAAGACGGCAACTGAAATCAAACGGCACAGTCGGACTTTGTGGAACTGGAAAGCACATAAAGGCGCGATAAAAAAATTTACCGAAGCCAATACCGCCAATCAGAATGCCTATGCTACTTATCGCAGCGAAACGGACAAAAGTCGCAAAAACAGCATCACTTATGTTTTGGTAATTTTTGCCTTGGTCGCTGTATTGTCTTTGGCCAGTATTGTCAAAATGTTCGATTTGACGGTTATTAAGCACAAAGAATATGTCGGCAAGGCGGCGGACCAACGCTTACAACGTAGTGTTTCTTATCCCGAGCGGGGCAATATTTATGATCGTAACGGCACTTTGCTGGCATTAACTACTTATGTCTACAATATCGGTATTTCCCCTTCCGCTTTGCGCTCCTATTTAATCGACCGGGCGCCCAAACGCAGCGAAATTGCTGAGCAGGTTGGTAAAATACTGGAAATAGACAACAGCAAAATGCAGGAAATAATCAAGCAGACGGACAAGCCGTATATTCAATTAAAACGTAATGTAGCGGCGGAAGTAAAAAATAAATTGCAGGAGTATTTGACGCAGGAGAACATTTACGGCATTGTTGTCGACCCGGTTATGACCCGCTATTATCCGCAGAATGAATATTTATCGCAGGTTATCGGCTTTACCTCCAAGCAGGACGATATGATTGAAGGTGTGACGGGCATTGAACGTCAATATAATGCCGAATTGTCCGGGCAAAAGGGTGTCAGTTACAAAGAAGTGGACAATTTTAACCGCCAACCGTTGAATAACTCGCTTAATCTGGATATCAATCCGCAAAAAAGCGATGATGTTTATTTGACAATTAACAAAAATATTCAGGAAGAGGCTCAGCGGCAGATAGATGCGCTGACAAATATAACCGAACCGCGTCTTGGCGCTTTTGCCCTGATTGCCAAACCTGATACGGGTGAAATATTGGCGATGGCCCAAAGTCAGACTTTTAATTTGAACAAACCTTACGAGAAACCTCGTCTTAATGATTTACGCATCAAATATTTGATTAAGGATATTGAGGACCGGAAAAAGCGGGAAGAAAAGGCGCGGAAAAAACGTGAATATGATGAGACCTGGGCGAAAATTCGCGGCGAAACTTTGCCGACAACGGCAGAAACTACGTTGGATCCGACAGAAATCAAAAAAAGAGCGGATATAGAGCGAAGTATTACCGGGGAATTCGATCCTTTCAAGAACGAACAGGATATGGCGTATTTGACCGGCGAAGTCTGGTCTAATTTCTGCGTGCAGAAATCGTACGAACCGGGCTCCATTTTTAAGCCTTTTACGTTGGCAATCGCCCTGCAGCGCAATGCTGTGGATCTGGAAAAAGATTATTTCTCGGATTCCCCTTTGTGGGTTGAGGGTTGGACGGCTTATCCGATTAAATGTTGGTCGGAAAATATGTTCGGCGTCAATCACGGGACGGAACTGATTTCTCAGGCTCTGTGGTATTCCTGCAACCCGCCTTTTTCCAGACTGGCGGAGAGAATCGGGCTGGATCCGTTCTTTGAATATGTGGTTAAGTTGGGCTTCTATGATAAAACCGGTGTCGATTTGCCCGGAGAAGGTGTGGGCGTACAACATGCCTTAAATTCGTTGGACATGGCGGATTTGGCAACTTTAGCTTTCGGCGAACAGGCGACGGCGACTCCGATGCAGATTATGAACGCCTACATTGCGCTGGCCAACGGCGGTAATATGATGGAACCGCATATTGTCAGCAAAATTACCGATACCAACGGTAATATTAAGAGAGAAATTCGTCCCAAGAACGTCCGCCGTGTTTTCTCGCCGGAAATCAGCCGTAAAGTTGTGGAGCTGATGCGCGGTACGACCCATGACGGCTATCCGGGTCAGTATATTTATTCTACCGGTTTGGATTTAGCCGGCAAAACCGGTACTTCGACTGTCGATGTCGACGGTGACGGCAAAGATGATTTGTCCTGTTTTTCTACCGTGGTTATCGGCTCGGCTTCTAATCCGGAATACATTATTTTAATAGCGACTTTGCAGCCTTTGGACAATAACTCCTACGGTACCTGGGCAGTGCAGACTGCGGCCAGAAGATTGGCATTAATTACGCACAATGAATTACATAAAAAAGCAGAATTTACCGATTACGATTATAGTAATGCCTGGCGTAAACACATTGTTTTGAATTATAAAGGCTTAACACTGCAACATGCTTATATGGATGCCACGGAAGTTCGCGGCTTGGAGCTGGTGTGGCCGATAGGGACCGACCCTCTGGATGAGCCGATTACCGAACAGTGGCCGGCGCCTGACGCGAGAATGATAGATGACGGCAAGGTTTTCGTCGGTACGGCCAAGCATCCGCTTTCGTCCTTAAATATCCAAGGTAATACGGATGTGCCGGACTTTACCGGTTTGAATATCGTCCAAGCCAAAGCTTTGGCGAAGGCTGCACATATAAATATTTGTATTGACGGCGTCGACCCTAAGGGTGTGGTTATTTCCCAGGATGTAAGTCGCTATAATGAAGCGGGCGTTGTCAACCAAATTCGTAAATGGGCCGTAGTTCGTTTGCGTTTTACAGCAAAACCCTATGACCCGGAGGTAGATGATGTTGTTTCGACTTTCAAACAGGCACAAGTCAGACCAACGCAGAATAAGTCCGATGCTTCGCCGCCTGCAGGCACGGCAACAGAGAAAAAAACAAGTAAAACAGCCGGACAACAGCCGCCGGTAAAAGGTACAAAGAAGCACTGAAAGGTAAAATATGGAGACATTGACCATCGCAAAATTACTCGAAATATGGCCTGATTCCCAATTAATTTGCGGTCAGGCGACACAAACTTTTGCCAATATTAAGACAGATAGCCGGACAGATTTACATAATCAGGTATTTATTGCTTTGAAAGGGGAACGCTTCGACGGACATGATTATCTGCTGCCGGCAATCAAGCGGGGCGCGGTGGCGGTAGTCATCGATCAAAGTTCCAAGTTGGACGAAAAGTTGCAGCAGACAGCCGATAATCATCACTGTTCAGTTGTTAAAGTCACTAATACTTGGGCCGCCTTTTATAAATTTGCAGCATTTTGCCGCAGTGAATTTCATCGGCCGGTAATAGCCGTGACCGGTTCTGTCGGTAAAACTTCTTCCCGCTGTATGATCAGCCGCAGCCTCAAAGGTCAGGGAAATATTGTCGAAACGGAGTACAACCTTAATAATGAAGTCGGCATCAGCCAAACGTTGGAACGACTCCACGGACAGGAAGCTGATTATGCGATTGTTGAAATGGGAATTGACAGTATCGGCGAAATGGCCCGCGAAACAGCTTTGGTACAACCGGATGTGGCGATAATTACCGGTATCGGTTTTTCGCATATCGACCATTTCCAGAATCGACAAATACTATTACGTGAAAAAACCAGTATCCTTAACGGCCTGCGTCCCGACGGCAGCCTCTTGCTGCCTTTTAATGACGACTTACTTATCAAGTATGCTGAATTTCATAAATTGGCAGCTCATCTGCATCTTTATTTGTACGGTCTGGAAAGCGATTTTGTACCGGCAAAGGCAGCTGAATTTCCGGCCGATGTTACTTGGGTTATCGGCGGTCAGAGAACTTTAGCGGAAAATGCCGCCGGGCAGCTGCAGCAGACTTTTAAGGTCAATATTGTTCATTTCCAAGGTGATAAGCAGGAAATAAGTCAAACGACAAGCGTTACTTTGACTACACCGGCGCAACATCACGCCCAAAACGCCTGCTTAGCTATTGCCTGCAACGTCGCTTTGCATCTGCCGATTGAACCGGCAGCCCGTAATTTGGCCGGATACAAAGGGGCCAACGGTAGAGAACGAATTTTGAAAATTGCCAATACGGTTTTATTGGATGATTCCTATAATGCTGCCAGCAGCTCTTTCAAAGCGGTGCTTGATACAGCGGAACTGCTTTGCCGTCAATACAGATTGCCCAAGATGGTAGCTGTCTGCGGTTCAATTAATGAACTGGGAGCATATAGCGAAAGTGAACACTGCAAAGTCGGAACTTATCTGGCGGAGCATAACCTGGAACGAATTTATTTTATCGGTCATGGAGCCTACTATATGCAGGCGGCGTATCTCACAGCTTGTGAAGATAAAGGTCGCAAAGCGGCGCGCTGCAAGACTTATCGGCAAAGGGAAGACCTGGATGAAGACTTGCTGCGGGAATTACAGCGGGACGAACTGATATTTTTCAAAGGTTCGCACAGTTTTGCTTTGGGCGAAAGTGTGGAAAAAGTTTGGGATGAGCTGAATTATCGGGTCCAAAACGGGAAATATTAAGGAGAATTGTTATGTTTATTTTGCAAGGTCAGGGAATATTGATTCTGATAGCTTTTGCTGCCGCCTTATTAATCGGTTGCATTATTTTACCTTATTTGCGCTCGTGGCATTTAGGTCAGCATGAACGGTTGGAAGGCCCCAACTCGCATCTGGTCAAGGAGGGGACACCGACATTCGGCGGTTTTATCTTTTTAATACCTTTCGTTTTCATTTCGCTTCTACACTGGTGGCACAACAATATCGCAGCCGGCGTAACTTACGAATTTATAGCTGCTCTGCTCTGCATTGTGTTGACGGCAATCTTGGGATTCTACGACGATTATGTGAAAGTGCGCAAAGACAAGGAGGGCTTGACCCCGAAACGCAAAAGTCAATATTTGTTGGCGATTTATCTGCTTTATGCGCTGTATTTTGTTTTTGTCCAGCAAAATCCGCAAAGTTTCTTCGTTTTACCTTTTTACGGGCCTGTAACGTTTAGCGCCTGGCCGTTAAAAATTCTCTTTGCTTTATTTGTTGTTTTCTATTTATATTGTTGTTCCAACGCCGTCAATATTACCGACGGTGTAGATGGCCTTTGTTCTTCGGTAACTATAGTGGTACTGGCGGCCTTGACCTATATGCTGCATTTGCAAATAGGCAGAGCTTCAAATCTCAGGGATTTTATTCAGCTGGATAATTTCGCCTTTTCCGCCGTTACCTTGATTGCCTGCCTTCTGGCTTTTTTGGTCTTCAATTTTCATCCGGCACGGGTGTTTATGGGCGACTTGGGCAGCTTGGCGTTGGGTACGGTCGTATCGCTGTATCTTTTGCAATTCGGGTGGATGCTCGCTTTCCTGTTCCTGGGCGTAATTTATTGGGTAGAAATTTTATCCGACCTTATCCAATTTATTTATTTCCGCAAAACCGGCGGTAAGCGAATCTTCAAAATGGCGCCGATTCACCATCACTTTGAATTAAGTAATTGGTCGGAAGTTAAGATTGTTGCAGTTTTTTCCGCAGTTACGGCAGTAGGCTGTTTCCTGGGAATTTGGCTTTTCAGCCTTTGAATCGGCATGCAGGTAAATTATGAAAAAAGTGAATAATAACGAGTTGGAATTTAAAGACGGTTTGGATGACGTTTATGTTGCCGGCGGTAAAAAGCAGCTTCCTAAGCGTGAGAGTGCTTCAGCCCGCCGTCCCGGGGAGGCTTTGAAGTTCAATTTTGCCGAATCTTCGGGGAAAAAAGCCGCTACAACTTCCAAACCGACAACAGATTCACCGGCCGCTATGAGCGCTGCAATGGTCGACGGTAAAACGACTAATCCCGCCGGTGTGCGAAAAAGCTGGAAATTACCGGGAGCGAAGCCGATTGACTATGCCACCGTTGACGGTACTCAACTTTTATTACAGCAAAAACATATGCATCTGGGAATCTTGTTGATGATTATTGCCATGCTGTGTTTCGGGATGGTGATGATTTTCAGTGCCAGTATGAATGTCGGTATGTACAGCCAGAACAATCCTTTCTTTTATATTAAACGGCAATATATGGCGACCATGTTGGGCTTAGTTGTAATGTTTGTCGTGGCGAATATTGATATTCGGGCATTTAATCGCGCCATTTGGGTGAAATTGTATTATATCGGCACCTTAGGTCTGCTGTTTCTTGTCTTAATCCCGGGCATCGGGACGTACTATAACGGCCAAAGAAGATGGCTGAAATTACCGTTTATGTCCAACACGACATTCCAACCGTCGGAAATAGCTAAAGTAGGCGTACCCTTTGTTTTAGCTTTTTATTTTTCCCGCTTACAAAAGATTCGCGAGCAGGGCGGGTTGACGCTTAACGGTTCCTGGAAACAGCGTTGGTTCGACGGCTTGGTAGATGTCGTAATTCCTGTTGCTATTGTCATTTCCTGGTGTGCTTTAATCTCTATGCAGTCACATATGTCGGCAGTTTTTATTATGTTGCTTTTGACTTTTGTACTCTTACTGGCCATGCGCTTACCTTGGCGTTCCTGGCTGTTCGGTGGAACGGAGTTGACCTGCGCTTTGCTGGCCTTTTTATTAATGGTCCTGTTGGCTCGGCCGTTTTTGCCGGCTAATTTTACTCGCCGTTGGGACCATTTAACCAAGCGCCTGGAAATCTTCCGTGTGCAAAACAAGGAAGCGGATGAGGATGCGAAAGTTTCCGTTAAAAGTGAGGTTGATACTTATCACAGCACGCAAGCTTTTATCGCCATTGCCGGCGGTGGCCTGACAGGTGTAGGTTTGGGTCAGGGCAAACAGAAACTTAATTATTTACCTGAGGGACATAATGACTATATTTTTTCCAATATTGTGGAAGAACTGGGCTTTATCGGCGGCGTTTTCGTTTTGGGAATGTTTGTCGCCTTTTTCTTAATCGGCTGCTCGATTGTTACCAGAACCGTCGGTATATTCCCACGCTTGATAAGTTTAGGTTATATTTTTCTTTTAACAATTCAGGGCATACTGAGTATCGCCGTTAATGTCGGAGTTATCCCGCCCACAGGTATTTCTCTGCCGTTTTTCAGTTTCGGCGGTACTTCAAATGTATTCTTCCTTTTTGCAGCCGGCTGTATATTATCTATTTCCAAATTCGCCGTTCGTCCCTCACTTGCCAAACGGCAGGAAATTATGCAGGTGGAGGCGGAAATCAAGCAGAAATATCGAGATAAGGGTGTTCGTGTTTAGCAACAGTTTCAGCAACAGTTAAGCCGGTGCAGAACAGCGATCAGGAGCAGAATAAGTGGCGCAATGAAAGAAGGAAAGGCTGGAAAATGAGTAATTTCGGACAACAATTAAAAGATTTACAAAAGCGATTGGACAGCAGCAAGGCGACTTTATTATTTACTTGCGGCGGTACAAGCGGCCATATTAACCCGGCGTTGAGCGTGGCGGAATATATTAAACAAAATTATCCCGCGCTGCAAATTGTTTTTGTCGGCAGTCCGCAAGGACTGGAACGCCATCTGGTAGAAAAAGCGGGTTATCCTTTTTTTGCCTTGCCGGCTCGCCCGTTCCATAAAAATCCAACGGCTTTGATGCGCGCCGTATGGACGCTGGCACGCAGCCATATGCAGGCAAGATGCCTGATCAAAGCACTGAAACCTTTGCTGGTCTTCGGTACCGGCGGCTATGTCTCCGCCCCGCTTATCAGTGCGGCCAAGGCTCTTCATATTAAGGCGGCCTTACATGAACAGAATGCTTTCCCGGGTAAAAGCAATTTATTTCTGGCCAAAAATATTGATTTAGTTTGTTACAGCTTCCCTGCTACGGCAGCTGCTTTCAGTGCCGCCAAGCGGACTGAACTTACAGGTAATCCCGTGCCGGAACGCTTCTTTCATCAGGATCGTTGCCAAGCCAGAGAAGAATTGGGCTTGGACCCAAACGGTAAATATATTTTGGTCGTCGGCGGCAGTCTGGGGGCCAAACGTCTGAATGATGCGGTGTTTGAACTGGCCCGGCGCTATCGTGCAGCCCGCAAGCCGCTGCCTTATCATATTATTCTGGCGCTTGGAGCTAAAGGTAGTGAACAGTATACTGCTGAAGTACAGGAATATGGGGATCTGATTGATTGCCGCAATTATATTTATGATATGGAAAAATATTATGCAGCCTGTGACTGGCTGGTTTGCCGGGCAGGAGCTTTAACATTGGCAGAAATAGCGGCTACCGGTAAAATGGCAATTTTCGTACCGTATCCTTATGCTGCTCATGACCATCAAACGTACAATGCCCGTGCTTTTGTGGAGGCGCAGGCGGCGCTCTTGTGCCCGGATAATGAACTTACGGCAGATTTTCTGGAAGCGACTTGGCAAAATTTGGCTGCCGATCCGCAAAAAGTAGAGGAAATGGGAAAACGGGCCGAAAAACTGGCGTTCCCCCAAGCTGCCGAGGATATCGCCGAAGCTTTGATTGCGTTAAGCGGCTATAAGTCATAAATCCGTTTTCGCCGTAAATTTGACAAAAAAAGCCTGATAAGTTTTGCTTATCAGGCTTGCGCTTTGGGGGAGAGTTTCAAAACTCAGTTGCTTTTCTCAGTGTCGGTTGCCGGGTTGACAACAGGCGAAGAGGGGTTCTTCTGTTTTTCTTCAACCTTTTGCGCTTTTTGCTCAATTTTTTCAATTTTTGCCAAAGTAGCAATATAAGTATCATATTCTTTTTGTGCAGAAGCCCGCTTATCTTCCGTCATTTTGGCTATGGCAAAGCGACTGATTGCATTTTCGTAATCCTGAACTGTCATGTCGCTTGCAGCAAAACCGGCATTCCAGACACCTGTTGTGCCGTAAGCATTTTTGGCGTTGTGTGCCAGCGTGAAACCCATGGAATGAATAGAGGGTTCGATGAAATTCAAGTAGTGACCGACTTGCTTTTGGCTATCCTGTGCCGCTTCTTTATTCATTTCTTCTTTCGTTTTTCCGGCAGCCACGGCAGCATCATAAACTTTCTTTTCGTTGCTGATCCATTGCTCGTAGAAATCTTTTAATTGCTCTTCCTTTACCGCCGCAGGATCGCCGCTGTAGTCTGCAGCAACTTGAACTTTCGGATTCCAGGCCAGATTTTCATAAACGTTATAGTATTTGGAATGGGCAATATTTTCATCCGAGTAAAAAGAATTAATCACGGCTGTAGCGACGTTGGTCAAACTGACGTTTAAGGAGTTTAATTTGCGGGATTGGCGATAATTATTCAACGTCTTCATATAAGATACGGAAGCTTTCAGATTACGCATATCATCGCCTTTATTCGGATCTTTAGTACCCAATTTGACACGCTCATCATACCAGGACGGCTTGGCAGGCGGCATGTTTTGGCGCACGATTTCTTTATCGGCTCGTCCCTGTAGAACGTTCAAGGCTCTTTCGGCATCCTTTTTCTGTTGGGCGCTGAAAGAATTGTCGCTGATGACGTATTGCAGGAATTCATTGAATCCTTGAGTTAAATCGGCTTTAACGGCGGCATCCAGTTTGGCCTTGTGGGCTGTAAGTAAAGCTTTGAGCTCTTTTAAGTTCTCTTCGGTTGGTTGCGGCTGCTCCGGGATGACTTCCGGAGTTTGCTTTTGGGTTCCCGGCTGTGCACCTGTGCCGGTAGGATTGGAAGAGTCGTTCGGCTTTTGGGGAGGTTTAGCAGTTCCTTGGGCTTTTTTCGCCTGCTTGGCCAAGTCGAGTAAGTTCTTCAGGGCGGCGATAGAGCTGTGTTGAGATTTGCTGATAAAGTCGGCGAGATAATTAAGGTCGGCTGCTTTTGCTTCTTGGACCAGAGCTTGGATTGCCTGCTTCTTTTGTTCTTCCGGTTTTACCGTTTGCTGTTCGTTCGGCGTATCTGCCGGTGTGTTTTCCTTTTGCTCGGGGGCGGGAGTTGCCGGGTCTTGCTCGGTAGTATCGGCAGGATTGGGGGTGCTTGCCGGGTCATGTTGCTTGGAGTCAACCTCAGGATCGCTGTTGTCCGTCGGGTTCCGGCGATCGGGATCATTCGCAGTATCAGCGGAGTCCTGTGTGTCTTGTGTACCGGAATTGTTTGTATCTGCTGTGTCTGCCGGCTCTTCCTGCTTGCCTGCAGGCGGGGCTACTTGCGCGACATCGGCGGTGTTTTCGCTGTGGCCTGTGTTGCCGGCGTTTGCGCTGTTGTTCACGCTGCCGTTCGTGCTGCTGTTCGTGTCGGCGACGGGCAGATCTTCATTCGATGCTTCCTGATTATTATTTACAGGAACAAGTTCAGTTTGAACCGGAGCACTTTTGCTTTGAGCTTGAGAAACGGGCAGACGCAAAAGCGGCTTTTTGCCGGTTTCCTCGGACTTAAGTTTGCTCGGAGTGACAGTTTGCGTAACGTGCGGCTCGGTTTGACTTGTTGCAGTCGGAGCTTTTTCGCTTGCCGTTACCTCAGTTTCAGATACGGAAACGTTGGTCCTGTTGTAGCTGCAGGCAACTAATCCGCAAGTGAGAGCCAAGGCGGTCGCTGCCGAAATAAATTTCTTCGTGTTTTTCATGCTGAATTCCTTCCGATAAATAATTTAATCTTTTGCTTTGCCGGAGCAAACAATCGATATATATTTTCAGATTACAGAGGAGATAAAAACTAATTATTTTCAATATTTTGCCTACTATAAAAAATAAAGTTAATACAATGTTAAGTTCTGCAAAAAAATAACAATGTGCAACTGCTCTTTTGTGTATTAGTGTGACGAGAAGATGGAATAAGATCGCTATTACGATGATTTTTAATAATTGTAAAGAGCAAAAAGAATTTTCCCTAAAAACCCTTTGTAAAATGTCAGCCTTCGACTGCCTTTGTTGAGGTACAAGTGTTATCATAGTAAAGATAAGAGAACGAGTATTTCGGGGAGACATAAATATTTCAGATGAAGAAAAATCAGCATGCAGCTAATTTTACGGTACGCAAATTGACGGACGCTGAGAGTCGGCGTCTGGTGCCTACCGTTGCGTCTGAAGACGGAAAATCGAGGAAATTGCCACTTACGGAAGCTCTTAGAACCATTGTACCGTTGGCAGAAACTGCGCCGGATAAAAACTTTGTCTCAACCAACGCCGACGAAATACCGCAAACTTCCGCCACGGGCAAGGCTGAATCAAGCCGGACGGAACAAATTGCTCATTTGCGCAAAGTTTTGCAGGAAAGAGCGAAGAAGAAAGACAAAAAGCAACAAGCTGTCGGCGGCACTTTGGCAGCTGCCCTTAATGAACAGCCGACGGCGAGCGTAGCTGATAAAATAGCGGCATTTGTTATCCCGGACAATGAAGAAGAACGGCTGCAATTATGTCGGCGCCTGAAATTATTGCCTTGCAGCCCAAAAAAAATTCTACGCCTTAAATCCTGCAGCGAACCGGTAAACCCGGCAGAAGCACGGGAAAAATTGCAGCTGGCGCGGCGATTGATCACTACTGCCGGTCGGCGCTTGCGCATTATGCAGGTAAAAGCTTATCGCAAGATAACGGATGAACAAATAAGCGCCGCTTATGCCGATTTGTTGCATAACGGCAGAGATTTAAGTATAAATGGCGAAAGCACGGCAGCTTTGCCGGCAGCAGAGAGCTCCATTGTTCTAAGTGCAAACAGACGCAGACGTTTAAGGCAACAACTGAGAAACAGACGAAAATTACAGCTACTTAAGCATCGCTTTGCCTATAAACGCAAAAGACAGGAACTCAGCGGCATACGGCAGATTCAAGGCGCCTGGCACAAATTCGGTGATTATTTCCGTAAATTGCGTATCAGCGCTGCAATCATCATTTTAATCGCCGGCATAATTTTGTCTCTCGTCGCTCTGTTACCGCAATTTTACCTGCAGGAAGTTGAAATCCACGGCAATCGTAATTTGACTGCCCGGGAGATCAATTCGTTACTTGGAAAACAAAAAGGACGGCATTTAATTACCCTTATCAACGGCAATTTGTGGCAGCTTTTGCAGGGACGTAACCATAAACTGGAATTACAGCTGCAGGAACATTATCCGATTGTTGCCGCCGCCGAATGTAAAGTGGCACTTCCGGCAAAACTTGTTGTTAATTTGCAGGAAAGCACGGAAATTGCCTACATAAAAATTCCCGGAGGCTATGCCGGCCTTGATAAAAACGGCAGAATTCTGGCCATTGAAATGGGTGAACCGAATAAGAATGTACCTTTGATTAAAGGTTTGGATACTTCAGTTATTCAGGTTAACAGTCTGTTTGACCAAATAAATGACCGCCGCTTTGCCAACGCTTTGGTCTTTATCGATAGCTTGATGCGCTCAGATTCCGACAGCAGCGACCGGCAGAGACTGATGCCCTGCCTGACTTCCGTCAATCTGATGCCGGACGCTTCTTTATGGCTTGATTTCAGCTTTCCGAAAAATCAGCCGGCGGCGTCGGGACAAGCTGAAGATTCAACTAAAGTGCGGGCGGAAGAAGCAAGCAAGCCGGAACCTGCCGCAGCATCGACGGCGGATGACCGGTATGATGATTTGACTGTCCATGTCGGCAATAACATCGGTAATTATGCTAATTTGATTTATTGGCTGCGCAATACGAAACAGGCGGGAGCTCTATCTAATTTAGGCCACGGATATTTGGATTTGACCGGCACGCAAAAAGTGTTTGTTAAAGCCAAAGATAATGAAACTGAGACTGCTGCGCAAAAAGGAAAATTAAAGGCTGAACCTTGGGATAATTCCGCTTGGACCTGGAAAGATATTGTGGTGAAGTCGTTCAAGAAAAAAGTCGGAGACTGAGGAAAAAAAGCAGACAAATGTAATTAAAATGTAATATAATAGAGAGGTAGATCCTTTTGCATAGGCTGTAAACAGCATGTAAAAAAGCGAACAATAAAACTTGTTTACAAATACTACATAGTGTATTATTTATAAATAGTTTGAGGGTAGACTTAAGATACGATAGGACTAAGTACCCGTTGTTAAAGCAACTATTGTGTGATTTGAGGTAGCGAATGAACATGGCAATGGATAAATCGAACTATGCTTCGATTAAAGTTATTGGTGTAGGCGGCGGCGGTTGTAATGCTTTAAGTCGTATGATAATTGATCCTGCTGACGGCGTGGAATATATTGCTGTCAATACGGATTCACAGGCTATAGATACGATTGACGCCGACGGTAAAATTGTTATCGGCGAGAAGATTACCAGAGGACTGGGCGCAGGCGCTAACCCGGAAATCGGAGCCAAGGCGGCGGAAGAATCGAAAGAAGAGATTGCCGACAAACTTGAAGGCGCCGATATGGTTTTCATTACTGCCGGTATGGGCGGCGGCACGGGAACCGGAGCAGCACCTGTAATTGCTCAGATTGCCAGAGAGATGGGAATATTAACAGTCGGCGTAGTCACCCGTCCTTTCCGCTTCGAAGGTGCTAAAAGAATGATGAATGCCGAAGCAGGTATTCATGAATTGGAACAATATGTTGATTCCTTGATTGTCGTACCGAACGATAAGTTATTGGAAATCAGCGAAGAAGATACAACTATGGTTGACGCTTTCAAAATGGCGGATGAAGTTCTGGAAAGCGGCGTCCTTGGTATATCAGATTTGATTACCCGTCCGGGTATGGTGAATCTCGATATGAATGATATCAAGTGCGTGATGACCGATGCCGGCATTTGTCACTTGGGTATCGGTAAAGCTTCCGGCGAGAACCGCATGGAAGAGGCGATTAATTTCGCTATGAACAGTCCGCTGCTGGAAACATCTATTGAGGGTGCAGGTCAGATCCTGCTCAACTTTACCGGCAATAAAGACTTGAAGCTGAAAGAAGTCAATAAGGCCGCTTCCATGGTCCGTGACGCGGTTGCACCTGAAGCTAACGTTATTTTCGGTATGGCTGTCGATGAAAGTATGGGTGATGAAGTTGCCGTGACTTTAATTGCTACATGTTTCGGTGATGATAATCGTAAGCGTGACAATCAACCGCTTACAGCTGCCAACCAACGTGATTTGTCTTTTATGAAAAAAAGTAATACCGCCTCAACGGCATCCATGAACAGAAATAAACCGGCGGAAAATTCTGCAGCTTTGCCGAGCTTCCTGACAGGCAACGAGAGTCTCGGACAGACAACAACCCGTCGTTCGGCTTATGCGCAGAATAATTTAAGCAATTCTTATCAGGACAGCCGCAGCGCTTATGAACGTCCTTTGCCTAAGATCGGCAACACGTCACCTTTGCGCAGTCAGACACAGACGACGAACAATAAGAGAGAACAGACTGAGAAACACGAGAAGAGCGGCAGAATTTTGCCGTGGTTCTATGCCGACGATGAAGGAACGGAAGAATAAACTCAGCAGTCTGCCGTTGCAATAGTTTGAAACTTGATAAAGGTGCTGAGGCTTTTGCAGCTGTCGGCACCTTTTTGTTTAACGGCAAACTGATAATTATGATTATGAAGAGGAAGATAACATGCGCTGTCCGGCTTGTAAGGTAGATGATGACAGAGTGATTGATTCCCGGCCAATGGAGGACGGGTCGGTTATTCGCCGCCGTCGTGAATGCAATAACTGCAAACGACGCTTTACAACTTATGAAAAATTGGAGTATTTACCTTTGATTGTCGTCAAAAAAGACGGCACAAGGGAACCTTTTGATCGTGATAAATTGATGAATAGTGTGTTAAAGTCTTGTAGCAAGCGCCCGATAAGTGCCGAAGATATCAGTCAGATGGTGGATAATATAGAAGGACAGTTGCACAACCTGTTGAAACGGGAAATCCCCAGCCGGACCATCGGGGAAATGGTTATGGACAGTTTGAAAGATATGGATGAAGTTGCTTATGTGCGTTTTGCTTCGGTATACCGGCAATTTACCGACTTGGAGGGCTTTCAACAGATTTTGGGCAGTTTGTACGATAACAAGAAGAAAGAAAATCCGACATAAGCAGAGGGAGGAATTTTATGAACGATGCCAGTTATGTAAAAAGAGCGTTGATTATTGATGATGATGCCAATATTTGCGAACTTTTGCGTTTATATTTCAGTAAGGACGGCTTTGCCGCCAAAACAATAAATAACGGTATAGAGGCGTATACAGCTTTTACGGAGTACAAACCGGATATTGTTATTTTGGATTTGATGTTGCCCGGTAAAGATGGCTATGATATTTGTCGTGAAATCAGAAAGACCAGTTCCGTACCGATTATCATGTTGACGGCCAGAAGCGAAACTTTGGATAAGGTCGTCGGCTTGGAGTTGGGCGCGGATGATTATATTTCCAAACCTTTCGATGCGCAGGAGTTTATGGCGCGCGTGAAAGCTGTTCTGCGTCGCAGCAATGCGCCGGTTGAAGTTAAGCCGCAAAGTGATGAGAAAGTTACTTATCACAATTTCCTCGTCGATAAACTGAGTTATACAGCTATTGTCAACGGCGTGGAGTTGGATATGCCGCCGAAAGAATTGGAATTATTATTCTTCTTGGCTACACATCCCAATCGTGTCTTTACAAGAGAGCAGCTGTTGGGTCAAGTCTGGGGTTACGACTTCTTCGGTGAGTCAAGAACGGTTGATGTCCATGTTAAGAGAATTCGTGAAAGAATTGAATCAACCGGCGGTTCGACCGAATGGCAGATCAAGACTGTCTGGGGTGTCGGTTACAAATTTGAAGTTAATAATTTGTAAGTAGGCATTTATGGCGTGGCTTAGAGGTCAGAGATTGACAAAAATGAGCGATGGTGCATATCATCGCTTCTTTAATTTATACACCAAAACGGGATTGCTGATGTGTTTAACTTTCCTTTTGGGCTTTGTCCTGCTTACCCTGAGCTACTATAATATTCTTGCTACGTCAATCAACCGCACCCGCTTGAGTGAAATGCAGAAGGCGGCGCAAAGCTTTGAAGATTTATGTGTAGATGAACACATTTATCAGGTCAGCGACCTTTATCGGATTAAGGACAAAATTATTGATCGGCTGAAAATTGTAGCCGCGACGACCAATAACAGCTACGTCTGGTTGATTGACGGCAGCGGGGAAATTCGCTTCATGTCCGATATGCCCGAAACTCTTAAAACTTCCTTGAGCCGCTCTTTGAACAGCCATAATTATATTTTGCCGCATAAACAAAGCGGAGCGGAGCTTACTTTACAGGGAGCGAATTTCGATAACGGTTACGGCGGCCTGTTCAAAGGGGAAAAGGGCAAGTGGCTGAGTACGGTCAAGCCTATTTACAATTACTACGGTTCCAATCTGGGCATATTGCAAATTCACCAACGCACCGATTTTTGGCAGGATGTTACCCTGTATCTGATTAACGGTTGGTTAATTACACTGATTATTGCCATTATTGTTGCTTTGATTGTAATTTTTGCTTTTATTCATCAGCTTTCAAGACCGATGCGGGCTTTAGCGGCAGCAGCGCATGCCGTAGCTTTGGGGGATTTTGAAACCCGGGTTAATTTGCCCGAGTATATGAGCGCTAAGAATGAGGACGAGTACGAGCGGGATGATTTGAGCAATTTGATCATGACGTTCAATCAGATGATTGAGCAATTGGAGCATAACAATTCGCAACAACGTGATTTTATCGCTTCCATTTCGCACGACTTGAAAACCCCTTTAACTTCAATTAACGGTTTTGTCAGCGGGATGCTGGACGGTGTGATTACGCCGGAGCAACATGAACATTATCTGAAAATTGTTAAGAGCGAGTGCGCCCGCATGGTTAAGTTGGTGGGCGAAATTAATACGGTTATCCAGCTGGAAAATAATAAAGTCCAGTACAATTTCGGCGAATTTGATATTAACAGCTTAATTAAAGAAGTTATTTTATCACAGGAAATACAAATTAATGAGAAAAAATTGACCATCCAAACCGATTTAGCAACTAAAGAAGGTAACGGCATTAAAGTTGTCGGCGATCGGGAACAATTACAGCGGGTCTTGCAGAATTTGCTGAATAATGCCGTCAAGTTTACGCCTGAAAGCGGGATTATCAGCATCAGTACCATTTTGCCTAAGGGCCAAAAACGTTTTGTTCAGGTCCAGGTAGCCGACAGCGGCCCGGGTATCCCGGATAATGAATTGAATTTGGTTTTCGACCGTTTCTACAAAGCTGATCGTTCGCGTACAGGCAGAAGCGGTTCGGGCTTGGGTTTGTTTATTTGTAAGACTATTTTGTCGGCTCACGGTCAAACTATTTCCGCGCAAAACGGCAGTTTGGGCGGCGCCTGCTTCAAGTTTACTTTGCCTTTGGCTTAAGATGGCGGTCGGACAGGAGCATTATATGACAAAGAAAGAATTGGCACATTATTGTCTCGCCTGCTTGCAAAAAACTTACGGGCCGGTGTTTTGCGGCCTTGATTTTCAAGGGGATACTTGGCACCTTTTAATCATGGGGATTTTGTCGGCTCAATGTAAAGATGAGCGGGTAAATGCCGTGAGTAAGGACTTATTTCGGCTGTTGCCGGATGCCGGCTCCTGTGCCGAGGTATCGGAGACGGAAATTGCGCAGCGGATTAAATCTTTGGGTCTGTTTCGCAGCAAAGCGGCGCATATCAAGCAGACAGCCACGGTTTTGATAGAGAAGTTTCAGGGAAAAGTACCGGATAATATGGAGGATTTGCTGACTTTGCCCGGTGTCGGGCGTAAGGTGGCCAATTTAGTTTTAAGTGACGGCTTTAAGCAGCCGGGGATGGTGGTAGATACGCATAATTTGCGTTTGAGTTATCGCCTGGGGCTGACAGATCACAAAGACCCGGTAACGGTTGAAAAAGATTTATGTGCTTTGCTTGAGCCGGAGCATTGGTCCGATTACGGGCACTATATGGTGACGCACGGCCGTGCTGTCTGTCATGCCCGCAAGCCGGAATGCAGTCGCTGCGTTTTGGCCTCCGTATGTGCCAAGCGTTTGTAGAAATGTCTTTGTTCGGCTCCCGGCGACAGGTTGGACAAGACTTGACAAAAATACTTTATGATATAAAATAGATATCATAAAGATTAAAGCGGAGAGCACGGTAATTAGACCGTATTCTTTCCCGGTTAGAGGTTTTTATGGAAGAAAAAGTTTTGCACTTGAAGAAAAACGGCATTTTTGTGCTGTTGCTCAATGTACTTTTGTTAATATGCGCAATATTGCTGATTGCTAAAATCATCAGCTCACAAGTCGGTGTTAATGCGCTTTGGACTTGGAAAGAAACAGTATATGTGATAGCTTCCGTGATTTTGCTGGTGGCTACGGTTATTGTCGCTTGCGGCTTTGTTTCATTGAGACCGCAGGAAGCAGTTGTGCTTACCTTGTTCGGCGATTACAAGGGTACAATCAAAGAGGCGGGCTATTACTGGCTGAATCCCTTCTGTTCACCTTTCAATCCGGCAGCTTTAACGAAATTGAATCAAAGTGGCGATGTTAATGAAAAGAAGGAAAAAACGGAAGTGGCAGCCGGTGAGCAGGGGAATAAAATTTCTTTGAAACGTTTGACTTTGAATAATTCCCGTCAGAAAATAAATGATTGTTTGGGCAATCCGATCGAGATCGGGGTTGCAGTTATCTGGCAAGTGGAAGATACGGCAAAGGCTGTTTTCAATGTGGAAAATTATAAGGAATATTTGTCCTTGCAATGTGACAGTGCGGTGAGAAATGTTGTGCGAATTTACCCATATGATGTAGCTGAAGGCGTTGATACCACCGGGGATGGCGTGAGCGATGACGGTAGTTTGCGCGGCTCGAGTGAAATTGTAGCTGAGAAAATTAAAGACGAGATTCAAGCAAAGGTCAAAGATGCCGGCTTGAAAATTTTGGAAGCGCGAATTACTTATCTGGCTTATGCCCCGGAAATTGCCCAAGTTATGTTACAACGTCAGCAGGCAGGTGCCGTTATTGCTGCCAGGAAGTTGATTGTTGAGGGTGCAGTCGGTATGGTGGAGATGGCTTTGAATGAACTTAACAAGAATAAAATGGTAGAATTGGATAATGAACGGAAGGCGGCGATGGTTTCCAACTTATTAGTCGTTTTGTGCGGCAATCATGACGCGCAACCTGTAGTAAATAGCGGAAGTTTATATTAAAGTGGACAATAAAAAACAGATACCTTTAAGAATTAATACTAAATTGTATAACGCTATAGCGGCGTGGGCGGCGGATGATTTCCGTTCGGTCAACGGTCAGATAGAGTACTTGTTGAGTGAATGTGTCCGCCAACGTAAGCGTAACGGAGAGTACGTCTCGCATGAGATTGATCAGCCGCCGGAATTGGATATTGAATAATTTCGATTTTCGCCGGCAACTGAGACTAAGAAAGGGACGGGCCGGACAGGCTCGGCCCTTTTTTTGCGTTTTTGCGCCCGGGACTTTAATTTGTCAGCAGTAGGACAAACAAGTTAAAATAGCAAATATGGATGAGCATCTGCAAAAAAGTCAATATTTAGAAAATAACGGTTTAAGTAGTGAGCTGGCTCGACCTGTAACTTCCCTTCCCGGTATAAGTCAGGCAAGGATGAAACAGCTGGCCCGCCTGGATATCTATACTGTTTGGGACCTTTTACGCTTTTTTCCACGCGCTTACGAGGACTGGCAGAGCAATTTGACGGAAACGGGCGAAGCGATGGCGGACGGCTCGGAACAGGTAATAGTCGGTAAATTGTGTCAACCTTTGAGAGTCCAATATAAGGGCCGATTAAGCTATATTCGCAGTCAAATCGCTGATGCCGGCGGCAAAATCGCCGTAGTCTGGTTCAACCAACCATGGTTACAGAACAAATTGAACTTACAGGAAACTTATGTTTTTCGCGGTAAAGTTAAACTTAACGGCAACAGTCTGTGCCTGCAAAGCCCTAAAATTCAGCTTTATCAAGGACCTGTGCCGCAGACGGCGGCAGCAGCTGAAATGTCGGACAGCGTGGAAAGTGCGGTCGATTTACAGGAAACGGCCGATGCGATTAAAGAACCGCTCAGACCGGTGTGTACGCAAACGAGTGAAACGCTTAAAGCCGATGTGGCCAATCGACCGCTGTACAGCCTGACTTCCGGTTTGGCGCAGATAACGATGCAAAAACTGCTGGAACGGGTCTTGCAGGAAAAAATAAATTATTTACCCGAATGCTTGCCGTTAAATTTGTGTCAACGTTATAAATTGGCAGACAGTCATTTCGCCTATCGTCAAATCCATTTCCCGAGCTCGCCGGAAAACTTGCTGCGGGCGAAAAAACGTTTAGCTTTTACAGAATTACTGTTATTGCAGCTGGCTTTACATACTTTGGGCAAAAAGTCGGAAGCGAAAGCGGCGCAGCAGGTAGAATTACAAGCGGCGGACTTAAAGAAAATTCAAGAATTTATCGCGCATCTGCCTTTCACTTTGACGGCGGGGCAAAATCAGGCGTGGCAAACGGTTATCAAGGATTTGGCGCAGGCGCAAGGTGTCAGTCGACTGCTGCAGGGTGATACGGGCTCCGGTAAAACAATTGTCGCCGTGATCGCCATGTTCGCCTGTCAACTTCAAGGGAAACAGGCGGTTTTGATGGCTCCGACCCAAATTTTGGCCACGCAACATTATGCTACGGTCAAGCAATTGTTGGCCGGCTATGTGGCGGAGGATGAGATTGCCCTGGCGACGGGTAATTTGACCGCTAAGCAGAAAAGAGAACTGGCGGCCGGGATAAATAGCGGCGCCGTGAAAATTGTTATCGGGACCCACGCTTTACTTAATGAAAATTATATTTGGCAGGACTTGGCTTTGGCCGTTACGGATGAACAGCACCGTTTCGGCGTTAATCAGCGCTTGCGCTTTTTGCAGAGCAAAGATAAGGTCCCGCATCTTTTAGTTATGTCCGCTACGCCGATTCCCCGTTCTTTGGCTTTGGTACTTTACGGCGATTTGCAGGTTTCATGTATTACGGAACGCCCGGCTGAGAGACTGAAGGTTCTGACTTATATGGCAAATTACAGCAAATTAGGCAAAATTTATGATTATTTGCGGGCGATGATCGCGCAGGAAAATCAGGTTTATTGGATTTGTCCGCTGGTTGAAGCGCAGGAAGAAAGCGGCGATTTGATGGCGGCAGTCAATCGGCAGGCGGAATTGCAACGCCTTTTTCCGCATTTAACGATCGGTCTCGTGCACGGTAAAATGAAAGAAAAAGATAAAGCGCAGGTCATGCAGGATTTTTATCAGGGAAAGATTCAGGTTCTGGTTGCCACGACCGTCGTAGAAGTCGGGGTGGACAATCCGGCGGCCAATCTTATAGTAATTGAAAATGCTGAACGTTTCGGCTTGGCGCAGTTACATCAATTGCGCGGTCGGGTGGGACGCGGGGACAAACAGGCTATCTGCATTTTATTGAGCGAACAGGCGACGACAGCTGCGAAAAATGCTAATACTACAGCTTATCAACGCTTGTTAACTTTATGTGAAAGCGATGACGGCTTTTACCTGGCCAACAAAGATTTAGAGTTAAGAGGTCCGGGTGATTTCTTCGGGGTCAGACAGCACGGTTTGCCGGAATTTAAGGTGGCAAATTTATATCAGGACAAAGAACTGATTGCTGCAACTCAAGCGGCGGCGCTGGAAATTCTGCAGCAGGATCCGGCACTCAGTTTGCCGGAGAATCAATGCCTGAAAAGGGCGATTGCCTGGTATTACCCGGATTTACAGGGAAATATAGTTTTATAGGTGAGGTGCGTATGCGTGTAGTCAGCGGTAAAGCGAAGGGAACGAAATTAGTTGCGCCTAAGAGCGAAAGGACGCGCCCGACTTTAGATAAAACGAAAGAGGCGTTATTCAGTGTTCTGTTGCATATGGCGCCGGATATGTTCGGCAGCGGTCAAGGTCGCTGTCTGGATTTATGTGCCGGCAGCGGGCAAGTGGGAATTGAAGCTTTGAGCCGGAATATGTATCAGGCTGTATTTGTGGAGAAAGATGCTGCCGCCTTGGCGGTAATTAAAGAAAATCTGCAAAAAACCCATTTGACGCAGGCTGCGCAGGTAGTCGGTGTTACGGTCGGGCGTTTCTTTAAAATGCGGCAAGCGGTTCAGGCTCAGGCTCAGGCTCAGGTTCAAACCGGGCAAGCTGAGATACCGGAATTATTCGATTTTATTTATTGTGATCCTCCGTATAGATTAGCGGCGGAAATTAATGCCGCCGTTCTGGCTCACGCATCCTTAATATTGCGGCAAGGCGGAGTTCTGGTACTGGAACAGGCGGCAGAAGTGGCAGCATTGCCTGCAACAGCGCCGTTATGTTTGGTGAAAGAACAGGTTTACGGCCGGACCCGCTTGTGTTTTTATCGCTGAATTTCCACTTGTCCACTTGGCTGTTTGCTCGCCGCTTAGTCAGTTTGCCAATTGCCGGCCGAAAAAGTACAATGAAAATATTGTGTTTACAGGAAGTTGAGTGATACATAAATATATATGGAAAATCAAGAAAAAAAGCCGAAAATTTGGCTGTATCCCGGGAGTTTCGATCCCTTTACATTAGGCCATTTGAGTATTGTCGAACAGGCATACAGACAAGCTGATCAGGTGGTTATAACAATATTACAGCATCCTCTGAAACGGACCTTATTCACTGTGGAAGAACGTCTGCAGATGGTACGTGCGAGCGTCCGGCATCTTCCGGGTGTTACAGTTGTGGCGGATAACTGTCTGTTGGTGGATCTGTATAGAAAATTTCAGGCGACGGCGATTGTTCGCGGTGTCCGCAATTTTCGCGATTGGGAATATGAGCGGGATTATGCCTTGGCGAATCAGAATTTTCTTTCATCCTGTCAATTCGTTTATCTTGCCGCACCGGCAACTTTGACTTATGTCAGTTCCTCTTTGGTCCGGGAATTGCTGCTGTATGACAAGAACATTGATAATTTGCTGGCTCCGGCCGTAGCGCCGCTGTTATTACAATATTGGCAAAATCATCGTCGGCAGCAGAGCTGACGTGGCTGTCTGCACCGGAAAAATATCTTTTTTCAAATCTTCGGGAGTTTTGCTTTTTCACTTGCAAAATTTGGTTTTGGTACTATTGTGCAATTTTTACAGCAAACTATTTGTGCAAATGTCATAAAAAAGTGCTTTTTAAGGACCTTTAATTGTGAAAAATGTTGCAAAATGCATTTGCAAACGGTAAAATGTGTTTTAGAAAGTCGCTGAGATAAACGGCGCTTTCGCTAACGTATTAATTACAAGGAGAACACTTTATGAAGAAGTTAATGGCATTAGCCTTAAGCTCGGTTATGGTATTAGGTTTAGCAGCCTGCGGCCAGAAGACGGAGAAGAAGCCTGCAACAAATGCAACGACCGGAAAGGTCGCAAGCACCAAGGCTGCAGAATCGAAGAAGCCGGAAAATAAGGAAACAGGTAAGAATAGTGCCAAACCGCTGGTTTGGTGGAACCGTCAACCTTCCAACAGCTCTACCGGTGAATTGGACAAAGAAGCTTTGAACTTCAACAAAAATACACGTTACGTCGGTTTCGATGCTAATCAGGGTGCTGAACTGCAAGGCGAAATGATTAAGAAATACATCGAGAAAAATATCGAAAAGATCGATCGTAACAAAGATGGTGTAATCGGTTATGTTCTGGCTATCGGCGATGTCGGTCATAATGACTCCGTTGCTCGTACAAGAGGTGTTCGTAAGGCCTTGGGTACTGCAGTTGAAAAAGACGGTCAAATCGTCAGCGATCCGGCCGGTACAAATACAGACGGTTCTTCCAAAGTTGTTAAAGACGGTGAATTGGAAATCGGTGGCAAAAAGTATAAAGTCCGTGAATTGGCTTCACAGGAAATGAAGACTTCCGCCGGTGCTACATGGGATGCTCCGACAGCAGGTAACGCTATCAGCACTTGGTCCGCTTCTTTCGGCGATCAAATTGATGTTATCGCTTCCAACAACGACGGTATGGGCATGGCTATGTTCAACGCTTGGTCCAACGAGAAGAAAGTTCCGACTTTCGGTTACGATGCCAACCAGGATGCAGTTGAAGCTATCAAAGCCGGTTACGGCGGAACAATCAGCCAACATGCTGACGTTCAAGCTTATTTGACATTACGTGTTCTGCGTAACGCTTTGGACGGTGTCGACATGAAGACAGGTATTGACGACAAAGACGATGCCGGTAACGTTTTGAGTAAAGACGTTTTCAAATATGTTGAAAAAGATAAGTCCTACTACGCTTTGAACGTTGCAGTTACAGCTGAGAACTATAAAGATTATTTGGATTCCACCAAGACATATGCTCCTGTTTCCAAGCAATTGGACGAAGCTAAACATCCGAAGAAAAAGATTTGGTTGAATTCTTACAATTCCGCTGATAACTTCTTAGGTTCAACTTACCTGCCTTTGTTGAAGAAATATCAGAAGTTGTTGAATTTGGATGTTGACTATGTTGACGGTGACGGTCAGAACGAATCGACAATTACCAACAGATTGGGTGATCCTTCAGCTTATGACGGATTTGCAGTTAATATGGTTAAGACTGATAATGCTGCTTCCTATACTCAATTACTGAAGTAATAAGTAGGTATTGATGATGTAAGAGTCAACGGGGATTAGAGGCGGTGCTTCTAATCCCCGATTTTTAGAAGCAGTCCGTGGGGCTTAGAAATCAGAGGTAAAACATGACAACAATAAACGCTCCGGTTATTTTGTCAATCAAAGGAATGAGTAAAACTTTCGGGCGCAATCGTGTTCTGGACAAGATTAATCTTAATGTCAGAAAAGGTACGGTCATGGGCCTAATGGGTGAAAACGGCGCCGGCAAGTCAACGATGATGAAATGCCTGTTCGGAACTTATCACAAAGATGAGGGTGAAATTGATTTAGAGGGAGAAACTATTAATTTTACCGGTCCGAAAGAGGCTTTGGAAAACGGTATAGCGATGGTGCATCAGGAACTTAACCAGTGCCTGGATCGCAATGTCGTGGATAATTTGTTTTTGGGACGTTATCCGATTAACAAGTTGGGCGTAGTCGATCAAACTTTAATGAAACGGAAAGCGGCGGAGATTTTTCGCAGCCTCGATATGACGGTCGATTTGACGCAGCCGATGCGCAAAATGTCGGTTTCACAAAGGCAAATGTGTGAAATTGTCAAAGCTATTTCTTATAATGCCAAAGTGATTGTTCTCGATGAACCTACTTCATCTTTAACAGTCCAGGAAGTGGAAAAGTTATTCAAAATGATGCGTAAATTGCGGGAACAGGGAATAGCTTTTATCTATATTTCCCACAAAATGGATGAAATCTTTGAAATTTGCGATGAGATTTCCGTTTTGCGCGACGGCCATTTGGTTATGACCAAAGCTGCCGCAGATACGAATATGAATGAATTGATCGCCGCCATGGTCGGTCGTTCGCTGGAGAATCGTTTTCCGCCTGTCGATAATAAACCGGGAGAACCGATTTTACGAGTAGAGAATTTGTCGACGAAGTACGCGCCTCGCTTGCAGGATATCAGCTTTGAAGTGAAAAAAGGCGAGATATTCGGGCTTTACGGCCTGGTCGGAGCCGGCAGAACGGAATTGCTGGAGACGATATTCGGGATTCGGACCAGAGCATGCGGCCGTGTTTATTTCAAAGACCGCCTGATGAACTTCAATACGCCGAAAGAAGCGATGGAGAACGGCTTTGCTCTGATTACGGAGGAACGTAAGGCTAACGGCTTATTCTTGAAAGGCGATTTGACTTTCAACACTACTATCGCCAATTTACCTCAATATAAAAGCGGACCGATTCTGTCGGACAGCAAGATGATTAAAGCCACCAATAAGCAAATTAAAGTTATGCGCACCAAATGTATGGGCCATGCCGACTTGATTTCCAGTTTGTCCGGCGGCAATCAGCAAAAGGTTATTTTCGGTAAATGGTTGGAGCGTGAACCTAAGATTTTCATGATGGATGAGCCGACGCGCGGTATTGATGTCGGTGCCAAGTATGAAATCTATGAACTTATTATTCAGATGGCCAAGCAGGGTAATACGATTATTGTTGTTTCCTCGGAAATGCCGGAAATTCTCGGTATTACTAACCGCATCGGGGTTATGTCCAACGGTCGGCTGGCGGGTATCGTCGAAACGAAAAAAACCAATCAGGAAGAACTTCTCAGGTTAAGTGCGAAGTATTTAATGCGCGAGGGCGTGTGAGATAAAAGGGAGTATAACATGGATAACAAATTCATCTTAACAAAAGAGGAAGAGCAAAAACTGTATGAGCCTATAGCGCAATATATCGGCAAAATTCAGGAGCAGTTGGATGACTTGCGGCGTGAAGGTACGGACGAAGTAGTCTTTTTTCAAAGCAAAATTGATGCGATTAAACGGGATAAGAGCTTGAAAGGTGAAGAAAAAGCTAATCAGCTGCAGTTGAACCGTTCCGAACTGGACAGAGCTTTGAAAGTGGAGGAGAAGAATCAACCTTTAGTCGATAAGTTGATTAAAGACGGTGAAGCTTATCTGAAAGAGCACTATGGCCAGGATTACTTGCGGCAGGTCAAGCAGGCGGTGGTAGCCGAAAAAGTGCAGGAAATTAAAGACTATGCCGTGATTTTGCAAAAATTGCAACAGGAGCATAAGGAAAATCTGAGCAAGTTGCAGGATGCCCGGGAAATTAAAGATGAAAAATATGTTTATAAGAACCGGCTTTTCGACGCCAAATTGCAGCATGAGAAAAATTTGCAGAATCTTAAGGACCGTCTGCACGATGCCTATACCAATAAATTTCACCTGTTGGATTTAATGCGCATGTCCCGCTTTACCGTGGCGCAGACTTTGGAGCAAAAATGGATAAACTACTGCTATAACTTCAATATGAAGCGTTTCTTATTGCAAAACGGTTTGTATTTAGCAATTTTGCTTGTCTTCATCGCTCTGAGTATTGTGACGCCGATTGTGAAAAATACGCAATTATTGACATTTAATAACGTGTTGAACATTTTCCAACAGGCCTCACCACGGATGTTCCTCGCTTTAGGTGTTGCCGGTTTGATTTTGCTGACAGGTACCGACTTGTCCATCGGGCGTATGGTCGGTATGTGTATGACTGCGGCCACTATCGTTATGCATAAGGGCATAAATACCGGTAAAGTTTTCGGTTATATTTTCGATTTTACGTCCATGCCGATAGCTGCCAGAGTTATTTTAGCCTTAGTAGTTTGTGTGGTGCTGTGTACGGTGTTTACGGCGATTGCCGGTTTCTTTACCGCTAAGTTCCAAATGCACCCGTTTATTTCAACTATGGCGAATATGCTGGTAATTTTCGGTATCGTAACTTATGCGACCAAAGGCGTGTCTTTCGGTGCGATTGAGTCGGATATTCCTAAATGGATTATCCCTAAGATCAACGGCTTCCCGACTATTATTTTGTGGGCTGTTGCAGCTATAATCATTGTTTGGTTCATCTGGAATAAGACGATTTTCGGTAAAAATCTGTATGCTGTCGGCGGTAATCCCGAGGCGGCGGCAGTTTCCGGTATTTCGGTTTTCGCTGTTACCATGGGCGCTTTCATTCTTGCCGGTATTTTATACGGTTTCGGTTCCTGGTTGGAATGCGCTCGTATGGTCGGTTCCGGTTCGGCAGCTTACGGTCAAGGTTGGGAAATGGACGCGATTGCCGCCTGCGTGGTCGGCGGTGTTTCGTTTACCGGCGGTGTCGGTAAGATTTCGGGCGTTGTAGTCGGTGTCGTAATTTTCACGGCTTTAACTTACGCTTTGACTATTTTGGGTATTGATACCAACTTACAGTTCGTTTTCTCCGGTATTATCATCATGACGGCGGTAACGCTCGATTGCTTGAAGTATATCCGTAAGAAGTAATAAACAAGGTTTTTAAGCGGGCAGGCGGTGCTTACGGGTGCCGCCTGTTTTTTTTATACAAGTTGGGTGGCGAAGATGTGGAAAATTTGCGAATTTACCTGCGGCAGGCGAAAAGCGCTCCAACTTTTCAGTTCCCGGGCAGAATGTTGCGCTTAATCTTCACAAATTGCTATAAATGCTCTAAAATAAAAGAACAGTTTTGCATATAAGCAAGACAGAATGCAATTAATATTGGTGGAGATTATGGCTGAACAATTTTTTGACAATATGAGCGACGAAGAGATGATTGATCAACCTATACAGGATGAGAATTCAATTTACAGTTTGTTGAACAGAATGGAGCTTATGGTACAGAGTGCGAAAACTTTACCTTTGTCTACCAGCATAGTGCTGAATCGTGAGAATTTACTGACATTAATTGCAGCATTACAGGAGCAGTTGCCGGATGCCATTAAGCAGGCACATTATATAGTTCAGGAACAGAATTCAATTATGAAGGAAGCGAAACAGGCCGCCAATGACTACATCAGAAGAGCGGAACTGAAAGCGGCAACTTTGATTGATGAGAACAAGATAACCCAGGAAGCGCAGGAGAAAGCGCAGGAAATAGTCAATAAGGCCAAAACGCACGCCGATGAATTGCACGATTATTCCGTCAGCTATGTTGAAGGTCTGTTGACCAACGTTGAGAACAATTTCAAGGATGTGCTGGACGTTATCAGGCATAACAAAGAAGAATTGAGCAAGTGGGACCGCGGTTGATTCCTTGTGCTTCAAAATCAAGCGGTCGTTCGACCGCTTTTTTATTAATATTGTAAAACGACGAAAACCGGCGCCGCCCGGAATTTCAGGCAGGACCAAGAAAGGATGCACTTACTTATGCGAAAGAGCAGGTTAACAACGGATTTTTATGAATTCGGCGGTAAATCGCCGCTTTACGGTCGTAATTTTACCTATGAGCCGGAAAAATTTAAGGGCAAGCACGTTTTGCTGTTTTTCGGCGGCAAATCCACCGAACATTTAGTTTCCTGCCGTTCAGCTCTCTTTATTGCGCGTACTTTAAGCAAAATGCCGCTAAAATTGTCGCTTGTCGGTATTACCGTGAACGGTGATTTTTTGCCTTATCCTTTTGACGGTGAACATTTGGACAGCGAGAATTGGGTCAAAGAAGCGGAAGAATATGGCAAAAGCAGGAATGTACCGTCTGCACCTATCAGCAGCCCGGCGGCCTTTCTCAGCAGTTTAACTAAAGACGGAAGCAAGCCGGATATTTTGTTCCCCGTTTTACACGGTATTAATTGTGAAGACGGTGCCATTCAGGGCCTATTCAAAATGGCCGATATTCCTTTTGTCGGGTCGGGTGTTTTAGCTTCAGCTTGCGGTATGGACAAAATTGCCGCCAAGACTATTTTACAGCATTATAAAATTCCGGTAGTACCGTGGTTCCGTTTGTCCCGTCGTGTGTGGCAAATGAATAACGAGGATGCGTGTATCGACATTTTGGAAAAATTGCCCTTTCCGCTTTTTGTCAAGCCGGCTAACGGAGGCTCTTCCGTCGGCGCCGGGAAAGCGAACAATCTTTCATCCTTGAATCAGGCGATTGCCGCTGCGGCCGAATTGGATAGTGAAATTCTGATTGAACGGCAATTAAGAGTTAGAGAATTGGAGTGCGGTGTTTTGGGTAATTTCCCGAATTATCTCGCCTCTCCGGTCGGGGAGATTATTGTGAAAAAGCCCAATTCTTTTTATGACTATCAGACCAAATATTTTTCGGAGCAGGCCACGGAAACTTGTATTCCGGCGACAATTACGACGCTTATGACCCGCCAAATTCACGAATTGGCCCTGGAAGTCTGTAATATTTTACAAATCAGCGGCTTAGCTCGGGTCGATTTTTTCTTCGATCGGGATGCCCGCAAAATTTACTTTAACGAAATCAATACCATGCCCGGCTTTACTGAAATCAGTCTTTATCCTCAAGTTTTTGCCGCCGGCGGCTTTGATGCGACCGAGTTGTGCGGGCGCTTGTTGTATTTAGCTTTAGCTGAACATGAAGAAAGGTCCAGACGGGAAACGATTTGATATGAAGAAAAAAACTTCGACAGCCGTAGAAGCGGCAAAAGAAATTGTTCGACGTAATATTTCCGCCAAGCAGCGGGCGGCGGAGTACTTGCAGCTGCTTTCGCCGGCTGAAGTGCAGGCGTTGCAGGAGACGGGCGAGCTTGCAGCAGATGCGGCCGATTTTTCTAAGCAGTCGGCTCGAGTTTCAAGTCAAGCTCAAGCTGCAGACCGAGCTTCAGAGCAGGATGCCGGACGTCGCCGCTTGGAGTGCGCTTTATTGGAACGGGTTGACTTGAATCCTCCGGGAACAAGAGAACTTTTGCATAATCGTTCGGAAAAAAATCAAACTCTCGGCAGTGAGATGCTTTATCGGACGGCGATGGAAAATGCCGATTTAATGGCAGACGGTTCCGAAGTTGCCGATTGGCTTCGGGCTAAACCGCTTAAATCTGCGACTTGGGCAGCTAAGCCCGGTAAACAGAGCTTTTCGGTCAAGGTTTACATGCTTTCACGGCACAGTCAGGACAAGGCGGATTTGGCGGCGGACGATGTGGCGCAGGATCGCTTGTGCAGCCTGGGCGTCTGGTCTTTTGACGGAGGTAATATTTATAAATTACGTTGGAAAGAGTTGAGTGATCCGGCTCTTTACAGCACCTATACCGAATTGGTGTACGATGCGTCCGAAAAATCTCTGAATCTTAATCGTAGCGGGAACTTCGGGATGAATTTGGAGTTTCGCATCGGCAAAACTTTCAAGAGCGAGTATCATACGCCTTACGGAGATGTGCCGATGATTACCACTACCGATAAAATGGAGGCGGATTTAAGCTCGCCGCAGGAAGGCTATGTAAATTTAGCCTATTTCTTGAGCAACGATAATATGAGCGGTCATTACGTGACAATTAATATTAATTACTGTATTGACGAGAGAAAGTGACGCTTATAATCTGCTGCCTGTAAGCTTCTTTGCAACGCTCTTTTAATTTGCGTTGCAAAATGAGACGCAAATTGCAACGCAAGCGTTTGCGTTGCACGGCAATAGGTCGGATGCCGTAATTGTAATATTTAATTTGGCGGTATTTGTATGAAATTAAGAGAAACAAGCAGCGTGGAATTAAAGGCCGATATAACTGACAGCTTTCTTAAAACAGTTTCGGCTTTTGCCAATTATCGGGGTGGAACAATCTATTTCGGTATAAGTGATGATGGTGAAATCATCGGCTTGAATAATATTGATAAAAAGGCAATTTCCATTGAGAATAGGATAAATGACACAATAAGTCCCGTTCCCCAATTTTCCCTTAATATTTTGCCTGACAGTACAATTCGCCTGACTGTTTTAAGCGGTTCGGAAACACCTTATTATTACAAAGGTCAGGCCTATAAACGTGCGGCAACAGCAAGTGTGCCGGTAGACAGGCAGGAGCTGAATCGCCTGATTTTGCGCGGTTCCAATATTAACTTTGAAGAGTTGGCGTCAAGTAGGCAGGATTTACATTTCCATTATCTGGAGCAGGAGCTGAAGCGAGAATTGGGTATCAGCGAATTGAACGGCGATATATTGCGCACGCTTAACCTTTACAATGCTGAAACTAAATTTAATAAAGCGGCCCGATTATTAGCTGATGAAAACGGTTTGGCTTTAATTGATTTAGCGAAATTCGGGGATTCCATTGACGTTATACAAGCAAGGTTGCGTTTGGAAAATATGTCTATTCTCGAAGCTTATGCGGAAGCAACGGCTTTTTTCCGTAAATTTTATTGCTATGAAGAAATTGCCGGAATTAAAAGAGAACGGCGGGAAAGAGTGCCCGAGCTCAGCTTTCGTGAGGCTTTAGCCAATGCTCTGGTGCATAGAGCGTGGGATGTAGACGCGCCGATTAATGTGGCTATGTATGCGGACAGAATTGAAATTACCTCGCTGGGCGGATTGCCGGCAGGTTTAACGGCGGATGATTACTTGAATCGGCAGATTTCAGCGTTATCTAATCCTATTTTAGCCAATGTGTTTTTTCGCTTGGGATATATTGAGCAATTCGGCACCGGTATTCGGCGGATTAATCAGAGTTACCGAAACAGTATAACTAAACCCGATTATTCGGTCGGAACGGAAGCAATAACGGTAATTCTGCCGCTTTTTACTGCATCTGTAGACAATCTCAGCCCGGAGGAAGAGAAAGTTTATGCATTTATTCAAAGAAAAACTTCTGCCAATCGCAGTGAAATAGAAAGCGCTTGTGCTTTGAGTCGCGCCAAAACTTTGCGGGTCTTGAATACGCTTATAAATAAGGGGATAATTAAACGCAGCGGTGACAGCCGAAAAACGCATTATCTGCTTCGATAATCTGCTGCCTGTAAGCTTCTTTGCAACGCTCTTTTAATTTGCGTTGCAAAATGAGACGCAAATTGCAACGCAATCGTTTGCGTTGCACGGCAATAGGTCGGACAGCGGTGCACAGCGGCAATGTAGACAAACCGTTACAAATCGGTCTTAAATCAGTTACAAAGCGGCAGCAAAACTAATACAGAACTATTGACAGGTGAAAAAATAGGCGTTATGCTTATTTAGCTTGTCTTATTAAGAAGACAAAACGGAGGTGTCGAAGATGGCAGTACCTAAGAGAAGATGGTCAAAAGAGCGCTCTCGTCGTTCTCGTTCTAACTGGAAGCTAGTAGCACCGGCTTTAGTTGAGTGCACAAGCTGTCATGAACTTCGCTTGGCGCACAGACCTTGTCAGGCTTGCGGCTTATACAGAGGCCGTAAAGTTATTGAAGTTGAAACAGCTGCAACAGCAGAATAAGCGCAGGTGTTTTGATCAGGGCTAAACCGGTAGCAATTGTTATATAGGTCTAACGAGATTGAAGACAAAATTGTTTACCGCGGGTTTGCAGCCGGCTTAAAGAACAGCGAACGATTATTTCGCTGTTTTTTTATTATGAAAAATAGTAAAGTAACTTTAGAAAAGCATTGGAGAAAGCAGGTGAAAATATGAGTACGGTTATAGCGGTAGTAGGGCGCCCCAACGTCGGCAAAAGCTCTTTGTTTAATTATTTAGCCGGAAAGAAAATGGCGATTGTAGACGATCGCCCCGGAGTTACGCGTGATCGCTTGTATACTAAATTTACCTGGTTGGATCGGGAGCTGGCACTGGTTGATACCGGCGGCATTGAGCCTTACAGCGACGATTTAATATTGAGTCAAATGCGGCAACAGGCGGAACTGGCGATTGAAACTGCCGATATTATTTTGTTTATGGTGGATGCCAAGTGCGGCCTTCAGGCTGCCGATCAGGATATTGCCGAGTTTTTGCACAGAAGCGGCAAACGGGTGGTAATTGCCGTTAATAAATGTGACAATCCCGGTACTGTACCGCCGGAAGTTTACGATTTTTATCAACTGGGATTTGGAGAAGTTTTCCCCATTTCAGCGGCGCACGGCTTGGGTATCGGCGATATGCTGGATGCAATATGTCATGATTTGCCGCTTGCAGATGAATTTGCTGCAGATTCTGAAGTTATTAAAGTGGCCTTAATCGGCAAGCCTAATGTCGGCAAGAGCTCGTTGCTTAATTGCTTGTGCGGCGAGAAGCGGGCCATTGTTTCGGATATCGCCGGGACAACGAGAGATGCTTTGGAAACTTCGGTGAAATACGGGGATCAGGAATACTTGTTTATTGATACGGCTGGGATGCGGCGCAAAAGTAAAATTGACGATGCTATTGAGCGTTATTCCGTAGTCCGGGCAGTCAGCGGGATTGAAAAAGCGGACGTCTGTTTGATTATGATGGATGCTTTGAGCGGACCTTTGGAACAGGATACAAAGATTGCCGGTTTAGCTTTGGAAGCGGGTAAGGCTTGCATTCTGCTGGTGAATAAGTGGGATTTGGCGAAAGACAACAATTTGCGCCAGGGAGAATACGTAAAACAATTACAAACTAAATTCAGTTTTATGCCCTGGGCCCCGATTATTTTTCTCTCGGCCAAGACGGCTTTGCATGTGGCTGATTTGTACACTTTGATTAATCAGGTTTATCAGGCGGCTTCCCGCAGAATTGCTACAGGCCTGTTGAACGACGTAATCGGTGAAGCGCAGGCGATGATGCAGGCGCCTTCATATAAAGGTCGGCATCTTAAAATTCAATATGCTACCCAAGTTTCCGTTTTGCCGCCGAAATTCGTTTTCTTTGTTAATGACAGGAATTTATTGCATTTCAGTTATGAGCGTTATTTGGAAAATCAGATTCGACAACACTTCGATTTCGCCGGGACGCCGATTTATTTCCTTTTGCGGGAAAAACGCAAGCAGGACGGTTGAGCTTATTGATATACGGCCGGTTTACAAATATTTAATACCAATGTAGCGTGCAGGTGCTAGACTGAACGATTAGTAAACCGACACAACGGATATATGTGATAGTTGGAATTTTACAGAGTAGAGATAGAAGAGAAGAAGAGACAGAAAACAGTATGAAAGAAACAAGACAGGAAAATTTAAGAAATATTGCTATTATTGCGCACGTCGACCACGGTAAAACCACCCTGGTTGATGCGATGCTGAAACAGTCGGGAAGTTTCCGGGATAATGAAACCGTTGATAATTGCGTGATGGATTCCAACGACTTGGAGCGGGAACGCGGAATTACTATATTGGCCAAAAATACGGCTATTCAATACGGCAAGACGAGAATTAATATCGTCGATACTCCGGGGCATGCCGATTTCAGCGGCGAAGTGGAACGGATTATGCAAATGGTCGATGCGGTTATTTTGATTGTCGACGCTTTCGAGGGACCTATGCCGCAGACCCGTTTCGTTCTGTCCAAGGCGATGAACTTGGGCTTACCGGCTTTGGTAGTTATTAATAAATGCGATAGACCGGGCGCGGAACCGAAAAGAGCTTTGGATGAAGTTTACGAGCTGTTTATGAATTTGGATGCTACGGACAAACAGTTGGATTTCCCTGTAGTTTATGCTTCCGGTCGGGACGGCGTTGCTGCTTTTACAGCCGAAGAAATTATCAAAGGCGAAGCGAAAAATATTTTGCCGCTGCTTGATACCATTGTGGAGAAATTACCCTCGCCGCAGGGTGATCCTAGCCTGCCGGCCCAAGTTTTAGTTTCCAACGTTGAAGCCAATCCTTATTTGGGACGACTGGCAATCGGTAAAATTGATCGCGGTACTTTGAAACTCGGGCAGGAGATTGCCGTGGCGCGTTTCGGCGAAGACACTGTCCGCAAGGCGCGCTTGAACAAGATTATGCGTTTCGAGGCTTTGAAAGAAGTGGAAGTGCCGGAGGCTGCAGCCGGTGAGATTGTCTGTTTGGCCGGTATCGAGAATATCAACATCGGTGATACGGTTTGCGCTGTCGACAAAGTTGAGCCGCTGCCGTTTGTGGCGATTGAAGAGCCGACGATTGCGATGAATTTCATGGTTAACGACAGTCCGTTTGCCGGCCAGGACGGTAAGTATTTGATGAGCCGCCACTTGTCCGCCCGCTTGGAAAAAGAGATGGAAAAAAATGTGGCGATGCGTCTGGAATATACAGATTCTCCCGACCGCTTTATCGTCAAGGGCAGAGGCGAACTGTCCATGTCCATTTTGATTGAAACGATGAGACGTGAAGGTTATGAGTTCCAAGTCGGTAAACCGGAAGTAATTTTGAAAAAGACGCCGGACGGCAAAGTTCTGGAACCGATGGAAGATTTGTACATTGATGTGCCGGATGAATTTGTCGGTGCGGTTATTCAGAAAATCGGTGAACGTAAAGGCGAATTGAAGGATATGCATCCGATTCAGGACGGTTACACCCGTATGACTTTCCATATTTCTTCCCGGGCCTTAATCGGTTATCGTTCGGAATTTTTAACCGATACTCGCGGTAACGGTGTAATGAATACTTTGATTAGCGGCTTTGAACCGTGGAAGGGCGAGATAGAAACGCGTAAGCACGGCGTAATTGTCGCCTGGGAGACAGGTGAAGCTGTAACTTACGGCCTGTACAATGCGCAGGAGCGGGGTGTGCTCTTTATCGATGCCGGTGTGCAGGTTTATGAGGGCGAAATTGTCGGTAAAACACCCAAGCCCGGAGATGTGGTGGTGAACGTCTGTAAGAAAAAACACGTTACCAATATGCGTGCCGCCGGCTCCGACGACGCTTTGCGTTTGACGGGACGGATGGACTTAAGTCTGGAGCAATGTCTGGAATTAATCAATGACGATGAATTGGTGGAAGTTACCCCCTTACACATTCGTTTACGGAAAAAGATTTTAAGTACGGATTTGCGAGCGAAACAAAGAGCGAAGAAGCAATAAAAAGCGGAGCAAAGAACGCTGCTTGAGTTTGCAGGAAAGGATAACAACATGATTTCGCGTAAAATAAGGACGACTATAAGTGGGATTGCGGTAGTTTGTGTATTGTTGCTGGCAATCGTTTTGGGCTTGGTTTTCGGTTATCGTGTTGTGCTGCGCCAAAAGGCCCGTTACGATTATATGCAACAAATTGCCGCGCAGCAGGAGCTTATTCAGGACGTCGTCAATGAAGAGTACTCCAAACAATTGAAGACGGAGAAGAAAGACAAGCCGGCCGCGCAGCAAAATGCTGCTCAGACGCGGGAACAAATGCAGGCGCAGAATAAAATCAAAGCGGAAAGGTGTCTGCAGCGCCTGGCAGCCTGGAAAAAAGAGAAGCATATTCCTTTGAATTACAGTGCTCCGATTCCGGGAGAAAAGAATTTACAGGCGGTTTTTATTGACTTCGGTGATGCGACTAAGAATATTGCGCAAAAACTGGAAGCAGCCGGCCTGATTAAGAGTAAAACCGTTTTTCAGCTCTTGTCCAAGTTAAACGGCTTCGACGGCAATTATCAATATGGTACGCACTATTTACGCCCTAATATGGGGTATGACGAGTTGATGTTCACGTTGACTTTGAAGCCCAATCGGGCGTTGGTGGTTATCCCCGAAGGCAGTACCTATATTGATATTAAGAATATTTTGCGTCGTGCCGGTATCAGCTTCGATGAGGCCAGACTGGACAGTTTGATGAACTCCCCTGAACTGTTCGAGCGCTATGAATTTTTATCCGAAATCAAGCGTACCCCCGGACGTAATTTCCTTTTGGACGGCTATCTTTTCCCCGATTCTTATTATTTTGACTACAATGCGTCGGAGGAGTCGATTTTGGCGACAATGCTGAATAATACCCGCTACAAGTTGCTTGACCAGTATTATGAGCGGGCTAAGGCTCTTAACATGACTATGGATGAAGTAATTATTTTAGCCAGTATTATTCAGAAGGAATCTTCAATTTCCCGCGAAATGTATAAAGTCAGTCGGGTTTTCAGCAATCGTATGAGTAGGAATATGAATCTGGAATCTTGCGCCAGCATTAATTATTTGCGGCAACAGGAAGGTTTACCGCCGGTTTTCCTGGTGAAAGATAAAGATTTGAATCGGGAATCTCCTTATAATACGTACAAAAATCCCGGTTTAACCCCAGGTCCTATTTGTAATCCCGGCGCTGAAGCTATTTCCGCCGCACTTTATCCCGATACGCAGCCTGAGAGCCGGAATTATCTCTTTTTCTGTGCCGCCGGCAAAGACGGACGCAACGTGTTCGCCAATACGTTTGAGGAACACAAGGCTAATATTGCGAAATATTTGGCACCTTTAGAGGGTAATTAAGCTATAACGGGTAGGATGAACGAGGTGAATATGCCGCAACATTCAGGTGCATGGCGGGGAAAAATCGAGCTGTTGGCGCCGGCCGGCAGTATGGAAAAATTAAAAGCGGCGGTGCTTTACGGCGCCGACGCTGTTTATATGGCAGGTCAGGCTTTCGGCTTGCGGGCTTTCAGTAAAAATTTTACAGCTGAGGAAATGTTTGAGGCGCGGCGTTATTGTACGGACAAGGGCGTTCATCTTTATATTACCTGCAATATTATGGCGCATCCGGATCATATGGCGGAATTGGATGATTATATTCAATTTTTGCGGCAATTGCGGCCTGACGGCGTGATTATTTCCGATCCGGGAGTCTTTTTGCGTTTCAGTCAGACGGCACCGGAATTGGTCAAACATATTTCCACTCAAGCGTCAGTGACTAATGCGCAAGGTTGTCTGTTCTGGCAGGCCAACGGGGCGAAACGAATTGTTTTGGCGCGGGAATTGTCTTTGCGTGATATTCGGGCTATTTCGGCAGTTGTGCCGCCGGATTTGGAATTGGAAGCTTTTGTGCACGGGGCGATGTGTATGGCTTATTCCGGGCGCTGCCTTTTATCCAATATGTTGACGGGGCGGGGAGCCAATCAGGGTGAATGCGCTCAGATTTGCCGTTGGGAATATAAGCTGATTGAACGTAAAAGATTGCGCAAAGCCCTGGAAGAGGGCAAGAATGTCGAGGATAATTACCAATTTTCTCTGGAAGAAGATAATCACGGTACATATTTACTCTCAAGTAAAGACTTATGTATGATTGAACATATCCCGGATTTGGTAGATGCCGGTGTTACCAGTTTCAAAATTGAAGGACGCATGAAAGGTGCGTATTATGTTGCCATGACGATTCGGGCTTATCGTCTGGCGCTGGATGCTTATTTAGCCGATCCGGAAAATTATCATTTTGATCCGGCGTGGAAAAAGGAATTGCTGCAAATGACGCACCGGGAATACGGTACGGGCTTTTATTATGATAAGGTGCAGGATAATGCGCAGGTAGCTGAAAATGCCGCTTATCAGAAAGAGGCGACAATCGCCGGTATTGTTCTGGGAGATTATCGGCAGCAGGGCGACTATTTACCGCTGAAGCAATATATTATCGACAGTAAACAGTTAGGTAAACGCAAACAGCGGGAGCTGGAAAAAAGCGGGGCGCAAACGACTGCCGTTTTACCGGCAGGCCGCTATGTGGCCGTCGAGGAACGCAATTTTGTCGATAAGGGTGACGAACTGGAGATTATTGTTCCGCACGGAGATATTTTGTCTTATAAGGTAACTGAACTTTATGATGCCAACGGTTTGGCCGTGGCGCGGATCAATCAGGCACAGGCGAAATTTTATTTGCCTTTACCGGAAGATTTCCCTGTATTGACAGCCGGAACTTTTATTCGCAAAAAAGATTAAGCGGCGGCGCTATAAGTTGCCGTAACTTCTTCGGCGCAGTTATTACCGGATTTACCGGATTTGCCGGATGCCCCACCCGGGAAGCCTGAATTTTAGAGGAATTTCCAATAAATTAAGTAGTTGAGCCAGAGCAGCAGATAGGCGACAAGCAACTTGTAATCCGGCTTGCACTTGCTCAAACTTTCCCACAATTCTCCTTTTTGTCGCTTATAAGCTATATTGGCGCTGAAACGTAACCAAAGCGCTTTTTTCTCGTTTTTCTCGCCGGCAATTTGGTGTATTTGCGGGGCAATTCGCGGCATGAGATGTGATAAATAATAGAGGATACCGCTGCTGACGGCGATAATTAAAAGGTCAACCAGCAGCATCGCCTGTGCGGAAGAGTACGTCGGAATATTGCGCGTTACCGAGAAAGGTAGCGCTTGCCGCAGGAACAAAATGAAAGTGCGGGTTAGAATATTCAAAACGATAATAACGTAAATATTGTCGCAAACGGTCCGGAAAAAGAGGAGAAAGGCGAAGAAGATCGCCAGGGTAATAAAATCCGGTTCAGCGACATAAAGCGGCACCCAGGCGGCCGTCGCCAGAATAATTGCAGTTTTGAGCGAGAAAGTGCGGCGCAGACAGGTGAACAGAAAACCGGCGAAAAAGATACTTTCCAAAGTCCCGGCGATGAGACAGTTGCTGAGAAAAATTAAAATCAAGCTTTGCAAATTACCGGCACTTTTAATCAAAAAAGGTATTTCTGTAATATTGCGTTTCCACGGCAGAAAGAGATTGAGTACCAGTAAGCGGTTGACAGCGTTGAGCAGACAGGCTGCGGTTAAGGCGATTAAAGGTAGGAAAAAACGGATTGCCGGCACGTTTATCTTTTGTCCGCTGACGGCATTGCGCCATTCCGGCGCGAGATTATGCCGGTGCAGAAAGATTAAAAGCGGCAGGATGATGACAGTCAGCGAACGATACATGGATAAGAGGACATAGCCTGAAAGTTGAGTTTTGTAGATGTTCAGGAAGCTGCCGGGTAAGAGATTCCAAAAGATAAAGGCCGGCAGGAGACAGGCAGTCATTGTCAGTAGCAGCGCGCTGTATTGGTGTTCGGAGTTGTTTGTATGTTCCTTGATATTTCGGAAAACAGCGGCGGCCAAATTGTCCCAAGCTTTCTGCCATTTCCCGTTAGCGGCAGGTTTGTCGACTTTTTTGGCTTGCTGTTCATTGACAAATAAGAGTAAATCGGCCTGAGCTTGGGCGAAAATCCGTTGTTTAGTTTGCTGTTGCTGTAATTCGGCTGCACCTTTTTCGCTTTTCGCTTTTTTCCCCGGATTCGGCTGTTGCATATACGGCTGTAAAAATTTACAGGCTGCCGCTTTGTCCAGATGCTTGACGATCGTAGCGTCGGCGGTGGAGTTATCATGTTTAGCTGCGGAATTCGTTAAAAAATCGAGGCCGGATTGAAAAAGCGGCAGCGGTGCCGTCGCAGATTGTTCGCCGTTGATGTTCAGCGCCGTTTCGGCTGTCGCATCAGCTGTCGTTGGCAAAATGTTTGCCTTGAAATCGCCGGTATTTTCGGCATTGCGGCTGATTGTTACGGAAGGTGAAAGTCGAGGCGCAGTTTCCTGCAAGGTGCTGTTTACTATGGTATTTTTGATATCTGCAGCTGCACTTACAGCATCGGCGCCGGAACTTGCCCGGAATGAAGCCGGTTCGACCGGCTGCTCCTGTACTTGCTTTGGCATTTGTTCTTGAACGGCGGGCACACTGTCTGTTGCAGCTTCATTTTTCCGTCCCTGCAATTCAGCGATAACAGCCTGCGTTAAGGCCCGGATTTGTGCTTGCGCGGCAGCAGTGGATCGAGCTTCTCTCTCTGCCGCTTTATAATTGGTGCAAGTTGCTGTCGGCAGTAAAAGCTCGGTCGGTTTATTCGGCTTATTCGGTACATTCTTGTGTTTTTTCATACTCTAATTATACAGATAATTCAGCATAAGGGGAAAGGTAAAATTTCCGCCTCTATTTGTAAATGTGACTGTAGTAAATGCAAACTGTTGCAATCCGGACTATAATAAAGTGTTACCTTGTATATTCACTGTCGGTGATTTACAGGTGAGCTTAAAAATAAGTAAGGTGGATTAGTAATGCTTAACGTGGGAAAACTCGGAAAAAGAGCTTTAGCAACGCTTTCAGCGTTTTTACTCTTGGGACAGACTTTGCTGTTGCCGCAAAATGCGCAAGCGGCGGAGGCTGTTATACAGGTAGAAGATTTCGTCTATGATCAGAACAGTAAGACGATTGTCGCCTACCTCGGCAAGGCGGATAAGCTGACTGTTCCGGCACAGTTAACGGACAAAGAAGGACATACATATCCGGTCGAAGCGATCGGGAACAATGCTTTCAGCGGCGAGAAACTTAAGAGCGCTTTAACTTCGCTGACGCTGCCTGAAGGCTTGAAAACCATCGGGGCAAATGCTTTTGCCGCCAACAAGATTACAAGTCTTACCGTTCCGGCTTCCGTTACCGAGATAGGAGCTCAAGCTTTTATTAATAACGGGATCGGCAATTTGACTTTTGCCGCCGGCAGCAATTTGAGCAATATCCAATCCGGTGCGTTTATGCACAACTCCATCGGCAATATGGCATTGCAGTCCTTGAATAAATTACAGAACATCGGGGCCGACGCCTTCCGTGACAACCGCTTGAGCGAATTGACTTTACCGGCTTCCGTGACGACTGTCGGCAGCGGCGCCTTCAACGCCAACGGCCGTTATGTTTATTTACAGGGCGGTTCGGCAACTATTAAGACCGATGTCAAAATGGGCGAGTTCGGTGCAATTTATCACCCGGTTTCCATTTTTGTCAAAGGTATTGACGCTGATTCTCAGAAACAGGTATACAGCTTAAATGAAATAAAAAATGATCCTTACACGGAAAAACCGTTAGAGCAGTTGTTGTTTGAAGGTAACGTTATTAATTTGCCTGCTCCGGCCATCAGCAAGTATTCTGCGCCTAATATCAGCTTGACTATAGATAAAACCAACACAAAAGATAATCCCTTTGTTGTTCAATATAAGACAAGCACGCAAAAGCCGGTAATTAGCGGCCTGACGCCCATCAGCGTCCCACTGAAAGCACCGGTTGACTTGAAAAAAGATGTCAAAGCCACTGATGCTGCGGGTAACGATATTACCGCCCGCCTGAAAATTACTCCGCCTACAATCGATACAAGTGTCAAAGCCGAACACAAAGTTACATACAGTGTCACGGATGATGCCGGCAATACTGCGACTGAAACCAGACAAGTACTTGTAGGTATCGATTTGATGAAGTTGGAAACGGGTAAGGGCTGGTTAAATGAAGATTTTACTTTCTCCGGTGCAAGCGTTACCGGTTTATCTGACAAGGGCAAAGAGAAAATTAAAACCAATCCCGATGTGGTTCTGCCGTCTTTCAATCCGACCAATGACAAGCGGGAGAAAATTACGACTTTGGCTGATAGCGCCCTGCAAGGTGTTAAATTAGCTTCTATCGTTTTCCCCGAAAGCTTACAGAATATCGGCGACTCGGCGTTGGCGGGCAACAATTTGACAGAAGTTAAATTGCCGGAGAAATTGGCAAGCTTGGGTAGAGGCGCTTTTGAAGATAATAAATTAATCAGTGTTAATTTGCCGGCGACCTTAAAAGAAATTCCTGAACGGGCATTCAAAAACAATAAGATTACTACACTTAATATCCCGGATACAGTTACAAGTGTCGGTCAGGAAGCTTTCATGACCAATAAAATCGGCAGCCTCAACTTAGGTTCCGGCGTGCAGACAATTGCCGATCGGGCTTTTGCCGAAAACAGTTTGGAGCAGATTAAATTCCCTGCGAGCTTAACGTCTGTCGGCCGGGAAGCTTTCAAAAGTAATCAGTTGACCTTCGTGGAAGTGCCGGAGAATGTCAAAACGCTGGGCGTAGGCGTCTTCCGGGACAATCGTTTAACTTCCTTTAAGTTACCGGAGCACATGGACAGCATTCCTGATTATGCTTTTTACAACAATAAAATAAAAGAATTGCCCATAGCCCATAGTGTTAAGAATATCGGGGAATATGCTTTCGCCCAAAACCTGATTCAGGAATTGGACATTCCGGCTAATGTTGAGAATATCAAAAACAGTGCTTTTACCGAGAACTATAATCTGAAGAAAATTACCTTGCATGAGGGACTGAAGACTATCGGCGATTACGCCTTCCGTTCCACCGCTTTGGATATGGACGAGTTGACAATTCCGAACGGGGTACAAAAAATCGGCAATTACGCTTTTAACGGTGACGGCGGTGCCGTAGCTTTGCGTATCAAAAAGCTGGTTTTGCCCGACAGTTTGCAGGAACTGGGTGAATACGCTTTTACCGACGTATTTTTGGAAGACTTAACTTTGCCTAAGAATTTAACGTACATTCCTCAGTTTGCTTTTGCCGACAACAATTTGGCGGAGGTGAAAATTCCTGCTGCCGTTACGGAAATTCGCAGGAACGCTTTTTCCAACAATCGTTTGACGGCTGTTACTTTATTCGATAACTTGAAAACAATTGGCGAATCCGCTTTTTATAAAAACGCTTTGACGAATGTGAAATTGCCGGCGACTTTGACGAGCATCGGCGATTACGCTTTTCAGGAGAATCAGCTGGAGAGCTTGCAATTACCTGAGGGCTTGACAGCCTTGGGCGAATATTCCTTTTATCGAAATCGCTTGGAGCGTGTGAAGCTGCCGCAGGCGATTAAGGTTGTTCCCCGCTATGCTTTTTCCGAGAATCGTATTACAAGTTATGAATTGGCTCCCGGAACGACGGAGATTAGGGATGGCGCATTCAAAACCAATAAATTGGTTAATGCTGTGATTCCGCCGACTGTTACGACTATCGGGGAGGAAGCTTTCCGCTACAATTCGATCAACGAAGTCAAACTGCCGCAGTCCGTTAACCGGATAGGTAAGGGCGTTTTTGCATCCAATACAATCAGCCAAGTGGAATTATCCCCGAATTTGGAGAGTATTCCGTATGAGGCCTTCGCTTATAATAATTTGTCTGCAGTTGAAATCCCGGATAAGGTTAAAGAGATTGGGAGCGAGTCTTTCAGAAATAATTCTTTAACTGCAGTTAAGTTTAAGCCGACAGCGACTTTAACAACAATCGGAGATTCGGCTTTCCAAAGCAACGGTTTAACCGATTTAACCGTTCCTTCTACGGTAAATAGCATAGGTTCGACAGCTTTTCTGGATAACCCCGGTAATACGGAAGATGCGCAGCACCGGGTGCTTTTGTTGGCCAAGGATGCCAATTCCAAGATTGCTGCTGTCAATGTTCAGGACGGGACAACTTTTATCATCAATAAAGTTTGGGTAACTATCAATAAAAAACTTGAAGGTACTAATAAGTCTGTCGCTTTGCCGGAAAGACAGTTGGCGACGATGAATCAAACTTTTACTTATACGCCCAAAGATTCGTTCGGTTACGAGCCTGTAGACAGACAGGCGAAACAGCTGGAAGTCAAAGAGCAGGATACGGAAATGGATGTTTTCTATAAGCAGAAAGCCAATTATGATCCGACAGCCGTTATTGTCGATTTGGTGCATGCCGTCAACGGTAATGAGGATGAGGCGAAACCTTACGGTTTGAAAGAATACGCCCGTACGCAAAATATGCCCTTACTTTTGAAAATCAAAGGCAGCGGTAATACCAATGTTAATATTCCGGATACTTGGGTTAATATTGATCTGCGGCAGGAGGTAGCTAACGGTCATATTAAAGATGTGATGTTTTCCAGTAACGTCTCCGATTCGTTCACTGAACATAAGTTCGAAGACGGAATTGTTAAATTAAAGCTGAAAAACCCGATAAGCGGTTTAACAGCCATTAATATGCCTTTTTACCTGCAATTTGAGCCGGGGACGCCGAACAATTTTGTGCTCGATTTGACCGGTAAGACGTATATTGTCCAAAATGAGTTGATTGTCGCTACTTCGCAGACGACGCATCCGATCGGTTTACGTGCTCGGCAAAATTCCAATCGCAATATTACCAAGCAGATGAACGGGGAAAGTTACGGCAAGGACACCCATCAGGGTGAGCCGGACGGTACGGGCTATATGAAGAGAGGCACGGAAGCTCCGATTGAATATTCCTTCTCTTACTATCAAGCCTATAACTACAACAGTGAGGATTATGCCGACATCAGAGAATTTACTATTACCGATACTTTGCCGACTTATGAGGGTAAAGATGCAACCGGGCAGGTTAAGTCCGACCTTAAGGCGCATTTTGATCCGAAACTGAACCCCGATTGGCAATTAAACGGCGATAAGCTAACCTTAAAACAACAAGTCAGTCTGCGAAAATTCGATACTATTCCGTCATTTAAGCTCTATCTGTCTTATCCGGGCATCAAGTCAGGAGCTTCTGTTGTTAATAACGTTGAGATTAAATCCAACGGTGACAGTAAGCATACTTTGAACGGCACTTTGGAAGAAGCCGAGAAGAAACTGGTGGGAGAGCAAACTAAGTTTGAACCGGAAGAGGAAATTGCCTGCAATGACGATGTTAGCGGCAATATTATCGCCGGGCCGGAGACACCGACACCGATTGATCCGAAAAAGCCGCAGGATACCCATGGGAACGGTATTCACATTCTGAAACGTTGTCTGGCTACAGCCGGTGATAGCAGCTTGAACATTCTGTCGCTGCCCGAAGGACCGAGACATGCTACGTATAACTATCGTAACTCCGAGAGAGATTGGTATTCACCGGAAAGAAGTATCAGCAAATACACAAATTCACACTATGAGAATGTTTTCTATGACAGTGAAGCGGATCGACATAAGGAATTTATCTGGGCTGTACAGGTTCAGGCCGATGCCTGCAATTTGCACAATCCGGTTATCAACGATTACGGTTTGGATGCCAGAATGCGCTACAGCGGGATTCAAATCCCGGCGGAATTCAAACAGGCGAAACTTACTTTATATAGTGAAGACAATAACGGCGGCGACAAGCTGTTTGAAGGCACAATTTACGGCGACCGTTTCGACTTCAGTCCGGAATTGTCGGCGAAAACCCGCAGCTTGAAACTGGAATTAATCGGCAGAATCGAGAACAACAATCCGCAAGGTCAATCGTCTTTCGCTTTCCCGATTTATACCCGCTTAAGAGAGCCGGACAAGTCGCAGTTCGACAGTAAAGATACGGATAGTGACGGTCGGTCGGATAAAAATACCTTCTATAGCAAAGTTGCTGTAAATAGTATGACGTATACCAATACCGACCCGCAGGAAAAAGAACTGACTGCCGCGGATGAATCGGAACGTATTTGTATTCTGCCGTGGGAAGAACGGGTCAATTTAATCAAAACTTTGGAAAATCAGGACAAACAGAGAGATCGAAACGAAACTTTGCACTACCAGTTGATTCTGGTAACTGTGAAACCGCAGGAGAGAACCTTGCAAAAATTCAAGGCTCTGGATTTGCTGCCGCCGTATGTCAATCCGCTGCAGGTTGAATTTACCCGCAATTTCCGGACCCGAGCAGTTAATCCGACGTATCGGATCGAGGAGAATTTCGAGAATACCGGCCGTAAAGCCATTATTATTGAAGCCGACTCGTACAATCCCGGCGGCAAAGATATGGAGGAACAGCGTACGCCTTTTGTCGATATCACGGCAGTGACGACGACGGATTTGGTGACGAAAGACGACGGCTACGTCAATGATGCCTATTTGACGGCACAAGGCAGCTCCGTTTGGGAGACGGGTGATAATCCGACGAACTTTAAGTACTTTGCCGACGCTAAGCGGGTCTTGCAGGCCAATGCTAAATTCCCGGTACTTTTGGGCAGCGAGTTGAGAGGCTACAAATACATTAAATCCGACACGGACTTAAGTTGGAACCCGTTGGCCGCTACCTTGAAAAGTGAGCAGAAATTCCAATATCGTCTGCAAATTCTCAATCCGGTAGACAGCAGTGCGCCGGGTGTCGAGATTTACGATGTTCTGCCTTATAACGACGATACACGTATTGTTAAGAACAGCAAAGATGAATATGTGCCGCGCGGAACTTTGCTTTCCGGTATTGACCGTCAAGGCCAAAGACAGACAGGCAGAATGAAGTTAACCGGACCGATTACTTTCGATCCGACGCACGCCGATGATTATGATGTTTATTACACCACAACCGATGTGAAGAATTTGAAGAGCCAAGATCCTTTCACGGTTGTCAGCAATCAGGCGCTTTGGCAAACGGCAGCCCAATTAGGCGGCGACTACTCCAAAGTTACGGCTTTCAGAATTTGCAGCAAACCGGGCAAAGCTATCGAGGCGCATACGGAGCGGAACTTCTATGTCCCGATGCAGGCACCGCTGAATAAAGATTATGTCTTCGACAATCAGCATGCCGTTAATACTTATTCCTACCATGCTGTCGGCAGCAATGTCTTCGTCGAAGGCAATGCCGTATCGGCCACGATGGAATCGCCCCGCGGCCTTATCAGATTGTGCAAAAAATCCGTCAATGATATGCATAACGTCGATCCGACGGCGAAAAACGCTTTGGCCGGCGTCACCTTCAAATTGTGGAAAACGGCGATCAACAATGTCGACCCTGCCGATAAAATCAAAACGCTCGACGGCCTGCAGGTGTACAACGAACCGGTTTCCTATATGATTAACGGTGTAGCGCAGACGGAGATGAAAACCGACGAAAACGGTAATATCGTTTTCGATAATTTGGCCTTAAACAGAGACTACATCCTGGAAGAAACATCAACGACACCGGACCATGTTATTGACAAAAAATTCACCCTTGTTAAAGGTGAAGATATTGCTAAAGGCGAGAATAACTTGATTGAAGTTGAAGTTGACAACCGTAAAATCAATCGCCAGGAATTGTTGACCCAACTTACAGGCAGCATTGAATTTTACAAAGTAGATGCCGACGGTGAACCGTTGCCGTATACGACCTTTGAAGTTACAGGCGGTCCGGCGGGCAAATATCAAGTTAAAGTCCGGGCAAGCTCAAGCGAGACGGGTCTGGTTCGCTTCAGCAATTTACCGTTGTTCGGCGATAAATATCCTTATACTTTGAAGGAAATTGCGCCGCGGAACAGCTTGCAGCCGATTCAAGATCAGGAAATTCGCTTCACTAACAACGGCAGCAAGGAGCAAAAAGTAGATTTAGGTACGATTAAGAACGACAAGGCTGTTTTGCACGTTTATAAACTTGCTTTGTTCAATTTGAAAGAGCAGGAGAAGTCGAAGCAGGCACTTGAAAGTTTGACGCTTACATCCGGAAAACATCTGCAAGGCGTGAAGTTGCAGCTGCAGGATGAGCAGGGAACGATAGTGGACGAGCAGACGAGCAATGCCGAAGGTCAGGTGACTTTCAAAGATCTGCAGGTAGATAAGGATTACTATCTGGCCGAACCGCAGACACCGCAAAGTTACAGCCCTTATGTCAATGCCGCAACACAGAACAGAATACCGGTACGGGTCAACGCCCGCGGCGTTATTTCTGTTGCCAACAGAACGTCCAACAATAATTATGTTGTTTTCCCGAATTATCCGGAACACAACACTAACAGAATCGACCTTTTGAAGACCGATGAGGCGGACAATCCTTTAAGTGACACGGAATTCTCCTTATATGAGATCGGGGCGAACAACAGCGAGACTTTGGTCGCGAAAAAGACAACGAACGCTGAAGGTAAATTGAGCTTTGAAGATTTTGCCGTGACGAAGACCGGCGATCAGGTACAATCGAGCGCGAAAACTTTTGAAGTTAGAGAAACAGCCGGCAAGATAGGTTATCTCAATAACTTTAAGCCTTTCCGCTTCACCACGCAGGCTGACGATTTAACCTATTTATCTTTGAAAGTTGTCAATCCGAAAGTTCAACTCCATCTGCAGAAGACGGAAGAAGACGGCGTCACGCCGGTCAGCAAAGCTCAATTCTCACTGTATGAGAATGCACAGGCTGAAGGTACACCGTTGGAAACGGCAACTTCGGACGAGCAGGGACAAGTTAACTTCCAATATGCCGCTTTCGATACGAGCAAGCAGTATTCCGTGAAGGAGACGCAGGTCCCGGCCGGTTACAGCGAAATTACGCCCGACAAAGTCCAAGTTATCGACTTACCGGGTTTGAGTAACCAACCGGCGTTTAACGGTCAACTTAACTATACTTGGAAAAACCGGAAAATCGCCGGCAGCATCAAAGTGGTGAAACAGACAGAAAACGGCAATCCTTTGGCGGGTGTCAAGTTTACCTTAACTTTGAAAGATACGGATCAGGTACAAACAGCAGTGACGGACGATTTCGGTCAGTTGCAATTCAGCAATCTGGCTATCGGCAGCACTTATGTCCTGAACGAAGTTGAGACTAATAAGGGTTATGTTATTGATGAAAAGGCGAAAAATGTCGAAATAAAAATCACCGACAATAAGGAACAGACTTATACATTTACCAATAAATTGCAGACAGGCACATTCAGCTTACATAAGCAGGATGAGCAGGGCAATGCTTTGCAGGATGTTGAGTTCACCTTGAAAAAACAACTTATCGGCCCCTTATATTTGCCGCACGCTACAGCTAAAACGGATGCGCAGGGCAATATAGCTTTCACAGATTTGCCGGTGGGCGTTTATAAACTGACTGAAACTGATAACAGCGAAGCGAAGATAAACGGTAAATCGGTGCAGGAAAACGGCGCTTGGTTCGGCTTGGAGCCGGAGAAGACCGTCTGGTTGGTGACAGTCGCCAAAGATGACAATTCTGCCGACGGTTCGCCGAAGATTACGGTGCAGGAAGAAAACAAGCAGGAAGTTCTGGCTCAACCGCTGCAGGTGGTCAACAGCCGGATTGAACCGGCCAAAGTGCAGCTGACGGTCAATAAAGCCTTTGTCGGCGGCAGCAAATTGACACCGTTACCGACTTTCAAGGTTAACCTGATTAGAAAAAATGCCGCCGGTGTTGTAGATAATACAGTTAACGCAGTGGCTGAATTACAACAGGTACCGCAGGCTGATGCTTTAACCTTACGGGCGCAGTTTAACGACTTGGATTATGATTATTACGATCAAACCACGCACAGTTGGCAAAAGTGGCAATATACGGTCAGCGAGCAGATGGAAGGCGAAAATACCGCCCTGTTCACACCGACTGTAAGTGAGACAACTATAGCTGAACCGGTAGCTGCTGCGGCCGGAAATAACAATGACGTCCCGGTAATTGCAGGCACGATCAACGTTACCAACACTTATACGCCGGCGAAGAACAAAACTGTCAAGGCGGTCAAAAAGTGGGTAGGCGGCAGCTCAGTCCACCCGACAGTTCACTTCAAGCTGTACCGTCAGGCAGGCACGGGCGAACTTGAAGAAGTGCCGACAGCCGAAGCTCCGATTAAAGAGTTAGCTAACGGAGTTGCAGAAGTGGAATGGCAGAATTTGACTTTGACGGATCAGGACGGTAATCCTTATACCTTCAGTGTCAAAGAAGTAGACGCACAGGGAAAGGATTATGAACCGGAGAATTATAAGAAAACGGAAAACGCTCTGGAAGTGACCAACACCTATGTCGCCCCGACAGACGGCGCAGCCAAAGCGACCAAGACGTGGGTGAACGGACCTGCTGACCGTCCGACAATTTACTTGAAACTTTACCGGCAAATTGAGGGCAAAGCCGTGGAGGCCGTGCCGGAGCAGGAAGCGCCGATCAAAGAATTAAAGTCGGGCACAACAGAAGTGCTTTGGAACAAATTAACGAAGACTGATGCCGCTGCCAACCCGTACACTTTCAGCGTCAAAGAAGTAGATGCTCAGGGCAACGATTTCGTACCGGAGAACTACCAAAAGAAAGAAGAAGGCTTGACGGTAACCAACACTTATATTCCGCCGAAAAATGCAAAGGCGAAAGCGAAGAAAGTTTGGGTCGGGCAGAAAGATAAATTGCCGACTATCTGGTTCAAACTTTATCGTCAGGTAGAAGGCGGAGCGGCGGAGGCCGTGCCGGAACAGGAAGCTGCAATTAAAGAGCTGAAAGACGGCTTAACTGAAGTTGAGTGGCAACAATTAACGGCTACCGACTTACAGGGCAGACCTTACATTTTCAGTGTTAAGGAGACGGATAAAGACGGTAAAGACTTTACCCCGAAGAAGTTCAAGAAGGAAGAAAAAGGTTTGCAAATTACTAACCGTAAACTTTCGGAGAACTATCGCCCCTTCATTAAAATTGACAAGCACTCTATCAGCCGCAGCGAACAGGTGAGACGACAAAACGGGGAACATCAATCCAATAAACCCGTAGTCACCAAGACCGGTGAAACTAAAGTCATCAACGGGTTGTTGCCTTTAGTATTAATTGCTCTGTTGACGTTGCGCTATCGTAAACGCAAACGCAATTAACGTTCGCAAGCACAGGCGGTACAAGCGCTGAAACGTTTGTACCGCTTTTTTATTGCCAGGATGCAGCGACTTTTGCGGACTTGTACGGGGCTTTGGCTATTTTTCATTTATTAGGTATAATGAAATTAAGAGCTATTTAGTAAAAAATAGCCAATATTAAACCGGATAAATACAAGGAGAAAATTATGAATAAGTTATCATCCCGTATCCTCGCTGCCTCTTTAAGTCTCAGCCTCCTTTTGGCAACAAGCTGCAGTCGGAGCACAACACCGCCTGCCGCCTCGGCACCGTCATCGACTGCGACCTCCTCAACTGCGACAGAAGTTGCCGCGTTGTCGCCGGTGGAAGTTATTAAGCAGGCGCAGACCATGAGCAATGTGGAATTGTTCAAGAAAGCGGCGGCAGAGTTGGACGGCAAAACCATGTACGGTATCGGCACTTCCAGTCGCGGCAAAAATGCGGCCGAAGAATTTATTAAAGAATTACAGAAAATAAAACCGGATTTCAGCGGCAAAATTGCCTGGTCGCAACCGAAGAACAACTCCATATTCGAAGCCCTCAAAGCCGATATCCGCGGCGACAAAGGCACGTATTCCATGACGATGTTGACTGACGGCAATCAAGTTAAAAGCAAAATGTTCGATACCGGGCTGCTTTTGAATTATATTCCGCATGATTTCGCTCAGGCCGCCGGCGTGAATTTGGCAGGCGACGGCAAGCCCTTCTTGAATTTATTGACCGTGGTCAAGTGCTTTATGTTTAACAATCAGGGAAACGAAAAGTATAAGAACTTCTGGGATTTTGTGCAAAAAGATAAGCACCCGATGTTTATGGGCGTCAACAGTGAAACTATCGGCAAAATTTTCCTGTATATGCTGACAAGTGAAAAGTATTCTACCTTGGTGAAGGAAGCTTATGAGAAGTTAAGCGAGGAGCAGAAAGCTTATTTTGCCCCGACTATCAAGGCGATGGAAAAGGAAGCCAAGGATTTGGGCTTGACCGCGCAGAATGCCGCTTACGGTCTGGCTTGGGTCAAATTGTGGTGCAATCAATATAATAAAGTTACGGACGACGGCCCTATATGTGCCAAACTGGTCAGTAAATCGGCCGGGGCTGAAAGCGGACTTTTAGTTTATTCCAAATTGCGCTCGGTCCAAGAGTCGGATGAATCGTCCGTCAAGAATGTCACTGTCGCAGCCTATCAGGATGATTATCAGGGTATCGGCGGCTACACATTTAAGAATTATTTGATGATTCCGAAAACTTCCCCGCTGCCGTGGACAGCCTGTGCGTTTATTGCTTACATGACGACTTACAAAGAGGGCTTTAGAGCCTGGGGTAAAGATATCGGTTCTTATGCGTCCAATCCTGCAATTAATCAGGATCACAGCAAAGACGGCGAAAAAGACGGTAAATTAATTTATCCCGCCAAAAACGACCGTGGTATCGATTGGTGGGTGCAAAAGGGCCATGTTGTGGTGGAAGATCCGGAATATTGTAATAAAGTAGCGCCCGTACTCAGCGATGTCATTGATTCCTGGTTACAGAATTGAGGCTCTTTACGGATTCCCTGGGAGCGGTCAAATTGGAATGTTACTTTATGAGGGAAGGTATGTTTAAAGAAAAAGGTATTTGGATTTTATGTATGATGATATTTACGATAATAGGGATACTTTCTATTGTTAATAAAGACTATTTTTATTTGTCTTTTTCACTACTAACAATAGGATTCATATTATCTAATGTCATATTGAAAGATTATAAATCAAAAAGTAGAGATTCTATAATTCAAGTTTTAATGATAATTTCTCTCTTTGCGATGAAAGTATTAAAAATAGAAAATTTAAAATTATCAATAGTGATGTGTATTGTAATTTCTTTACTGTACATATATATATTAATGAATCAAATAAAAATTTGGAGGAAATAAAGGTGTGAAAGCTCTAGTAAAAGCAGCCGGTGGTGTTAGAGCTATGGCTATAGCCATGTTTAACAGAAGCATTGACTTATGCTGGAGGAGCAATACTTTCTGTAACAGGCCTTGATGAGTGTACTAATTTGGTGAATTTAATCTAAATACCAAAGCGGCTAAGTCACAAATCTTGGCCGCTTTTATTTTCAAGCTTTGCGCTTAAAAAGCATAGTTGCGCAAATCTATAATCTGATCAACTGTCATGTTCAAAAACTCAATGTCGTGCGAAACCAGCATAATCAGCGATTTTTCCTCGCGCCGACTGCGGATTAAAGCCGAAATATCCGCCATATGCGCATAGTCCATACCGCTTGTCGGCTCATCCATAAAGACTAAAGGGCGGTCGCTTGAAAGGGCACAGGCAATCGCCAAACGTTGCTGTTGCCCGCCTGAGAGACTGAGCGGATGCCGTTCAAGCAAGTCGTTCAAGTCCAACTGCGTCAGTGTTCTTGTAATTTCAGGTGCCTGCTTATTGCGCAGCCCGTAAACTATTTCTTTGCCGACTTCATCGGTGAAAAATTGATGACAGACTTCCTGCATCACCCAGGCGGATGAGCGGCGGCGCTGCCGGCGAGAAAGAGACTGACCTTTGTAAGACAAATCCGCCCCTTTTTCCAAGCCCATAAGCAGGCGCAAAAAAGAAGATTTACCTAAACCGTTAGGCCCGACAATCCCGTAAATTTGCTTTTCCTGCAGCTTAACAACCTGCATTTGCAGACCGTGATCCGCTTTAAATTTCAAATTGAGTCGGTCGATTGTCCACGGCCCGTCCTGCACAGGATCTTTGGCGACGAGCTTGACTCTTTCCCGTGTCCGTAAACCCAAGGCGCGCAACTTTTCCGGTGCGGCCGCTAGGAACTTCGCAATCGGCCAATCAAGGATAATTTCGCCTTTTTGCAAAACGACAACCCGATCGACAATATCCATAGCGTAGTAAAGTCGATGTTCGGCCAGTAGGAGACTGACCCCCTCAGCTTTCAGGATCTTTAATAAATTAGCCAACTTATCAATCGAAGGCACATCCAAATTGGCTGACGGTTCATCGAGGACAATTAAAGGTGAGCCGGTAATATAAGCGGCCGCTATTGCCAAAAACTGCCTTTCACCGCCGGATAAGGCGAAAATATCGCGATTCAACAAATGTTCAATGGGGAAAACGGCTAACAGCGCCTGCAGCCGCCGGTCCATTTCCGCCTTAGGTATCCCCATATTTTCCAGAAAAAAGACCAATTCCATCGTGGTATTGACGTTGAAAAAAGAAGTCCCGGGATTTTGAAAGACGCTGGCAACCAGGCGGGAGATAGCGTACAGGGGTAAAGTTTCGACATCTTTACCGGCAATGGTCAGCTGTCCCTGACAGGCAGCGTGATTATAATGCAGCGCCAAACCGTTAATCGCCTGGATGAGAGAAGATTTGCCCGAACCGCTTTGACCGGTCAACAGCACCGCTTCACCGGCTTTAATGTGTAAATTAATATTCTTTAATGTAGCTTCTTGAGTTTCCAAGTAGCTCAAACTGAAATCGGTTAATTTAAGCACAGCATACCTCCGAGCATGACCGTAAGAATAATCACTATATACAGAACATCTCTGAATTTGAAGGACATTTCCCGATAATGCGTCTTTTTTACAGGATTCATAATACCTTTAGTTTCGGCCGCCTCCGCCAGATCATCCGCCAAACGTGAAGCTGAAATCAAAAGCGGTACCGCTAAACTTTCTAAATACTGCAGCGGCTGTTTGAGCGATATCCCTCTGACTTTCATCGCCTGTCGAATCTCATGCACCTCTTCTTTGAAAGCGGGGAAGAAGCGAAACATAACGGCCAAAGGAATACTGACAGCCTGAGGTACTTTAATTTGGGCAAAAGCGGCCAGCAGACTTCCTACATCTGTCGTTGAAATCAGCCATTCTGCAGCTAAAAGCGGCAAGTAAAGGACTTTCAGAATAACTGCAAAAGAAATTAAAAAGGTGAGAGGCCCGACATCCGTCCCGAGGTAATTGCTCTGCAAGAACGACAGGAGCGCGAAAACGATTAGGGCCTTCAGCGCTTTATAAAATTCCTTCTCCAGGCAGAAAGCTAATGCCAACAAAGCTACAATCAGCCAGGACAGCAGGCTGTTCATACTGTAAAAGGGTGTAAACCCCAACAACAGGGTTACAGCGATTTTGGTGAGAGGATGAAAGATATTACCTTCATCGACATAGACTGTACGCATTAGACAATTCCGGCTTTTTGAAAATGTTTCTTGAGCATGAGTTTACCCAAAAATGCGCCGATAATGCCACCGATGAAAGCAATTATGATAATTGGCGCGATATTAGGTAAGGTGAAAATCACAGATACAAGCTCGCTTCCCATCTTTTTAACCACCGAAGCCTGCATCTTGGCACTCAAAATTACGGCGAATAAGGGCATCATCGTCCAAATGTTGAAGACGGCATGGGCCAGCATCATGGCCGAAAAAGACTTGTACTTCCCCAAGCGCAGGATAATTTCAGCCAAAATAACAAAAATAAGGCTTCCGGCGGGAACGATCCATGTATGACCGGTCAAGGCTAAGAGAATCGGCGGAATAATGCCGAAGATGAAAAATCCCCAAGGTTTTTGTAATTTGGTCATCAGCAGAATAACTACCGGGCCGGTGAAAATACCGGAAATAAAGGGTGCCAGTGCGAAAAAAATCCAGGCGATAAGGGCGCTCTTCATAGCCATCGCCGTCAATACACCCGCCATACTGCAAATGCAGATGAGTATATAATAAATTACCAAAAAAATACCTATATGTGTGAGGTCTTTAACCTGCAATTTATGATCCATAAATATATTTCCTCTTTCTATAAACTGCCAACCCTCTTTCAAGTACCGAAAATTCGGTCTAAAAAGCCGATTTGCAATTTTCTGAATCAGCATTAAATTAGCACGACTATAATTGCTTTGCAAGTAAAAAAAGCGGACTTCTAGAAGCGGCGGCACATGTCCGGAATTAAGCAAAATCTCATTTTGTTTGTGCTTTTTGCACAAAAATAATCTATGAAAAAGAAGAAAATTGTGCTAAACATAGACAAAGGAGTAAAAAATCTATATACTGACTAGTATATTTTCAGCTGACTAACGGATTAGCGGAAATTTTGAGAAAAATTCATTTGCAGAATTTTTTATGGGAGGAATTATGAAACGTTCATTAGCGATAGCCTTGAGTTTGGCTATAAGTTTAGGTCTATTTACGAGCTTAACCGCTTGCAGTCAGTCCGGTCAAAGCCCGAACAAAAATAAGGCGGATGCCGGCGAGGTAGCAAAGGTAATTGCTGAAGCTCAAAAAATGAGTAATGCCGAGTTGTTTAAGAAAGCGGCGGAAGAACTGGACGGTAAAACGATGAACGGTATCGGCAATTCCAGTCGCGGTAAAACGGCGGCCGAAGGCTTTATCAAGGAATTGAGCAAGATTAAGTCGGGCTTCAGCGGCAAAATTGCCTGGTCGCAACCGAAGAATAATTCCATTTTTGAAGCTTTGACTGCCGATATTAACGGCAATACTAAAACATATTCCATGACTTTAATTCAGGACGGTAACCAAATAAAGAGCAAAATGTTCGATACGGGCCTGTTATTGAACTATATCCCGCACGATTTTGCTCAGGCCAAAGGCGTTGACCTGGAAGCATCCACCAAACCGTTTATGGCGCTGCAGACTTTAATTAAAGTTTTCATGATTAATAATCAGGGCAAAACGGTTGTTAAGAATTTCTGGGACTTCGTCGCTAAAGACAGCAAGCCGATGTTTATGGGCGTCAACAGCGAACCTATCGGCAAAAACTTCTTATATATGCTGACAAGCGAGAAATACTCCGATTTAGTCAAAGCAGCCTTCGACAAATTGAGTGCAGAACAAAAGAGCTATTTTGAACCGACAATCAAGGCGATGGAGAAAGAAGCCAAAGAATTGGGCTTGAAAGCCAAAAATGCCGCTTACGGTTTAGCTTGGGTCAAGTTGTGGTGCAATCAATACAACGAAGTTACCGATGACGGACCGATTTGTAAGAAATTGGTCAGCAAGTCGGCAGCCGGCGAGACGGGCCTGTTGGTTTACTCCAAATTGCGTTCCGTGGAAGAGTCGGATGAATCTTCCGTTAATCACGTTAATATCGCCTCCTATCAGGACGGATATGTCGGTATTGGCGGTTACGGTTACAAACACTATTTGATGATCCCGAAAACTTCACCTTTGCCTTGGACAGCCTGCGCTTTTATTTCCTATATGACAACAAGTAAAGACGGTTTTAAGGCCTGGGGCAAGGATATCGGCGGTTATTCACCTAACCCCGCATGTAATCAGGACCACAGTAAAGACGGTGAGAAAGACGGCAAGACAGTGTTCGCTGCCAAGAACGACCGCGGTTATGACTGGTGGTTGAAACAAGGACAACTTGTTATTGAAGATCCGACATATTGTGCCGAAGTTTCTCCGGTTATGAGCGATGTTATCGACGGCTGGACGAAGAAATAAGTGGCGGCTGCTGCTTATAGGCAGTGTACAAAAAGTGATTTGAACTCGGTATTTGCCGAGTTCAAATATTATTAGAAAGAGTTACAGTGCATGTCAATAAACTTACAGACAAATTCTACTTTTAATCACTGGCGTAATTATCTGAAAAAACCGCAAAATGCGATATTAGTACTTTTAGGAATTGTTCTGTCATTTGCTACCATTTTTCCCATGGTCACAATTTGGCTTGACACCATTTCGATTCATGCCGGTTCAGTTGATGCACAAGTCAGCGGGAGACAAGCCGGGTACACGCTGTATAACTGGATCGATATTATCAGCGGTCGGCTGGCACGCCGCAATTTCTGGATTCCTTTGCAAAATACGGTGCTGCTTTCCGTTTTGGCGTGTCTGGTTGCCATCTGTTTCGGCGGTGTTTTCGCTTACTTAATTACCCGTACCGACATGAAGGCGAAAAAGTATCTCAGCAATATTTTTATTTTCCCTTATGTTATGCCGCAATGGACTTTGGCCGTTGTCTGGCAGAATATGTTTTACAGTAAGGCTGTGACAGGCGGTTCAGACGGCCTGTTGGCAGCTTTGACCGGAATTAAGATGCCTTTATGGTGGTGTCAGGGCTTATTCCCGACAGCTTTGGTTCTGGGAATTCACTATGCAGCTTTTGCCTATATCCTTGTAGGCGGTATTTTCCGAAACATGGATGCCAATCTGGAAGAAGCGGCAACGATTTTGAATACGCCTAAATATAAAATCTTTTTCCGGATTACTTTGCCGATGGTGCAACCGGCGATATTATCGACCGTGCTGTTGGTTTTCAGCAGTGCGATGGGCAGTTATCCGGTACCGCATTACTTGAATTTCACGACTTTGGCAACTAAATATGTCGATTTGAACGTCAACCGTGCCGGTCAGGCGAGCGCTTTGGCCGTCATTATGATGCTTTTCGGCATTGCCATCCTGCTGTTCAATCAGCTGGCTACCGGCGGGCGCAAAAGCTTTACCACGGTTACCGGCAAATCCGGCCAGGCGTCCAAATTTAATTTGGGTATCGGCAAGTATGTCATACCGGTATTTTTAGTAGTCTTTACCTTCTTTACCAGTATTTTCCCGGTTATTTCCTTCGCTTTGGAAACATTTTTGCCCAACCCCGGCGATTACAGCTTCTTCAGAACGTGGAATACGAGCAACTTAACCGTTAAATGGTGGATGAACAACACCGGAACAGCCGGCAGCATGTACGGTCAGAAGGGTATATTGTTCAATTCGACTATTTGGTACGCTTTCTTCGGTACGATTTTAGTTGCAGTTTCCTGCGCTTTCTTAGCCGGAACAATCGGCCTGCTGGTCGGTTATTGCGTCAGCAAAAATCGGCGCAGCCGTTTCGCTGCCTATGTGAACAGCATTGCCTTTTTGCCGTATCTTTTACCGTCATTGGCAGTCGGCGTGGCCTTCTTCGTCTTCGGTTCCAGAGCCGGTTTATATAACACTTACATCCTGCTGATTATTGCCGGTACAATCAAATATATCCCCTTTGCTTCGAGAGCTTCACTTAACTCTATGCTGCAGATCAGCGGCGAAATTGAAGAATCGGCAATCATTCACAATATTCCCTGGTTCAAGCGGATGACCAGAATTATTATCCCGATTCAAAAATCGGCCATTTTAAGCGGTTACCTCTTGCCTTTGATGACCTGTATCAGAGAATTGACATTATTTATGATGCTGTGTGCTCAAACCAAGTTGTTAACACTTTTACTGGATTACTTTGATGAAATGGGCTTATACGCATTCTCAGCCGGTATCAACCTCATGTTGATTGTGTTTGTGATTATTTGTAATATGGCGGTCAACAAATTGACCGGAGCCAGCCTGGATAAAGGTATTGGAGGAAATTAATTATGGCAGAAATTATTTTAGAGAACATTGTTAAGCGATTCGACAAATTCTATGCAGTAGATAATCTGAATCTGAAAATTGATGACGGCTCATTTGTGACTTTGTTGGGTCCGTCAGGTTGCGGCAAAACAACAACCTTGAGAATGATTGCCGGCTTGGAAACTCCCACTTCCGGCAGAATCCTGCTGGACGGAGAAGCGGTATTTGACAGCGAAAAAGGTATCAATGTACCGGCGAACAAGCGCAATGTCGGTTTCCTCTTCCAAAACTACGCCCTCTGGCCGAATATGACAGTTTATGAGAACATTGCTTTCGGTTTAAGCAACATTAAGAAGGCGGTTAAAGAAGTTGACCACGAGTATCGGCAAGCTGCCAAATTGCACCAAGCTTTCAGCCAACCGGAGAACCTCAAGCTGATTTTTCAGGAAAGTCGCAACAAAGACGGTAAATTGGATCAGAAAAAAGCACAAATTATGCTGATTGATTTCTATGAAATCAGCCTCAATGATGCCAAGAAAATTCTCAGTTTTAATTTGCAGGCAGAAGCGGACTTAAGTGCCAAGGCTGCAGATTTAGCCGCAGAATATGCGGAAATTCTCAACAAATTAAAAGCTATGCACAAATTAAGCGGGCGGGAGCTGAACGAAAAATTTGAAATTATCGAGCAGGGTCAAGTCAAAAAGACGGTGCGCAAGCTGACGAAGGAAGAAATTGACTTGCGTGTCCGTGCCGTTTCCCGAATTGTTAAAATCGGCATGTTTATGGACCGTTATCCCAATGAATTGTCCGGCGGCCAACAGCAACGTGTCGCTATTGCCCGAACACTGGCGCCGAAGCCGTCCGTTCTGTTCATGGACGAACCTTTATCCAACTTGGATGCTAAATTGCGCCTGGAAATGCGCTCGGAATTACAACGTCTGCATTTTGAAACTGAATCGACAATTATTTATGTTACCCACGACCAGATGGAAGCCATGACTTTGGCGAACAAAATTTGCTTAATGGAGAACGGTGTTTTGCAGCAATACGCTGAGCCTTTGAGAATATACAATCATCCGGCCAATATTTTTGTTGCCGATTTTGTCGGTAATCCTTCCATCAATCTGGTAGAAGCTGCCGGTACTGAAACTGCCGGTAAATTGACAATGACGGCGCTGACGGACTGCAAACTGTGTTTTACTCCGAATGACGCCGACTTTGACTTCACCCGCAACTTGCAGCAACGGCAACAAATAATTGCTGATAAAAAGGCGGAATTGCAGGCCAGACAGCAACAACGGGGCTATGTGGAAAAAGCCAACCGGGATCGACTTTTCCGCTATCAAATAGCCAAAATTACAGTCGGACCGGAGCTGAAAGAATCCAAGTCGGCCACAGATGACGATTATGTTCTTGGCATCCGTCCGGAAGCTGTTAACATCGTTTCGACCGAGAAACAAGCGGGAACGTTGGAGGCGGAAGTATATTCCGTTATGCCTACCGGTATGGAAACAACGATGAAATTACGTTTGGGTGATTATCTTTTGACCGCAGTCTTTTTCGGCGGCGTTGTCTATCCTATCGGCAGCAAACTGTATATCAATTTCAAAGAGCGGGAAATTAAATTGTTCAGTCGCAAGGACGGGACTTTAATTACCGGCGGCAGTCTGCAAATTCTCGTTTGAGCATAACTTCAGCCGATTTTTCAGAAACGGAAAGCTTACTGCTTTCCGTTTTTTATTGCCGCAAGGCGGAGGAACAACAAAGGCGAAAATTGCGCTGCGAAAATATTTTTTGTCCTTATTTGACTTTCACAAGAAAGGTGCTACAATATCTTTAGCACTCAGAAGATAAGAGTGCTAAGCGCAGACGAAAGGTGGCGGGAGATGCACATGAATGAGAACAAACAGACAAACAGCCAATCTCTGTTACCTTTGGACGAGCGCAAGCGTGAGATACTGAAGGCGGTAGTTGCCGATTATGTTTTGACCGCTATGCCTGTAGGTTCGAAATCGTTGGTTAAACGCCATGATTTGCATTACAGCGCTGCTACTATCCGCAACGAAATGGCGGAACTGGAAGAAATGGGATATTTGGAAAAGCCCCATACTTCCGCCGGCAGAATTCCTTCCGATGTCGGCTATCGGCTGTATGTCGATGAGCTGATTGAACCGACACCTCTGAGTGCGAAAGAACAGATGCAGGTACGCAGCGAATTAACTCGAGCCTTTGACAATATTGATCATTTACTGAGCAGCGCGGCGGAATATTTATCCGGTCAGACCGGTTATGCCAGCGTTCTGTTGGCGCCGGAAACGGATAACTCTTACATCAAGCATATCAGGATGCTCAGCCCGGAACCGGGAAGAATAATGATAATCGTCGTTTTACAGGCGGGGTTGATGCATAATCGCTTGGTACGTGTCAGCGATATTTTCACATCCGAACAGTTACGCTCTATTGCGGCGGCAATTGAAAATTCGGTACGCCGGAAACCTTTGAACAAGATTGATTTGCTGACCATTGAACAGGCGAAGGAAAATGTAGAAATACCGGGAACTTTAACGGATCAGTTAATTTACGAAGCCTGGTTGGCCATTAAACAGGCGGATAAGCCGGAAGCTTGCGTCAAAGGCATGCCGAATCTGTTGCGTTATCCGGAATTTCAGGACCCGTCCAAAGCCGGCAAAGTTTTTAACGTTTTGTCGAATAACAAAGCTTTGTGCGGTGTGATTAATGCCGGAACTTTACCGGAAAGCGAGGCGGCGCCGGCCAACGAGCAGGCATATTATTCCATCAGAATCGGGCAGGAGCTTATCGACAGCGATTTCAGCGACTGCAGTCTGGTAAGCAGCGTGTACAGTCTGCACGGTCGGCAGGTCGGTAAAATCAACGTTATCGGGCCGCGAAGAATGAATTATGAACAGGTTGTCAGTCGAGTTAATTTTATCAGCCAAACGCTGAACGAAATCTTGAATGACGCGGAAACGCCGGCGGCAACTTCGGACGCTGCCGGAACGGAAGCAACAGAGAATAAGAGTGAGAGGTGAAACTTTGAACAAGGCAAAAAGTAAAAAACAACATGAGGTCAAAGCTGAATCAAAAGCTGAATCGAAGGTAGAGAAAAAGGCACAGCCGATGGCAGAGACAGCCGCCGCCGATGCTGCTGCCGCTGCAGCAGCTGCCGAGCTTGAAGCTGTACGGGCGGAATTGCAGCAGGCGCAGGACAATATCAGCAAATTGCAGGATGCCTGCTTACGCAGCCAAGCCGAGTTCGAAAATTACAAACGCCGCACTGCAGCCGAAAAAGAAAGAATTTACGGCGATGCACTGCAGGACTTGTGTAAGGAACTTTTACCTTTGATTGACAATCTCAGTCGGGCCAAGGATGCACACGAACAACAGTTGGCGGCGGCCGAAAACCTTGAAGATAAGGCCAAAGAACTGGTTGACAGCTTAACTAAAGGCAGCGATTTGCTTTATCAACAGGGCAAAAAATTATTGGACAAACTGGGTGTTAGCGAAATAGAGGCTTTGGGTGCAACTTTCGATCCTAACTGTCATGCCGCCGTCTTGCATGTAGAAGACGAGCAGTACGGCGAGAATGAAGTTATTGAAGTATTTGAACCGGGCTACAAGTTCCATGAGCGGGTCTTACGGCCGGCGGTAGTTAAAGTGGCCAACTGAGTTGCCGTAATCATGCCGCTGTCTGCAAGCTGCAAACAACGAAGTCGACGCCGACCGCTGAAGCCGGCAGCACCGACAAATAAAATAAACAATAAATTAAATAAGAATAATTAGATTAAAACGTAAGAGGCTGAAATAACAGCCGGGAGGTAATTATGTCTAAGGTAATAGGAATTGATTTAGGTACAACAAACTCATGTGTCGCCGTTATGGAAGGCTCTGATCCTGTTGTTATTACTAATCCTGACGGTAACAGAACAACACCGTCCGTGGTTGCATTTACCAAATCAGGCGAACGTTTGGTCGGCCAGGTAGCTAAACGCCAGGCTGTTACCAACCCCGACAGAACCATTCAATCGATCAAACGTGAAATGGGTACTGATTATAAAGTAAAAATTGATGATAAAAGTTACACAGCTCCGGAAATTTCCGCTATGATTTTGCAGAAATTAAAGAGCGACGCTGAAGCTTATTTGGGCGAAAAAGTCAGTCAGGCGGTAATTACCGTGCCGGCTTACTTCACCGATGCCCAACGTCAGGCGACCAAAGATGCCGGTAAGATTGCCGGTCTGGAGGTTCTGAGAATTATTAACGAGCCGACGGCAGCTTCTTTGGCCTACGGTCTGGATAAAGAAGAAGAACAAAAAATCGTCGTCTTCGACTTGGGCGGCGGTACCTTCGATGTCTCCATTTTGGAAATCGGTGACGGCGTCTTTGAAGTTCTGTCGACAGCCGGTAACAACCGTTTAGGCGGCGATGACTTTGATAAGCGCATCATGGACTATTTGATGGAAGAGTTCAAGAAAGCCGAGGGTATCGACTTATCGCAGGATAAGATGGCGGTACAACGCTTACGTGACGCTGCTGAAAAAGCCAAGATTGAATTATCCGGCATGACTTCCAGCAACATTAATTTGCCTTATATTTCCGCTGATGTTTCCGGTGCCAAACACTTGGATATCACTTTGACCAGAGCCAAATTCAATGAATTGACCCATGACCTGGTAGAGAAGTGCATGGACCCGGTACGGCAGGCGATGAAGGATGCCAATGTTACCAACAATGATATTCACAAAGTCTTACTTGTCGGCGGTTCAACCCGTATTCCGGCAGTCCAGGAAGCTGTGAAAGAGTTCTTCGGCAAAGAACCGTTCAAGGGTATCAACCCGGATGAGTGCGTTGCTATCGGCGCTGCTATTCAGGCTGCAGTTTTGACCGGCGATGTTAAAGGCTTGTTGCTCCTGGATGTTACTTCCCTGTCCTTGGGTATTAAGACCATGGGCGATATTAACACCAAGATTATTGAACGCAACACAACAATCCCGACCAAGAAGAGCCAGATTTTCTCAACTGCCGCCGACGGTCAGACATCCGTGGAAATTTGCGTTCTGCAAGGTGAACGGACCATGGCGCAGGACAACAAACTTTTAGGAACATTCGTTTTGGACGGCATCGCTCCTGCACCTCGAGGCATTCCGCAAATTGAAGTTACATTCGATATTGATGCCAACGGTATCGTCCACGTTTCCGCGCAGGATAAAGGCACAGGTAAAGAGCAGCATATCACTGTGACAGCTTCTTCCAACATGAGCAAGGAAGAAATTGATAAAGCTGTGAAAGAAGCTGAACAATTCGCCGAACAGGATAAGAAGCAGAAAGAGAAGGCCGAGTTGCATAATTCCGCCGAACAGGCTTCTTATATGGCCGAGAAGACTTTGAAAGATATGGATGATAAACTGACGGCCGACGAAAAGACCGGTATTGAAACAGCCAAGAAGGCCCTGGATGAAGTTAAGGGTACGGATAATTTGGACGACATTAAGAAGAAAATGGAAGAATTACAACAGGCCATGTTCAAGGGCACAGAGCGCATTTACAAAGAAATGGCCGCTCAAGCTCAAGCCCAACAAGCCCAACAGGCCCAACAGGGAGGACAGCAACCGGGCAACAACGCCGGCGGTCAAACCGGTAATAACGGCGGAACTTATGAAGCTGATTTCAAAAAAGACTGATTGAGTCGATGAAGTTCGCTGTCAAATAAAAGTGAGAAGCCGCAGCAGGCAGCATGCCTGCTCGGTTTTTCGCAATTTTACGAGATTTTGAGGTAAAGACATAGTGGCTAAAAGAGATTATTATGAAGTTTTGGGCGTGGAAAAAGGTGCGTCGGAAAGCGATTTGAAAAGAGCTTATCGTAAACTGGCAAAACAGTACCATCCTGACTTACATCCCGGCGATAAGCAGGCGGAAGAGAAATTCAAAGAGATTAACGAGGCTTATGCCGTATTAAGCGATAGTAATAAACGGGCTCAATATGACCAATATGGCTTTGCCGGTGCTGACGGTCAAGGCTTTTCTAATGCCGCCAACGATTTTGACTTCGGCGATATATTAAGTTCGCTTTTCGGCGGCGCCGGCGGTTTCGGCGACAGCTTCGGCGGCTTTGGCGGTTTCGGGGGCTTCGGTGGCGGGGCTCACGTCAGACGACCGCAGAAAGGTCGTACGTTGGTTTATCGCTTGGCGATTGATTTTATGGAGGCCGTTAAAGGTACCGAGAAAAAAATCAAGCCGAGTCGACTGGTTAATTGTACGTTTTGTCAGGGCACAGGAGCTAAAAGCGGTACTTCGCCGGTAAAATGTCAGGCTTGTGGCGGCCGCGGCGTTTTGAGTCGGCAACAAAGAACGCCGATGGGTATTATGATGACCCAAAGTCCCTGCCCTTCATGTCACGGTCAAGGTGAAATTATCGAAACTCCCTGTCCTAATTGCCAAGGGTCGGGCCATATGGAGAGTAATGAAACATTAACTGTTAAAGTCCCAGCCGGCATCAATGACAATGAGCGCCTGGTCTTACGGGGCGAAGGTGCTGCCGGTGAAAACGGCGGCCCGAACGGCGATTTGTATGTTGAAATTATCGTCCGCCCGCACCCTCTCTTCCGGCGTGACGGCTATGATACTTACTGTGATTTGCCTTTGACTTATGCACAGGCAGCTTTAGGTGCGGAAGTGGAAATTCCGACAGTTTACGGCAAGGAAAAATATACGGTGAAGCCGGGCACCCAGGCGGGCGAGCAAATTTGCCTGAAAGGTAAGGGCATTTCTTATATTAACAATGCCAATTCCCGCGGTAATCATTATGCTCGGGTTAAAATTGAAGTTCCGCGGCACTTGACGGAAGAACAGAAAACGGCCTTGCGCAATTTCGATAATTTGCTCAATGATGACAGTTACAGTGAGCGAAACGGCTTTTTCGGCAAGGTTAAAGATTTGTTCAGTTAAAAGTTGAATTATTTAAATTACAAAAGAAGAGCGTACAGGTTGTACCGACCCCCAAAAGTTAGACTTTTTTAGCGTAGCAGTTTATATGACTGCTACGCTATTTTTATGCAGCCAAGAGTCTAAGCATAGGTCGGCACTCGCTTAACTAATACAATATTATTGCATCATATAATTAGTTCATGATAAAATAAAAATCAAATAGAAATACAAGGAGATAGCTATTATGTTGAATATAAGTAAAGCTGTAAACCTTATTTTGCTATGTGCCTTTGTACTTATTACGGGCAGTTGCTGTCAGCGAACCGATGATGCGAATAAGCTTACTGCTTCCATGCCGGCTGTCAAATCTCAACCGAGTTCGACTTTAACGCCGGTGACGACAAGCGCTGAAGACCTGAAACTGCCCTATATACAACTTAGCTATCTTAATCAACCGATTCTTAAACCCGATAAAAGAATTTGTCAGCCGCTGACTAAGAAAAATCTTAACGAAAAATTAATGCTGGATACTGCCGGTGGAGGAAAAGAGTACAAGAGTGAATTCATCAGCGCAAATGGCAAAAGCCTCAGTCAAGCAGCTTTGGAGCAGGAAGTAGTGCAGAGGAAGACGAGAAAGTTTTTTTATCGCGGAGAAGCAATTGAGGTTGAAGAATGTTTGTTGCCGCCGATCAAGTTGGGTGTTTTTGTTCAAGGTCAGGCGAAACGGAACAAGCTGCTGTTTATGCTTAAACAACCTCCTAATATGCCGGCAGAAATTAAGCTGTTTATGCAGGAGCATTTTGCTTATCGGGAAGAATTGCCGAATTCATTGGCATATGCTCTATACACTGTTTCCGGAACTAAGGAGGAAAGAGATCGTATATACGCTTGGGCTTTTATGCCGTCGGCATATAAAATTAAAATTAAAAATCAGACCTATTATGTCCTCAAGTCGAGCAATATGGCTTTTTCCAACCAACTGGCGGCAGAGCAACGTTATCAAGATTTTGATTATGGTGATAATACGCGCGGCTTGATCTGGGATAATTATTGTGACGGTGTTTATCAGCGCTTCAGTTTTTTTATGAAAAAATAAATTCGCCGGAACGCAATGTCGCAAATCCGGGCGGCAGCTCTATAGTCGCTGCAGAAAAGATGATTTTAGAATAGGATGCAGCGGACGCATAAGATCAAGCGCAGCAAGCCCATAATCAGCAGGCCAAGCCGATACTTGCAAAAACTGCAGCAAAAGCTGCGGGCAAATCTTCCGGCATTACCGTCCGGGTAGAAGCGGAACGTTCACTAAGAACGATTGCCGCCCGGCAGTGAACATAAACAGCTATCGACATCGCAGAAGCGGCGGAAAATCCCTGCGCCAGAAGCCCTGCGAGCAATCCGGCCAAAACATCTCCGCTGCCGGCTTTAGCCAAAGCATTACAGGCGTCCGTATTGCACCAACATTGATTATCGACCAGACAATAAGTCGGAACCCCCTTAACAACTATACTTACCTGATATGCCTTTTGCACAAGCAAAGCCGCAGTTAAACGCCTACGTGCCGCTTCGTCCTCAATTTGAGATAAAAGCGCATAATCGGCGGCAGTTAGAGAGCAACCGGCGGATGCAAGAACCTGATATAAGCTTTTCAACTCACCATAATGCGGCAAAATTACGGGTGTAGCCAAATTAAGCCTCTGCCTTGTTGCAAGCAGCGGAGCAAGCTCCCCCTGAGCTTGTAATTCAGCTAAAAGCCTCAAAGCATCAGCATCAATTATCAAGTTATTCGCATTCATAAGCAGAAACTTCAACTCTTGCATGGTTGTGGAGTTGATTCCCCGGCCGCAACCGATTAAGACAGCATCATAATTAGACAAAAGCGACGACAAAGTGTCGGAAAACTCGGCAGAATCGGCACTGATTCGCGGCTGATACAAAGCTCCGGGATAACGGGCGGCAAAAGCCGGTATAAGATCCCGCGCCACATTCAAACAGGCATAACCGACGCCGCTTTTCCTTGCCGCAGCCAAACTCAGAAGCGCCGCTCCCGGATACTCAAAACTGCCGGTTAAAAGCAGAACCTTGCCGGCAATACTCTTATAAATATCGGCAGGCCGTTGCTGCGCTTGTTGTTGCAAACTTTGCTTTGTAATCTCGTTTAATTGCCACACGCGCTATTGTCCTCCCTGTCATCAGCCGCAACTATAAGTCAAAACTCCGAAAACGATAACTGCAAGTCAGCGAAATTCGGAGTTCCAAAATTTTTCCGTCTCTAAAAATTAAAGCAGGCTGTCAATAATCTGTACCCAGTTTTCATACTCCTGGAAACCGACACAATGCTTGACAACTTCACCGTTCTTCAAGAAAAAGACACTGGGAATGCTGCTGACTTTGAATTGTGCTGCCAACTCCGGTTCTTCATCTACGTTAACCTTACCGACAACAACTTTACCGGCGTAAGCTTCCGCCAGCTCTTCGACAACCGGACCTAAAGCCCGACACGGACCGCACCAAGTTGCCCAGAAATCGACCATAACCAATTTGTCTTTAACATCCATTACTTCTTTTTGAAAATTAGCACTGTTTAATTTGAGTTCCATATTGCCTCCTCATTCCGCTTGACCGACCGAAAACACTCGGTAACAGCAAGCGATCTTCTTTAAGTGTAGCATGAATAACCTTAACTATTGTAAATATTCGGCTAAGGCGTGATACCGCTTAAATAATTTCGCATCCCGCCGCTCCAATTCCGCCGCTCAAAGCCGATTTTGCTGCAACTCAAAGATAATTTTCCCGCAGCAGAAATTCCAAAAACTCCAGCACGCCGGCATTATAAGAACCGGAAGCATGAAAATCGGTCCAAGCGAACAATTCCGCTTGCGCATTGGCGACACAGCCACTTATATCGGCAGCTTTAAGCATCCCCAAGTCGTTCAGAGCGTCACCGATAGCGGCAATATGACGATACGGGCTGTGCTTCTGCAGGAAAATAACGCCTTTACTTTTATCAACGTTTTTCAGCATAATATCCAGCATGTACGAGCCGTAGCGAATGATATTCAATTCCTGCGCCAAAGGTGCCAGCCAGGCTGATATTTGGTCGAAAACCTCTTTCTGTTCGCTGTGCTTTTCATCCGTCAGCAGGAAAATTTTGTAAACAGGTAAACGACTGAAAGCCGCGAAATCCAAGGGAACATAAGTTGTCGCCAAATCGTCGGTCAAATATTCAACTTCCCATAAAGCGTGGGGCGCAAAGGCGCGTTCCCGATGCGAGGAAGCATAAGAAGAAGCAATATTATTTGCAGCAGCGAAACGCAATACTTTATAAATGTAGATAGCTTTAAGCAGATCAACGTTATATTTCTGCGGCGCTAAAGCAGCTTCTCCTATCTGCTTGTTCATGTTGGACGAAAAAGTATGCGGTAAAATCAATTTCTCCAAATGCGGCCCGTATGCAGCCGTCAGCTGCGCAACAGCCGCGCCTGTCTGCGGCACAAAGAGCAATTCTTCGTATAAAATTTCCGCGTCCGTTACATTGCTGTAAACGACAGCACCGTTATCTCCGATTAAAGGGTAATCGGCTAACTGCAGCCGGTGGGCGACTTTGGTCAAACCTTCCAAGCTGCGTCCGGAAGCTATAGTAAAAGGTATATTATGGCGCCGGATAAAATCAGCTAAAATATCCAAATTTTCGTCGGCCAAACCTTTGTTACTAAGCAATGTGCCGTCAATATCACAGGTAATTAAATCTATTTTTTGCGGCGGGGGCAATAGCTTTTCGGGAGAAATCCGCATTTATAAAATCCTTCGCTTTATCTCATATTTGAATCTTAATTCTAACACAGCCCCGGCCGCAGCGTTGTAAACTCTTATTTTTCTATGGTGTACGGGTTTGAACATTGGAGAGTGTTGTGTTGATGTCAAAGGCTGATTAGGTGGGTGCAAGTTTGCACTTGTGTAGCAAGGCTTGGCGGTAGCTATCGTAAAAGTGCTTATAGCGATGAGTGAGTGTGACTAAGGATTGATTTTAGCTATGGTGCATTCCTCCTATATGCTTTGTTGATTTGAAGATTTTTGTTTAGGTCTCTCTTTTTTTGAAACAATCAATTTTACAGCATAATACATGCTTAATGGATAAAAGAGTCTAAATTGTATGCATTGTAATGACAAGGTGTTGAATATAAACTAATATTTGTGTATGATAAAAGAAAAGGAAGGTATCGTATATGGCTACTACGAATTTAAATATCAGAACAGACAAGGAAATTAAAGAACAAGCTGATAAGATTTTTTCAGAACTCGGGCTCAATATGACGACAGCGATAAATATATTTTTGCGAACAACGATTCGTGAGAACGGGATTCCTTTTTCTCTTAAATTAGAGGTTCCGAATGATACAACGATTGCTGCCATTGAGGAAGGGAGACGGCTTGCGTCTGATCCTAGTGTAAAGGGTTATCGAAATATGGAAGATCTTAAGGCGGCACTTGATTTATGAAATACGAAGTAAAATTCACGAATCAATTCAAAAAAGACCTTAAATTAGCTAAGAAACAAAATAAAAATACGGATAGTCTTTTAAAAGTAATTGATGTTTTAGCTGACGGTGGTGTGCTAGAAGCTAAATATTGTGATCACGGTCTGTCCGGAAAATATAGCGGAACAAGAGAATGTCATATTGAACCG